>CADCIO010000013.1 GCA_902801475.1 uncultured Bacteroidales bacterium
TCATTGCATACAACCTCTTGCCTAAGAAGCCTGAAATGAATATCGAGATTATTGACAAAAGCAGGATTATCGCATGATTCTTATACCGAACTCACGTTACAAAGTTACTAAAAATATCGCTAATGTGCTAATAATTAAACAATTATTTTTAATGAATTTTCATCGAACTCACGTTAAATAGGTTACCATTTCCCTATTCTTTGGAAATGATACAAAAAGAATATGTCTATGCAACGGAATACAAACACAAGTAAATTCATTTTCATCGATAGATGTGACACTGTAGGTGGTACCATATTTTTCTATAGAGGCAGGAAATACGATTTCGCCAGAATATGAATCTCTTATTATGTTCCGCAATATGGTTGTTTGTTTCCGTTGCAAAGATATATCCTTTTCTTGACACTTCCAAAAGAATGTCGTAAAAAGTTGAGAAAGTTTGTCTTGATCCCATAGGCATGAGCCTAAAAAAGGGCTACCCCGTTTCTCACGAAAAGGAATAGCCACAACACAAACACAAAATAAAACACGACAAACGATTCTGGTAGTCGACCAGAACGTTGTATCATTGATGTATCATTGAACTCCGTCGGCGCGGAGCTTTTCTTGCCATTTCCATGCAGAGCGCAGAATGTCGTCGAGTGGGGTGTCTGCACTCCAGCCAAGCACTTTGTTGGCTTTGTCTACATTGCCCCAGATGGCTTCGATGTCTCCCTCGCGGCGTGGTGCATATTCCCATGGGAGTTTCACGCCTGTGGCTCTTTCGAATCCCTCCACGATCTCGAGGGTGGAGTATCCATGACCAGTGCCGATGTTGAACACTTCAACAGGGTCGGTGTCTTGTTCGAGGACGCGCTGCATGGCTTTTACGTGTGCCTTTGCGAGGTCAACCACATAGATGTAGTCGCGGATGCACGTCTTGTCGGGGGTGTTGTAGTCGTTTCCAAACACTTTCAACTGCTTACGGATGCCGATGGCAGTCTGGGTGACAAATGGTATGAGGTTCATCGGTACACCATTGGGCAGCTCGCCGATGAGTGCTGATGGGTGTGCGCCGATGGGGTTGAAGTAGCGAAGGATGACGGACTTGATGGGGGCTCCTGAGTGGATGTAGTCCTGTATGATTTCCTCGTTGATCTGCTTGGTGTTGCCGTATGGGGACAAGGCTTTCTGGATGGGCGCTTGTTCCGTGACAGGGAGATTCTCCTTGGTGGGCTGTCCATATACAGTGCAGGAGGAAGAGAAGATGATGCCTTTGGCATTGTATTTCGTCATCAACTCAAGCACGTTCATGAGTGAGTTGAGGTTGTTGCGATAATAGAGCAATGGCTTCTCCACAGATTCTCCGACAGCCTTGGATGCGGCGAAGTGGATGCAGCCTTTGATGGGATATTTCTTGAATACGGCTTCTGTTGCCGCAAAGTCATTCAAATCTACTTTTTCAAATGCAGGACGAATGCCTGTGATTTTCTCAATGCCATCGATGACAGAGGCATTTGAGTTGGACAAGTTGTCGATGATGACCACATCGTAGCCTGCCTGCTGCAGTTCCACGGTGGTGTGTGAACCAATGAAACCAGTTCCGCCAGTCACAAGAATTGTTTCTTTCATGTACGTGTATTTTAATGTTTAGTGTTATTCATAAAAATGAATGACGAAGAGTGAATATCAGTTGTTCTCTTGTTTTGTTTTGCAAATATAGGACAAATAATTCATTCTTCGTCATTCAATATTCAATTATTTTCGTCAAAAGTGCGCTTTACATCATAAAATGCTCTTTTTTCTTACTTTATGATGAACTTGATGCGGCATTCATCGCCATCTTCTGTGGTTGCACTAACAATATAGATGCCCTTTGGCAGGGATGCCACATTGATGGAAACAAATTTGTTGCCTGCATTCGCGAGGTTTGCGGTCTCCATCTTCATGCCAGAGGTGTTGTAGATGTCGGCCATCTTGATAGGAGAGTCCTCGCTCTTGATGTTGACCACACCACCCACATAGGCGATGGTGATGCCACCTTCCTTGGTGTAGGACTGAATGGCGTCAGGCTCTGGTGTAGGATCAACAGGCTTCACATAAAGCGTGTCGTATGAACTCATCTGATTGGCTTTTGCAATGGTTGGAATGTTCATGACGTATGTGTCGTTAGCTCCATCAGGATAGCGTCCGTAGGTCTGTGTGCCTGGATGCTGCTCGTAGGTCAACGTGTCTTTATATGTCTCCGTTGTGATGATGACATCGCCTCCCTTGGATTCCAGCTTGAAGTTGGTGTGAATATCAGCACCGATGATGTCGAGATTGTCGCACCAGATGACTTTGTAGCCGTGGGCAGGGATGATGGTGTTGAGGGTAACGTTGTCAGATGGCACCTGGAAGTCATGCTTCTTAGGTTTCTTCGACTTGTCTGTGACGAGGATGATGTTCATGCCCTTGATGTCGATGTCGTCATCTGTCGTGTTGTACAGTTCAATCCAGTCATTCTTCTTGAAGTAGTCATTTACATAGATGGAGTTGGCGGCACTCACCTCATTGATGCGTACAGGTGTGATGCCCTCAGCCAATTTCTCTGCCTCAGGAATCTCTTCGAACACAGCCACGAGATTGTGTGAACCAGATGCTGGGAGGGTGTATTCAGGATCTTTCGACACAAAGTCCTGCGCATTGATCTTTTCAACTTGCGAGAGAGATGCTTCCCAAAGAATATCAGTGGATGTAGAGCTGTTGTTGTGCACCTCGACCGCAATCACGTTTCTGCCCTTGTTAAAGAGAGAACCTGACAGCGTCATCTGTCCTCTATCAGGATTGCCGTTTGCATGGGTGGTGGAGAAATCATCGTAACCGATAGAGCCTGCAGGCATGTTGTAACGACCAGCCTCTATGCCATTCACATACACAATCATGCCATCATCGATGGTGTACTCAAGGATGAACTCGTCAGTTGCCGATGGTGCAGCGCTGAGGTTGAAGGATTTGCGGAAATAATAGGTGGGTCGTTTTCTGTTGGAGTCTGAGCCGTAATCGAGTTGTGTGGAGACACCGCTCTTGTTATAGCCGAGTGGTGCAGAACCAGTTTTCCAACCAGTGGTGCTGTATCTGAGTGCCTGCCAACTCTTTCCGTCGAGTGAACCTTGATCGTAGTATGTCCAACTATCGTTCGAGGCAAATATGCTTGTGGTCTTTGTTGTGCCCGCATTCTGCCATCCTGCAAACGTGTATCCTGCAGGTGCCTGTGCTTTCAGCGTCACAGGTGCAAACAAGTAACCGTCAAACTCAGCGTAGGGGAGTTCCATTTCATTCACCATCACCTTTGCATTGGCTGCCCCTTGGGTGTCAATCGTCACACGCTGACGTTCCACACTTCCCAGCTCCATGTATGTACAGTTTTTCAACGCATTTGTTGCACCGTTATTACGTGATCCTAATTTGTTCATCACATCATTTGCCGTTCCCCAAGGATTCACATATCCATCTGTAGCCAAATAAGTTGCTACATCATTCACAATATCTTCCACCTTGTACTGTTGGAACACAGAGCCACCTATGATACAGAACGCGTCGATGAACCTTTTGCGGAATACTGCATTCTTCAACAGATTCTTGAAGAGTGTTACCACTTCTAACTGTTTCCTGTTACGCTTTCCCTCGATGTTCTCATTATTCGAATAGTCATATCCGTGTAGCGTGTCAAACGTATAGTTCTCCTTATTGAAGAATGTGTTGAACATATCGCCAGAGCCCAAATTGAAGGCACCGTCAAGATCGAATAACACGAAATGGAACTTGCCGTCATTCACATCACGGAAACCCTTCAAGTTGTTCTGAGGCCAGTCCCAGTTACCTATATGCAGTTCCACTGCCATATAATTAATGTATTCATCGATATCCAGCATCTGGCTAATTTCTTCAAACGTCTCTTCATCCGCGGCGTTTTCGCTCAAAGCCATCAGACGGTCAAAGCTTGCTTTTGAACCTTCCATCTGCACATAGCCAGAGTCGGGTGAAACCTCAAACTGATCCATCTCATCAGTGTCGATGCCATAGTTCGCGTATGCGTGATGCTTATTATTAGGTTCGCGCATGTTCAGCACGGCATAATGGCTGCCGTTGATGAATACATGAACAGGTTGCCAAGCTTGATAATCCACATATAATCCACTGCGTGCCACCACCTGCTGGATAGAAGCGTCTTTCACACGGCAACTTCCATCATTACCGCCATTACGAATCTGCAATGTTTTGTTTTTAATATATGGTTTCTCCTTAAACAAACTTGCTTGGAAGAAATTATTGAAGTCGTACGTTTTTGATGCCTTCAGTTTAAAGGCTTTTGGATTGGAGGAACGCGTCCATCCACCACATATGGACATATCACATTCTTGTGCTATCAGACATTCGTTATCAGTCGTGATATATTCAAACGACACGGGTCGATCCCAATCCATGTTCCAGTTACAATTACTACTCTGTCCGTTGCCAGGACGTCCATTAGGTCCCTTTTGGAAGATACCATAGTCTGTTGAGTAAATGTTTTCGCGCTTTGTTACGACCGAGATGATGGGGAAGGGGTATTCCTTATCTTCACGGATGAATGAGCGTGTAACAACCTGTGAAGGCAGATACCCATCCTTGAACAAGCGGAAGCGATAACATACATTGTTGGTCACCCTGAAGAGTCCTGTGGCAGAAGTCTCGCCATTGTCAAGCGTTGGGGTTGTACCATCAGTCGTATATCTCAGCGTTGCACCCTTAGGAATGTTTACGCATACCTGCAACGTGCTGTTGAAACGTTGTCCATTCTTATCTACCACAGGCGCTTCCAGTTGCTGGGTGGCAAAACCTCCAGCTTCTTGGTTGGATGCACCTGGCGAAGGATTGCTTGTCACGCCCCATTCTGAACCACCATCAGTTGTACGGGCATAGGACATGCGTGAAATCGCCTCTGGAAATTCCTGTTGTGTGATAATGTTGGTGCCGTCTGACAGGATGATGACTCCACCATCGCAATCCAGTTTGCCATCAATCTGCCTATACGAAGCGGAAGTCCAGACTTCATGGTGGTCAAAGTTCAGTATTGCATAACCATGAGCGGGTAGTGATCCGTATGAACGCAACAAATGCTGCTTCTTGAGGTTGTTAGGATCATCGGAGATGTAAAGACCTCCCAATGCCACACTCTTATCTGTCGGATTGTACAGTTCCACCCAGCTGCCATAATTGAACGAAGGGTCAAGATACACATCCACATTGGCTGCCATGATTTCATTGATGATCAGATTCTCAGCAGAAGGGTCTTCTCTCTTTACGGTTACACGACATTGGGCTGTCTTACCGCTTCCATCCTTAGCTGTGGCGATGATGTAGCAGACACCAATGCCGACAGCGGTGATTTGTCCCTTGCTGTCCACTGTTGCCACACTCTCTTTCGTGGATGACCAACTCACATTCTGATAGGTAGCATCAGAGGGAGCCACCGTCGCAGTCAGATCATGCGTTTCATATTGAGACATTTCCACGCTTGTTTCTGAGAGTGTAATGGAGGTGACATTCACAATGGTGCCCCATAACTCTAATTTCCAGTTGTCCAGACACGTCCAGTCACTTCCAATCCACTCATCTTTGCGGATGCCAATAGTCAACATCCCGTCATTCTCCACATCACAATCTACATAGTTGTAGTAATGACCCTTTTCAAACCAGTAGTGAGCAGCTTCCATGTTGTTGGGAATGTAGTATCCAGCGGTTTCTTGCCATTCTCCATCAATAATCGCCCATTCCCTCCCCACGTTACTTATTCCTCCACCAAGTGATTGCTCAAGGGCGGCAGATGAAGCCAATGCTATGGGGGAATCGTAATAGTTCTTGCTCGAACGTGCATAGAGACGTGCATATTGGTAATCCTCGTAATTGCCATAACTGAAGATGCTGTAGTCACTATCAGCGTCTCCACAACGATAGAAGGCATTCAGACTGACACGATAGGTGCCAGCTTTCAATCCCGCGATGGTTTGGTATGTGTCGTAGGTCTTTTGGTAATGTTCGGCATTTTCCATCGGGTTGGCTACACCGAATTCTGTTCCTTCCCAGCCAGTAGTGACATCATTGTTGTTAAACCTCGGGTTGATAATGTGTGCGTCGGTTACGTCAATCCAATTCTGCTGTGCATGGCCTGAAAGCGATGCACATGCCAAGAGGAGGACGGTGTGTAGTTTTTTTATCATATTCATTTTCTTTGTGTAGATGCTAATTTGATTTTATATTAG
Organism: uncultured Bacteroidales bacterium; assembly: GCA_902801475.1. Classification (GTDB taxonomy): domain Bacteria; phylum Bacteroidota; class Bacteroidia; order Bacteroidales; family Bacteroidaceae; genus Minthosoma. The sequence continues at coordinate 6,264 of CADCIO010000013.1, forward strand.
TTATCAGTCTTTACAATCAGTCTTTGGGTTTCGGCTTTCTCCAGAAATTCACACCCAAGAGGTATTTCAGCGTTCCATAGGTGTTGGTCAAACCGAATTTGTCTTTTCGATAATCGTAGGTGTGTGTCTCGAAAATCAGACCGCTAAACATCCTTGTGTTATTCCAGAAGATGGACATGCGCAGGTTGAGGTCGGTTGATACATTGTTCAAGATAGAATGTCCCAAGTTCTCTGCCTCAGTAATGTTCGACCTACGATAACCGATACCAGGGATGAACGATATGGCAAAGAGGACATTACGTCCAAGCACCCAATTATAGTTGTATCCCACACTGATGCTGTAGTCGGTATAGTTCACTTGGTTGAACAATAGTGTGGAGTCGATATCTTGTTTGATGTAGTCGGGCAGTGCTTCCTTGTCGAATGTGATGTGCTGATGGTTATATTGAAAGCCGGCACTCCAACTACCGCAACTCTTTCGTTGTACAGCATTTGCTCCGAAGGCTGCAGGCCAGGAGAAGTGCTGGTTGTTGAACATATAGATGGCACTAAATCCGTTGCATCTGGAATCAAGGCCATGAAAGGTCCTGTCTCTCCCCCTTGTCTCTATCCCGCTAACACTTCGGATCTCGGCTCCTTTACCAGAGTTGAACATATAGTACTCTGCAAAGATCTTCGCTGTATGAATGACGAATGATTGTCGCAACGAAGTGCCGTTTGTCTTGCCTGCCTTGATGCCGATGTCATTCAGATTCCATACGGCACCATATCCGAAAATGCTATAATACACATATCCTCCAAGAATGACAGAGGGGTCTGACTGAATCACCATCGTCTTGTCTGTCTGGGATGACCGTAGAAAATAATAGTCGTGCCAGTAGGACAATTCTATTTGTGTGGTCAGGTTGTACTTCTGAGGCGTAACGTAGTTGGTGTCGCATCCCATGAAGAAGTGCTCAACTCCACTCATGATTCGCAACGGTAAGGATGGCCTTTTCTTTTTTTCTGTGACAATCACGCTGTCAAGGGTCTGCTCGCCAACATTTTCAGTTACACGTAGCGATGCATCTTGGGCATTTGCCGTCAAGCATAATGCAACCATCAGCCATACTGCACACGCAATTCTTTTCAGTTCGTTACGCATAACTCTGTCTTTTCTTCTCCTTAGATTTTGCCCAACACACGATCCATCACCCAGTTGGTGGGTGTGGCGCTCAGCGAGTCACAATCACATTTCTCTTTTCCTTGCAAATGTCTTACCACTTTCTCAATCAGTCCCATTTGTACATGCGGAGGATTGGGTACAATGATTTGTTCCTGTCCACGTTCTGTGTCAAGCACAATGGGCTCGTAGTCAAACACGGAGAAGACAATCTTGCCCTTAGTGCCGACAATGGAAATTCTGTCTCTTCGTGCAGATTCGTGTGCCACAAAACACCACGATGCGCTGCCCGTCAGTCCATCACTGAATCGGAAACATGCATTGAAGGTGTCCTCTACCTTATACAGTCCAGCCATATTTTGACAGAACCCCTCTGCCTCCATAATGGGTCCGAACCAATATTGCAGCAGATCTATCTGATGTGCTGCGAGGTCATAGAAATATCCACCTCCTCCAGCCACCTCCGGTTGTAATCTCCACGGCATTTCTTGTCCGCTTTTGTGGTCAAGTTCTCTGGGTGGAACAGCAAAACGTATCTGCACCGTCAAAATCTTTCCTATTTCACCCCCCATGACAATCTGTTTCACCTTCTCGAAATAGGGTAGATAGCGTCTGTAGAAAGCCACAAAACATGGAATCCCTGTGAGTTCGCTGATGCGATTCACTCTCAAGCAATCGCCGTAACTTGCTGCTAATGGTTTTTCTATGTATGCGGGTTTTCCTGCTTTCATTGCCATGATGGCAAATGTTGCATGAGAGGATGGGGGAGTGGCGATATACACAGCCGTCACTTCAGGGTCGCTGACCAATGACTGGGCGTCAGAATAATATTTTCTGATGCCATGACGTTCTGCATATGATTTCGCCTTATCTCTGTCGCGGCTCATCACAGCCACAACTTCACTTCCTTCAATCTTGCCGAAAGCGGGACCACTCTTTTTCTCTGTCACTTCACCGCAACCAATGAATCCCCATTTCACTATGTTTTGAACTTCCATTTTCTTCGCAAATATGACAAAAAGCAACATTTTGCTTTGCAAAGGTACGAAAAACTCCTAACTCCTAACTCCTAACTCCTAACTTTTTTTTACCTTTGCAGTCAAATTAACAAAATATGACACTTTTTTATGGCTCGTAATAAAAAGAAACAGCTTCCGTTGATCGAGAATGTTACCATCACGGCATGTGCAGCTGAGGGCAAGGCTTTGGCTCGTGTGGAAGACAAGGTGGTGTTCGTTCCTTTTGTGGTACCAGGAGACGTGGTGGATCTGCAAGTGAAGAAAAAGAAAAGTTCGTATATGGAGGCTATTGCTGTCAACATTCATCAGAAATCGTCGCTTCGTACAGAACCCCGTTGCCGTCATTATGGTGTTTGTGGAGGATGCAAGTGGCAATGCCTTCAATATGAAGAACAACTGCGTGCCAAGCAGCAGCAAATATTTGATAACTTGACACGCATCGGAAAGATTGAATTGCCTGAATTCATGCCGATTCTTGGCAGTAAGAACATCTATGGGTACCGCAACAAATTGGAATTCGGTTTTTCCAATAAACGTTGGCTCACGGAAGAGGAGGTGAAGCAGGATGTTCGCTATGACGTGATGGATGCTGTGGGTTTTCATATTACAGGTGCATTCGATAAGATTCTCGACATCACAGAGTGTCATTTGATGGACGATATCAATAATCAGATACGTAATGACATTCGCCAATATGCCCTTCAAAATGGACTTGAATTTTATGATCTTCGACAGAATAGAGGACTGCTCCGTTCGCTGATGATTCGTACCTCCAATACGGGTGAGCTGATGTTCCTTGTTCAGTTCAGAATTGAGACGCCAGAAGAACAGCAGCAAGCAGATGATTTGATGAAACATCTCAGTGAAAGTTTTCCTCAAATCACATCACTCCTATATGTTGATAATCATAAAGCTAACGATACATTTGCTGACCAAGAGATTCATGTGGTGAAGGGGAAGGATTATATCTATGAGAAGATGGAAGATTTGTACTTTAAAGTAGGGCCAAAATCCTTCTATCAGACGAACACGGAACAGGCTTATGAACTCTATAAAGTGGCACGTGATTTTGCGGGGTTGACAGGCAATGAATTGGTCTATGATTTATATACAGGTACCGGTACAATTGCCAATTTTGTGGCACGTCAGGCTCGTCAAGTAATCGGCATTGAATATGTACCTGAAGCGATAGAAGATGCCAAGGTCAATTCCGACATCAATGGCATCACCAACACCCTTTTCTATGCGGGTGATATGAAGGATATCCTGAACAAGGAGTTCATTGAGGCGCATGGTCGTCCAGATGTCATCATTACAGACCCTCCTCGTGCCGGTATGCATCAGGATGTCATTGACACCATCCTCTTCGCAGCTCCTCGTCGGATCGTTTATGTCAGTTGCAATCCTGCCACGCAAGCTCGTGACCTTCAGTTGCTGGATGTTGACTATAAAGTAATGAAAGTGCAACCTGTTGATATGTTCCCTCATACGCAACACGTTGAAAATGTCGTATTATTGGAAAGAAGAAAATGAGTACTTATTCAGATTATAAAGCAGCCAACCATTACACCACCTACACGGTCAAGGAACCTGCAGAATTGATGCAGTTCTTGATGAACACGATTTCTGGCATTTCGCGTACAAAAGCAAAGGAATATTTGAGTCAACGGATGGTGTATGTCAATAAAGAAATCATCACGCAGTATAACTATCTTCTCCAACCTGGACAAATCGTGCAGGTGGCAAAGAATCGTCATAAGCATGCGTTCTCCAATCCTTGGGTGCGCATCATCTATGAAGATGCCTTTTTGCTTGTTGTGGAGAAGAAGGAGGGAATTCTTACCAACGCGATGCCTGGTGACCGCCATGAAAATGTGAAGGCGATACTGGATGAATACGTGAAGCGTCAGAGCCGCGCATTCTCTGTCCATACTGTTCACCGTCTTGACCGAGGCACGTCAGGAATTCTCCTCTTTGCCAAACGTCGTGACATTCAGAAAATCTTTACTGACAATTGGCAGGACATTGTGACTGACCGCCGATATGTTGCTGTTGTGCAGGGAGAAATGGAAAAAGACAAGGGTACTGTTACTTCATGGATTAGTGATAACCGCATGTTCATTTCCTATTCTACCCCTTACGACAATGGTGGCAAACAGGCTGTTACTCATTATCGCACTTTGCAGCGTAAAAATGGATATTCTCTCGTTGAATTCAAACTTGAGACAGGACGCAAGAATCAAATACGTGTCCATATGCATGATCTGAATCATCCCATTGTGGGCGACCACAAATATGGCAGTACCGTTGAGGCTTATGGTGACCGCAGTAATCCTGCTGGTCGCTTTTGCCTTCATGCTTATCGCCTGGCTTTCCACCATCCCATCACGGGTGAAATGCTCAACTTCGAGACACCCTTTCCCTCTGCATTTACACGTCTTTTGGCCTAAAAGGTGTGTCATGACGACTACCTTTGTGGATGATGAAATGTGCAAAAACAAGGATGGAGTGTAATAAATTATGTGAAAGTTTTGAATTATTCAGGAAAAATCCCTATATTTGCACGCTTTTTTACGCGTAAAGTATGAGACAATTAAAAATTACCAAGTCAATCACGAACCGTGAGAGTGCTTCGTTGGATAAGTACTTGCAAGAAATTGGTCGTGAGGAGTTAATCACTGTTGAGGAAGAAGTAGAATTGGCTGCGAAGATTCGCAAAGGCGGTATCGAAGGCAGAAAAGCCTTGGAGAAACTGACAAGAGCGAACCTTCGTTTCGTCGTTTCTGTGGCAAAGCAGTATCAGAATCAGGGTTTGAGTTTGCCTGACCTGATTAATGAGGGCAATCTGGGTCTGATCAAGGCTGCAGAGAAATTTGACGAAACACGTGGTTTCAAATTCATTTCTTATGCTGTATGGTGGATTCGTCAATCGATTCTGCAAGCATTGGCTGAGCAGAGCCGTATCGTACGTTTGCCATTGAACCAAGTGGGTTCACTCAACAAGATTGGCAAGGCTTTCTCTAAGTTTGAACAGGAGAATGAACGTCGTCCTTCACCTGAGGAATTGGCAGCCCAACTCGACTTGCCTGTGGACAAGGTGGCTGACACGATGAAGGTGAGTGGTCGCCATATCAGTGTGGATGCTCCATTCGTAGAGGGCGAGGACAATAGCTTGCTGGATATTCTTTCAAATCCAGACTCTCCATCAGCTGACCGCACACTGGTGACGGAATCTTTGCAAAAGGAAATAGAACGTGCTCTTGATACGTTGACAACTCGTGAAAAGGAAATCATCAAGATGTTCTTCGGATTAGGTGAACCAGAGAAGACCTTGGAAGAGATTGGTGACCGTTTCAATCTGACACGTGAACGTGTACGTCAAATTAAGGAAAAGGCCATTCGTCGTCTCCGTTCACAGTCGAAGAGCCGTTTGTTGAAGACATATTTAGGATAATCAGCATGAGGAGATTTGTATGGGTGGCAGTGATGCTGGTTGTAACACTGCTGGCAGTGGCGAAACAGAAACCGACGCAATATGGCAGAGGTAGTGGAAAAGTGTATCTGTTTGGAGTGAGTCAGCAGCTGACCGATTCAGTCGTCTATCTCACCTTCATCAATGAAGTTGACAGCTTCGATTTGGCGAAGAAGACAAAGTTCTTGCCGTTCCGCTCAGAGTTCAGCTTGCAGTTGAAGGAATATATGGAGGGGACGCTGCATAAAGACCACCAAACCACCGTTGTGTTTTATTCGGCCAGTCGAAAGAAACTCTCGAAAAAGTATTACAAAATAAAGAAGCGCTATCTCGACAATCCTTATACGAAGATTGTACCGATAGATGGTTTCAAGTTTAGGCATCCATTGGAATCTTTTGTCAATGAAAAAGAATAGCCTATTTAACAGAGTGTATGGTACAGTTGCAACAATGTTCTTTTTCATTGTTGCAACTTGTTCATTTTCTGCATGCTCTAAAGATGATGAAACTCCGCCTATCGTGTCTCCTTATGTGGAGAGTCGTACGGTGATGGTGTATATGGTAGCGGAAAATTCATTGAACAAGAATGTGTGGGCTGACGTACAGGAAATGTTGGTGGGCATGAATAATGACACGTTGAGTGCCAATGACCGTCTTGTCATTTATTTGGATGATGTGAAGTTACCTCGCATATATGTGGTGGATAAGACAACGAAAATAACTCAATTTTCAGAACTGGTGCCTGTCATGACGTATGAGAATGACGTGAATTCATCTTCTGCAGAGCAATTGGGCACGTTCATCGATTATGTGAAAAGCAATTATCCAGCGGAGAGTTATGGATTAGTGATGTGGTCTCATGCATCGGGCTGGACACCCTCCAATTTCAGTGGGGACATGTACAGCGAAACTCCAACGAAACGGAAGTCATTTGGAGTTGACAATGGAAAGAACACAACTAATAACAATGGAAATCAAATGAACATTGATGATATGGCAAGCGTCTTGCAAGGAAATGCATTTGATTTCATCTTCTTCGATGCTTGTGTTATGCAGACAATTGAAGTGGCGTATGAATTACGTGACGCAGCTAAGTGGCTGATTGCATCACCTGCCGAGATCCCTGCATCAGGAGCTAACTATGAGACCATGACGAGAGCGATGTTCCTCAAAGATGATTACGTGAATCAGATGTTGACGGTGTACAAGCAAGAATACAGCAATGCGTATGGAATTGTCGTTTCTGCTGTGAATACAGAAGCATTGGATGATTATGCTGCCTATATGAAATCCGTTGTGGCAGCTCATCGTTCGGAAATGCTGAATTTAAACATCTCGTCCATGCTGAATTATATACGCTATGGTTCATGGACTACCACATCTCCTGATTTCCTGGACATGCAGGGTATTATGTTGAAAGTGCTTGATGACGAAGAATATGCTCAATGGAAAGGGAATACGGACAAGTTGATCACTTGTGTGCATACTGGACGTTGGTATAGTGGGTATCCCAAATCAATAATTGCGATTGATGATGCTCAGTGCTGTGGTATGGCCATGTTCATTCCGTTTGAGAAATATACTTACAGTTATGAGTCTTTCAATGAAAAGTATTTGAAAACATCCTGGGCGAAAGCTGTGTGGATAGAATAATGATATAGAATGATGAATCGTATGTATTATAGAGTGGGACGTCACAACTATTGTGTGAATTTCTGTGACGAGAAGAATACAACGGCATTATTGCCGTCAAGTGAGCCTTTCCGATTAGCAGAGGTTCCCGAGGGCGAGCCATTGCTGTTTGAATTGAATGTGGATAATGCTTGGCGTCCTTCACAAAATGGGAAGGAAATTGGGCAGTTTGACTGCGGAGGAAATAATCATGGTGTCTATCTGTTGGATGATGGAGGATATCAGATCATCGTGAGTGATATTCGTGGTAGGGAATGTTGTCTGATGCAGGCAACGGCTGATTTCTCGTTGGCAACGGTGTGTTTGAATGGTAATGAGTTGATGCGCAGCTTCGGACTAAATAATGCCCTGATGATGATGTATGCTTTTGCGGGTGCTGATAAGATGACAGCGTTGATGCACGCTTCAGTCATACGTAAAGATGGGCGTGGCTATTTGTGCCTTGGTGTGAGTGGTACAGGAAAGAGTACCCATACACAGAACTGGCTCAAATATATACCAGACACAGATTTGATGAATGATGACAATCCCGTGGTACGTGTGTGCGACGATGGTGTGGCGCGTGTGTTTGGCTCACCTTGGAGTGGTAAGACACCTTGTTACCGCAATGTGGAAGCACCCATAGGAGGATTTCTGCAACTGAAACAAGCTCCATACAACAAGATACGTCGTATGAGTGCGATTGAAGGTTATGCCTCCCTGCTCCCATCTTGTTCTGTGATGAAATGGGATCGTCGTGATTATGTGGGTACGAGTGACACGGTGTCGAAACTTTTGGAATTGGTGCCAGTGTTCTTCTTGGAAAATTTGCCTAATGAGGAAGCTGTGCGGATGAGTTATGGAGCAATGTCAGGAAAAGAGTAGGGAATGATGCAGAAGTTGTCAGTAGAAAACAGCATATTCTTGCCTCAGGTGGTGCAACTGATTCAGGAGGGTCACAAGGCAACGATTATCGCACGGGGCAACAGTATGCGCCCATTCATTGAGGATGGTAGAGACAAACTGGTGTTCGGCAAAGTTGACAACCTGAAGGTGGGTGATGTTATTTTGGCAGAGGTGGAGGAAGGTCATTTCGTGTGTCATCGCATCGAAGCGATTAACGATGGCATAGTGACCATGCGAGGTGATGGAAATGTGGAGGGAACAGAGATTTTTCCTGTAGCAAATGTGCGTGCAAAACTGCTGCAAGTGGTGCGAAAAGGGAGAACCTATACCTTGGACAATTCCAGTGCATGGAAATGCTATTCTCTGGTGTGGCCGAAACTGCTCCCAATGAGGAGATATCTCTTGGCTTTGTATCGCTTGCTGTGGTTGCACCAATGGCCTCAAAGATGGACAAAACAACATGGCATTTGATTATTTACATTAAAATTAAGACATATAATATGAAGATAAAGAATGGTTTTGAATTGCGTAATGTGTGTGGCGAGAACGTTATCATAGCGCATGGAGTTGAGAACATAGACTTTACAAAAGTCATCACGCTGAATGAATCGGCTGCCCTTATCTGGAGACAAGTGGAGGGAAAGGATTTCACGGAGCAGGATATGACCAAGATTCTTCTTGATGAATATGAAGTGGAGGAGTCTCAGGCACAGGCTGATGTGAAGCAACTGCTTTCCTCATGGGTGAAAGCCGGATTGGTGGAATAATCACAGACTATGGCTAAGGTACAGATAGAAGCATCGTGGCTTGAAAAACTCCAACCAGAGTTCGACAAACCCTATTTTGAACAACTGATTCGGTTTGTAAAGACTGAGTATGCACAGGGAACTTGCTATCCCCCTGGCGCACTCATTTTCAATGCTTTTAATCTCTGTCCTCTGCCCAAAGTGAAGGTGGTGCTCATCGGACAAGACCCTTATCACGAGCCACAACAAGCGCATGGCTTGTGTTTTTCGGTCAACGATGGCGTGCCATTTCCTCCTTCGCTGCGCAATATTTTCCAGGAGATTCAGACGGACCTTGGCAAACCTGTTCCACAATCGGGCAATCTGACCCGATGGGCAGAGCAGGGCGTCTTGCTCTTGAATGCTACGCTGACCGTTCGTGCTCATATGGCAGCCAGTCATCAAAAACGTGGTTGGGAAGAGTTTACGGATGCCGTCATCCGTCTGGTCAGTACTGAACGTGAACATGTTGTATTCATCCTTTGGGGCAGTTATGCACAGAGCAAGGCAGTACTGATAGATGCTTCCAAACATTGCATTCTGCGTTCTGCCCACCCCTCGCCATTATCAGCCTATCGTGGCTTCTTTGGCAATCACCATTTCAGTATTTGCAATCAATATTTGCAGCAACATAAAATAGAACCTATTAATTGGTAAGAAAGTGAGAAGAGTTATTCTTATAATTATATTGGTATTCTGCATCCCGTTGGTGATGGCCGTGAGTGCGCAGACTGCTGATTCCCTGATGGCTGCTCATCTGCGGTCGAAGGGTGTGAAACTCTATGATGGCAATTCCGTGCAGTTGTTGAAGACGGGTCATGACAAATTTGAGGACATGTTTGAGGCTGTGCGCAATGCCAAGTCGTTCATTCACCTTGAATACTTCAATTTCCGTAACGACTCTATAGCGGGACTTCTGTTCCATATCTTGGCACAGAAAGCAGCTGAAGGGGTGGAAGTGCGTGCGCTTTATGATGCATTTGGCAATTCCTCCAACAATCAGCCCATCAAAGCTCAAATGCACGATTCCATCAATGCCCTGGGCATCAAGTTGGTGAAGTTCGATCCGATCCGTTTCCCGTGGGTCAACCACATCATTCCACGCGACCACCGCAAGATTGTGGTCATCGATGGCAAGATTGCCTACACAGGGGGTATGAATGTGGCAGACTATTACATTGAAGGCATCCCTGAAATTGGCGATTGGCACGACATGCATATGCACATCGAAGGACCTGTGGTGAACGAGTTGCACGAGATTTTCTGTCGGATGTGGTACAAGGCAACCAAAGAGTATATTGCAGGCGAAAAGTATTTTCCTGCCAAGATTACTAGCAATGACAATCAGCGTCTTGCCATCATTGATCGTCATCCTCTCCGTAGCGCAGATGCCATTCGTGACCTCTTTGCCGAGATGCTCAACACGGCACAGCATAAAGTGCTCCTCATCAATCCGTATTTTGTGCCCACTCATCGGGTGCGGAAGGCTTTGAAGCGTGCCATCGATCGTGGTGTTGATGTGCAGATACTTCTTTCTGCCAAGAGTGATATTCCTCTGACTCCAGAGGCTTCTCATTATGTAGGTAACAACCTCGCCAAAAGAGGGGCTAAGGTGTATCTATTTCATGGCGGATTCCATCATACGAAAATCATGATGATTGACGACCTCTATTGTACTGTTGGCTCCAGCAACATGGATGCTCGTTCTTTGCGTTGCGATTATGAGGTCAATACCGTCATATTCAATAAAAAGACCACCCAAGAACTGACAGACCTCTTCAACGAGCAACTGAAGTCATCCACTCCGATGCAGAAGGGTTATTGGGGCACTCGCTCCACTGGCAAGAAGTTCCAGGGCTGGTTCGGTAATTTGCTCACTCCATTCTTATAACCAACCCATGTACCGGGTTATTTCTCCATTCTTATGAAAAAGATACTTGTCCTTTTAGTTGTTAGTTTCTCATTTTTGGTGTCCTATGCCACCAACCCCAAGCGTGAGTTTCGTGGTGCGTGGATTCAATGCGTCAATGGTCAATACCTTGGCAAGACACCGGCACAGATTCGTCAGATGCTGTCTGATCAGCTCGACACCCTGCAACAATGTGGTATCAACGCCATTCTCTTTCAAGTGCGTGCTGAAGGTGATGCGCTCTACAAGTCCAGCTATGAGCCTTGGTCTCGCTATCTGACAGGTACACAGGGCGTAGCACCTGCCGACGGATGGGACCCTTTGGCATGGATGGTCACAGAGTGTCATAAACGTGAGATGGAGTGTCACGCGTGGATCAATCCATACCGTGCCAAGACCAAAGGCACGACGGCTTTGGCACAGAACCATGCTGCAGTCCGTCATCCTGAGCGCATGTTCGAATACGACGGTCTCTATATTTTCAATCCTGCTATCGCTGAGAATCGCACCTACACTTGTATGGTGGTAGAGGACATTCTCACGCACTATGATGTCGATGGCATCCACATGGATGACTATTTCTATCCATATCCCGTCAAAGGGCTTCCATTGCCAGACCAAGCCTACTATGAGGCAGATCCGCGTGGATTCACTTCCATCGAGGATTGGCGACGCGACAATGTCAACCTCCTCATTCGCGACCTTCATTATCTGGTGCGCGAAACCAAGCCGTGGGTCAAGTTCGGCATTTCTCCATTTGGAATCTACCGTAATAGTCCTACTGGACAGAATTGCAAAGAGGGTAGTGCCACCGCTGGAACCCAGAACTACGATGACCTCTATGCCGATATTGTTTATTGGGTAAAACAGGGATGGATTGATTATAATATTCCACAGATATATTGGAACTTGGGCACTAAGGTGGCCGATTACGAGGTGCTGCTCAATTGGTGGAATGACTATTGTGGAGGGCGTCCGCTCTTCATCGGACAAGACATCGAGCGCACCGTACAGGGAACAGACCCCACCGATCCTACTTCCCATCAGATGCGCATCAAGTACGATCTACAACGTGCTTTTGCCAACGTCCAAGGTTCATGTCAATGGTATGCCGCTGCTTGTGTCAACAATCCAGGCAACTATCGCACCATGTTGCAGCAGGTCTATCATTCCACTCCTGCCCTGCAACCGCTCATGACCTTCATCGACAAGAAAGCTCCAGGCAAGCCCAAGAACTTGCAAGTGTCTAAGTACGCGATGACAGGCACCATCCTCACATGGGAAGCGCCACGTGCCAAGAAGGAACTTGACCGTGCTCGCCAGTTTGTTGTCTATCTCTTTAATAAAGGGGAGAAAATTGATCTGGAAGATGCAGAGCACATCGTTGCCATCACCAGCGCTAACACGCTCACCCTTCCATCTGTGCCGAATGGATCTACTTTCATCGTCACCGCTCTCGACCGTCTTCACAACGAGTCCAAGCCTGTGAAAGTGAAGCTATGAAGCTTAGTCGATGAATCGTTTGCAGAGTCCGTCAAACTCCTCGATTCGGCGGTCTCGGAGAAATGGCCACCAGCGACGCACATTTTCGCTGCGTTGGAGGTCAACATCGATGACTGCAACCGTTTCCTCATCTTTGGGTGCTTGATAAAGAATCTCGCCCTGAGGACCAGCCACAAAACTGCTGCCCCAGAACTGAATGCCGTTGGTCTGTCCTGATGGGTCAGCTTCGTGTCCTGTGCGGTTCACGGCGATGACGGGCAGTCCATTTGCTACGGCATGTCCACGTTGCACAGTCATCCATGCCTCCCGTTGACGTTCCTGCTCTTCGGGTGTGTCCGATGATTCATATCCGATGGCAGTGGGGTAGATGAGCAGTTGCGCCCCTTGCAGTGCCATGAGTCGGGCTCCTTCTGGATACCACTGATCCCAGCACACTTGAACGCCGAGCAAACCCACGCTTGTCTGGATAGGATGGAAACCTAGGTCGCCTGGTGTGAAGTAGAATTTCTCGTAGTAAGCAGGGTCGTCAGGGATGTGCATCTTGCGGTATTTACCCGCGATGGTTCCGTCGTGTTCAATCACCACTGCCGTGTTGTGGTAAAGTCCCGTTGCCCGACGTTCAAAGAGCGAGGTAACAATCACCACGTCCAATTCTTTTGCCAACCGTCCGAAACGCTCCGTCGAAGGTCCAGGAATGGTTTCTGCCAAGTCGAACAATTCTGTGTTCTCCGTCTGACAAAAGTAGAGTGAGTTGTGTAGCTCTTGCAGCACCACCAGTCGTGCTCCCTGTCGAGCAGCCTCTCTGATGCCCTCCTCAATGCGATCAAGGTTCTTGCCAACCTCCTGTACGCATCGGTGTTGTATGATTCCTATCTTCATTGTGCTCAAATTGTTTTTTCGGATGCAAAGGTAGTGATTTTTAAGTGAAAATTGAAAAGTTTTTCGTTTTTTGTTGTACCTTTGCATCATGAGAAAAGTATTAGTAGATGCGCACACCCATACCGTGGCATCAGGACATGCATACAGCAGTCTGCAAGAAATGGCGCAGGCAGCAGCCGACAAGGGATTGCAAGTGCTGGGTATCACCGAACATGGTCCCAGCATCCAGGGTACCTGTCCCATCGTCTATTTCCGTAACATGTTTGTTGTTCCCCGTCAGATGTACGGCATCCGTATTCTGATGGGGTGTGAAGTTAACATTCTTGACACCGAGGGACATTTGGATCTTGATGACGAATACCTCGACCGTCTCGACATCGCCATTGCTGGCATCCATGAGAAATGCTATCAGGGAGGTTCCAAGGCCGAGAACACCCACGGGATGATCAACGTCATTCGTAATCCCAAGATTCATATCATCAGCCATCCGGGTGATGGTACTGCCGAACTCGATTTTGAGCCACTCGTCCTTGCTGCCAAGGAATCCCACACCCTGCTTGAGATCAACAACCATTCCCTCGCTCCCCAGCGCCATAAGAGTGCTGCCCGTGTCAACAACCTCGAACTTCTGCGCCTCTGCAAGAAGTACGACGTACCCACTATTCTCGGCAGCGATGCCCACATCTCTTTCCAGATTGCCGACTACGACCGCATTCTACCCCTGCTTGCCGAGACAGACTTTCCCGACGAACTCATTCTCAACTTCTGGCCAGACCGTTTCTTTGAGTATTTGGGACTTTCTACATCTTAGAGCTCTTTTTTGAGAAACTCGGAGGTGATGCCCTTGCCTGAGCGGGCAACGGATTCGGGGGTGCCGGTCACGATGACGGTGCCACCTTGTTGTCCGCCTTCGGGACCCATGTCGATGATGTGGTCAGCGAGCTTGATGACGTCGAGATTGTGCTCGATGACGATGACGGTGTTGCCCTTGTCGATGAGTCGGTTGAGCACCTGCATGAGGGTGCGGATGTCCTCGAAGTGGAGGCCGGTGGTGGGCTCGTCGAGGATGTAGAGCGTGCGACCGGTGTCCTTCTTGGCGAGTTCGGTGGCGAGTTTCACGCGTTGGCTCTCGCCGCCGGAGAGGGTGGAGGAGGGCTGACCGAGCTTGATGTAGCCGAGGCCGACTTCCTGCAGCACCTTGATCTTCTGGAGAATCTTGGGCTGGTTCTCGAAGAACTCGACGGCCTGGTTGATGGTCATGTCGAGCACGTCGGCGATGCTCTTTCCCTTGAAGCGGACCTCGAGTGTCTCGCGGTTGTAGCGTCGACCATGACAGACTTCGCAGGGCACGAGCACGTCGGGCAGGAAGTTCATCTGGATGGTCTTGTAGCCGTTGCCGCCACAGGTCTCGCAGCGTCCGCCGGCGACGTTGAAGGAGAAGCGTCCGGGCTTGTAGGAACGCATCTTCGACTCGGGCATCTCGACGAAGAGTTTGCGGATGTCGGTGAAGACCTCGGTGTAGGTGGCGGGATTGCTTCGAGGTGTGCGACCGAGGGGCGACTGATCGACGCTGACGACCTTGTCGATGTTTTCCATACCATCAATGGCATCGAACGGAAGTGGCTCTTTCTGGGAGCGATATAAGTGTTGGCTTAAGTAGGGCTGTAGGGTCTCGTTGATGAGAGTGGATTTGCCGCTGCCGCTTACGCCAGTGATGCAAACGAGCATGCCTAGTGGTATCTCGACTGTGACATTCTTCAGGTTATTTCCTCTCGCCCCGACGATGCGCAGGCTCTTCCCGTTTCCCTTCCTCCTTACGGTAGGTACCTCTATCTTCTCCTTTCCATTGAGAAATTGGGAAGTGAGCGTATCGGTCTGGAGCATTTTCTGTGGCGTTCCCTGGAAGACCACCTCGCCGCCCTTGCGACCGGCGAGCGGACCCATATCAACAATGTAGTCGGCATTGAGCATCATGTCCTTATCGTGCTCAACGACAATGACCGTGTTGCCCTCGTCGCGCAGTTGCTTGAGCGAGTTGATGAGCCGTACGTTGTCGCGCTGATGGAGCCCGATGCTCGGCTCATCTAATATATAGAGTACGTTGACGAGCTTGGTACCAATCTGTGTGGCGAGCCGGATGCGCTGGCTCTCTCCGCCAGAGAGGGTCGCCGATCCGCGTGAGAGGCTGAGGTAGTTGAGCCCGACATCGAGCAGAAACTTCAACCGCGTGCTGATTTCTTTGATGATTTCGTGGGCGATGGCGCGCTGTTTCGTCTCCATCTTCTCCTCCACCGTCGTCACCCATGCATAGAGATCCGCCAGTTCCATGTCGCAGACCTCGGCGATGTTCTTGCCGTCGATGCGGAAATGGAGCGCTTCGCGGTTCAATCGCTTGCCCCCGCATTCGGGACAGGTGACCATCTTATCGACCGACTCCGCCCACTTCTCCGCCCAGGCCTTCTGCTCATCGATGCTCAGGCTCTGCACGTAGGCCGCCATCTGCTGGTAATCGACGCTCTCGACATCAACAGCCGGCACGATGCCGAGACCCTTGCAATGGGGACAGGCTCCCTGGGGAGAGTTGAAGGAGAAATTGTTGGGCGCAGGGTCGCGGTAGCAAAGACCGGTGGTGGGACACATGAGCTTTTTAGAGAAATGCTTGATAGTTGATAGTTGATAGTTGACAGTTGATAGTTGGCTACCGCCTTGTTGGTCTGCATGCCGGATGGAACTGTCAACTGTCAACTGTCCACTGTCAACTATCATCACTTGCCCTTCGCCCATCTTCATCGCCACCTCAAGGCTTTTCTTCAGCCGCTCTTCGTCCTTGTCGTTGACGGCAAGTTTGTCGATGACCACCTCGATGTCGTGGTTCTTGTATCGATCGACCTTCATGCCCTCGGTCACCTCCATCAGTTCGCCATCCACACGGGCATAGAGATAGCCCTTCTTGCGGATGCTGTCGAAGAGTTCGCGATAATGTCCCTTGCGGCTCAGGACTACAGGTGCGAGGAGGTAGATGCGTTTGCCGTTGTAGTGCTCGAGGATGAGATGCAGGACGTCTTCCTCGGTGTATTTGACCATCTTCTCGCCTGTCTCATAGCTGAACGCCTCACCGG
The DNA here is from genome assembly GCA_902801475.1 of uncultured Bacteroidales bacterium. Lineage (GTDB taxonomy): Bacteria > Bacteroidota > Bacteroidia > Bacteroidales > Bacteroidaceae > Minthosoma. The sequence goes on from CADCIO010000013.1 coordinate 22,689, forward strand.
CACGGGCATAGAGCAGACGCAGGTAGTCGTAGATTTCGGTCACAGTGCCGACGGTCGAGCGTGGATTCTTGTTCGTGGTCTTCTGCTCGATGCTGATGACAGGTGAGAGTCCGCTGATCTTATCGACATCAGGACGCTCCATGCCGCCCAGAAAGTTACGGATATAAGCGCTGAAAGTCTCGATGTAGCGTCGTTGACCTTCAGCGAAGATGGTGTCGAACGCCAGCGACGATTTGCCGCTGCCGCTCAGTCCGGTGATGACCGTCAAACTGTTGCGAGGAATCTCCACATCCACATTCTTCAGGTTGTGAACCCTCGCCCCCTCAATCTTAATCATGAATAGTTTCCTGTGTTCTTGCTGTCTTACTCCTTGGCAGGCCTACATGCTGACATGCTTACATGCTGACACCGCCGCCGCCTCCACCGTCACTGCTGGATCCTCCCGACGAGCTCTCCGTGCCTTCGCGGAATCCCTTTGTGACACTGATGGCTTTCTTGATCTTGTACTTCCGTCCATCGCTGCCCAACGCCTCGAGGTTCATATAGTACACGCCGTTATCCACAATCTTGCCGTTGTATTTGCCATCCCAAAGCACGAGCTTGTTGGGCTCGCCCTCCACGTGCTGCGCATTGTCGAGGGTGGCAGTGTGAACCCTATCACCCCATCGGTTGAAGAACTTGGCATCGAGCTTGATGATGGACTGTGCCGTGATGCGGTAGGTGTCGTTGATGCTGTCGTTGTTGGGCGTGAAGGCATCGGGACATGTCAATTGCGACTCGCTGATGACGATGCCGATGACCTCGCTTTCATATTCGATGGTGTCGGTGCCTTGCGTGAAGGTGACGTAGAGCTTGGCATTATATCCGCCCGATTGCGTCAGCGTGTAGGTGGTGTTCTCTTCAAAGCGAGTTACCAGCGGTTTCTCCTCGCCGGCACCGTCCTTAGTGCTCCACAGCTTCCATTCGCAGATGTATTTGTAGCCATCAGGATTGCCGATGTTGGCAAAGAGGTTCAGCTCCACTGGCGCTTGTGTGGTTTGCGATCCTCCGGTAGTCACCACGACGGTGTCTTCCTCGTCAATCGAATAGAGCATGATGTATGGCGCCGCCCCTGTCTCGTCAGGTACATCAGGGATGGTCACCTTCGTGGTGGTGTCCTCTTCCTCTTCAGTCGCTCTGGTGGAGCGATTGAGGAATTCCGTGTCGTTATAGTCGTTGCTGCACGCGATGAAGGACAGGATGAGTGTGCCGAACAAGGCAAACATGGCGATGAGTTTTTTTCTCGTATGTTCCATTTTACGTTCTCAATTTAGTGCAAAATTACTCAATCTCTTTTATAAAAAGGTGTTATTTCATCATAAAAACGATAAACACCCGAGTTATATTTGTTTGGAATGGCTTTTTTTTACTAATTTTGCCCTCCGAAAAGATTTGAACATAATAAATAACGATGAAAAGAACAGTTTTATTGTTGATGACTTTTGTGATGGCTGTGATGATGTTTGCACAGTCAGCGACAACACAAAAGCACGAAGTACAGTCTGGCGAAACACTCTATAGCATTGCGCGGCAGTATAATATCACTGTGGCATCATTGCTTCAAATAAATCCAGGACTGGATGCCGACCACATTATGGCTGGTCAGAGCATCAATGTGCCAGCTGGTGCTCAGAGGACGGTCTCTACCCAACCTCAGACTATCCAGCAGCAGGTGTTGCAGCAAGTTCGTCAGCAAGTGCAGACGCAGCAGGGTGTTGACGTGCCTTCAACTCCCAACCGTCCACGCTACAAGACTCTGCATGAGGTGAAGAAGAAGGAGACCCTTTATTCCATCTCTCGTGAGTATGGTGTCACTGTGGATCAGCTCGTTGATGCCAATCCCGATCTGAAGAAAAACAAACTGAAGAAGGGTGCTGTGCTCAACATCCCATACACCACCGCCGAAAACGAGCAGTATCAGGCAGAACAGCAACGTGCGGCAGAAGAGGCCGCCAAGCCCAAGGTGACGATGTACCCGACCATTAAGGTGGCAGTCATCCTCCCGTTCTCGAAGAATGAGGAGAAGGTAAGTGCCGAGTCACAGAAGATGATTAACATCTATCAGGGCTTCCTCTTGGCGGTTGATTCCCTGAAGCAGCGCGGATACAATGTCGAGGTGTTTGCCTACGACGAAGTGAGTCCGGCTACTCCTGTGAGCACCATCCTGCAACGCTCGGAAATGAAGGATATGCAGCTCATCGTGGGTCCAATCCGCCAGTGGAATGTGAAGAGTGTAGCGGACTTCGCTCATCAGAACGGCATCACCCATGTCGTGCCATTATCCAACGAACTCTCGCTGGTGAATGAGCATCCCACAACCTTCCAAGTCAATTCAAACAGCTCCCTGATGTACAATCAGGTCTATAACCGCTTCAGTCTTATCCACAAAGACCACAACATCATCTTTGTCAGCATGAACGACCGAGGCGACAACATGTCCTACATCGTCGATTTCAAGAAAGACCTTGATTCGAAGGGCATCAAGTACAGCGCTGGCACGGTGTCAGACCTCGCCACCGTTCGTGATGCGCTGAAGATGGGTACCAATAATGTCATCATCCCGACCAGTGGTTCGGCAGCAGCGTTCGAAAACCTCTGCAAGAAGATTGACGGACTCGAACTCTCCTCCGAATATACGGTACAGTTCTTCGGCTTCCCCGAGTGGCAGACGCTGGCAGGAAAGTATGACAAGCAACTGGGCAAGTACCAGTGTCAGTTCTTCACCTCCTTCTACAGCAACAGTTTGTCGAGCCGCACACAGCAGTTCAATGGACGATTCCGCCGTTGGTTCAATCAGGATCAATACAACAGCTTCCCCAAATATGGCGAACTGGGCTACGACATTGGTGCCTACTTCATTAAGGGACTCCACGACTACGGCTCTGCTTTCTATGAGAATCTCCACAACTATTCCTATGTTTCGATGGAGTTCCCGATGATGTTTGAGAAGAAGAATTCGTGGTCTGGCTATCAGAACCGTTCTGTGATGATTGTGACCCATCGCACCGATGGCAGCGTGTTTGTGAGATAAGCAGATGAAGTTTAAGTCTTTCATATCATTCCTCTTCGGATTCCTCATGGCATCCCTTACCTTTGCTCAGGTGGGGGAGCATCGTTGTGACCTCTCCATTGGTTTCACGGGTGGCTACACCATGAACACGATGGACTTCGTTCCCAAGATCAAGCAGACCCAGAAAGGCTCGCCCATGATTGGTTTCTCCTCCCGTTATGTTTGCGAGAAATATTTCACCACCATCTGCGCTGTCGAACTGGAACTGCTGTACAACAATCTTGGATGGAAGGAAGTTATCGAAGACGGTTCCGAAAACACTTACAAGCGTGACTGGCATTTCCTCGAGATGCCCATCCTGATGCAGATGGGGTGGGGACGTGAGCGTCGTGGCCTCAAATTCCTTTTCGAGGCAGGTCCGCAGGTGGGACTTTATCTGTCAGGCAAGGAACATCGTGGTGGTGCTGCATGGGACACCTCCAAGCGTCCCAATGGCGTGGTCTATCAGTATGGCAAAGACCCCGACCGCAAGATAGACTACGGTATTGCTGCTGGTCTTGGCTTGGAATTCTCTTCCCCTATTGGTCATATCCTTCTGCAAGGTCGCTACTACTATGGTTTGGGTGATATGTACGACAACAGCAAGCGCGGCAAGTTCGGACGCTCTGCCAACCAAACCATTCTGGTCAAGATGACCTATCTCTTCGACCTTGTTCGTACCAAGGGCGACAATATCAAGTAGCATTGAAGAATTGAAGTTCTGAACAATATTAGGGTGAGTCACTACGCATTAGTGATTCACCCTAACAAAAAATTGCTTATCTCACGACAAGCAATCTTTACTAACCTTAAAATAAATCTAATACCATGAAAAACACGTTGCAAAGATACAAGTTTTACTTGTTATATGCAAATATATTTGGTTATAAATGTGATTATTTAATTATTTTTAACTAATCACGCCTTTATTTCCTATAGTTCATCCAATATTGTCGCTCCTGTTCCGGCAGTTTCTCGATGGCATAGCGGAGCATGGTGCGCGGCATCTCATGGGCATGAAGTTCCAGAAAGTCGCGTAGGAGGTCGGTGGACACGCGTTTGCCCATTTCACGGAGCATCCAGCCGACGGCCTTGTGCATGAGGTCGTGAGGGTGGTGGAGATGCATTTCTGCGTAGCGCAGGCACCACGACGGATCGCCCATCTGCGAGGTCTTCCATGTGCAGACCATGCTCATGCGCTGTTTCCAGAGATTGTCGCTCTGGGCTAAGGCATCCAGCACCTTCATCTTGTGTTCCTTGTCGCCGAGGGATGTCGGCAGCAGCAGCCAGTGACCGAGAATCTTATGCACAGAGAGGTCCACCAGATCCCAGTTGTTGGCTTGTTCGGCATATTGCAGATACAGGGTCAGGATTTCGTCGCGGCTTTGGATGGCCTTCACGTCGTTCTCCAATCGTTTGGTGGCCAGTTTCTCGAATCTCGCCACGAGAATCAGCAGTCCACAGAGCCGTACCTCGTGCCAGCGGTTCGTCAGCAGCTCGGGCACTTCGTCCAGCGGCAGGTCTTTCCATGCGGCTTTCATCACCTCGCGAGTCTGCGGTACTTTCAGTCCGAGGAATTCGTCACCCTCGCCATACTCGCCGGCTCCTGTCTTGAAGAATCCCATGAGCACTTGCCGCTGCTCCTCGTTGCGCTGCGATTCCATGAATTGTATGATTTCCTTAGCTGTCATAGTCGTGTGATTGAGGTTCTACATGCACGACGACGTGCGTCTCGTCGCCGTAGTGCTGTCGGAGCAGATCCTCCACCTCCGATGCCCTGTCGTGAGCCTCATGCAGGGAGATGTCGCCGTCCATGAGGATGTGGAGCTCGATGGCATAGTGGTTACCGATGCGTCGGGTGCGCAGGTCGTGGGGCTCCATGACATCTGGCACGGAGGCTGCCAATCGCAGGATCTCCGCTTCCACCTCGTCGGGCAGGGATTGCTCCATGAGGTCGCCGATGCCGCGGCGGAGGAGGTCGATGGAGACTTTCACGATGAAGAGACCCACGATGACGGATGCCACAGGGTCGAGCACCGTCCACCGCTCTCCCAGGAAGATGGCCCCGCCGATGCCGATGGCCGTGCCGATGGACGAGAGCGCGTCGCTGCGGTGATGCCATGCATTGGCCTCGACAGCCTGCGACTGGAGTTGGCGAGCCTTCATCATCGAGTACCGATAGACCGCCTCCTTCAGCACGATGGACAGCAGGGCCGCCCACAGCGCCAGCATGCCGGGAGCCTCCAGGGTCTCCCCCTTCAGACACGACGCAATCTTCACCACACCATTATACAGGATGCCGATAGCCACAGCGAGCAGCGCCACGCCGATGATGGTCATCGCTAGCGTCTCGTACTTGCCATGACCGTAGTCGTGCGACTTGTCCTTCGGCTTGCTGCTGATGCGCACGAAGACGAGCACGATGACATCCGTCACGAAGTCGCTCGTCGAGTGGACAGCATCCGCCAGCATCGCCGCACTATGTCCCACGATGCCCGCCACGAACTTGAAGAGCAGCAGCACCACGTTCACCGCGCCGCCCACCATCGTCACCCTGTAGATGCCGCGTTCCCGCTCACTGTCTATGTGCCTGTCTCTTTCCATCTTCCAATTGTTTTGCGGGGCAAAGGTACGATTAAGTGAGCACAATACAAAATGAAAAGGCCTTTTTTCATCATCTTCCACACGGGTGTAAAGGGAATTCACCCTACTCAGAAGGGGAAACTTGTCGATTCAAAGCGGAGAATTGATTAAACAAATACGGATGTGCGCTTGAGGCACACTATCATTTGCCTAAAGGCACACGATTAAATGGCTAAAGGCGCATGACCTTTTGCCTTTAGCCGCGTGAAGTGGTCAATGAAAAAGTATTGATGCTTATTATATATATGTCAATGCGATGAGTGTTAAAGTCTGTTTTATGCTTTGAAGTACAAAAGATGGTGTTTGGTTTTGTGGTTTCATGGAAAGTTTGTACCTTTGTCGTCGCAAAATATTCTTTCTAATTCAATAACTTAATAACTTACATGATGAAAAAGATTTTCTCTATGTGCGTTGCGGCGCTGATGCTTGTCTGTGTGGATGCCAGCGCCCAGTGCTCGTGCGGTGCCAATGGCGGCATGAAGCGCGAACCTGTCAAGATGATTCTTGACGCTGATTTCGGTAGCTCTACCGACGACCTGTTTGCTTTGATGATGCTGAATCACTACATCGACGAGGGTCTGGTGGATCTGCAGGGCATCGTTGTGGACCGTGAGGGTGAGAACAATGCCGGTGTGGTGGACATCTTCAACACTTACTATGGTCATCCTTACATCCCTGTGGGTCTGGAGCGCAATGGTGTGAAGAATCCTCGCTGCTTCATCCCTTACAACGGCATTTGCGACCTGAAGGATGCGCAGGGCAAGCCGCTCTTCAAGCGTACGTTCGATGCCAGCAAGTGCATGGACGGTTACAAGCTCTACCGCAAGATCCTGGCGAAGGCTGAGGACAAGTCGGTGGTGATTGTGGCTATCGGTTTTGCAACCACATTGGCACAACTGATGGAGTCGAAGGCTGACGAATATTCGAAGCTGGTGGGTTCTGACCTCTTCGCCCAGAAGGTGAAGGCTGTGTATGTGCAGGCCGGCCGTTTCGAGGAGGAGGATAGCCTGTCTGGTTACAACATGCGCGCTGCCTCCAAGCAGTCGGCTGTGTTCTACGACAAGCTGCCTGAGAGCGTGGACATCATCATGTCGCCCAGCAACATCGGCGATGCCATGAACTATCTTCCTGAGGATGTGTTGGCAGACCTCTCTGGTGTGGAAGTGAATCCTATCAAGGCTGTCTATACGAACTACACTTGTGACACCGGCCAGCGCATGTGGGACACCAACTGTCTCGTGAACGCTGTGATGGGTGACCGTCAGTACAACATGTCTCCACGTGGTTGGGTGACATTTGTGGACAAGGGCGAAGAATCTCTGATGCTCTTCAAGGTAGATCCTTATGGCAATGCACGTTATCAGTTGCCAGGCGATTCTTACCAGAGCATGGAGAAGCTGATGGACATCCGTCGTCACAACCGCATGCGCTAAAGCGTATTCATATAGGTTCTATTTGTAAGCGAGAGGGTGGGGAAATGCCGCCTTCTCGCTCTTTATATGTTATATTTTGTTAAATTATTGCAAAAATACCCGCTTCTTTTGTTGTATATATATAATAATGTGTATATTTGCAAATCTTACAAACCAAAATAAACAATTTAAACAAGTCATTAACCTCAATTCTATTAAAAACATATGAAAAAGATCAGTTTAATTCTCTCCATCAGTGCATTCATGTTGGTTGGCTGCCAAGATTTCGACTATGGCGATCTGCCAGTTGAAACGAATTTGGATGAGGAGGCTTTGCAAAATGCAGCACTTGTTTTAGGTGTACAGATTGACACGTCCCATGATTGGAGTACGGTGGAAAATGGAAGTGTTACGGTGACCGCAGATGCTGATATGGAAGATATAGTTAAGGTGCAAATCTTGACAGAGTCGCCCTTCTTCAACGTCGATGCGCGTGTGTTGACCGAAGCAGAAGTGACGAATGGTCAGACTGTGACGCTCACCTATGACGCTCCCAAGACGTACACGCGACTGATTGCAGCATGCGTCAGTAGCAAGGGTGAGTACTACATTAAAGGTTTCAATACCACCGACTCGGAAGTATCCTTCATGAACAGCGCATCGACCCGCGCTGTCGGCGAAACTAGAGCAGCTGCGAACCTGCCCAACATCGATGAAATCGAGTTGAAATACAGCGATTCTTTCCAGTCATTTAATGCCAGACGTGCATTGTCGGATAACACTACTTTCAGCAAATGGCAAGGCAAAAACTGGGAAAACGACCGTATGTGGCTTCCATCGGGCCCAACCAGTTCTAATGGCTGGACAATAAAAAGTAACACCATCTTCTCAGATGCGCCAACCCTTTCAGATGAAGATAAAGCCACATTGGAGGACATTTTTAATTCATTACTCTATCGCGACGATCCTAAAGGTGTCAACAGCAGAAGAAACAACCTGTCCCTTATTCGCGAAGGCAAAGCCGTGAGGTTCTTCAACAACCATATGGTGAGCAACGGCCAGGCTGCTATCACGCTGATTCCCGTGCAGATGGCTTCTACAGAAGCATACATGTGCGACATATATTATTATTATTATAAACAGGAAAATATCCCATCAGGTACCTCTGAGGTCGACTATATCAAGTCGTTACCGAAGTACAAAGCCATTGACCTTGGACTGGAGAGAGAGGCATTTAGCGAGAAGACGGGTATTGCCACGGATAAAAGAGACGAGAACTTCCTCAGGATTCACGAGTATCTACTGCCCTACTATGGTGATCCCTCAGACTTCGAGTCGTATCCCCAGATGTTGAGCAATCTTGGCTACAAGACCGATGCCAAGTTATATCGCATCCATAATACGTCAGAAGGCAAGAACAATTATTTTACATACGGTGGACCTGGTGAAAACCTAAAAGATGCCTATACGGAGAATGTGGAGCAGCAACTATGGCAGGTGTTTACAAACAACAGCGACCCTAACAATGTGAAGGTGATGCTGTATAATGTATATGCCAAGCAGTTCCTGTATTACAATCAACCCCAAACTAAAAATGTTCTTCTGCTTAAAGACATCGATAATAATAATCTGGATAAGTTCTGTTTCCGTATTTGTGACCCCAACGGTAAACAGACTGATAGTAGAACGAAGATCTACATTTTTGAAAATGCCAAGAATCAATGTATGAAGTCAGTTTCTGGAGAGTGGATTGGAACTGGCGGAAAGAATAAAGGTGAGACCAGACTTTGGTCATTTGAGGAATATACTGGCTCATCGGCTACTGCCCTTACCGATTTCGAACTGCCTGTCAAATACTTCCCCAATATCTATCCTGCCAAGAGCGAAAAAGCTTCGGCTATCATTCCCGACGGCTATCGTATCGGTTTCCTCATTAGAAAGGACAATGGTGATAATTATGGGAGTCTGACGAATTCGAGGTTTGGATGTCTGTACGGCTACGGAGAGCTCAACAAGGAAATCAACTCCTTCGGCCAGTTCAATAGTTCCCTTACCTATTATGACATGGAAGAGGACGATCCCCGTATGGCAATGTTCACTGCCAACGGCAAGACGTACCTTTGCTTTGAGGAAGGTGCCGATACGCAGTACAGCGATGTCATTGTAGAGTTGGGAGGTGGTGTTCAGTCATTTTATGATACCCCCGATGTTTTTGGACAAGTGTACACTTACAGCTTCGAAGACCGTGATGAAGGCGACTACGACATGAACGATCTTGTGATTAAAGCTATGCGCATTGACCTCACTCATGTGGAGTATAGTCTTGAGGCCTGTGGTGGAACCGATGAGGTTTATCTGCGCAATATTCATGGCGAATTGCTGAACGAGAAAACAGAGGTGCATGCATTGTTCCATCAATCTCGCACTCCAATCAATGTAAAAGGTGAAACTCGTATTGATCCCGTTATTGAGATTATAACTGTCGATCCATCTTTCTCGTTGTCTGATCCGGATACTCAACCTTACATCTACAATGCATCGACTGGCAAGGAAATTCATCTCGCTCAACAAGGACAGGACCCGCATGCTATTATGATAGCCGATGATTTCAAATATCCTCAGGAAAATGTGTGCATCAAGGAAGCTTATCCTGGTTTCGTTGCATGGTGTCAAGATAGAACTCAGCACATCAACTGGTACAAATCAAATAAGGTTGAACAATTTGTTTTCAAACTTACTGAGTTTATCTACAAATTAATTGGAGGAAAATAATTATATCTTCCATATTATAATAATACAATGGTGGCGTACCTATGATAAGGTGCGCCACCATTGTATTCAGCATTTTCTTGTCTTCCAGTCTTTCCACCTACTCATCATGCAGTTTTAGTCATATCAGATTATGAATGATTTCCTTTATTCTACTCCTTTCATCATCTTCTTCAGCAATGGGCAGAGGCAGAAGAGGAGGACTGCTGCAACGCCTGACATGACGGCGAAGAGCATGAAGAATTGGTCGAGCGTGGCGATCTCGAAGCCGAGGAAGGATTGGGCGGGTTGACCCTCTACTGGAAGCAGGGCGGCCAGTTTACCTGCGAGGATGTTGGATGCTGCATTCGACATGAACCATACACCCATGAGCAGGGATGCCAGATGAGCGGGGGAGAGTTTCGTCACCATCGAAAGGCCGATGGGGGAGAGGGAAAGTTCACCCAGTGTGTGAATGAAATAGAGGGTCAGCAACCAGAACATGGATACCTTGACACCAGGAGCAAGATCCTTGGTGGCGAAGGAAATGATCAGGTAACCGATGGCCAAAAGCAAGAGACCGATGGATTGCTTCACAGGCGAATCAGGTTCCCAGTTCCGTTTCCCAAGGAATTGCCAAAGTCCTGCCATAACAGGAGCAAATATCACCACGCAAATGGCGTTGACCGACTGGAACCAAGTGGTCTTTACCTCGAACGATCCGATATTGCGATCTACCTGACGGTCTGCAAACAGGGTCAGCGATGAACCTGCTTGTTCGAATGCTGACCAGAAGAAGATGACGAACAGGGCGATGATGTAGATGACGCCGATACGCATCTTCTCTGTCTTTGTCAATGTACGGTCTGTGATGATGAACACCGGCAGCGCAATGGAGATGGCATAGATGGCTGCAGAGATGTAGTCGTTGAATGATTCAGCACCTTGGATAAAGAGCACGAACAAGGCAATGGCACCCACGATGCAACCCCACAAACGAAGAGGAGAATTCTTACGCTCAGGCTGTGTGGCCGTTTCTGCCACATGGGCAGCCGCTTCTGCAGCGTCTTTCTCTGCACGTAGCTCACTTTCCTTAGGAGGCAGTCCGATACCCTTACCATCTGGAGTGACGAGGTATTTGTTCTTCAATACCCAGAAGACGGCCACTGACAGCAGCATGGCGATGCATGCGCAGAGGAAACCCCATTTGAAAGGTGCGAGGTTGTTCCATGCGCCTTCACCTAATGTACCACAAACGAATGGTGCGATGGTGGCACCAACGTTGATACCCATATAGAAGATGGTGAAAGCGGCATCACGACGCTTGTCCTCCTTGGTGTAGAGGTCGCCTACCATGGTGGAGATATTGGGCTTGAAGAAGCCGTTACCAAAGATAAGGGCAGCCAAACCACAGAACATCAGCGTGAGTGCAAGGGAATTGTCAACGGATGCATCGATGCTTCCTCCCTTGGTCGGGTCAGAGAAGATGCTCTGTTGCACGAAGCATGCGCTGAGGAACATGAGGAATTGACCAACAGCCATCATCAGTCCGCCGGCGATGATGCTACGGCGATTTCCCCAGTAACGGTCAGCGATGTAACCGCCCAAGAGGGGAGTGAGATAGACGAGGCCCGTATATGAGCCGTAGAGTTGAGAGGCCATACCTTCGTTGAAGAATGCCGCCACGAGGTACAGCGTGAAGAGAGCTCTCATGCCATAGTAGCTGAATCGCTCTGCCATTTCTGTCACGAAAAGCAGATAGAGCCCTTTGGGATGTCCTTTTTGTGCCATCTGTTTTATAAAGTTTAGAGTTTAGGGTTTAGCGTTGAAAGAATTGCTCATTACTTTCTGTTTTCCTGTTGCTGTTTCAGAATCTCCAGCTGCTTCTCCTGCATGGCCTGCAGACGTTCCATGATGCTGGAAGTCTTCTTCTTGTCACCGGCATTTGCCTTGCGCTCAGCGTGACGCTTCTCCAGTTTACGGAGCAGTTCGTCGTCATCCGTTGTCTTGCGGAGGAACCACATCATGAGGATGCTCACGAGACCTGAGATGAAGTAGTACCAGTTCAGACCTGCGCTGTAGCTGTTGAATGAGAAGAAGAAGATGACAGGCATCAGGTAAGTCATCCACTTCATCATACCCATCTGCTGCTGTTGTTCTGGGGTCATCGCATACTGTTGCTGACGCTGTGAGATGATGGAGTTGATCACTGTTGATACACACCACAGGATACAGAAGAGTGACAAGTGGTCGCCAATACCCCAGACGTTGACGCCCCAGTTGATGATGTCATCGTATGTGGAGAGGTCATCTGCCCAAAGGAAAGACTCGCCACGCATCTCGATGTAGTTAGGGATGAAGTTGAAGAGCGCAATCCAGATAGGCATCTGTATCACCATTGGAAGACAGCCACCCATTGGACTTACACCATATTCGCTATACAGCTTCATCACCTCCTGCTGCTTCAGCATCGCATCTTCTTTCTTCGGATATCTTGCATTGATTTCATCCATCTTTGGACGCAACACGCGCATATTGGCAGAAGCGATGTAACTCTTCTTCATCAATGGGAACACCAAGAACTTCACGATGAGCGTGAGCAATACGAGCACGATACCCATGTTCAAGCCCAGGCCGGTCAGGAAGTCGAATGCATAAAGGAAGACGAAGCGGTTGATCCATTTGATGACAGGCCAACCCATATACACTAACGATTGCAGGTCAAGGTCATCGCTTGATGCCAGCAACTTCTCGTTTTCCTTCAGCGTCGAGAATTTATTGGGACCCAGATAGAAGTGGAAGCTCGTGGGCTTCACACCCTTCGTGTCAAAATCTGCTGTAAATGCGGTCTTGTAGGTCTTCAAATAGCCTGTGCCTTTTTCCAGATATTCTGAAGACATATTGCTCACGGCCAGTGGTTGGTCAGCAATCAGTACCTGACTGAAGAACTGTGTCTTATAGGTGATCCACTTCACTTTCTCCTCAAATTCATCCTCTTCTTCATCGCCACCACTTACAGACAATTCATGTGTGTCGCCGTCCACGTCACGGTAGGTCACTGTTGAGTATCTGTTCTCAAAGTCATATCCTTTCTCCTGCTGCTTCATGTTCTCCGTCCACTCAATCTGCATCTCCTTCGTCTTCGAAGGGAAGAAACCTTCCAGTCCTGTTGCTTTCACATCCATATCAAGGATGTAAGCATTGGGCTTGAGTGAATAGATGATATCAAGTGAGCCTGAAGCGACAGGCAGATGCATCGTCACGCCATCCTTTGTCACATCCGTGGGTGTGAAGAACAGTTCGTCGGTCACGATGTTGGCAGTCTTGCCATCCAACATCAAGTTCATATTCTGATCATCGCCGTCGAAAAGCACCACATTGCCTCCTTCGCGGCTCTTGTAAGTGCTATCCTTCAGTTCCACCTTCTGCAACTGACCGCCCTTGTTGGAGAGCGTCACACGCAAGAGTTCATTCTCGATGACCGTTGTGCTTTCTGTTCCTTTTCTGACCTCAAACAGCGGATTGAGAGTGTCCGCCATTTCTTCAGCCTTCTTTGCTTGCTCCTTTAATTTTACCTTAGCTTCCTTTTGTGCTTCCACCTGTGCAATCGAGTCCAGCACTGCTTGTTCTGCCATCTGTTCACGACGGGCATAGTTCTCGTACGCCATAAAGCCGAAAACCACCAATGCCATCAGCACAAAAGCCGTTAACGTGTTTTTATTCATTTTCTATGTTCGTTTAGTTTTGTTTTACGTTTTTAATGTATTATCCCAACCTGTGTGGTTAAATAATACAAAAATCGTGCAAAGATACGAAAAAATTAGGAGTTGGGTGTTAGGAGTTGGTAGTTTTTTCCTACCTTTGCATCAAAATCAACATAAATACGAAGAATATGAGAACGAAACTCTTACTGTTTATCGCCATTTTCACGATGGCACTTGGCATGCAGGCCAAGAAATATCCATTGATCAAGTTTGAGAAGACCACCATCGATTTCGGTACTTTCTCGATGGATGATGCCATTCAGAAATGCACCTTCAAGTTCAAGAATGTGGGTGATGCCAAACTTGTCATCACGGCCGTTCACGCTTCTTGCGGATGCACGGTTGCTGACTATCCTAAGGATTTCATTGCTCCTGGTGCATCGGGCGAAATCACCGTCACATACGATGGTTCCAACAAGATGCCTGGACGCTTCAAGAAGAACATCCAAGTATTCTCCAACTGTGAGGAAGACATGACGCGCCTTTTCATTCAGGGTGACATGACAGACGTGCCTGTCAGCAAGAAGACGAATAAGAAAGAGTAATGTAAACTCCCCTTAATCAATAAGTCGGGCTTCCGAATTCGGGAGTCCGACTTGTTTTATGTCTGTAGTGGATGATGTGACTTAGAAATCCCTAAACTCGTTCTTTGCCTTCTTCACCGCCATACATTCCATCTCTATCAACCATGTGGGACGGCATACGGGTGCCAATGTGATGACGTATGGCATGTTGGGGAATTTCTCGTCGAACATCTGCTTCACTATCTGGTAATCGGCGCAGTCACGCAAGTAGACGATGACCTGCATCACGTCGTCATACTTCATGCCACCTTCTTCCAGGAGCTTCTCGACGTTTTCCCACATGCGTTGCGTCTGCTTCTTCACATCGCCCACATGCAGCACCTCGCCGTGATTGTCAATGGAGGCCGTACCCGAAATATACACGTGGTTGCGGTCGCCATATTGCATCAGCGTGCCACGCTCGAAGGTCACACCATATTCGATGGTGCGGTTGAGGTGGGTGAGGGCATGGAGATAGCGCTGCTGTTCTGGTTCGAAGTCTGTGATGGCGTAACTGCCCATCTGCACCAAAGCTTTTGGGTCGGCAGGGGTTCCGCCGATGCCTGTTGAAGCGATGAAGTGCGTGTTAGGCGTGAGACCTTGCTCCATGAAGCATTCCCGACGAGACTTGACGAGTCCGTTGTATTGGGTATCGACATCGCGTACAAAGAACCATGTACGGATGCAGTTGCGTTCGAGGGTGGCACCGAATTGTTTGAGGGTGTCAATGTAGGAGAGCAGGGTTTTCCAGGTCTGCATGTACGATGTGTCGGACGTAGTGTCCATCAGTCCCATCGTCCAGATATGCTGATAGCCGTTGTGGCTGACCACTGCAGAACCTTCCATGAGACGGATGTCTGTGCCTCGTTGCAAATAGAGCCACACAGCCACTTTCGAACCGTCGAGTGGGGGTTGCTGGATGTAAGAGGTGGTGCAGTTGTCCTGCTCGTTGATGAGTGGAGCCTGATTGGTGGCGTCGCTGAGGAAGTAGCGCTTGAAAACCACTTTCGCCCCCTTCACTTCATCCATCTCCATCAGTGCCTCCTCTCCCTGTTGCAGACGTGCCAATTGTGCCTCGAACATCTCGACGCGAGGCTTCACGTGCAGAATGGCATGCAGTTCTGTCACTTCGCCAGCCGTGAAATGCGTCAACTCAATCTTGACGCCTAATTCTTCTATGTTGTTTGACTTGTAATCCATAATCGGCTGCAAAGGTAATAAAAATTTACGACTTGACGATTTCTTGTGTGCTATTTATTTCAATAATAGGGTCAATTCGCATAGCTGTGCAAGCCTCCGAGGAAGAAATTCACGCCGAAATACGTGATGAGCACGGCAAGGAATGCCCCGACCATGAACCAATGATAGTGTGAAGGCTTCCTCATCCATGTGATGGACGTACTGTGCATGGGGATGGCATAGATGAGCATCGTGATGAGCGCCCACACTTCCTTTGGATCCCAGCCCCAGTAGCGTCCCCAGCTGACGTTTGCCCAGATGGCGCCGATGAAGATGCCGGCGGTGAGCAGGAATTCGGCAGGGTAGAGGAAGAGCTGCGAAAGCAGGTGCATCTCGTCGGTTTTCTTCTTGGCGATGTCGTCGTTTTTCTTCTTATTGATGTTCCTGGCAATCAATGTGTAGATGCCGCAGATGAAAGTGATGCTGAAAAGTCCGTAAGCCATCATCACGCAGCTGACATGCACGCTGAGCAGGGGCGATGAAAGCACGGGCATAATGGGGGTGATTTGCGGATCCATCTGTCCGAGGTGGCTGACGAGAAGAAGGAATCCGGAGAGCAGGAGTCCGAAGGTGAGGATGATGGGAAATTTCCGATACATCAGCAGGGAGGCGAGCATGATCATCCATGCCATGATGAGCATTGTCTCGTAGCCGTTTGTCATGGGGATGTAGCCGCTGATGATCCATCGCAGGGTCAGGCATGTGGTCAGTGCCACGAACGAAAGTGCTAGCACGGCGAGCGACAGCCATTTCATCCATTTCCAGCGGAGCAGGCTGAGCAGAGCGAAGGTGAGGCACACCATGAAGAGGATGGTGGCAAAGGGAATGTCGTTGTAGATGCGTTCCGCTGTCAGTCGGGTGGGGGACGGCATGTCACTGGCTCCGAAGGTCTGCTGATACAGCGCCATCTTCTCGAGCATCTCGTCGGCATCGGCGGTTTCGTTCTTCTCCACCAGGATGCCGAGTAGGGGTAGGGCACATTCGAAGTAGGTCTTGCGTTCCATCGTTACGTTGTCAGCCACACTGTCGGTGGGCGCATACCATCTGCCTTCGAAAGGGAAAAGCCGCAGCGTCTCGCCTCTCGACACCTGCATGATGAGCATCACCTTGTCGTCCACCTTCAGCACTTCCTCGTGGAACTTGTCGTTCTGCCCCATGTAGTATTCCTCCACATACCTTTCCAGCACGTACTCATCCCTCCTGATGAGCGAGGTGAGTGCCGTGTATTCGGGCAGGTGGAGACGTTGGCGTACCTCTGCCGACTTGATGCGGATAATGGGTTCCTCGTACCATTCGTCGCGGTAGAAGATGAAGCCGCATATGACCTGTTCCGCCGTATAACCCTCGTAGGATGACTTCCCGTAGAGCTTGCGGGTGAAATCCAGCGCCATTGTCTGCACGGGACAGATGCGGTCGTTCCAGTTGATGCACAGCCGTCCGAACGTGTTGGCTCGTTCCCTCGTGAAAGTCTTGGCGGCATGGGCTTGCATGGGCAGGAGCATCAGCAGCACGACGGCCAACCTGCTCCCGTTGCTGCCCATCTTCCTGATGAGCTGGCGGAAACGTCCCTTGGGGTCGATGAGCACGAGCAACATCGCGAGGAACAGTAGTCCGTAGCCGAAGTAGGTGACGGGAATGCCCCAGCGGTCGCTGTTGATAGCGAGGGTGCTGCCCTTGAGGTCTTCGTCGTAGCTGCTCTGGTAGAGGCGGATGCCGTGGGTCGAGTAGATGTTGTTCATCGACGTCATGCCTCTCTCCTCGGTGCCGTCGCCGATGATGGTGAAGTGCGACTCATAGTCCATCACCGCCTCCGTGCCGCTATGGTATTTGATGTTGAAGCTGTCCAGCCTGATGTCGAAGGGAAGTTCTTGTATGGTCGATGCTTCGTCCATGCAGAGCTTCGTCGGATTGCCCTCGCGCAGATGCACCGTTCCCTGCCATGCCGTCAGATGCGTGAGCAGGGCGCCAATCAGGATGATGATGAACGCCCCGTGGAGCATCCATACGCTCACCCGTCTCACCCGTCGTTGCAGCATGTACGCCACGCCGCCCACAGCCAGCAGCGCCCAAAGTCCCGTGAACCACCACGAACCGTAGAACGCCCCGAGCACATACTCCGTGCCCCGCGTCTTCTCCACCACCGTCGCCACAGCCATCGCCACGACGACCATCACGTAGAGCGTACTGATTACTTTCTTCAACATTCCGTTCTCTTACTATTATATATATAATGTGTAAATCCGTTGCAAAGGTACGAAAAAATTACGAACACCGATCGTGCCCATCCCCATGAATCCGCACAAATCACTATTTTTAGGGATGAAGAACTTGTTGAAACAGAAAAAGGACAAGCGGGAAATGTGCCCACTTGTCCTTTTTTATCTTTTTCTTTCGGCGACTTGCCGCAATAGGAACTATTTGCAGGGGATATCATCGATGCGTGTCTGATGACGGCCTCCCGCAAATTCGGTGTTGAAGAATTCGTCGAGGCACTGGCGGCAGACGTCTTCGCTGATGAAGCGGCCTGGGAAGACAATGACGTTGGCGTTGTTGTGCTCGCGGATGAGGTGGGCGATCTCGGGCTGCCAAACAAGTCCGGCGCGGATGCTCTGGTGCTTGTTGAGGGTCATAGAGATGCCTTCGCCTGAGCCGCACATGGCAATGCCGCGCTCCACCTCGCCTGCTTCGATGCCCTTGGCCAGCGCGTGGCCGTAGGTGGCGTAGTTGCAGGAGTCTTCGGTGTAGGTGCCGTAGTCCTTATATTCAACGCCCTTTTCCTCCAAGTAGCTCTTGACGAACTGCTTGAGAGGAAAAGCGGCGTGGTCGGATGCTATACCAATGGGAATCATTAGAAGAGCTTGTTAACTTGTGCGTAAACGTTTTCTGCTGTGTAGCCGAGCTTCTCGTCGAGCACCTTGTATGGAGCTGAGAAGCCGAATGACTCGAGGCCCCAGATGCTGCCTTCTGCCTCTGGCACGAGTCCGAGGAGATTCACTGGCAGACCAGCTGTGAGACCGAACTTCTTCACGCCCTGTGGAAGAACGCTCTGCTGGTACTCCTTGGACTGCTGGCGGAAGAGGCCTTCGGATGGAACGCTGACGATGCGAACCTTCTTGCCGTCCTTGCGGAGGAGTTCTGCACCTGCCACGAGGGTAGAAACCTCAGAACCTGTTGCCACGAGGATGACGTCAGGGTTCTCGTCTGAGCCTGCTACGATGTAACCGCCCTTGGCTGCCTGACTGTAGTCGTTGCCGGCTGGGAGGTTATTGATGTTCTGACGAGAGAGGATGAGGGCTGATGGGGTAGCCATGTTCTCCATAGCGAGTGCCCATGCAGCGGTGGTCTCCTGAGCGTCAGCAGGACGGAGAACGAGCACGCTTGGCTTGCCAGAGTGGTTCTTCAGCTTCTCCATGAGGCGGATCTGTGCCTCCTGCTCAACAGGCTCGTGAGTAGGACCGTCTTCACCTACGCGGAATGCGTCGTGAGTCCAGATGAACTTCACTGGAAGCTCCATGAGGGCTGCCATACGAACAGCTGGCTTCATGTAGTCGGAGAATACGAAGAAGGTACCGCATGCTGGGATGACACCACCGTGGAGCGCCATACCGATGCAGCAGCAAGCCATCGTCAGCTCAGCCACACCTGCCTGGAAGAATGCGCCAGAAAAGTCGCCTGCCTTGAAGGCCTGAGTCTTCTTGAGGAAGCCGTCGGTCTTGTCTGAGTTGGAGAGGTCGGCAGAAGCGCAAATCATGTTTGGCACCTGCTCGGCGAGCACGCTGAGACATGCAGCGGATGCGGAACGAGTGGCGTCGTTGTCCTTCTGTACGCACTTGCTCCAGTCGATCTTTGGAGCCTTGCCGCTGAACCAGTCAGCCTGCTGAGCAGCCTTCTCTGGATTAGCAGCTGCCCAAGCCTTCTCCTCTGCATAGCGCTCTGCGCAGATAGCCTCGAGCTCCTTGGCACGGTTAGCATAGAGTTCCTTCACGTCGTCGAAAATCTGGAATGGGTTCTCTGGGTCACCACCGAGATTCTTCACAGTGTTGATGTATGCGTCGCCACCGAGAGGAGCACCGTGAGTCTTGCAGTTAGCCTCGTAAGAAGTGCCGTCAGCCTTGAGGGCACCCTTACCCATGATGCACTTACCGATGATGAGGGTTGGCTTGCCTTCCACCTTCTGAGCAGCATCGAGAGCGCAGCGAATCTGTGCAGCGTCGTTACCCACGATTTCAATTACTTCCCAACCGAAGGCACGATACTTGGCAGCCGTATCCTCAGTCATCACTTCCTTAGTCTCGGTAGAAAGCTGGATGTCATTGGAGTCGTAGAACATGATGAGGTTATCAAGACCGAGAACAGCAGCGATACGTGCACCACCCTGAGAAATTTCTTCCTGCACACCACCATCAGAGATGTAAGCGTAGATGGTCTCCTTAGCGAAAGTTGGGTTGCCAGTGTGAGCAGCCAAGAACTTGGCTGCGATGGCAGCACCAATAGCGAACACGTGACCCTGACCGAGAGGACCAGATGTATTCTCAATGCCACGAGCAATCTCGAACTCTGGGTGACCCGTAGTAGGAGAACCCCACTGACGGAGCTGTGCCAACTCTTCGAGCGAGAACTTGCCAATGAGGCAGAGCTGAGAGTAGAGCATTGGAGCCATGTGACCTGGGTCGAGGAAGAAACGGTCGCGACCAACCCACTCAGGGTTCTTTGGGTCGTATTTCAGATACTCAGAATACAGAACGTTGATGAAATCGGCACCGCCCATTGCACCACCTGGGTGACCAGACTTAGCCTTTTCTACTGCGCTGGCTGCCAAGATACGGATGTTGTCGGCAGCATGATTCAAAACTTGAATTGAATTAGCCATAATACTTATTATTATATTAAGAAATTATTTCTTGTTGTCTACAGCTGCCTGCTCGATGGCCAAGCCCTGCTTGTAGTTCTCGATGTAGGCGTTGAAGCCTGCCACATCTTCTGGGTCTGGTTTGATCTCCACACCTGCATTGCCAGCGAACACCACCTGGTCGAGGTAGTCGGCCAAGGAGAGTTTCTTGTCGTTGTTCACGGCGTATGCGGCGAGAAGTGCCATACCCCAAGGTCCGCCTTCACCTGCTGTCTCCATCACAGAGATAGGGGAGTTGAGGGCTGCGGCAAGCATCTTCTGACCCACCTTTGGTGTGGTGAAGTAGCCGCCATGTCCCATGATGCGATCCACCTGCACGTGCTCCTCGTTGAACAGCACATCGTTACCAATCTTCAACACGCCAATGGCGCCATACAGATGAGCACGCATGAAGTTGGCGAGGTTGAACTTGTCATTGGCAGAACGGACGAAGAGTGGACGACCATCGGTCAAACCCGTCACAGGCTCACCTGAAACGTAGTTGTAAGAGATGACGCCACCACAATCAGCATCGCCCTTGAGCGCAGCATTGAAGAGGTTGACATAGAGCTGTCCCATATCCACTGGAACGCCCAGCATCTCCTGGAACTCCTTGAAGATTTTCACCCAAGCGTTGATGTCGGAGGTGCAGTTGTTGCAGTGTACCATGGCTACGAGTGAACCGTCAGGAGTGGTCACCATGTCAATCATCTCGTAAGGCTTGGAGAGCTCCTTCTCCAACACAATCATAGAGAAGGAAGAAGTGCCTGCAGACACGTTACCCGTGCGCTGCTTCACCGCATTGGTTGCCACCATGCCTGTACCAGCGTCACCCTCTGGAGGACATACTGGGATGCCTGGCTTCAAGTGACCAGACACGTCGATGCGGTTGGCGCCCTCTGGTGTGAGGAAACCTGCGTTTTCACCAGCATTGAGCGATTGAGGAAGGATGTCGAGCAACTTCCAACCGAAGCCCTTTGGCTCGATGAGTTTGTCGAACTTCTCCACCATCGTGGCGTCGTATGTCTTGGTCTTGGGATCAACGGGAATCATACCCGAAGCATCGCCCACACCCAGCACCTTCTGACCAGTAATCTGCCAGTGGATGTAACCAGCGAGGGTAGTGAGGAACTCGATGTCCTTTACGTGCTCCTCGTTGTCGAGGATAGCCTCGTAGAGGTGTGAAATGCTCCAACGGAGAGGAATGTTGTAGTTGAACAGCTTGGAGAGTTCTGCAGCAGCCTTGCCTGTGTTGGTGTTGCGCCAAGTACGGAAAGGCACGAGGATGTCGTTACCCTTGAATGGCATATAGCCGTGCATCATGGCACTCACGCCGATGGCAGCAAGCGTTTCGATTTCAATCTCGTACTGCTCGAGCACGTTCTTGCGGAGCTGTGCATAGCAGTCTTGCAAGCCGTACCAGATAGCCTCCGTGCTGTAAGTCCAGAGACCATCCACCAACTGGTTCTCCCAAGTGTGGCTGCCCTGAGCGATAGGCTTGTTCTCCTCGTCGATGAGAACGGCCTTAATACGGGTAGAGCCAAACTCGATACCGAGAATGGCTTTACCTGCTTCTATGGTTTGTTTTGCAGTCATATTACTTCAGTGCTTTGTTCAACATGTAGTACACCTCGTTCATCTGGAGGTCGTGCTTGAACTCGCTGATGGTGGTGTTCTTGTTAATCTTCACATACTCGATGCCAAGCATCTCTGCGAAGTCCTCCCAATACTCTTCCGTGATGTCGTAAGAGAAGGCGCTGTGGTGTGTACCACCTGCGAGAATCCATGCACCTGCACCGATCTCGAAAGTAGGCTGTGGCACCCAGAGAGCCGATGCAACAGGAAGGTTTGGCATTGGCTTTGGCTCGATGCACTCAACCTCCTGAGAGATGAGACGGAAGCGGTTGCCAAGGTCAACAACTGTAGCCTTGATACCACGACCCACCTTAGAAGTGAACACGAGACGAGCTGTCTGCTGCTTGCGGATACCGATGCCGAGGAAGTGAACCTCGAGCTTTGGCTTGTCAACAGCGATGAGCGGACAAATCTCGAGCATGTGGCTCTGGAGGCAAGAAGAACGGTCGCCTGCGAAATTGAGGGTGTAGTCCTCGAGGAAGGAACAACCGATTGGCATGCCCTGCTGAATCACCCAAAGTGTGCGATAGAGGCATGCTGTCTTCCAGTCACCCTCTGCACCAAAGCCGTAACCTTCTTCCATCAGACGCTGAGAAGCAAGACCTGGGATCTGGTCGAAGCCTACGAAGTTAGGATCGTTGATGTCTGCATCACCAAGGTCGTCGAAGTTTGTGGTGAAGGCTGTAGCGCCCTCGTCCTTCAATACACGGCGCAAAGCGATTTCAGCCTTGGCTGCGTTCTTTACCTTCTCCCAATATACCTGCTCGCCACTCTCATCAATCTTGATAGTGTAGAGCTTCTTGTATTCTTCAACAAGTGCGTCAGCCTCAGCGTCAGTCACCTGCTTGAAGTATTCCATCAGAGAAGAAACAGGGTAGTAGTCCACGTGGTAACCCAGACGCTGCTCGAATTCTACACGATCGCCGTCAGTCACAGCCACGTTGTTCATGTTCATACCGAACATCAAGCAGCGTACGTTCTTGGCATCAGCAACACCAGCTGCAACGCGTGCCCAAACAGCAATCTGCTTCTGTGCAGATTCTTCCTTCCAGTAGCCACAAACCACCTTGCGAGGGATGCGCATGCGAGTGCAGATGTGGCCGAACTCGATGTCGCCATGAGCAGACTGGTTGAGGTTCATGAAGTCCATGTCGATTTCGCTCCAAGGAATCTCAGCGTTGTACTGAGTGTGGAAGTGGAGGAGAGGCTTCTGGAGAGCCTGCAGACCCTTGATCCACATCTTGGCTGGAGAGAAGGTGTGCATCCATGTGATGATACCCACGCACTTTGCATCGTTGTTGGCAGCCTTCATCACGTCTTCCACTTCTTTGGAAGAGTTGGCTGTACCTTTATAAACTACCTTAATAGGGATGAGACCACCCTTATTGAGACCTTCAACCATTTCCTTTGAGTGAGCGTCAACAGCAACGACAGCGTCACCTCCATAGAGCAACTGAGCACCAGTCACCCACCATAATTCCAAATTTTCAAATGCCATAATTTCTTGAATATTTTTTGAGTTAATATTATTGTTAGTTAATTGTATCAATGTTTTTGACCCTTCTGGCCATAGTAAGCGTTAGGACCATGCTTGCGGTTGTAGTGCTTCTCGATGAGGAGCGGATTCATGGTCAAATTAGGATTGACAGAGAAGGCAACGAATGCCATCTTTGCGCATTGTTCCATCACCTTGGCGTTATAGACCGCATTGTCAGGAGAAGTTCCCCAAGAGAATGGACCATGATTCTTCACCAGCACAGCAGGCGTGTGGTCTGGGTTAATCTTGCGGATATTGAGGATTTCGTCCACAATCACATTACCTGTTTCCAGTTCGTACTGACCTTCCACTTCTTCCTTCGTCATATCGCGAGTGCAAGGGATGGCCTTGTAGAAGTAATCGGCATGTGTAGTGCCGATGTTGGGGATGTCCTTGCCTGCCTGAGCAAAGGCAGTGGCATAAGTAGAGTGGGTGTGAACAACTCCCTGAATGTTTGGGAATGCCTTGTAAAGTACAAGATGGGTTGGGGTGTCAGAAGAAGGATTGAGGTCGCCCTCAACAACTTTTCCACTTTCCAAGTCAACGACAACCATGTCGCTTGCCTTCATCTCATCGTAGCTCACGCCCGATGGTTTGATCACTACGAGGCCTTTTTCACGGTCGATACCTGACACGTTGCCCCATGTGAAGATGACCAGTCCCTGTTTTACCAAATCAAGGTTGGCCTTAAATACTTTTTCTTTCAGTTCTTCCAACATAGTATTACTGTTTTTTATAGTGTAATTTGTGTATTTTCCCAACTGCTGATAAGTTGTTTTGTCCTTGAAGCATATCTTTTGGATTACTTCTTGAATCTGTATAGTGTGGCTCCTCTGCGTGATGACTCCTTGTCAATCAAGCCAGTCGCCTGGATATATTCTTTTTCGGAGATAGCGCGACGGAAGTTCCGTTTGTCTATCGAGGTGCCGAGGATGCTTTCATAGAGGTTTTGAAGCAAGCTCAGCGTGAAGTATTGTGGCAGGAGATTGCTGCCGATGGGTTTGTCTTTGATTTTCTCGCCAATCATTTTGCGAGCCTTCTGCACCATCTCATTATGGTCGAAGCAGAGGGTGGGCATCTCGTCTACATCCACCCATTGCGTGTTGTGGATGGCAGAGAGTTGTGTGTCGTAGTTATCTACGTTGATGAGTGCATAATACACGATGCTGATCACGCGTTCGCCTGGGTCACGTTCCACTTCACCAAAGGTGGCCAGCTGTCGCATATATACGTTGTCCAGTCCTGTGAACTCCTTCAAGATGCGCTGGGCAGAGGAGTCCACGCTTTCGTCAGTTTGAACAAAACCTCCAATCAATGATAGCTCGCCTTTCCCTGGCTCGTATGGTCGCTGATGAATCAGCACCTTCAGATGTCCGTCCTCGAATCCGAAGATAATGCAATCCACAGACACGTAGAACTTGGGGTTTGATTTGTAAGCAGTCATTGATTGGAGGCTTTCGTTATTATATTATAAATAATGTGTCAGTCTATTTCCAATTACCAGAGTACAACATACAGGATGGTGAGGATGACAATCACGCCAATGGCACCAATGTTGAAGATACGGTCGGTATGGAAAATGTTCAGGTCGATTGGCACGAGCTTTGGATCCTGCACCTTGTCCTTAGCGTTCGAACGCAGATAAAGAGCGATGGTGCCGGTGATGGCAGCAAAGAAGATCATTGCGCCCTCGAAGCCGTGAATGTGCATGGTCTCGTTGAAGAAACCACCGATAGAGAGTACCAGTGAAACGACAGCCACGCAAGCCATGATGGTGCTCCAACGCATCTGAGTCTTCACAGAGTCTGCATCAAGTGCATCGGCAGGAACTGCCTTCTTGCTTGACAGAGAAATCCAAACGAAGAGGATAACCAGAGTGATGAACACAACACCTGAACGTACCAGGAATGGCATTTCTGGGAAGGCGAACTTGTAGATGATCGAGAACGCGAACGTACCGATAGCGCAGACAACAGCAGCAGTGCCGCTTGCACGCTTCCACAGCAGACCAAGACCGAAGATAACCACAACGCCTGGATAAACGAATGCTGAATATTCCTGAATGAACTGGAATGCCTGGTCGATACCACCCATCAATGGGTAAACAGCGATCAGCGCGATAATCAGCGCACATACAGAAGTGAGACGACCTACGTTCACGAGTTTCTTCTCAGAAGCGTTCTTGTTGATGAACTGCTTGTAGATATCCATCGTGAAGAGGGTAGAGGTTGAGTTGAACATGGAAGCCAGCGAAGAAATAACGGCAGCAGCCAATGCAGCAAAGCTCAGACCCTTGACAACTGTAGGTGTGAAGTTACGGATCAAGAATGGATATGCATCGTCTGAGCGAGTGATGGCACCAGCCAGCTGCTGACGCAGGTCTTCACACTCAGGAGCATTCATGATGTAGAATGCACAAACACCAGGGATACATACGATGAATGGAATCAAAATCTTCAGGAAGGCAGCGAATACCATACCCTTCTTTGCCTCGTCGAGAGACTTAGCAGCAAGACCCTTCTGAATGATGTACTGGTTGAAGCCCCAGTAGCCGAGGTTTGTCAGCCAGAGCGCACCAAAGATCAGCACGATACCAGGATTGGTGAAGAATGGGTCTTCCTTCTGAGTAACGTTGCCAGCAGCATCAGTAACACCGTTGATGACTGGATAGAGTTCCTCATTTCTAGTAACGACCAGATTGAAGTGTTTGTCACCATCAATCGATGCCAAGTAATCTTTGATGTGCATCAGTGCGTCCCAGGCACTTCCAATGCCCATCTCGTCACCAATGACAGAAAGAGCGGCATAAGCTGTGATGAGACCACCACCCACGAGGAAGGTCACCTGCATCACGTCTGTCCATGCCACCGAAGCCAGACCTCCGTAGATAGAGTAGATACCTGCGATGAGGAAGAGGCAGAGGATGATGACCATACGAACCTGGTCGATCTCCATGCCTGCCACCATCACGGTCATGTCGGTAGGCAAACCCAGAATCTGCTGGATAGCCAAAGCGCCCAACCATGCCACAGAAGTCAGGTTGACAAATACATAGAGGAAGAGCCAGAGCAGAGAGAATGCGAATCCCACACCCCAGTTGTAACGCTCGCGCAGGAACTGAGGAATTGTGAAAATCTTCTTCTCGATCATCAGAGGCAGCAGGAACTTACCCACTACCAGCAGGGTCGCAGCAGCCATCAACTCGTAGGCAGCCTGTGCGATACCTGATGCGTAAGCCGAACCAGACATACCAATGAATTGTTCGGCAGAAATGTTTGCAGCAATGAGTGATGCACCCACAGCCCACCAAGTCAATGTGTTACCTGCCAAGAAGTAATCGGTCGATGATTTCTCTTCACCCTTCTTGCTGCGAGACAGGAACAGTCCCATGCCGACAAGAATGATGATGTACACTACAAAGACCAAATAGTCGGCCATAGCAAAACCATTGTTGCTTAGTGCTTCAAAAATTTTGTCCATTTGTGTTTTGTTTAAGTTGTTATTATTTAGATTAGAATTGTTTTCTAAACCTTATTTCACGACAGAGAATGCATACTTACAATAAGACTTGTAAGGCTTTTCTGGAGATACGAATGGGTTGCTGTCTTCCCAACCTGGCATCATGCACTTGTTAGGAGAATCAGGATACTTCTGGCTTTCGAGGCACACAGCGCAATGCTTCTGATACATGATGCCGCCCTTGCCTGGACGAGTGCCGTCCTGGAAGTTAGCTGTGTAAACCTGAACACCTGGCTCGTTGGTGTACATGTCCATCTTGATGCCAGAACGTGGGTCGGTCATCGTGATGCAGATAGCCTTCTTGTCGCCCTTTGTGTTCAAGCACCAGTTGTGGTCGTAACCGCCACCCACTGATTCCATCTCTGGGTCGTTCTTGCCGAAGTCTGTGCCGATGGCCTTAGGAGTGCGGAAGTCAAACACGGTGCCTTCCACTGGACGAATCTCACCAGTTGGGATGAGGTTGTCGTCACCAGGAGTGTAGTTGTCAGCGTTGACGTAGAGGATAGACTCGTCAATGGTGTTGTTCAGGTCACCAGAAAGATTGAAGTAAGTGTGGTTCGTCATGTTCAATACAGTTGGAGCATCTGCCACACCGTCATAGCTGATGATGATTTCGTTGTTGTCGGTCAACTTGAAATCAACGTTTGCCACAACCTCGCCTGGGAATTGGTTGTCACCATCAGGAGAAGTGATCTGGAGTGTGACAGACTGTGGAGTAACTTCATACTCGTCATACACCTGATACTGCCAGCCTGTGTAACCGCCATGCAGACAAGCCACACCGTTGTTGTTCTTTGGCAGGGTCACCTTCTCGCCGTTGTAAGTGTACTCACCGTTGTTGATGCGGTTAGCGTAGCGACCTACAGAGCAACCGAAGTCGGTCTCAAAGTTCCATGGGAAATAGTTCTCAATCTTGTCGAAACCGCAAGCTACATCCACCAGCTCGCCGTCCTTGTTGGGAACCATGATGCTCACGATACGTCCGCCGAAGTTCGTGATGCATACTTCCATGCCATTCTTGTTGGTAAGGGTGTAGAGTTTCACCTGTTTTGCATTGTCTGGGTCAGCCTTGAATTGACCTGCTTCAGCGTCGTATGCGACAGCGATGCAAGTGTCGAAATCAGCAGGGTTAATACCAGATTTGGTCAGTTGAACCTCAGGTGCAGAATTGCACGCACACAGGAGTGCTACGGCCGCAGCACTACCCGTCAAAATCGTTTTAAGATTTCTCATAATTTTGGTTAGAAATTGATTAGTTTATAAACTGTCCGCCAAAGGTACGGCTTTTTCCTGTGTTAAAGCCTCTAAAAAATATGTTATAAAACATAAAGTGTGCATTCGACACTTTTTTTATGCATTTTTACCCCTAAATGCAATGAAAAAGGCGCGATTCACATCGCACCTCCTTCCAAAACTGTTCTAATCTTATGTATCTAATTATGATTGTTTCTAAAGCTAATGGCTGACGTTTGGGATCAGCAGAGTTTGCGTGCTCCGTCGCCAATCACAACGTCTATGACAATCGGTTTCTTGCCGTACTTTTCAGCGAATTTTGTCACGGCCGTCTTCACGAAATTGTCGTAGAGTTCTTCTGCCACGAGGTTGATGGTGCAACCGCCAAAGCCGCCGCCCATGATACGAGAACCTGTCACAGAGCAGTCCTTGGCAATCTCGTTGAGGAAGTCGAGTTCTTCGCATGACACTTCATACTCCTTGGAGAGTCCGTAATGGGTCTCATACATCTTCTGTCCGACTTCTTCGTAATCACCCCTCTCAAGGGCGTCGCATACAGCCAATACACGGTCTTTCTCACCGAGTACAAAAGTGGCACGCTTGATGTCCTCGGCTGACACTTTCCCTTCAATTTCCTTCAGCTCTTCCCATGTAGCTTCGCGAAGGGTGGTAATCTCCTTTTCTGGGTGGAGTTCCTTGATGGCCTTTACGCAATTTTCGCATGACTGGCGACGGTCATTGTAGGGTGATCCGACGAGTTCGTGCTTGACACAGGAATTAATAAGTACTAGTTTATAACCCTTTGGGTTCCAGGGGAAATATTGGAATTCGCCAGAGCGACAGTCGAGGCGCATCAGATTACCTTTCTTGCCGAACACAGAAGCGAACTGATCCATGATGCCACAGTTCACTCCGATGTACTTGTGCTCTGTTGCTTGACCCACTTTGGCGAGGGTCATCTTGTCTATTTTATTGTCACCAAAGAGGTCGTTGAGCGCGAAGGCGTAACAGCTCTCAAGGGCTGCTGATGAAGACATGCCGGCACCGTTGGGCACATCACCTGCAAAGGCTGTGTCGAAACCCTGTACGGGCACGCCCAAAGCCATCATCTCACGAGCCACTCCAAAGAGATAGCGGAAATGGCTGGCACGTGGTCCTTTCTCGTCATCGAGAGAGAATTCAGCATAGTCCTTCAGATCGATGGAGTAAGCACGGATGGTGCGTGTGCCGTTGGGTCGGAGTTCGGCAATCATGCCTTGTTCCACTGCTCCTGGGAACACGAAACCGCCGTTGTAGTCGGTGTGTTCGCCGATGAGGTTGATTCTGCCAGGCGATGCATAAACCGAACCTGACTCTCCACCAAGATGCTTGATGAAGCGTGTACGAACGTCGTCAATTTTCAGTCTCATAGGGCAGAGGATTTTTATTCGACACCAAACTTGTAGATAGTCTTCTGCTTGTACTTCTCTCCTGGCTTCAGCACAGTGGATGGGAAGTATGGACGGTTTGGAGAGTCTGGGAAGTGCTGGCACTCGAAGCAGATGGCAGAGCGGCGTGGAGCCGTGCAGCCCAGCTGGATAGGATTGCCAGAGCCCCAGTTGTCTGTATAAACCTGCATACCTGGCTCGGTCGTGTAGGTCTCCAATGTACGTCCAGACTTAGGATCAGTCAGGCGCACAGCGAATGAGAGTTCGCCCACTTCCTTCTTGTTCAGCACGAAGCAGTGGTCGTAGCCGTTACCGTTCTTGATCTGCTCATCGTCAGCGTCGATGTCCTTGCCGATAGCCTTAGGAGTGCGGAAGTCGAATGGAGTGCCTGCCACCTTCAGGATTTCACCTGTTGGGATGCACGTATCATCAACTGGGATGAAGAAATCACCGTTCAGCTCCATGATCTGGTCGTCGATGGCAGGAGTTGGGTTAGCAATGCCCTGCAATGAGAAGTACGCATGGTGCGTCAGGTTGATGATGGTCTTCTTGTTGGTCGTAGCGAGATACTCGAGGATCAGCTCGTTCTCGTCAGTCCAAGTGAATTCAACAGAAATCTTCACCTCGCCAGTGAAACCCTCATGACCGTAGGGGAGGATGCAGTTGAGCGTCAGGCTCTGTTCGCCCGTCTGGAATGCCTCAAACACCTGTGCGTGGAGTCCTGTAGGACCGCCATGCAGCGCGTTAGGACCATTGTTGACAGCGAGCTGATACTCCTTACCGTTCAAGGTGAACTTTCCGTTAGCGATGCGGTTGCCAAAACGACCAATCAGAGTTGAGAGGTAAGCCTCTGGAGAATTAATGACGTCATCGATGTTATCATGACCCTGAATGACGTTGGCAACCTTGCCGTCCTTGTCGGGTACCATGATGGCAACGATGGCGCCACCGTAGTTCGTGATTGATACTTCGTAACCATCCTTGTTCACAAGGGTGTACAGATCAGTCTTCTTGCCCTTCACCACCTTCTGGAAGTTTTCGGGCTTAAGACCACTCAATTTGGGCTGAATAGTGCTCATAGGAATTGTATTTTAATTGTTGATTAATAAGTCGGTTTTAGATTTCTCTTTGCAAATTAAGCGAAAATATTTTTACTAAACGAACATTCTCCCAATTATTTTTCACTTTTTAGCGTTTTTTGACAAATCGGGCACATTTCTCTTTCGTTTTCACCAGTTGGTTGGATATTCATTCACCCACACATCCCCGTCACGCGTATAATATATGTATATAATGTAAAAAAGACTGGCAGACATTCGTCCACCAGTCCCTTTTCTCAATTTTCAATTGTCAACTGTCAACTGACCAATTTCATGCAGCTCGTAGTTCCCAGAGCAGTCAGTGCTGCCGTGAGGATGGACACCACCACCTGGATGATGTTCCGCCAGAGATCTTTGTTCTTCATAATGATAAGCAGACCCTCTCTGTCCTTCGGACATCTCCCCCGTGGAGGGGGAGAGCCGTCCGGTTTGTAGGGCATTTTGTTTTAAAGGTTAATACTTGGT
>CADCIO010000014.1 GCA_902801475.1 uncultured Bacteroidales bacterium
AAAACTAAGGGCAAGTACCTGTTTCCCAGATACTTGCCCTGTATGTAGCTAATTTTCAGCACTTTCCGTTTATTCTTCTACAGCGGCCTGGGCGGCGGCTAGACGTGCGATTGGCACGCGGAATGGAGAACAAGATGCGTAGTTCATGCCTACCTTAGCACAGAACTTCACAGAGCTTGGTTCGCCACCATGCTCACCACAGATACCTGTGCGCATGCCTGGACGAACGGCACGACCCTTTTCGACAGCCATCTTGATGAGCTGACCTACACCATTCTGGTCGAGAACCTGGAATGGGTCAACCTTCAAGATCTTCTTCTCCAAGTAAACTGGGAGGAAGGATGCGATGTCGTCACGAGAATAACCGAAGGTCATCTGAGTGAGGTCGTTCGTACCGAATGAGAAGTATTCGGCCTCCTTGGCAATCTTGTCGGCTGTGAGGGCTGCACGTGGAATCTCAATCATCGTACCGATTTCGAATGGGATTTCAACGCCTTCCTCAGCGAAGACTTCCTTAGCCACCTTCTGGATGATCTCCTTCTGCTGCTTGAGCTCGTAGAGGATACCGATGAGTGGCACCATGATTTCTGGATGTGGATCGAAACCTTCCTTCTTCAGCTGGCAAGCAGCACCGAGGATGGCGCGAGTCTGCATGGCTGTGATTTCTGGGAAGGTGATACCGAGACGGCAACCACGGTGACCAAGCATTGGGTTGTTCTCTGCGAGAGATGCCACACGCTGCTGGATAACCTTGATGTCAACGCCCATAGCCTCAGCCATTTCCTGCTGACCCTTCAGATCGTGTGGAACGAACTCGTGCAATGGTGGGTCAAGGAGACGGATATTCACGTGAAGGCCATCCATTGCCTTGAGGATTCCATAGAAGTCAGCCTTCTGATAAGGAAGCAACTTGGCAAGAGCCTTCTCACGACCTTCAACAGTGTCTGAGAGAATCATCTCACGCATAGCTACAATCTTCTGATCATCGAAGAACATGTGCTCTGTACGAGTCAGACCGATACCCTTGGCACCAAATGCACGAGCAACCTGTGCATCGTGTGGGGTGTCTGCATTGGTACGAACCTGAAGTTTCGTGTATTTGTCGCAGAGATCCATGAGCGCCTTGAAGTCGCCAGAGAGCTCAGCAGCCTTTGTCTGAATCTCACCTGCATACACCTGACCAGTAGAACCGTTCAGAGAGATGTAGTCGCCTTCCTTGTATGTAACACCCTCGATCTCGACAGTCTTAGTCTTGTAGTCAACATTGATAGCACCTGCACCAGATACGCAGCACTTACCCATACCACGAGCCACAACGGCTGCGTGAGAAGTCATACCACCACGAGCGGTGAGGATACCCTCAGCTGATGCCATACCTGCGAGGTCTTCAGGAGAAGTCTCGATACGTACCATGATGACCTTGTGGCCATTAGCGTGCCACTCCTGAGCGTCGTCAGCGTGGAACACAATCTGACCACATGCTGCACCTGGAGATGCTGGAAGACCCTGAGTGATGACCTTAGCCTTCTTCAAAGCATCCTTGTCAAATACTGGGTGGAGAAGTTCGTCGAGCTTCTGAGGCTCGCAACGAAGGATGGCAGTCTTCTCATCGATAAGACCTTCGCGAACGAGATCCATCGCAATCTTCACCATAGCAGTACCTGTGCGCTTACCGTTACGAGTCTGGAGGAACCAGAGCTTGCCTTCCTGCACAGTGAACTCCATATCCTGCATGTCCTTATAGTGCTTCTCCAGCTTGTCCTGAATGTCATTCAGTTCAGCATAGAGAGCTGGCATAGCCTCTTCCATAGAAGGATACTTAGCTACGCGCTCTTCCTCTGAGATACCTGCACGCTCAGCCCAACGCTGTGAGCCAATCTTGGTGATCTGCTGTGGGGTACGGATACCTGCCACCACGTCTTCACCCTGTGCATTGATGAGGTACTCACCATTGAAGAGGTTTTCACCGTTACCTGCGTCGCGAGAGAAGCAAACGCCTGTAGCAGAAGTGTCACCCATGTTACCGAACACCATTGCCATCACAGACACAGCAGTACCCCACTCGTCTGGGATGCCTTCCATCTTACGATAGAGGATAGCACGCTCGTTCATCCAGCTGCGGAACACGGCGCAGATAGCACCCCAAAGCTGAACGATTGGATCAGTTGGGAAGTCCTGACCTGTACGATCTTTGATTGCCTTCTTGAAGAGCTCAACCAACTTCTTGAGAGACTCTACAGAGAGATCCTTGTCGAGAGAAACGCCCTGCTCTTCCTTCACCTTCTCAATGATTTCCTCGAATGGGTCGATGTCTTCCTTGTTCACTGGCTTAAGGCCAAGAACCACGTCACCGTACATCTGAACGAAACGGCGGTAAGAGTCATAAACAAAGTGTGGATTGCCTGTCTTCTTCACCATACCCTCAGCTACTTCGTCATTCAGACCAAGGTTAAGGATGGTGTCCATCATACCAGGCATAGATGCACGAGCACCAGAACGCACACTCACGAGCAATGGGTTGTTCACATCACCGAACTTGCAGTTCATCAGTTTCTCCACATGAGCCACTGCTGCGTTCACTTCATTCTGAAGCAGCTCCTTGATTTTCTCCTCTCCCACTTCATAATACTCATTACAGCAATCTGTAGTGATAGTGAAGCCCGGAGGCACTGGTACACCAATGAGGTTCATCTCTGCAAGGTTAGCACCCTTGCCACCGAGAGCCTCGCGCATCTGCGCATTACCTTCTGCTTGTCCGTTGCCGAAGGTGTAAACTCTTTTTTGAGCCATAACTTCTCTTTTTTTTAAGTTATTTAAGGTTATTAATCAATGTAAATCTCTTATCCATAAAAAGGAATATTCTTCGTTTTCAGGAACACTTCCCTTACGAATTTTGCAAAAATAACGGATTTTATTCGAAGAAAAAAATTTTTCACCATTTTTTTGATAAAAACAGGCATTATTTGTCTGAAAGTTTACGAATAAAGCCTTTCTTAATCTTCGGAATGCGTGGTCCCTTCTTCATATTCTCCTGTATTAACTCTTCTGTTTTATTGTACATATTCTTGAATTGCTCTGTGATGAAATTCTGCACTCTCACCTCCACTGTCGGCATACCTTCTTCGGACGGTGACACGCACATCAGGCCATTGTGTACAATCTCTACTTCCACATTTTGATCCGTCTGCATCGGGTCGCCATCATAATGCACCACTCCTGGTCGAGAGCGATGGATGACGGCTTTCTGACATTGGAAAGTCTTGATACGTGAATTTTGTTCTATCGTACCATTGAACAACTGAATAGCCATCTGAGGGGCTTCGATGGCAAGGAATGGTTCAATGATGGTTACGTCCATTAATCCATCCCGCACGGAAGCCGATGGCGCAATGTAGGCATTGTTACCATATTGGGAAGCATTGGCGAATGATATGAGAAATGCCTTGTAAATCTGATGCACTTCTTCCCCTTCCCTATTGTTAACTATATCGAGGTCGTAAGTTTCTGGATGATAGTTGAGGCTACTGTTCAGCACATTCTCGATGTAGGATACAGGACCTCTCTTGCCTGATTCGGCAAAGCGTTGTGAGATGAAAGCATCAAATCCAACGCCACACGTACAGAAAAATGGGCGCTTGTTGACAATGCCGTAATCCATCGGCTGAGTCAATCCCCTATTGATGATTTTGATGGCACTCAGCGGATCTGTAGGGATACGAAGATGACGGGCAAGCCCGTTTCCTGAACCAGAAGGAATGATGGCAAGAGCGGTCTGTGTATGGATGAGTCCTGTCGCCACTTCGTTCACAGTACCATCTCCACCAATCGCACACACGATATCAGCACCTTCCTCCGCTGCTTGTTTCGCCAGCTCCGTCGCATGTCCCACATGTTCAGTTTTCATCACCTCATGCTCATATAGTGACTTGTCGAGATAGTCCTCAATCAGCTTCAGGACAAAATTCTTTCCCGACGTTCCCGACACAGGGTTTACGATGAATATGATTCTCTTTTTTTCTGCCATAGATAAAAATCTTCCTCTGTTTCCGGATGCCACTGCTTTCTAATTATATATAATAATGTGTACGCAATGTTCGCTCATCAAAAGGCACCTCGCTCGGAATTGCGCTGCAAAATTACGACTTTTTACGTCAATTTCTTCAAATAAAACAATGTTTTTTGACTTTATTGTTTTTTTTTCAGAAAAGATGAGAGTTAAACGGTCTTTTTTTACTACCTTTGCATCGTTTTTGTATTAACAATAGAAAATAATAATCACAAATAGCGTGTCTCTTTCGGTGTCAGCAGTGAACATTTTTCATGTGAGATGAAACGTTTCAACGATTGACAAAGAGCCGAAACGCACAATTTAACTATGGGTTTATTACAAGAAAGAATGAGTAAGTATAGAGAGCCGCAGAAGTACATTAACGCGGGTGTCTATCCTTATTTCAGAGAAATTGACAGTCATCAGGACACAGAGGTGATGATGAGTGGGAAGCGAGTTCTCATGTTTGGCTCTAACTCTTATATGGGTCTTACTTATGACAAGCGAATTTGCGAGGCTGCCATCAATGCCATCAAGAAATACGGTACAGGTTGTGCCGGTTCGCGTTTCCTGAATGGTACGCTCGACCTCCACATCCAGCTTGAAAAGGAACTTGCAGAATTTGTGGGTAAAGATGAAGCGCTGGTTTATTCAACTGGTTTCACTGTAAATTCAGGTGTTGTTTCATGTCTGACAGGCAGAAACGACTACATTATTGGTGATGACCGCGACCACGCATCCATTGTGGATGGGCGTCGTCTCTCTTTTTCCCAGTTCTTCCATTACAAACACAACGACATGGAAGACCTCGAGCATCAGCTCATGCGATGCAATGCTGAGGCCCTGAAACTGATTGTCATCGATGGCCTCTTCTCCATGGAAGGTGACCTTGCCAAACTCCCTGAAATCATTGCATTGAAAAAGAAGTACAACGCCACTGTGATGGTGGACGAAGCACATGGTCTGGGTGTATTTGGTAAACAAGGACGTGGTGTCTGCAACCACTTTGGTGTGACAGATGATGTAGATCTCATCATGGGAACCTTCTCCAAGAGCCTTGCCTCTATCGGTGGTTTCATCGCTTCAGACAGCGACACGATCAACTGGCTCCGTCACAACAGCCGTACCTACATTTTCAGCGCGTCCAACACACCTGCTGCAACGGCTGCCGCACTCGAAGCCATCCACATCCTCAAGTCTGAGCCAGAGCGTCAGGAAAATCTTTGGAAGACGACCAACTATGCACTTGAGCAGTTCAAACAGGCAGGCTTTGAGATTGGCGACACAGAAAGTCCTATCATTCCACTCTATGTGCGTGATGCCTTCAAGACATTCCAAGTCACTAAGATGGCTTTCGACAAGGGCGTATTCGTCAACTCAGTCGTTCCACCAGCATGTGCTCCACAAGACACACTCATTCGTGTGGCACTCATGGCAACCCACACGAAAGAACAGGTTGACCGTTGCGTAGCCATCCTCGTGGACACATTCAAGGAATTGGGACTGCTGAAATAAATAAACAATTAACTAAAAGTTAAAAACTAAAAACTAAAAGTTAGAGTAACCACCATTCTGACAATCGGCAGGTAACTTCAACTTTTAGTTTTTAGTTTTTAGTTTTTAACTTTTTCAATAAAAGATGCTTACACTCAAACTTATCACAGAAGAGACCGAACGTGTCATCAAGGGTCTCGAGAAGAAGCACTTCCAAGGTGCAAAAGAAGCTGTCGAACAGGCCATCGCCATCGACAAGAAGCGTCGTGAAGCTCAAACTAAACTCGATGCCATCCTCGCAGAAAGCAAGAAGTATGCCGCTCAGATTGGCCAACTGATGAAGGCGGGTCAGAAAGACGAGGCAGAGGCAGCCAAAACTGAAGTAGCAAAGCTCAAGGCATCAGCTGCTGAACTCGAAAGCGTGAAAGCAAATGCAGAGCAAGAGTTGACCGCTCACCTCTGCACGATTCCCAATATTCCTTATGACGAAGTACCTGAAGGTTCCTGCGCTGAAGATAATGTAGTGGTGAAGTCCTCTTTGCGTGAATGCAAGCCTGGTGATACTGTCGGCAATTGGGATACTATTCCAAACAATGGCAACGCCAAGCTTCCCCACTGGGAACTTGCCAAGAAATACAACCTCATTGACTTTGACCTTGGTGTGAAGATCACTGGCGCAGGCTTTCCTGTTTATATCGGCAAGGGCGCACAACTCCAGCGTGCCCTCATCAACTTCTTCCTTGCTGAAGCCAACAAGGCCGGTTATACTGAAATCATGCCTCCAACGGTGGTTAACGCAGCCTCTGGTTATGGCACAGGTCAGTTGCCTGACAAAGAAGGTCAGATGTACCACTGCGAGGTGGATGATCTCTACCTTATCCCAACAGCAGAGGTGCCTGTAACCAACATCTATCGCGATGTCATTCTTGATGAGAAAGACCTCCCCATCAAGAACTGTGCTTATACCCAGTGCTTCCGTCGTGAAGCCGGATCTTATGGTAAGGATGTACGAGGTTTGAACCGTCTGCACGAGTTCTCTAAGATTGAGATTGTACGTATTGACAAGCCTGAACACTCTAAGGAGAGTCACAAGGAGATGCTTGACCATGTAGAAGGTCTTCTGAAGAAACTTGAACTCCCCTACCGCATTCTCCGACTTTGTGGTGGTGACCAGAGTTTCACCTCTGCTATCTGCTACGACTTTGAGGTGTATTCTGAAGCTCAGGGACGTTGGCTCGAGGTTTCTTCTGTCAGCAACTTTGACACTTATCAGGCAAACCGCCTCAAATGTCGCTATCGTAATGCCGACAAGAAAGTGCAGCTATGCCACACCCTCAATGGTTCTGCCCTAGCCCTCCCTCGTATCGTTGCCTCCATCCTCGAAGACAACCAGACACCAGAAGGCATTCGCATTCCTAAGGCACTTGTTCCATACACAGGCTTTGAGATGATTGATTAAAACATCGCCCCATAGAAGGCTTGTACACCTATCGTTGCAAGCCAAACAAAAAGAGTCCGCACAACAGTTTTGAGCGGACTCTTTTATTATATATAAATAATGTGTAGCTTATCCTTGCTTGTGGTTGATGCAGATGCCTTGCAGATACCACTCGTACAGACGGTGGATACCCTCGTCAATTTCGATGGTATGGTGCCAGCCAAGGCGATGAAGCTTGGACACGTCTGTGAGTTTCTTTAGCGTGCCATCAGGTTTGGTGACATCCCATCGGAGTTCGCCCTTGAATCCAATCTCCTGCATGATGCGTTCTGCCACTTCCTTGATGGAGATTTCCTTGCCTGTGCCAACATTGATGTGGCAGTTGCGGATTTCTTTGATGCCATCACGATTGACCTTGAAGTCACTCTTTTCAACCACATCCTTGAAATCAACATTCAAGAGACAATAGACAGAAGCGTCTGCCATCTCTTCGCTCCAAAGGAATTCACGCATAGGTGCGCCTGTACCCCAAAGGGTAACGGCCTCTGGAGTGATGCCGTAGTGGCGCAACACCTGCAGGATGGTCATCTCATCACTCATTGCCGTAGCCATAATGGTCTGGGTGGCTTGTGATTTCGAGTCTTCCTGAGCATCTTGTCCATCTACCATCTTTGGCACTTTCATGGAAACTGGACGAAGACCAAGATCTTTGCGAACAGCCTCCCAATTACCCTCGTTCAGGCACTTTGCCAGATGAATCTTACGAATCATGGCAGGGAGCACATGAGAGTTTTCGAGGTGGAAGTTATCGTTAGGACCATAGAGGTTGGTCGGCATGACTGCAATGTAGTTAGTGCCATACTGAAGGTTGAACGACTCGCACATCTTCAAGCCTGCAATCTTGGCGATAGCGTAAGGCTCGTTGGTGTATTCGAGTGGAGATGTCAGCAGACAATCCTCGGGCATCGGCTGTGGAGCCTCGCCTGGATAGATACAAGTAGAGCCTAAGAAGAGGAGCTTCTTCACGCCATGCTTCCATGACTCACCGATGACATTCTGCTGGATCTGCAAGTTCTGATAAATGAAGTCGGCACGGTACTGCAAGTTCGCCATAATGCCTCCCACATGAGCTGCAGCCAGCACGACGGCATCAGGTTGTTCCTCATCGAAAAACTTCTTCACAGCCGCAGGGTCAAGCAGATCGAGTTCTGCGTGAGACTTGCCCACGAGGTTCTCGTAACCACGAGACTTGAGGTTGTTCCAGATGGCAGAACCCACCAGTCCATGATGTCCTGCCACAAATATCTTAGCGTTTTTGTCTAATGCCATAGTTCGTTATTTCACAAGTCCCTTTTCCAGATACTCTGCCAAGTTCGTTCTCATCACAGATGCCACATGATCAGCAGCCACTTTCTCCATATCATGCTTCACCATGATGGAAACAAGCTGTTCGAAGGAAGTGGTCTGAGGATTCCAACCCAACTTCTCCTTTGCCTTCGTTGGATCGCCCCAGAGATTCACCACGTCGGTTGGACGGTAGAAGTCAGCGCTGACCTCAACAAGTGTCTTGCCAACCAGGTTCTCAGGACCAGCGACACAGACACCCTTTTCATCCATGCCTTCACCTTCAAACTTCAGTTCGATGCCTGCAGCCTTGAAAGCATAGTAGGCGAACTCTCGAACAGAGTGCTGCACACCTGTCGCAATCACGAAGTCCTCTGGCTTCTCCTGCTGAAGAATCAGCCACATGCACTCCACATAGTCCTTGGCATAGCCCCAGTCGCGAAGGGAAGAGAGGTTGCCAAGATAGAGCTTCTCCTGCTTGCCCTGAGCAATGCGAGCAGCAGCCAGCGTGATCTTTCTTGTCACGAATGTCTCACCACGGCGCTCACTCTCATGGTTGAACAAGATGCCTGAGCAGCAATACATATTGTAAGCCTCACGATATTCCTTCACAATCCAGAAACCGTAGAGCTTTGCCACTGCATATGGAGAATATGGATGGAACGGAGTATTCTCATTCTGAGGAACTTCTTCCACCTTGCCATACAACTCAGATGTGGAAGCCTGATAGATGCGGCATTTATCTGCCAAGCCACACAGACGAACGGCCTCGAGCACACGGAGCACGCCCACAGCATCAACATCAGCCGTGAACTCTGGAGAGTCGAAGCTCACCTGCACATGGCTCTGAGCGGCAAGGTTGTAAATCTCTGTTGGCTTCACCTTACTGATTACCTGGAGCATGGACATCGAGTCGCCCAAGTCGGCATAGTGAAGGTGGAAGTTTGGAGTGCCTTCCAGATGAGCGATGCGCTCACGATAATCGACAGAAGAACGGCGGATGGTGCCATGCACTTCATAACCCTTCGCCAAAAGGAACTCAGAAAGGTACGAACCGTCTTGACCGGTGATACCTGTAATCAATGCAACTTTTCTTTCCATAATATATTGTAATGATAATATACAAACGATTGAAAATCGGATGCAAAGATAG
This sequence comes from uncultured Bacteroidales bacterium, assembly GCA_902801475.1. GTDB lineage: Bacteria > Bacteroidota > Bacteroidia > Bacteroidales > Bacteroidaceae > Minthosoma. Next base: position 9,478 of record CADCIO010000014.1, read on the forward strand.
TGAAAAAACATGACTTGAAGAATAACAAGAAGACTTTATTTATATATAATGTGTGAATTACTGACATTTAGGTATTGTATAACATGGGAAAAGGTTGTAACTTTGCACTCGATATACAAAGCCACTGTCATTTCTTTATAGGATATGGCAGTCAAAATGACAGCACATGAGATTATCTGAGTTGAAAACAGGACAGACGGGTGTCATTGTCCGCGTGATGGGACATGGCGGCTTCCGCAAACGTATTGTCGAGATGGGCTTCATCAAGGGCAAGACGGTGGAGGTGTTGCTCAATGCCCCCTTGCACGACCCTGTGAAGTACAAGATTATGGATTATGAGGTCAGTCTTCGCAAAGCCGAGGCCGACATGGTGGAGGTCGTCAATGAAGAAGAGGCCAAGGCGTGGGAGGCATCTCACCCCGACCTGCATACGCTGCTTGCTGACGACTGCGAGGACATTGTGCAACGTGTGGCACGCATCAAGGAACATGAGCTGAATGTTGTCTTTGTGGGCAATCCCAATTGTGGAAAAACATCTCTGTTCAACATCGCCAGCGGAGCCCATGAACGGGTAGGCAACTACTCCGGCGTGACGGTCGATGCCAAGGTGGGACACTTCGACTTCGAGGGCTATCACTTCAACCTTGTCGATCTGCCAGGCACCTATTCTCTCTCGACCTACACACCCGAAGAACTCTATGTGCGTAAATACATCATCGAGAAACATCCAGACATCATCATCAACGTAATTGATGCCAGCAATCTCGAGCGCAATCTCTATCTGACCACCCAGCTCATCGACATGGATGTGCCGATGATTATCGCCCTCAACATGTTCGACGAACTGCGTGAGAGCGGCAACCAACTCGACATAGATCAGTTGGGCATTCTGCTTGGTGCTCCCATCGTCCCAACAATTGGAAAGACAGGTGAAGGAGTGAAGGAACTCTTTCATCAGATTATACAAATTGCAGAGGGTAAGCAGAAGACATCCAGACACATACATATCAATCATGGAGTGTTTCTTGAAGAGAAAATTGCACGTATCGAAGCCCTCATCCGTGTGAATCCAGAGCCTCACCACAACTACTCTGCACGCTTCCTTGCCATCAAACTTTTGGAGAATGACCGTCAGGTGGAGGATATTGTACGGAAGTTGGAAAACTGTGCTGACATCCTCGCAGAACGAGATGTTTGTCAGAAGGAAATACAGCAAGAAATTGATGAAGACAGCGAGTCCGCCATTACCGACGCAAAGTATGGATATGTGCAGGGAGCCATGAAGGAGACCTTCCAGAAGATCTACAAATACAAGAGGCTCATGACCAAACGCATCGATGCTGTGGTCACTCATCAGGTGTGGGGCTACCCCATCTTCCTACTGCTCATGTACCTTATGTTCTTCTGCACCTTCAACATCGGTCAATATCCGATGGATTGGATTGATGCAGGAGTCGAATGGTTGGGCGAATGGGTTGGCGCATGGATGCCTGACGGACCACTCAAGGATCTCATCGTCGATGGCATCATCAGTGGTGTGGGTGGCGTGATTGTCTTCCTGCCCAACATTATGATTCTCTATGCATTCATTTCATGGATGGAAGATTCAGGATATATGGCACGTGCCGCTTTCATCATGGACAAGATCATGCATCGAATGGGACTGCATGGAAAGTCTTTCATTCCAATGATTATGGGCTTTGGTTGCAACATCCCAGCCATCATGGCGACTCGTACCATCGAAGACCGCAAGTCACGACTCATCACCATGCTCATCACTCCACTCATGTCTTGCTCAGCACGACTGCCCGTCTATATCATCATCATCAGTGCTTTCTTCCCCAAGAATTCGGCTCTCATTCTCTTCAGCATGTACCTCATTGGCATCATGTTCAGCATCATCATGGCAAAATTGCTCAGCCGATTTGTTGTCAAGGGCGAGAGCACCCCGTTCGTGATGGAACTGCCTCCCTATCGCATGCCATCCATGAAGAGTGTCTGGCGTCATACATGGGAGAAGGGTAAGCAATACCTCAAGAAGATGGGTACAACAATTCTAGTAGCCAGCATCGCTGTGTGGGCACTTAGTTACTTCCCTCACCACGATGAACTGTCAGAGGAGCAGCAGATGGAAATCAGTTACATCGGTCAGATTGGCAAGTTTGTCGAACCTATCATCCAACCCTGTGGTTTGGCATGGAAAGAAGGAGTCGCCCTCGTCACAGGCGTGGGAGCCAAGGAGATTGTGGCCAGCACCATGTCTGTGCTTTATCATGGCGACATCACCACCAGTGGCATGACACCTCTCGCTGCTTTCTCCTTCATGGTCTTCGTCCTGCTCTACTTCCCTTGCATCCCCACCTGCATTGGCATCAAGCACGAGTCGGGCAAATGGAAATGGGCGGGCTTCACTGCCCTCTACACCACCCTGCTTGCCTGGCTTGCTTCTATGGTGATCTATCAGGTTGGAAGCATTTTGAGTTGAGAGTTTAGGGGTTAGAATAGATTTTAGAATTGATGCAGGAAATCATTGTCTATATCATCCTCACCATCGTGGCAGCCGTTCTTATCTATCATATATATAGAAAAGCAACGGGCAAGAATCGCGGTTGTTCCTGCGGCTCTTGCCCGATGAATGATGGTGAATGTTCTTCAAGTCAATGTGGTCAATGCCACTGTCATGATGCCCAACAATAAACAATCGTAAGGGTCATCCTCTTCTCGCTTGTTCGATGAGCGCCTTCTGCTGGTCGGTCAGATTGGCAGGTATTGTGACATCAAAGACAATGATGAGGTCTTTGGCTGTGCCATCGCTCTTGGTGCCACCCTTTCCTTTCAGACGCACTTTCTTGCCAGGCTGAGTGCCTGGTACCACTTTCAGTTTGTACTTTCCGTAGGTGCTGCTCACGATGAGTTCGCCACCCAGCATAGCAGTCCACACGTCAATAGACACATGTGCTTCCACCTCTGAGGGCTCAGCAGGACGACGTGTACGCGCACGACGCCCACCACCCATGTTGCCAAAGATTTGCTGGAAGAAGTCGCTCATGCCACCTTCGCCACCCATGTTGAACGAGAATCCCTCGAAGGGATTGCCTCCTCCGCCACCCGTGCCAAATCCACCAAACTGCTCAGCCTGTTTCCAGTTCTCGCCATACTGATCGTATTTGGCGCGCTTCTCTGGATCGTTGAGCACTTCGTACGCCTCATTCAGCATCTGGAACTTCGCCTTGGCCTTGGGGTCGTCAGGGTGAAGGTCGGGATGGAACTGCTTCGAGCGCTTGCGGTATGCCGCCCTTATGTCTTTCTGCGGGGTGTCCTTGGGGATGCCCATCACTTTGTAATAATCGATGAATGCCATAATTTCAGTCGTTTTTTTGCTGAAACAACACAACAAAAGAGATGCCAATGAGAAGATTTTAAGTTAAAAACTAAAAATTAAAAACTAAAAGTGAATATTTCTGACATCCAAAGGGCTGGTAACTGAAACTTTTAACTTTCAGTTTTTAGTTTTTCACTTTTTTTCCGTACCTTTGCAAGCCGTATGAGCACAGAGACAAAACATTTGAAAATCATCTTCACGACGGATGTGCATGGGAACTACTTCCCCTATGACTTCCGGCACGACCACTGGGGCAAGGGAAGTCTTCAGCGGGTGCATGCTTTTGTGGCGAAGGTGGTGCAAGAAAGTCCTGGCAATACGCTCTTGATAGACGGTGGCGATATGCTGCAGGGCGAGCCTACCGCCTATTATTTCAATAATCATTGTGAGAATACACGTCATCGGGTGGCTGACATCTGCAACTACATCGGTTATGATGTGGCAGTGATTGGCAATCACGACATCGAGATGGGCAAGCATATTTATGACAAATATGTGAAGGAGTGCTGTTTCCCCATCTTGGGAGCCAATGCCATCAATCTCGAGACGGGCGAACCATATTTCCAGCCCTACGAGGTCTTCTACCGTCAAGGTTTGAAGATTGCAGTGATTGGCTTTATCACACCAGCTATTCCTCATTGGATTCCAAAGGAAATTTGGAAAGGGCTTCGTTTTGAGGACATTCGCGAGAGTGCCGAAAAATGGGTGAAGACTGTAAAAGAAGAAGAAAACCCTGATTTCATCATCGGACTGCTCCACTCGGGCATGGACGAGGGCATCGTGACTGAAAACTATAAAGAGAATGCCACACGTGAGACGGCTGAGAATGTCGAGGGCTTCGACCTCATTCTCTATGGACACGACCATGCCAGCAATATGGAGGAAGTGACCACCAAAGGCGGTCGCAATGTACCATGCATCAATCCTGGCTGCTATGCCCATAGCGTCGCTGTCATCGACGTCGATTTTCGCATCAACGAACATGGCAAAGTGACCAGTCATGAGACTGCCTGCACACTCAACTACATCGGCACGCTCCACAACCAGCACGCCAACTCCTTCCGACGCCACTTCGCCTACCCCTTCCACGAAGTCAAGCGCTTCGCCTCGCAGAAAATCGGCACCTTCCTCCATCGTGTCGATGTCACAGACGCTTACTTCGGATCCTCCGCCTACATCGACCTCATACAGGCCCTGCAGCTCAAAGTGAGCAAAGCAGACCTCTCCTTCAGCGCCCCACTCTTCTTCAACGCCTCCATCGAGGCAGGTGACATCAAGGTCAGCAACCTCTTCGACCTCTACCGATTCGAAGACCACCTCTACACCCTCATGCTCACAGGTCGTGAAATCAAGAACTATTTGGAGACGAGCTATGCCGCATGGACACAGCAGATGCATGCTCCAACCGACCCCATGCTCCTCATCAGTCCGATGAAGAGCAACCCCGAACGCATGGGCTTCAAGAACTTCATCTTCAACTTCGACTCCGCAGCAGGCATCTGCTACGAAGTTGATGTCACCAAGCCCGAAGGAGAGAAAGTGAACATCCTCCGTATGGACGACGGTCGTCCTTTCAAGATGGACGAGACCTATACTGTGGCGATGACCGCCTATCGTGCCAACGGGGGTGGCGAACTCCTCACCAAAGGCGCAGGACTATCAAAGGAAGAGATGGACGCCCGCATACTCAACGTCAGCGAACACGACATCCGACACTACCTGATGGAGTACGTCAAGGAACTCGGCACCATCGACCCTCAACCCAAGAACCACTGGCGTTTCGTGCCCGAGGACTGGACAACGCAAGCCATAGCACGCGAACGCAAAATCCTCTTTGGCAAGCCTCCGACAGAAGAAGACGCCTACTAAAGCCATCAAATTCATCAAGACAAAGAGATATGCAAAAATTGATTTACATATTATCCATTCTCTGGACAGTCGTTTTGTTCGGTTCGTGCGGACAGAATGAGAAGGTGGAAGTTAAGGACGATTCCACTGCTCTCAAACTGGGTGTACTGCCAACGATGGAGTGCCTGCCTTTCTATTATGCCGATTCCATCGGACTTTTTGATTCGATGGGTGTCTCTGTGAAGCTGGTCACATTCGATGCAGCGATGGATGCAGACACTGCTTTCATGAATGGCGACATTGATGGTATGGTGAGCGACTTGGTGAAGGCGTGCATCTGGCAAGGGCAAGGTGACACGGCACAGGTAGCGATGGTGGGCGAACTGAGAATGTGGCTGATTACTGCACCCAAGGCACGACTGCTGAAGGCGGAGAGCATCAAGGAGAAGATCATCGGCATCACAAGACATTCTTCTGTGGATTATTTTGCAGACAAGATTTTGGAATCGGTGAAGTTGCAGAGCATCGACCTCAACAAGCCCCAAATCAACAATATCCGATTGCGTGGCACGATGGTGGATCAGGATCAGTACGATGGTGCCATTCTGCCTGAGCCATATGCCAGCGAGGCGGTGGCAAGAGGTGCCAAGCGACTGACTGGCACAGAGGACTTGAAGGTGGCCAATTTGATGTGTGTGCTGTTCAACGATTCTGTCTATCAGGCCAGGATGGGCGAAGTACAGAAGATACGGAAAGTGTATGACAAGGCTATTGCAGCACTAAATGAAGACACACTATCTAATGTATTGGAATACATACCACAATCACATCGGATTTATCTTCCAGACACTTTGTTTACGTACGTACCGATGAAGGCCAGCATCACCTACGATGACTCGATGATGACAGATGTGAAAAAGTGGGCAAAAGGAAGAGGCTTGGTCAAGTGAGAGGCGAGTAAAGCCCTCAATGAAAAAAACAAATGAAAACTGATAGCTGAAAGGTGGACTACATTGATATACATACTAAACTCAAGAAGGAGAATCTCGCAGAGACCTTCCCGATGATTCGCCAAAAGGTGGCGGAGATAGGTGATTGGGGACTTACGGAAGAGACCGAATACCTATGGACGACCTATCAGCAGATGTTGCAATTCATGTTGCAGGGCATCGATGATGCGCAACGTGAACGCATCCGCACCAATATCTGCCATCAGCTGGGTTTTGTGGTCAGTCGGTTGGAACGTCTGGAGCGCATCAAGAATCATGCGGAGGAGAAGTATGTCAGCGTGAGCAAAGAGATGAAGCGGGTTTCTTCGTTCGAAAGCATTGTCAGTCATTTGGAGAGCGTTTCGCAGGAGATGGAAGAGGTGACAAACGATGAACTGCTTCGTGATTCCATTCGTCAATATCGGATGGGAGGACTGAAAGAACAGCACGAGACGACCATGCTGAACCTGTTTAACTGGACATGGACAAGTGAGCTCTGGCAGAATGCCGATGTGGATTTGGCAAACCGCATCATCTTCTCCGAGAGCATCAATGCCAATGACAAGGCTATTTTCATCGCGGCTACCACCCTATCCCTCTTCGAATTTGTGGATGCAGCCAAAATGCTCTTCCTGTTAGATTGCTATCTGGTGGAAGATGAGATTGTGTCACAGCGGGCATTGGTCGGATTCTTGCTGGTGTTCCATTTCTCTTACGCCCAACTCAAGGATAACCAGGATTTGCAAGACCGTCTGCGCATCTATAGTGACGATGCAGCTTTCATCCACGACCTCTACGCCACAATGATGCAATTGCAATTGAGCTGCACAACAGATAGTGTTACCTCACGTATGCGCAACGACATTATGCCTGTGCTCATGCAGGGGCTGATGAAAAAGAACACGCCGAAACAGCAGAACATCGATCCAGATGCATTTATCAAGAACGGAGAGAATCCAGAGTGGATGACTGACGAGAAGATGAACAAGAAGATGCATGAGATGGCAGAATTGCAGTTGGATGGTGCCGATATCTATTTCGCTTCGTTCTCCACCCTGAAGGGCTACGATTTCTTCCATAAGATGCCACATTGGTTCTACCCCTTCTCGCTGGACAACAATCACACCCCAGAACTCAAGAAGTTCTCCGATGGAATGGTCAATAAGGTCATCCGAGTCATCCTGAACGGCAGTCCTTTCTGCAACAGCGACAAATACTCCCTTTGCTTCACACTTTCCAACATTGGTGGTATGGCAGGGAATGCGATGGAGGCACAAATCAGTAGCCAAATCCCCGATGGAATGGACCTTGACGAGATGGCAGAGAGTGAAGAACTGCATCAACCTAAGCGAGCAGACATCCGCAGACACTATGTGTTTGACCTGTACCGTTTCTACCACCTCTATCCTTATAAACAGCAATTCTTCAATCCTTTCACCATGCTGAAAGAGCATCCTGTCACTCCGTTCAGCAATCCTATGTTACAGGAATTGATGGCAGACGACGAGGAGGAGTTGGCACAATACGCAGACTTCCTGATGCGGAAGGAGTTTTATCAGGCGGCGCTCGACATCTTCACCACAATTGCCAATAATGAGTTCGACCCAGAACTGGCAAGTGTCTGGCAGAAGATAGGTTTCTGTCATCAGAAGTTGAACCACAAGGAAGAGACCATCCATGCCTATACTGTGGCCAACAGCATCAAGCCCAACTCCAAGTGGACACTGAGTCACCTTGCCATGCTCTGCTACACATCGGGCAGGATGGAAGAGGCAGCCAAATACTATCACGAACTCCTGGAAATCAATCCTGAGAGCTTGAAATACCTGATGAATTCGGCACAATCGCTGATGCAATGCGGACAATATGAGGAGGCAATGCCATTGTTGTATAAGGCTTCGTTCTTGGACGAGGAATCACCTTTGGTCAAGTTACAACTGGCTTGGTGTCTGATGGTCTGCGGCAAGAAAGAGGATGCCATGAAGTTCATCCTTGAACTGAAAGCGGAAGAAACCACCCAAGAGGAAGCAAACATGCTGATGGGTCTGATGCTGCTGCTGGATGGAAGAGTGAAAGAATCCTATCAGCAACTGCAAACCCTCATCAATGAAAACAACAGAAATGAGTTGCAGCAGCGACTCGATACGCTCTGTCGCCATCAACTGCTCAAGCGCACCACCCTCACGCTCTTCATGGATGCGTTGGTGTTACATATTTGACATTTTCCATTTTCATCCTCATATACTATGCAGAACAGCACGCTATACTTGCAACGGCTCCGTCAACTCTTGCAGATGGAATACAACTCCGAGAAGGAGGAGTTTCGTGTGCAATCGGAGAAGATGGGCATCAAGCGGAAGATTCATCGTGGCATCTGCTGGTATCCTATTGAGGCTGGACGTAGTTATTACAATTCCCTGAACCAATTGGTCGTTGAAGTAATCAAGAAAGATCATGACGAGGCGGACGAAGACATCGAACACCTGTTTGAGTATGGCAAGCCTGTGCAGTTCTTTTCGTTCAATGCACAATATTTGAATGACGACATCAAGAATAAGTCGGACATAAAATATTTCCCCTTTTCATCGATGGTTTCTTACGTTGATGGCGACAAAATGGTGGTCACACTCCCCTCTTCCCAAGCGCTGATTGACCTGCAGAACGCTCAGAATCTGGGTGTGCAACTCTATTTCGATGAAACTTCCTACAAGACGATGTTTCATGCACTCGACGATGTCATTAATGCCAAGAACAACCGACTGGCTGACTTGCGAGACATCTTTGCAGGACAGATCAAACCAGAGAAACGCACCTTCGCCCCCATGCAGTTCCCTTGGCTGAACAAGACACAGGAACAAGCAGTGAACGAGGTGCTATGGGCGAAGGATGTGGAAGTGGTGCATGGTCCTCCTGGCACAGGCAAGACCACCACCCTTGTCGAAGCCATCTATGAGACGCTGCATCGTGAGACACAGGTGTTGGTGTGTGCCCAAAGCAATATGGCGGTCGATTGGATCAGTGAGAAACTGGTGGATCATGGTGTGCCTGTACTTCGCATTGGCAATCCCTCACGTGTGAATGACAAGATGCTCTCCTTCACCTACGAGCGTAAGTTTGAGAGCCATCCTGATTATCCAGAACTGTGGAGCATCCGTAAGATGATTCGACAGATAAAGGAAAACAGAAAACATGGCGACAATGTGCATCAGAAGATAGCCCGTTTGCGCGACCGTGCCACAGAGATAGAAATGACCATCAATGCCCAATTGTTTGATGAGGCTCGTGTGGTGGCATGCACCTTGGTCGGCTCTGCCAACAAACTGCTGGTGCGACACAAATTTTCCACCCTATTTATTGACGAGGCGGCACAAGCTTTGGAGCCTGCATGCTGGATTGCCACAAGGCGTGCCTCACGTGTCATCCTGGCTGGAGACCACCAACAACTTCCACCCACTATCAAGTGTTACGAGGCCATGAAACAGGGGCTTGGAAAGACCCTCATGGAACGTATTGTGGAGAACCAGCCTGAGGCGGTCACCTTGCTCAAGGTGCAATATCGCATGAACGATGACATCATGAAGTTCTCCTCCAACTGGTTCTATCATGGTCAGGTAGAATCGGACGATAGTGTGAAGCATCGTTCTGTGCTCGATTTAGAACACCCCATCCAATGGATTGACGGTAATGAGATGTTACAGCAGGTGAATGAGGAATTGAAGGATGAGGAAAAGTTGAAGATTGACTTCACAGAACAATTCATTGGCGAGAATCATGGACGCATCAACAAGGCAGAAGCAGAGTTGGTGCTCTCTACCCTCAACAACTATATCAATAAAATAGGCAAGGAACGTTTCCTTGCCGAACGTCTGGATGTAGGAATCATCTCTCCGTATAAGGTGCAGACACAATACCTGCGTCAGCAGATTCGTAAGCGTGAGGAGTTCAGACCTTTCCGTCAGGTCATTAGTGTGAATACTGTAGATGGATTCCAAGGTCAGGAACGTGACATCATTATCATCAGTCTTGTACGTAGCAATGATAATGGGCAAATCGGTTTCCTTTCAGACCTTAGACGTATGAATGTCGCGATGACTCGTGCCCGCATGAAACTCATCATCTTTGGCGACAAAGCAACGCTCCAGCATCATACCTTCTATCAGAAACTCATTCAGTATGTGGATAAGGTGACGAAGGATGAGAAGGAGTGACACTTGAGAAGAAAAGGTTTTAATCGCGTACGATTCCTCTCCGTTTCAATTCAGTAAGTGTAGCGCTGTCTTCGTAATTGTGTATGTGTGAGCCGTGCGCAATCCGATAGACTCTATCAGGTGTTGTACCACACATCTCAGCAATGTCTTCATAAATAGGAGCATTGGGGGATTTCCTGTAAGGGTGCATCGCAATGCTGATTCGTTTCAAAAGTTTAGCTAATGTAATCTTTGCCATTTTGTGTTCTTTCAATAAAAAAGTGGCATACTCCACATATGAGTTTTGCCACTTAGGTTTTTGGTAGCGCCTACGGGAATCGAACCCGTGTTCCATGCGTGAGAGGCATGTGTCCTAGCCGCTAGACGAAAGCGCCCTTTTCGTTTGCGAGTGCAAAGGTACGATGTTTTTATGACATACACACACGAAATCCTGTTAAAGGATGTTAATTGGTAAAAAATCCTTATTTTGGCGATGATTTATAGCGCTCTTATCCGTATCTTTGCATCCGTTATACATATAATACAGAGAAATGGCACCTACAACAGAACGTGTGTTCCAGCTATTCAAGGAACTGAATCAGATACCCCGTCCCTCACATCATGAAGAACGTGTGGCAGACTATTTATGTCAATTTGCAGAACGGCTGAACTTGTCGTACAAGCGTGACCAAGAGAACTGCATCGTCATCAGCAAGCCTGCCACTCCTGGCCATGAAGGAACTGAACCTATCGTACTCCTCAATCACATGGACATGGTGTGTGTGGGGATGAGTGATCCGCTCAACACCCCCATTGATGCCTATGTGGAGAATGGGTGGATGAAGGCACGTGGCACATCATTGGGTGCAGACAATGGCATCGGTCTCTCTATGGCGTTGGCTGTGCTGGAAAGCAAGGAGATTGTGCATGGTCCGCTGGAGGTCATCACCACCACCAACGAGGAAGACGGCATGTCGGGTGCTTCGCAACTGAGCAAGGATTTCCTGAAAGGTCGTAAGGTGATCAACCTCGACTCAGAGGATTACGACACCATCACCACAGGTGCCGCTGGTGCCTGTCTGCAGTTCCATCGCATCCCTGTAGAGCGCAAGCCAGCCCCAACAGGAAACTGGTACAGCATCCTTTTTGAAGGCGGATTGGGTGGTCACTCAGGTGTTGACATCAACAAGGGACGTTGCAGTGCCACCAAAGCAGCTTGGACAGTCTTGGATGCCATTCGCAAGGAATGCAACTTCGATGTAGCCTCCATCAATATAGGTGAAGCCAATGCATCCATCGCTTCATCGGGAGAGATCATCATCTGCCTATCCTCAGACAAGGAGGCAGCACTTGTCAAGCAGGAAGAGAGGATGAACCAATGGTTGCACGAGCAGTATGGCAACAGCGATCCTGGTATGCGCTGCACGATCAGCCCCTGCGACCCACAAGCGATGGTGATTGACTCAAAAGCTGTTGATGCTTTGATGACTTGTCTTGGTGAGATTCCTCAGGGTGTGGTGAAGATGAGCGAAACGATGCAGGACACGGTGGAGACTTCCAACAACATAGGACGCATCCAGACAGAAGCAGACTGCATCTTCGTCTCTACCCATACACGCAGCTTCATCGACAGCGAGATGGAAAGGCTCAGTCGTGAGATTGCTGACATGTTTGCAGCCTGTGGTGACAAGAGCGAACTGGTCATGTCGGCTCCAGCATGGCAGGAAGATCAGCAATCCGCATTTCTGCAACTGACCTCCGATACCTTCCAAGACGTGTTGGGTTGGCGCCCACGCATGGTGGCGATGCACTTCGTGTTGGAAGCAGGATTCTTTGTAGAACGCTATCCTGGCATCCAAATGGCCAGTATCGGTCCGCGCATTGTAGAGCCCCACTCCACCAGCGAGCGCATAGAGTTATCCACCATTGAGGACATCTGGCGTGTGCTCATCGAGTTGCTGAAACGACTCGCTTAATCCATTAATTAGCTTATGGTACAGCAAATAGAAATAACATTGAAGCCCAAATCGAGAGGCTTTCATCTTGTGACAAACGAGATACTGAGTCAGTTGCCCCAATTGCCAAAGACGGGCATCATCAACATCTTCACGAAGCACACAAGTTGCGGACTGAGCATCAACGAGAATTGCGACCCCGATGTACGTGTCGATATGGAGACCATCTTCAACCGTCTGGTGCCAGAAAATCAGCCCTACTACGAGCACACGTTGGAGGGTTCTGACGACATGCCCGCCCATGCCAAGTCAACCCTTAGCGGCGTGGGCATCACCATCCCCATCACCAACGGCCGCCTGAACATGGGAACCTGGCAAGGGATATACTTCTGTGAGTACAGGAATTACGGTGGGTCAAGAAAGCTGATCGTGACGATATTAGGAGAATAAAATTTTCCATCATTTTGTAATAGTCAGTACACCCGCGGATAGGGCTGGAACAGAGAGCAGGACATCGTTGCCTTCAATCTTTGCGGTCGTTTTTTGGAGGGCTACGGCATTCTTGTTTTCCATGCTGTTGGCAACGGTCAATGAGCCTGGAGCGTAGTAGTCGAAGGATGTGCATGAGACATGGTTCCAGTCGCCTTTGACGCGGAGGGTGACAGGTTCGTCGGTGGGGTTCACCACTTTGACAATCACATCGGCACCATTCTCGGACATGGTGGTACTGACGCTCAGATTGCCTGTCTCACCACTGTATGCAAGACGGTATTTGGAGAAATGGTCGTACCAGAGTTCGGTGACTTGGCAGTTGGGTGCCTTGAACAGGTCTTTATAGTCGAAGTTGATGAAGGCATTGTTCCAGTCGGGCGCATCAGTACGGCGTATGAACAGGGCTGCAGCACCCATCGCCACCACATCTCGAGCCTCGCACATGTTGAGGAATCCACCAGCAAAGAGACCGGTTCGCCAGTCGATGCTGTTAAGATTCCATTCCGAAATGAAAAGTTTGATGTTCGGATTAGGACTGTCGGCAATCATTTTGGCATAGCGGTCATACTGCTGACCCAGACGAACGGGACCTGTGGCATAGCCACCCTGCTGCTCATAGTGGTGCAGGCTAAGGTAGTCGAAGTAGTTGCCGCTACGCTGGATGAACTGCTCATCTTCCTGGAATCCACCACAGGCAATGATCTTGATGGATGGGTCAATCTTACGCATGGCGGTGCTGAAATCACGCACACACTTCTCATAGCGGTCAATACCCATTTCCCACATCTCGTTGTCAATCTCCCAGTATTTCACGTTATAAGGTTCTGGATGTCCGTTGGCAGCCCGCTTGGCTCCCCATTCATCGGTGGCTGGAGCATTGCAGTAGCGCAGCCAATGGAGGGCATCCTGAAGAATTTGGTCATACTCCTCAGCAGGACGTTCGAACTTGACGCTCACCACGATGACAGGCTCGCTGTTGACCTCACGGCAGAAACGGATGAACTCATCTGTTCCGAAGCAATTCTGGTCATAATCCATCCACATCCAATGTGCCCAACGCTCACGGTTCTCCTGTGGACCGATGCCCCATTTCCAGTCATACTGAGCCACGTAACCGCCACCTGGCCAACGCAAACAGGTGGGATGTAACTCCTTAACTGCTTGCAGGATATCAGGACGGAATCCACCTAGATTGAGACCAGTCAGTGTGGTCATCGTAGCCATATCGACCTGCACTGTCCCGTTCTTGACCATGATAAGAAAATCGACATCGCAGCTAACATTAGCAATCATCTTAGGGGTTTGGGTGCTATCTATAGAGAGTCTGAAATCACCTTCGATTTTCTCGGGATCAAGCGTGAATTCATATTTCTTCCACTCTTTGCTGACCTTAAACGACTGGCGGGCAATGATATTGCCTTTCGTACTGCGGAGTCCGATGATGAGTTCTCCTTTTCCTTTCGCATAGATGGAGCCTACATATTTCTCGCCTGCGACGATGTTCTGCGGACCTTGGAAGATGCCGGCCTCTGTCCTTCCTGCTGTGATCTCCTGCGAGTAGCGCATGTTCACGGCATCATCCTTCACGAGACGATACTTACCACCCTCGCCGAATGCAGTCCATTGCTGGGCGACAGCAGGAATCTTCACATCGCCAGGCGTGCCCTCAAACAAAGTCTTGCCATCTGCAGCTGTCAGCTTGATGTTGCGGTAGGTGGCTTCCGTGTAATTCACCCAGAAGGTCACGAAATTCTGTTCGGCCTTCTCCAGATTGTCATAGCTGACCACCTCCTTGTCGTCCCAATAGACCGTCACCTTGCTGCTACGGCTCTCGATGCGCAGCTTGTGCCATTGCTGATTCTCGTTCACTTGCTCTTTCGTAGCTGGAGCTGATACCAATGGCGTGAGCGTATTCATGCGGCGTCCTGGACGACCTCCAAAACCCTGCATCTCACGTACTTCCATGGTGCAGATGGAGAAATCGGCTGTGGCGCTCTGCTGTTGCAGCCGGGCACGTGCAGCAGCTTCGTTGGCCGCATCAATCTGCGACTGCGTCTGCGCTGGGGTGAAGGTACGGCTCTCATAATAAGGGTCGTGTATGCGTACATAATAAGGAGTGCCATCAGCCTTGTTGCGGAAAGCGAAACGGATGTCCATCAGACCACCGCTCCAGCTGCGCCTAGCCAGCTTGTAGGCACGCCAGTTCACATCCATCGTCAGATCGAAGTCGCAGGTGTTGATGCTGTCAATCTTGAGTGGCTGCTCATAGCGGGTTGGTGAATGCAGCACCATGTCATCGTCCATAAACCAGCCATCAAAGTAACCGTCACGTGGATGAATGCCCGGATATTGCTCTGGCTCGAACGAACGTTCCTGTATGAGTTCCTGCCACACGCCATTGTTGGCGCTGAAGTAGATGTGTTCGAACAGTTGTCCGTAGAGCATCTCATCAATGATTCCAGCGGGCTTCTTGCTCTCCACCTTGATGGTATACTCACCCGTCACTTGGGCTCTGGCCACAGTTCCAATCGCCAGAAGACATAACAATAGGATCTTTTTCATGTTCATGTTGTTTTGGTAAAGTTCTTTTTTATGATATTGTTTCGTTTCTTAATGAAATTGTTTCGCCTCGTTCCACCAAGCATCCATTTGTTCCAAGGTCAGGTCTTTCAAGTCCTGCCCTTGGTCTTTGGCTTTCGCTTCCACGTAGTTGAAACGTTTGATAAACTTCTGGTTGGTATGTTCGAGGGCATTGTCTGGATTGATTTTGTAGAGACGGGCAGCGTTGATCAGACTGAACATCACATCACCAAACTCCTCGGTGGCATGTTTCTTGGCAGCGGCTTTGGCTTCTTCCGTCTCAGCATTGTTGTAGAGCGTTTCCACTTCTGCCTCGAACTCTGTGATTTCCTCTTTCACCTTCTTCCACACATCGCGACGTTCTTCCCAATCGAAGCCCACATTGCGAGCCTTGTCCTGAATACGATAGGCTTTCACGAGCGAAGGCAGGGCATCAGGCACACCAGAAAGCACGGTCTTGTTGCCATCCTTCTCTTTGGTCTTGATCTGTTCCCAAGTCTGACGCACCTGGTCGGGCGTATTCGCCACCACATCACCATAAACATGAGGATGACGGAAAATGAGCTTGTCGCAGAGCTTGTGGCAGACGTCCGCCACATCGAACGCACCTTTCTCTTCGCCTATCTTCGAATAGAACACAATGTGGAGCAGCACATCACCCAGTTCCTTGCAGATATTGATGTTGTCCTCCTTGATGAGGGCATCGCAGAGTTCGTAAGTTTCTTCAATCGTGTTGGGACGCAGAGATTCGTTAGTCTGCTTCCTGTCCCAGGGGCACTTCTCGCGGAGGTCATCCATCACGTCGAGCAGACGTCCAAATGCCTCCATCTTCTCCTGTCTTGTATGCATAATCATCTATTATATATAATGTGTATCAAAAATTTTCGGCAAAGGTACAAAATTTTCCTTGATTTTATTTTGCCGTATCTAAAATTTGTGCTACCTTTGCACTCGCAAATGACAAGGGAGCACCTTTCACGATGAAAAAGCACCCTGTCGGAGCAATTCAGAACGCACAGTTCCGGAAGGATGGGTGAGTGGCTGAAACCACCAGTTTGCTAAACTGACGTACGGGTTACCGTACCGGGGGTTCGAATCCCCCTCCTTCCGCAACCAAGAGGCAATCCGAGAGAGACTTTCAGGAGTCTCTCTTTTTTTTCACACCCCCTTGATGGCTTCCTTCACTTGTGCCATGTTGCTGCGTGAGACGGGGATAAATTCGTGGCAGTGCTTGATGAGCAATTGGGTAGTGCCAGAACAAGAAACGATTTGGTCCACTTGTCCGAGATTGACGAGGAAGGCGCGGTGGCTACGCACGATCATCGGATAGGCTTGGAGTTCGTCTTCTATCTGCTTGGAGGTGGCGCGGAGCATGTCGGTCTGCACCTTTCCTTCGTGTAGGTGGAAAACTTTCGCATAGTTGCCGACTGACTCGATGTAGAACAGGTCGGACACTTGCAGCGTGAGGCTCTCGCTGGTGCTACCAGTCAGCGTGATGGATTGAGAAGCAATAGGCGTGGATTTCTTCTTCAGTTGCTCATTCAGCTGTTGTGTTTCCCTCAATTCGATGGCGAGATAACGGCTGCGGAACTTGAATCGCCAGTAGAGTCCGATGGCGAAGGAACAGAAAGCGATGATGACAAGCGTCTCCAGGAAGTTCGTCCACGAAAGCTGATTGCCCCCTACCCTGTCACTCAGCACGAAATGGCGGTAGAGACAGATGCCCAATGACACGAGCGGCGTGTTGATGAGCTGGAACCACAGGTTGCGACGGATGATGTAGCTGACCCCCTTGTCGTATGACCTCGGTTTCCTGACCACATACTTCAGGAGGGTATCGGTCAACATGCAGATCAAGATTCCCATCACTCCTAATGCCAGCAGATGCACGTATGCCTGCCACTGCCACGCATCCAGTCCGAAGGGTTTGAACACCGCCAATGCCACCACCATGAACGTGGTGCTGATGATGCGTGTCGTCAATGTTTCTTTGCGTCCTTTGTTCATACGAGGTGCAAAGGTACGAAATAATCTTGTCATTCGTCACAAAACCCTGCAGAATATCCCAGATATTTGGTGGAGCAGGCAGAAGAGCGTACCTTTGCGGTCGATTTGGAAATAATATTTGATGTGAAAGGAACAATGAAAAGGATGTTTTTGGGAGCGGCAACGGTGTTGTTGTCGCTGATGCCCTCGCTGATGAGGGCGCAGGCCACGCAAACCATCAGAGGACAGGTTTGTGACGTGGCGTCTGGCGAACCGATGGTCGGTGTGACCATCACAGTGGAAAACGGCATCACGATGGGTGGTGTCTCTGACATTGACGGCAACTTCGTGATTGAAAATGTACCCGTGGGCCGACATTCCATCCGAGCCACCTTCATCGGGTATGAGCCGGTGCTGCTGAAGGAGCAGTTACTCTCGTCCGGTAAGGAGATGGTATTGAACCTGCGCATGCGTGAGAATATAGCGGAGCTGAGCGAAGTCATCGTAAAACCTCGCGTGAACAAGCAGATGCCGCTGAACGAGATGGCGCAGGTGGGTGCCAGGATGTTCAGCGTGGAGGAAGCCAGCCGATATGCTGGTGGTATGTCTGACCCTGCCCGTACCGCCTCGATGTTTGCAGGTGTCGCCACGGGTGGAGCCACCAACGGCATCAGCATTCACGGCAATTCGCCCCAGATGTTGCAGTGGCGTGTGGAGGGCATCGAGATTCACAACCCTAACCACTTCGCTGAAATCACAGAAGCTGGTGGTGGTGTGTTCACCTCGCTCAACGGAACGGTGCTTGCCAACAGCGATTTTCTCACGGGGGCTATGCCTGCCGAGTTCGGAAACGCCCTCTCTGGTGCTTTCGACATGAAAATGCGTGTGGGTAACAATTCTAAATATGAGCATGCCATTCAGGTGGGTACGCTGGGTGTGGATTTCGGTTCAGAGGGTCCATTGGGTAAGAATTCCAGAGCTTCCTATCTGGTAAACTACCGTTACAGTTTCCTCGAGATTGCCAAGAAGCTCCATGCCATCAATATGGACAAGGAGACACTCGACTATCAGGATTTAAGCTTCAAGGTCAATGTCCCCACCACCAAGGCGGGCACTTTCTCTTTGTGGTTCACGGGCTTGATTGATAACTACGAGAATGATGTGCCTGACTTGTCGGATTGGAAGACATTGTGGGACTCGAACGACTCATGGTCGCATCAGAAGAATTGGGCGTTGGGCCTCAACCACTTCTATCGCTTCAAGACAGGTGGAACCCTGCGTTCCAGCATTGCCTATACAGGTGCGTACACCCGACTGGAGCAGAACGACTATGACACGAAGATGACCAAGATGCCTGACATGTCTGGGCGCAATGTCTCTTGGAACTTGATTGCTGACGTGCAGCACCAACATAAGTTCTCTTCTCGTTACACGATGCAGAATGGTGTCAACCACCAGCACATGGACTTCTGCACCTGGCTCGACTACATCAAGGTAGTGGGCGGTCCCATGTATCGTGTCTATGAATCGAAGGGAAATACAGGTTTGACACGTTTCTACACCAACCATAAGATTGCTTTGAGCAATCGCCTCTCGGCTGTGGCAGGTATGAACATCATGTGGTTCAACCTCAATGACCAGTTGATTTTCGAGCCTCGTGTCAGCATGCAGTACAAGACTACAGCATCCAGCACGGTCTCTGTGGCATACTCCATGAACAGCCGCAAAGAGGCCATCGACACCTATTTCGTGACGATGGCAGACAAGAATCCCAACAAGGATCTGGGTCTTACCCGTTCACATTATATCTCTGCTTCTTTTGCCCAACGTCTGGGCGAGAATGCCATGCTGAAGATTGAGCCTTACTGGCAATGGCTCTTCGATGTGCCTGTGGAGCAAGGAACGACCTACTCTATCATCAACCATCGAAAGTTCTTTCAGGATCGTGCTTTGGTCAACGAGGGTGCTGGTCGCAACTATGGTATCGACCTCACGCTGGAACGCTACTTGAAAGATGGTTTCTATGGCATGTTCACCGCCACCCTCTTCAAATCGGAGTATCGTGATGCTCAGAAGGAATGGCACCATTCACGTCACGACAGAGGTTTCATCACGAATATCTTAGGCGGTAAGGAATGGATGGTGGGACGTGCTCGCAAGAACGTCTTTGGCATCAACGGCCGACTCACGCTGATGGGTGGTGATCGCTACACGCCCATACCTGCAGATCTCACTTACGAAGATGTGATGGAGCGTCCAGACAAGTCCATCCCCGAGGAAGATGGTGCTGACCCATATAACAAAGAAATGAAGATGAACGTGGGCTATGCCTTCTCTGTCAAATATACCATCAACAAGAAGCGCACATCCCATCACTTCATCCTCGAATACCTGCAAATGCGTACCTTCCACGGGCAGACCTTCGACCTGAAGACCCACGAGGTGGTGAACAAGTACACCTCCCTCACCTTCCCGAACATCGCCTACCGAGTGGAATTCTAATCAGTTACTTGCAGAAAAGAAAGATAAGTCGTAATTTTGCAAACGAATTTGAAAACAACAAGAATATGACAAAGGAAGAACTTTTTAAGATGATGAACGAACATCCTGTGATGTACGTTGCAACCAATGAGAATGGACAACCCCACGTGAGGGGCATCCTGATGTTTAAGGCTGATGCAGATGGCATCGTGTTCCATACAGGCGTGACGAAGGACCTCTATCGTCAACTGCTGGCTGATCCTCGCTCTGAGGTGTGCTTCGCCTGTGGCAAGTATCAGGTGAGAGTGGAAGGACGCTTCGAACTCGTGGAGGACATGGCATTGAAGGAGGAGATTGTCAATCACCCCTCACGCAAGTTCCTGCAACCTTGGAGACAGCAACAGGGCGACGAAGCCTTCTTCGGTTTCCTGAAAGTGTTCCGTATGCAGCACGGCAAGGCCCATGTATGGTGCATGGAAGACAATTTCAAGCCCAAGGAGTACATCGAGTTGTAAAAAACATCCCAGATGAACATACTGATTTTATCGGGAAGCCCTCGTAAGGGTGGAAACACAGAACTGTTGGCTGAAGCTTTTGCCAAAGGGGCTGGAATGCATCATCATGTGGAGATTGTATCTGTGCGTGATTATAAGGTGAATCCGTGTTTGGGTTGTAATGCTTGCTTTAAAACCGACGGCATTTGTGCACAAAAGGATGATATGGCTGTCATCTATGAGAAAGTGAGTCAGGCAGACATGCTCGTCATTGCCTCGCCTGTCTATTTCTATGGCATCAGCGCTCAGTTGAAAGCCATTATCGACAGGTTTCACAATCCCATCCGTGACTCGTTCCCTATCAAGAAGATGGCATTGCTGCTCGTCGGTGCTGCCACGCTGCCAGAGTTGTTTGATGCCATTCTGACGGAGTATAACCTTTGTTTGAAGTTCTTTGACATGGAGGATGCGGGCAGGGTGCTCGTAAGAGGAATCAAGGACAAGGGGGATATCAAAAATACACATTATTTAGAAGATGCCTATCAGTTGGGCGCATCAATATAGAACCAAGAGTAAGGCTGAAGGTCATACGAATCAAAACAAATTAAAATGAAAACAAAAGCACTTGTCGTTATTGACATCCAGAACGACATCACGAAGCACTACCGCGACATTGTTGACAATATCAATGCTGCTATTGAATGGGCGGTAAACGAAGGGATGCACGTTGTCTATATCAAGCATAACAACATCACCGCAAGTACCCGTACATTCAAGCCTGGCACTCATGGCGAAGAGTTAGTGTCAGAATTGAAGGTTGTATCGGATAACATCTTTGTGAAGACAAAGAGTAACGCATTGACGAGCGAGGAGTTTGCCACGTTCATTGCGGAAAACGGAATCACGGAGTTCTATATCGCTGGTGCCGATGCTACCGCCTGTGTGAAGTCCACTTGCTTCAATATGCGGAAAGCAGGGTACACCGTCCATGTCATTTCTGATTGCGTTACCAGCTACGATCTGAAGAAGTTGTCAGAAATGCTTGCCTATTATGCGGACAAGGGCTGCGAGGTCGGGACGCTGGCAGAATTTCAAAATGCGGGATGGAAAGCGGCTCTGACAACACAAGAGGATTGAAAAGATGATAGAAACAGAACAACTGAGAATCTACCCTGCCATGAAGGAGCAGATGGAGGTGTTCATTGCCGCAGAAGCAGATGTCGAACTCAAAAAGGCATATACGGAGATGCTGGAGGGCTGTCTGCGGCATCCCGATCTGTGGCAATGGTACGCCATGTGGATGATTGAACTGCAGGACGGAACGCACATTGGGGACCTGTGTTTCAAAGGCCTTGGCACAAACGGCACAGTTGAGATCGGTTACGGTGTTCTCGAAGAATATCAAGGTCAGGGCTACGCTACCGAGGCAGTCGGCGCGGCTGTGACCTGGGCTTTGCAGCAACCCTTTATTACCTGTGTGGAGGCGGAGACGGCGCCGGACAACCGCGCCTCCCAACGGGTCCTTGAAAAATGCGGTTTTCTGCCTTCCGGCACGATTGGGGAAGAAGGACCTCGCTTTTTCAAAGTGATGAAATGAGAGGGGCATGCAGAGATGCCTATACCGATTTGTAAAAAGGGAGTATTTATATAAAGAAAGATTGATGATGATTACCGAAGAGAGACTCAGACAGACATTCAGTGAGGGAGGCGCACAGGAAATTTACCAGGAAGTGAAGGCAAGTGGTGATTTTCTTGGTTTCGCTCGTCAGTATGCATTTAGTCAGGATTATCGCGTGGCAAGGAGTGCTTTGTGGGGGCTTACCAAGGCTCGCAAAGAGGAATTGTCGCAACTGCAGGTAATACTCAACGAATTCATTGACCAAGCTATACGGACAGAGAATTCATCCATCAGGCGACTATCACTAAACATCATCGAGCGACTGGAGATGAACGAGGAAGACCTGCGTACAGACTTCCTTGATTTCTGTTTAGATCACATGACAGATGTGGAGGAGTTCCCTGGCGTTCAAGCTGTCTGCATGAAACTCGCCTACAGGATGTGCAAATTCTATCCAGAACTGATGGACGAACTGAAACGCACCCTCGAAGCAATGGACATAGACTATTACAAACCCGCCGTGAAATGTGCCAGAAATAGAATTCTGAGTGGCAAACTAAAGTAAAATGAAAATAGAACTAGCAACAAAACAGGATGTTCCTGCCATTCTCGACTTGCAGCGCAAGGCTTTTGGACCTCTGTGCGAGGAACTGGGTTGGAAGGATGCCCCACCTATGACCGAATTGTTGGAACATATCTATGAGGAATTCGCACGATGTACGACATTGAAAGTACAAAACGACGAAGGACTTATCATCGGTTCCGTTAATGGCAACGTGACAGATGGCTCCCTATACATCGGTCGTCTGATGGTTCTGCCAGAATACCAGCAGCAAGGCATTGGAAAACAATTGTTCCGAGAGATCCAATCACGTCTTCCACATAATCGTGCATGGCTATGTACATGCCAGCAGGTGCGTCCTCCATACGAGTTCTATCTACGAGAGGGCTTCAAGCCATACAAGAGTGAAATTGTTGGTCCTGGATTGACTTGGATGTATATGGAAAAGAATAAATGATTTAAGTTTTGGATGTTTGATGCCGCAAGCGGCGAAGGAAAGAAAAATAGCCCAGAAGGGGCACTTGAGCACTTCCGGAAGTTGAGTAATGAATAATTGAAGAAATGGAAACAATGAATAGAATGATTGCTTTCTGTGGACTGAATTGCGAGCAGTGCGACGCAAACATCGCCACGAAGAATGATGATCATGCATTGCGTGAAAAGACTGCTAAGCTTTGGGCAGAATTGAACCATGCGCCCATTCTGCCAGAGCACATCAACTGTGATGGTTGTCGTGTCAATGGAAGAAAGACTGTTTTCTGCGATAGCTTATGTGATATCCGTCAATGTGCGTTGAAGAAAGGCGTAGAGACCTGTGGCGACTGTTCTGAGATGGAGGGCTGCCCTATTGTTGGAGCCATCCATGTTAATAATCCCGATGCTCGGAGGAATCTAATGAAATAAGCGTTGGAAGCAGTGCTCATCACTGCTTTTTCCAACGCTTCAAGTTAGGGTAGAACTGGAGAAGCATCTGCTTGTACTCCTCACGGCTCAGGTTCTGTCCCGTGTGCTTGTTGTATTCATCCACAAACTGCGAGCAGAATCCTGCCATCTCCTCCATCGTGCATTCGGTAGTGAACTTGCTATCTTGGTAGCAGTAGATACAATACTCTTCACTCTTGCTTCCATCGGCATTGGTGCCGAGGACATTCTCTGTGAGCGGCATTCCGCAGCTCTGACAGAATTTGACTTTGTCGAAGTCCGTCACGACTCGGCCATCTTCGAGCGAGCTCGGATGGCTCTCGCTGCCCTGTCCTTTGATTGTTTGTTCCATCTTTATTTCGAATAGGTTGTTTGTAAAATCGTCCACAAAGGTACGCATTCTTTTTAAGATACGTGGAGTCTTTTCAGAAAAATGGGGCATTCCCTTGTTATTTCGAATGGTTAGATTTCATTCTTTCTAATTGTTCTGCGAGGGCATCGAGGTTGCTAGGGTCGGCATTGACATCGAGGACATTGCCTTCGCGGTCGATGAGACGGAAGTGGGGCCATGCGTGGACATTCAGGAATTCCTCGACGGCGTCTTGCTGCTTTTCAGGCAGGTTGTAGTGAACGATGTTGGGGCCTACAAGATTGTAGCGATTGATCACATTCATGTACGCATCTTCTTTGCTTCCGTTGGCAAGATATAGATAAACGAGGTCGTAGTCTTTCAGCCGCTCATATTCCTCTTGACTGTGCGAGAGAACCTCCAAGCAAGGTCCGCACCAAGTGCCCCAAATGTCAAGTAGGACGAGGCGTCCACGATAGGGTTCCGTCATTTTGCGGAGTATCTGTTCGCCATCGCTGATGCCCGCCACATCGTCGGATGACTTCAGGCTGGATGAGTTCGCAATGTCCTGTTGCTCATCAAGACGATATTTTTCGTTCTGCTGTTCCACCATAGCGAGCGCCACAGGCATTTGGACATGCTTCCTGACATAGCTCATAGCGAGTGCGTCGAGTGGTTCATTGTTGTGCTCTATCAGTTCCAGCAGCTTAGCAGTTAACGTGAATTCACGGACAGGCTGGTCGCATCCCAGGGAGTCAAGCACGTCCAGTCTCTCCATCATCTCAGAGATGTTAATCAGCGTTTTGGCAATCTTCTGCGGGTCTTCATTCACGGTGCAGCCTTCCTGCTCCAGACGCTTGACGATTTGATCCAAAAAGAATCTCCTTGATCTGGGTTCGTGGATATGAACATAACCCTCCATCAATGAAGCAAAATTCTCATAAAGGGTATAGGGTTTGATGGCTTTCTTCCAGAACTCACGTCCCACATAATCGAGGTATTCCTTTGGAAGCTGGTAGGGAGGATAGGTGAAGAACTGAGCCTGTATCATGTCGCGTCCCTGTTCGGTCTGATAATATCCCTTTTTGAAGTCGATGAACCGCTGGGAGAGGTTGGGATGCTCCTTCATCGCTTTCTCCAGACCAGCATCATTCACCTGACGCACGCTGTCAGCCACACCCCAGAACTTCATCGCATCGAGTGTGCCTAATGGTGTCTTATTGACGTAAGTACTGGTTTCGTTCATCTTGACAGCCAGCAGTTCGTTCTGCACCCTCACGTCGTCGCCCATCCACAGCGTCTGTCCCGTCTTCCCATCATGGAGGAAATAGTATGTCTTTCCGGGTTCCATCACCGTTGCATATTCATCATCTTCGTTCCATTCGAGTATCACCTCCATACTGTTGAGCAAGGGCATCGTGATGGAGAACCGCCCTTGTGCATCCAGCGGCACATCAACATCCACCCATTCATTAATGATGATGTCATTATACCTAATCACCAGTTTACGACCTTCTCCTGATAGATTCCGGAACCACCCTGCAATGGTCACGCTGTCGTCTTCCCTGTAGCCATTATCAACAAAGCCTGTGCGCAAATCCTTGGTGGGATAATCGGGTAAGGTGGCAGTGGTGATGGGGCTGCAGAGGAGTGGCTTCTGATTGCCGATGGTCATGCTGCGCTGTCCCTTCTTCTGCTTGCCAACCTTGATGGTGGTACCGTCGCTGATGCTGAGTGTGTAACTGTCCTTCGCTTCTGTCTGGGCAACGATGTCCCACACCAGATTGTCATAGATGACTTGTTTTTCTGTGATGCCGATGAGCCAGTCGCCCGTTTTGTCGTTGCGCCAATAGGTGTCTGCCAGTCCGTTTTCTGCATCTTGTGCCAGTCCTGCCACAGCAACAAGGGCAAGGAACAGCGTCGTAAAGAATTTCTTGTTCATATTTGGTTTTGTTCGATTGTTTCTGTCCTTTATACGCTCATAGTGATGAAAACTTAAGTTCAAATTCTCACTTTTTTTCAAAATGTAGAACAAAGGTATGAATTCTTCTCAAAAACATAGGCAAGATGCTATGGAAAAGTGTGGATTTCCCCCAAAATCTGTACCTTTGCAGTCAGAATCACAATTCTGTCAATATGAAGAAGGAGATACACCCCCAAGAGACGAGCAGGGCGAAAGCATTCCAGATGTGGATGTCGTCGCCCCAGCCGATGGTGACATTGGTGAAGACGTTGGACGTGAACCGACTCGTGAAAGTGAATAAGCGCACAGGCATTTTCGTTATCATCGTGCTCTACAGCCTTCGTGCCTTGGTGGGAGGCTGGGTTTGTGTGGTGGATTTTAGATGGCTGCGATTCTTCTCATCCCTCATTCCCACCATTATCGCATGGTGCTACTGGCCAGGAGTAAAAACAAAACAAATATGAATAAAATGATTGCATGCTGTGGCATCAACTGCAAGACCTGTGAGGCTCGCATCGCCACGATGAAAAACGACGACAAGATGCGCGTCGAGGTTGCTAAAAAATGGTGCGAAATGAATCACACCGACCAGATTACGCCTGAGAGCATTAATTGTACGGGTTGCCGTGTGGAAGGTGTCAAGTTCTATTTCTGTAGCCACATGTGCGAGGTGCATAAATGTGTAGCCGCCAAGGGTTACGAGACCTGTGGCGAGTGCCCCGACAAGAACTCGTGCAAGAAGGTTGGCGCCATTTGGGAGAACTGTGCAGAGGCGAAGGAAAATTTGGAAGCTATGTGTTATAGAGAAGAAGCCATCGAATGTGTAAAAGATCATGTTCTCCAGATACATAAGCAAATATATGCCAAGTATGAAGGGGATTTTGACAGGATCTATACGGAAGGATACAACAGCAAGTCCTATACGGGTAGGGTGATTGAGCCAGGAAAGGTTTATGAGCTGAGTTATCTGGAATGTTCGTGCCCAAAAGTTAAATGTGGGCTGAGAAACCATCCGCAGCAATGTGAGTGTTCGCGGCAGAGCATTCTATATATCTTGTCGCAACTTGAGCCGGACAGCCAATTCGATGTTCGGATTGAGAATACGATTCTCAGGGGAAGCGACCGCTGTACATTCAGAATAACAATGCTTTGAACGAGGCATTCGAGTCAGGAGAAAGTATATGATGACACTTAGACCATTCAACATCAGCGATGCTCCGGCCATACTGAGTTGGTGCAAGGACAAGCATGCCTTCCGGCTTTGGAGTGCTGACAGGTATAAGGATTATCCTGCTCAGCCTTCGGATATGATAGCACAATATGAAGGCGACAACCTCTTCCCAATGACAATGGTTGATGGAGAAGAGATCGTCGGACACATTTTGCTGCGCTATCCGAGTGCAGGTAAATCCATCATCCGTTTCGGCTTCATCATTGTTGATGACACAAAGCGAGGCATGGGATATGGCAGGCGACTTCTCCAGCTTGCCATCGATCATGCATGTAATCAGATGGGCGTAAAGACCATTACTCTGGGAGTATTTGCGGATAACCCTTCTGCCCTTAAATGCTATCAGTCAGTAGGTTTCAAGATTACGGGTGAAGATTCCTACATGATTGATGGCGAGAAATGGAAAGGATATGAGATGGAGTATGTCAACTATAATCATAAAAACGATGAAACAGGAAATCAATCCCAAGGACACGAATAGAGCCGTTACCGCAAGGGCTGGCTGAAGACCACCTTGCCCATCTCCTTCCAGTTCCACCATGCCCAGATGGACGGCAGGCAGGCCGCCCGGTTCCTGGAAGAACTGCAAAAGGTGATCAATCAAAGTAATTAGGTTTGCGCTTGCGCGCCTCTTCCAAACTGACCATGCTGGACTCCCCTTCTCCCTTTTCGGAACGGAGTTCAGCATATTTCTTGTCCAATTCATCGGTCAGTTCGGCTCTCGTGTCGGGATTGAGCAGACGTGCGCTGGCGATGACATTCTGCGAGGCGTCCTTCATCCAGAGCACAGGACCATGATAGACGGGCGCAATCTTGAGGGCCGTGTGGAGTTCACTCGTTGTCGCACCACCAATCATGATGGGGATGTCGGCACCACGTTCCTCGAGCGCACGAGCCACGTTCACCATCTCCTCCAACGAAGGGGTGATCAGGCCAGAAAGCCCGATGATATCGACCTTCTCCTCGATGGCTCTATCGACAATCGTTTCTGTGGGCACCATCACGCCCAAGTCGATGATGTCGTAGTTGTTGCAGGCGAGAATCACGCTCACGATGTTCTTGCCGATGTCGTGCACATCGCCCTTGACGGTGGCGAGCAGCACCTTGCCCGCCTTTTGCGCCCCTTCCGAACGGCTTGCCTCAATAAGGGGTTGCAGGATACTCACGGCTTTTTTCATCGTTCGTGCAGTCTTCACCACTTGTGGCAGGAACATCTTACCACTTCCAAAGAGTTCACCCACCGTATTCATCGCATCCATCAGCGGACCTTCAATAATCTTCACAGGGTTGTCATAAAGGTGAGTGGCTTCGTCCAAATCCGTCTCTAAGTAATCACCTATACCCTTCACCAGCGCATGTTTCAGACGTTCTTCCACAGAACCGCTTCGCCAATCATTTGCTGACGTTTTAGGTAATGCGCCGCCATTCTTCAATGCTTCTTTCTCAGCATCTTTCTCTGCTTTGATGCGAGCAGCAATTTCTATAAGATTCTCTGTGGCTTCAGGTGTACGGTTCAGCAAAACATCATCAATCGCCGTCAGCACATCATCTGGGATGTCACTATACAAAACCTGTGTGGCTGGATTGACAATCCCCATATCCTGACCCACCGCTATGGTGTGGTAGAGGAACACGGCATGCATCGCCTCACGGATATAGTTGTTACCCCGAAATGAGAAAGACAAATTGCTGATACCACCCGACACATGGGCACCAGGTAAGTTTTTGCGAATCCATTCTGTCGCACGGATGAAGTCCAATCCGTAGTTATTGTGCTCCTCCATACCTGTAGCAACTGCCAGCACATTGGGATCGAAGATAATATCAAGCGGATTGAAACCCACCTTGTCCACTAAAAGATGATAAGCTCGTTCACAAATCTCAATCTTGCGTTCGTAGGTAGTTGCCTGTCCTTGTTCATCAAACGCCATCACCACAGTCGCAGCACCTAAACGCTTGATTTCACGGGCTTTTTCGAGGAACTTCTCCTCACCCTCTTTCAGGGATATACTATTCACGATGCTCTTACCCTGCACACATTTCAAGCCTGCTGTGATGACCTCCCAATCGCTGGAATCAATCATCATTGGCACCTTCGAGATATCAGGATCGCTCATCAAGAGATTCAGGAAGGTCACCATCTCATGCTTGGCGTCCAGGAGTCCATCGTCCATGTTGATGTCGAGCACCAACGCCCCGTCTTCCACCTGCTTTCTAGCGATGGAAAGGGCTTCTTCATAATTCTTTTCGTTGATGAGACGCAAGAATTTCCTCGAACCTGCCACATTACAGCGTTCACCCACATTCACAAAGCGACGTTCAGGTGTGAGTTCCAGCAGTTCCAAACCGCTCAACCACATGTTCTGGGGCTTTTCAACAGGTACGTGTGGTTTCTTCCCCTCTACAAGGGCAGGATACAATTCGATGAATTTCTCAGTCGTACCACAGCATCCTCCCAAGATATTCACCAATTCCTCATCCACATACTCCTTCACTTGTTCCGCCATCATGTCGGGCGTTTGGTCATAAAGTCCTAAAGAGTTGGGCAATCCAGCATTCGGGTGTGCTGAGATATAATAAGGTGCTTTCTCTGCCAACACCTTCAAAAAAGGCTTGAGTTGGCGAGCACCAAATGAACAATTCAATCCGATGGAGAAGATGTCAGCATGTTGTACGCTGGCCAAGAACGCCTCCAAAGTTTGTCCAGAGAGGGTACGTCCAGCTGTGTCGCTCACCGTGATGGAGAGCATCAAGGGCACACGCCTATTCGTTGATTCCATCGCCTTTTCTGACGCATAAATAGCGGCTTTGGCATTCAACGAATCGAATATGGTCTCAATAAGCAAAGCATCTACACCACCCTCCAGCAACGCCTCCATTTGCTCCACATAGGCATCTACCAGTTCATCGTATGTCAAGCTTCTCAGGGCAGGGTTGTTCACATCGGGCGAGATGCTCAACGTCTTGTTCGTAGGACCCACATCGCCCAACACAAAACGCGGTTTCATCGGCGTTTTCGCCGTGTATTCATCAGCCAACTGACGGGCAATCTTCGCACCTGCCAAGTTCATCTCACGGCAATAGTCCTCCACTTGATAATCAGCCATCGACACCCGTTGTGACGAGAACGTGCACGTCGTGATGAGGTCGGCACCCGCATCGAGATACTTCCGATGGATGTCGGCAATCACATCAGGACGGGTCAGACACAGGATGTCGTTATTGCCCTTCATCAATCCAGGCACATCCTTGAACTGCTCGCCTCTGAAATCTTCTTCCGTCAACCCATACTGCTGAATCATCGTGCCCATCGCACCGTCCAGCACCAGTATGCGTTCCTTGATGATATCTTTCATAAAACTAAAAGTTAAAAACTAAAAGTGAAAAGTGAAAGTATCTTTTGTCCAATGGTAACTTATACTTTTAACTTTTAGTTTTTAGTTTTTAACTTATAATGAATTCTTTTTAGCCCTATCAATCTCCCTCCTGTCTTCTTTCTCCTTCATTGTTTGTCGTTTGTCGTATTCCTTCTTACCTCGTGCCAACGCAATGTCCAGCTTGGCTAATCCATTTTCATTGATATAGAGCAGGACGGGCACGATGGTGAAACCTGGTGCTTTTGTGTCATTTTGTAGGTTGCGGAGTTCCTTCTTATTGAGAAGCAGTTTTCGTTCGCGACGCTCCAGATGGTTATTGTAAGAACCTGCCAGATAAGGTGCCACATACATATTCTTCACCCACAACTCTCCATTGATGAAATAGCAGTACGTGTCCACCAGACTCGCCTTGCCCGCACGGATGCTCTTGATTTCCGTACCTGTCAGGACAATGCCAGCCGTGAAGGTGTCGATCAACTCATACTCGAACGCCGCCCTCTTGTTCTTGATATTCACCTGCTGATTCTTCGCTATCTTATTCTTTGCCATAATTCTAAACTTACCTCTAACCGCTAACCGCTAACCACTAACCACTAACCGCTACACATAAACTTCCAAGTTCTCCACAATCATCTTCGCCACAGCTGGGCTCACTTCCTCCTGATGCTCGTCCAAGAAGTCATCGCCCAACTCATTCAGTTCCTCCAGTTGTTCATACAGCGCCATGAAGTCCTCGTCGCTCATGTCCTGCGAAAGTTCCTCCTGATGCTTGTGGTATTCCGACTTCGCTGCATACAACAGTTTCGAGAAGTCCTTCATGATCTTCTCCTGACCTTCCACGCTTCCCCACTCTTTCTTCACCACCATCGGGAAAGGTCCTTCCAGCACGTAGGGTGCAAATCCGTTCAGGATCAGTTGGATGAATCCACCTTCCATCACCTCGTCCAGCACATAGCGATAACACAATACGGCGTGTTGTTCTGCACTCAGCATCTCCATGTTTTCCGCTGTCAATGTCCCACCAACAGCAGCCAGATAGCCATCCGTCACCCATTGGATGAACGCGATGCTATCCAGCGCTTCATATTGCTCACGTGTCTGTTGCTTGTCCAAATGTACCATACCCTGAATGCTTTAGGGCTGCAAAGGTACGGATAAGTGAGCGAAATACCAAATATATTCGAATTTTTCCGAACGTGATTAACTTATTTTTTTCTTCTGCCTTGATAGATGAAAAGGAAGATGGCGGCAAGAATGATGAGGATGCTGACAACATATGCCCAGATGTTCGTGACACGTGATGTGGCCGTGATGATGTAGTCGCCAGGGATGAGCCGTTCGAATGTCAGCGAATAGTGGATGATGCCATCCTTGATGATTCCCGTGCCAGGATTCACAATCATGCCAGGCATTTCGAGGGTATAAGGCACCGAGAACCAGAAGATGTTGAGTTTGTTGGACAGTTCCTCTGACAGACCCTTTCCAAGTGGCGTTTCATCGTCGAAGAAGGGTGCGTAGGCATTGGAATGGAAGAACTTCTCAAACTCTTCGGCTGCATCCCATTCGGCTTTGTCCTCGTCTTTCATGATAGATTTTGCCAACGAGTCTTGGAGTGCCACAAACTTTTCCTTATCCACTGGAGGGTTCTGAATGGAGTCGTAGTGGTTGACGATGTAGTCAAAGCCCATCTTGAAAAGATTGTCATTAATCCATTGTGTAACAAATGGTTCCATTTTGCTGATTTTCTCAGATGCCTCCGCCCCATTAAGTCCTTCGAGCAGGTTGGGTTGACCCGTAAACCAGTAACTGACAACATCTTGATCGGCGTAGTTCGTGACAGGAAGTTTGAAGGTGTCAGCCACCGTGTTGAAAGTCTCCTCGTAGATGTATTCCGTGTAGAACCAACGGAACTTCTTCTCCAGTTTGGCACTCGACTGCAGGTGTCTGCCGTTCAGTTGCAGAGGTGTCTGCTCGCACATCTCCTCTGGCGAACGGAAACTGCGGGAGAAGGTGGTGGTCACCGTGTCGCCGTTCACTTCGGTGTTGGAGCCCATGAAGGCATCGATGTTCAGGCACTCAGGCACAGGCTCTGCCCAGCATACGTTGTCGCCTTTCCAGAGGGAATCGCGCTCCTCCTGCGACATGATGGTGCTGTACGTGATTTGGCGTTCAATCCATCCGTCCTCTTTAACGATGGTGTGCATGCGCACATTGGGTTTCTCGCACGAAGCGATGAACACAGCTGATGTCAAGAGCATCAGATATAAACTAATTTTTCTCATAAAGCATCTGTTTGAATTGGGTGTAACTGATTAAATTTGACTGACTCTTCTGCAAGGAACGTGTGTACAAATTCTCGAGCGTGTTGCCTTGCGGAACGTAAGTCCTATACGTGTTGGCGCTCTCAGGCGTCATTTGTATCGGTTGATTCACATAGATGAAAAGTCCTATCAGCAGTATGGCGGCAGCCGATGTGATGATGCGTAAGGCTGTCAAGAAAGCATGTCCCTTCCTGTCCTCTTGCACCTCGCTCCCAGTTCCCTGCTCTTCTCTATCTGGCAGGTTCGCCATGATGGAATCGACCATTTCATCGGGGTTTTCCAACATCGGCTGTTGACCTTTCAGCCTCTCCAGTATGTCATCCATTTGTGTCATATCCTAACTTTTTTAATTGTTCACGAATAGTTTGTCGAGCCACATACAGGTTGCTCTTCACCTGTTTGGCATCAAAGCCTGTAATCTCTTCCACTTCCTGCGACGAAAGTCCCTCCAGCTGCACCAGCGTAAACACCAGCTTCTGTTTCGTGCTGAGCCCGTCTGCCAACATCCTCACAATCGCCACCCACTCCTGGTTCTCCAACGTCCGTTGGGTGTCCACATCCAATGCAAACCTCATCAGCACCTTCTCATCTTCAGGCATCGGCACCGTCCTCCTCATGCTTTTCAAGCGATCCAGACACAGCCGAACGGCAATCGTATAGATCCAGGTGGTGAAGTTCTTTCCCACTTCATACTCCCCTATATTCTGCCACACCTTGATCATCGTCTCCTGCAACATGTCCTTCGCTTCCTCCTCGTCGCACAACATCTTTAGCGCCAACGAAAACACCATCCGCTGATATTTCTGCACCACCCAGCGAAAAGCTTCCTTCTCGCCTCGTTGGCACCTGGCCACTATGTCCGTCTCTATCTGAACCATTTTGATGTTGCTATTTGACCATTATACGATTGAAACATGGAAAAGTCAAATGAAAACTTTGCAAAATTAACACTTTTCTTTCAAACAACAAGGAAAATGCCTACCTTTGTGCCCCGATTAACAACCCAACAAGAAAGATTGACATGAATCCGATATTTTCAAAGCTCATTGCCAAAGCAACGGGCATCAGCGAACGACAAGTGCAGGGTACTGTAGGACTGCTGGAAGAGGGATGCACCATTCCCTTCATCAGCCGATACAGAAAGGAAGTGACGGGCACGCTCGACGAGGTGCAGGTGGCGAACATCAGCGACCAACTGGAGAAGCTGAAGGAACTGGAGAAACGCAAAGAGACCATCCTGAAGACCATCGAGGAACAGGGTAAGCTGACACCTGAGCTGCAGACACGCATCGAAGGCTCATGGGATTCGACCGAACTGGAAGACATCTACCTGCCCTACAAGCCCAAGCGTAAGACCCGTGCAGAAGTGGCACGACAGAAGGGATTGGAACCATTGGCCACCTTCCTCATGCTGCAGAACCCCAATGCCGACATCGACAAGAAGGTGAAGGAGTTTATCAACGAGGAGAAAGGCGTGAAGACTGCCGAAGAAGCCATTCAGGGCGCACAGGACATCATCGCCGAACAGGTGAGCGAAAGCGAAGCGGCACGCAATATCGTGCGTTTCAACTTCAAGAAGGATGCTGTCATCACCAGCAAACTGAAAAAGACCGCTGATACTTCTTCTGAAAAGACGGGAGACACCACAGAGGCTGATGCGGCATCCAAATACAGAGACTACTTCGACTTCTCAGAAAAGCTTTCCAAATGCGCTTCCCATCGTCTGCTCGCCATGCGACGGGGTGAAGCCGAAGGATTCCTGCGCGTCAGCATCAGCGGCGACGACGAACGTTGCCTCGACCGACTCGACCAGCAGTTCCTGCGCAACTCCAGCCGAAGTGCCGAACTCGTGTGGGATGCCATCGAGGATGGTTACAAGCGTCTGCTCAAACCCAGCATCGAGACGGAATTCGCCAATCTATCGAAAGAACTCGCCGACAAGGAAGCCATCCGCATTTTCGTGAAGAACCTCGAACAGCTGCTCATGTCGCCACCTCTCGGACAGAAACGTGTGCTGGCGCTCGACCCAGGATTTCGAACGGGCTGCAAGGTCGTGTGCCTCGATGCCGAAGGAAATCTGTTGCACAACGAAGCCATCTACCCCCACCCTCCCAAGAATGAACGGCGTGCAGCAGCCGACAAGCTTTGGACGCTGACCAAGCAATACAAGATTGAAGCCATCTCCATCGGCAACGGTACCGCCAGTCGCGAAACGGAAGCATTCGTGCGCTCCCTCGGTCTGCCCAAGGAGATCCAAATCTTTGTGGTGAGCGAAGATGGTGCCAGCATCTACTCTGCCTCGAAAGTGGCACGAGACGAATTCCCCGACTACGACGTGACCGTACGTGGCGCCGTCAGCATCGGTCGCCGACTCATGGATCCACTTGCCGAACTGGTGAAGATAGACCCCAGCTCCATCGGCGTGGGACAATACCAGAAGGATGTAGATCAGAAAGAGCTGAAACATTCGCTCGACCAGACCGTAGAGATGTGCGTGAACAAGGTGGGCGTCAACGTCAACACAGCCAGCAAGCACCTCCTCACCTACATCTCTGGACTCGGTCCCACCATCGCACAAAACATCGTGAGCTACAGAGCCGAGAACGGCGCCTTCGCCTCACGAAAAGACCTGCTGAAAGTGCCCAAACTGGGACCTAAAGCCTTCGAACAGGCAGCCGGATTCCTGCGTGTGAACGGCAGCAAGCAACCGCTCGACAACAGCGCCGTCCATCCTGAGAGCTATCCCATCGTGGAGAAGATGGCAAAAGACCTCCATTGCACGGTCGCAGAACTCATGAGCAGCAAGGAACTGCGTGCAAAAATCGACATCAACCGCTACGTGACCGATAAAGTCGGACTCCCCACCCTGCAAGACATCATGCAAGAGCTGGACAAGCCAGGACGTGACCCCCGACAGCAGCTCACCGTATTCGAATTCTCCAAAGACGTCAAGGAACTCGAAGATGTGCAGGTAGGAATGGTGCTCCCAGGCATCATCACCAACATCACCCAATTCGGCTGCTTCGTCGATGTCGGTGTCCACACCAAAGGACTTGTCCACATCAGCGAACTCGCCGACCACTTCGTCAAAGACCCCTCAGAAGAAGTACAGCTCCACCAACACGTCAATGTACGCGTCATCGGCATAGACCTCCAACGTGGCCGCATGCAGCTCAGCATGAAAGGAATGGGATAAACAATCACGACCCCGTTACTGAGGTCGTGATTGTCATTCTTGCCGCATGGAACCTTCGCCCAGCGCGTGGGCTGGTTAACTCAGCAGCTGGGCGATGTTGCTCAGCATGAAAGGAATGGAATAAGAGTCCTGACCTGACATAACGATTCATTCACCCAGCTTTTAATTTTTCATTGACCATTTCACGCGGCTAAAGGCAAAAGGTCACGTGCCTTTAGGCATTTAATCGTGTGCCTTTAGGCAAATGATGGTGTGCCTAAAGCTGGTGTCCCGATTAACTCAACTCATTCTCCGTTTTGAATCAACAAGTTTCCCCTTTTTGAGTCGGGTATAATCCCCCTGCTCTCTTCCGATTTAGGTTACTTGCCTAAGAATGATGCTCAAATGTGTGGGTCTATTCGTCTTTGTTTCATTTGTTTATCCGCCCTTTTATCTGCCCTTTTATATTAGCTGGTTTTCAGTATATTACGACTGTTTTATATGCATGCTTACATGCTTGTTTGCTTATTTATCTACCTTTTTATCTGCCCTTTCACGTTCCATTATATTCCCCTTGCTCGCCTTTTTTGAACTCCACGTGGTCTTCTGACTCACGCATCTGTTGTAGTTCTGCTATTGTATATGTCTTTATTGTCATATTCCTTTTTGCAAAGTTACAAATTTTATTTCACGTCAGCCATCAGACCTCATACATCCGACATTTTTTCGTCATATTTCGGGTACAAAGTTAATCTTTTTGGGAGGAATGATAATAATATTATAATAAGCGAGGCGTTATCAAATATTGTGTTGTCTCGTAGTCAGAATCTTGAAACTTTACTGCACAATCAATAACAAAATTTATGCAGAAGTCGCAAAGCTCTTTGCTCGCATGAACACGATTGTGGAAATAATCTTCCGTACCCCTAACGTGATATGTACCGTCTGCCATGTACCATACTTCTGGGGCAACAACGTTGAACAAGGCATATTGTTTGTAGTCTATACCAATAGAGATGATTTTGACGACATCCCTTAGTTTGTTGATTGTTTTGTCAACGTCCTCAAACCAAGCTCTATATTTGTCCCTGTTTTTTATTGTTGTTTCACTGATAAACTCTTTGTAAGTATCCCTTGGTTTTCGCCCGATATTGAACAGACTGTTATACCAGTATTTTTTACTATCCTCAAATTCTGATAGCATTGAATTGAAGGCCTTCCTTGTTTCAACGATACTCTCAAAGTATTTATCTTCGTCCCTTTTCTCTTGGGCGATGTTAAGGAACTGTTTACATTCTTCAAATGATACGAGATCAATTAATGAAATCGCATCAAAATCAAGGTTGAGTAGTGCAGAAGTGTTTTCTTGCAGAATCGAATGAGCATTTATTCGATGTTTCTCTATCTCCGCTTTTGCAGGCATAAGCCCTTGATGCTTTAGGCTTTTTCGACAATTATTCAAAGATTTAACTGACTCTTTCATCTTAATGTTAGGGATGTTACCTAGATAGTCATCTATTGTCTTGTAGTTCTTGTCATTACCACAATCCAGATGCTCATACACTAGCATAAGGAACA
Source organism: uncultured Bacteroidales bacterium (assembly GCA_902801475.1). GTDB lineage: Bacteria > Bacteroidota > Bacteroidia > Bacteroidales > Bacteroidaceae > Minthosoma. The sequence goes on from CADCIO010000014.1 coordinate 46,967, forward strand.
TTTCTATTGCATCATGGAATACAAGGATTGAAAAGCCAGCCACCACCTCTGCTTGTCGTGACTGCTCTTCACCTTTCAAGTAAAGATACTTGATGTAAGATAGTCTCTGTATAATAATTGCTTTTTCCATTTATATCAATCGTTATTTGCACACAAGATTTCCCCTATTTATGTTTCGAACATACATCTTTATTTCTTTAAGAAACCGTATTCGTAAACCTTGGGCTCAATCTGCTTAGCAAGATCTTTCTGCTTTTGACGAAGGTCAGCAATGAGAGCTGAGTAAGTTTGATCCTCACTCTCTGTATTCATCTGTTGTTTACCGCTCTTTGTGGTTTTTGTTCCTTGGAAGTAAAGGCGAATATCATAGAATGATGCATTGGGTTTTTCTTTGGCGATAGGTTGCTGGTGATAGTAACGCCAAAGCTCTCGCCCTGCATCCATAACGGCCTTTGCTTGCTCAGAAAGAATTAACGGAGAAGTGCCATCTTGAAGATTTGTAGTGGTTGCTGCTTCTCCAAAAATATCTGCCACATAATAATTCTTACCGTCTTTTTCGTATTCCTTTTGTTCTTCTTCTGTTCGAATTATCTTTTTGTTTCGCCCATGTATAAAGTCACTCATGAAATGGCTCCCGAATTTCTCCTTGGCATTAACCTCTTCTTCTGTGAAGGGAATCCAGTGATTTGTTCCATGTTCACTGCTAATGCGGTTTTGTCCGTGGAAAAGGGTATAGATGAGACAATCTGTCTGAAACTCAGTATCCCCCTGCCAGTTATTGTTGGGATAGAGGAATTGGTCGCGATCATTCAACCATGTAGCATCAATACAATGACGGATGGTAAAGAAAATGACCATAGGGATGACATTGCTTTTAGTAATCCAGTTTCCTTTTACTTGTTCAATGTCTGCTTTATAAGGGCTTAGGGTAATATACACATCTTTGCTATGTTGAAAATCTGTGCCAGAATAGCGATGATATGCCAAATGCTCGTTTTCTTTGTCGTAATATTGGCGAAGCCATTCAATAATAAAGCGTCCACCATCATGGGAATATAGATTCTTTTTTTCGAGAAATATTCCTTCTGAATTATAAACATCTGCCTCTACTTCTTGGAAGATTTCTTTTATTCCTGTATACCATATCTGGAAGCCAATAGGAAAACTTCCTTTGACATTATCGAAGGTGTTTGCAGGAACCAAAAAGAAGCGGCCGGGCATCGCCGGGAACTGCCTACGGAACTCACGGAAGTTAGGTGCTTGAACAATCTTCAATTTTGAAAACAGTGCAAGTATCGCTGTAGGGAGTTCATCTACAATTCGTGCAAAGAATTGTGCAAACAGTTCATTCCCTGCTCTTCCTAATCGGTCCTTATATCGTTCTTGTACGGCAGACTTTGAAAGTCCTCCCCTATTTTGTCCACTTCCTGTAATAGTTCTGGCATTACTTGCTTCTGCATATGGTGGATTGATATAAATTACAAGTTTCTTACGTTTCTCTGGGTCGGATATTATTTCCTGTAGAGATTTTGGCAGTTTGGATTTATGAGTTACATTCCCGTTTATATCTCTCTCGTCAAAAAAAGAATCATTAAGAAAATCAAACTGAAACACATGACTCTCCAACAGGTTTGCTCCACCTCTCTGTTTGTCTCTTGCAGCTGCATTCATGGTGTCAATACGTTGAAGCATAGCCTGAACGTCTGCCTTGTCAAGTGTTGATGCGTATATATTGTACTTATTAGTTAGCCCTGCTAATAGGTTTCCTGTTCCCGCACAACAATCCCACACATAATACTCCTCTTGCCAATTTTCGCCTAGTTCTGCTGCTATATACTGTTGTGAGAGTTCCACCCATCGTGCAGGTGTGAAGAAACTGCCTTTACGCTCACGAACATCTTGAGGTACAAGTAGGTCTCGACGATTTACAATGTCATCCCAGTATTCACGGCGTGGAGGACGGGCATAGCGATTCCAGAACTGAGTGTGTGCTAGCTGGTTGTCATTAAATTGTGCTTTGGTAAAATCCTCCAATCCAAAGTCATTGATACGACGGTCTAACAAATAGTGGTCGTTTTGTAATAAAACAAAAAGTTTCTCGCTGAGGGTATTGTTCTCTTTTGAAAGAATATCAGCCAAATAGAAGTCTGCATCAATGATACCAGCTTTTTTCGCAATCTCCCAATTGATATTGATAGTTGGCTTTACTGCTTCGAGCCATTTTAGATAAATGTGAGTGAAATTGTTCTTGTTGATACGAATATGGCGCACACCAATCTTTCGTAAGGTGAAATTATGCCTGATAAAGTGCACCAGTTCTTTTGCATCCTTCTCATAGTTATAGATTTCAAGTCCATGATGAAGTGCATCATTCAAAAGTTCTTGTAATTGTTTGAACTCTTTTGTTGTATGGTCGCTTGGGGCAACATTCCAATTGAAGTCATTCTGGCGCAGAACATCTAAAATGGTGCTATAAGGTAGAAATGCCATCTTCTCAGCATCAAAAGCACCAAGAAAAGCTGGTGGGAGAATTGTATCTTGTGGACGTTCCTTGCCTAATGTGAGTATCAACTGGATGAAGGACTCGTAAATATCGTGACTTGAACCCTTTTTTGCTTCAGCCCATAACAATGACTCCGCTTCATTTAGTCCAAGTGGGTCAGCAGGGATAGATACGCAAAAATCAATGCGTCCTATAATCTGTGTTGTATCGAATCCTTCAAAGAGGTCTTGGGCCACTTTGTTTTTAAGTTCCTCTTCTAAAATGTTGCCGTAATATGCCATAAACTATGCGTATTTTTGCATTGCCATTTTGATCTTTATACTGATATCATAAAGCCATTGCAGCGCATCTTGCCATTGAGATTTGTCATCCATATCGAAAGGCTTATTGGTAATGAATCGACAAGCCTTGGATGCTTCACGCCATTCTATTTCACTACCTATTTCTATCTCTAATTCATGAGCACGTTCTCGTATTTTGTAAAACAAGGTTTTGTTGGCCGTAACATAAACACCTGCCGTCAATTCGTGTTTTTGTCTGCTTGCTGTTAGACAGATATGATATTCTGATGAGCCAATGCTCAAGTCATACCAATGCTGTGGGTTGGCTTTCCTGATAGAAAACTCCTTAGAGAATGCGGCATGATTAATTGCATGAGCATTGAACTCTTCCCAAAACTTTAATTGTAGTTCAGATGTGTCTGAAATGCTAACATGTGATGGCTTCTCTGTCTTGTCTGTTTCTGGATTGATGGGCATATTACTCTCGTATTCAATTACTTCTGCATCATCTATCGCGCTGGCAATATCGCGGAAAATGTCAAGAGCCATCTGTGGTGCCACATTGAAGAATTCGCGGTTTTGACGAATTCGCAAATCGGTAAGACGATCAATGGTCTTATGTACCAACTTCTCAACCTCATTATACTTCGCAGTCTTCATCGTGGCGAATATCTCAAATGGCAAGGGAACGGCAGTATTATCCAGTTCCTTGCTTCTCACATCCACAGGACGCGAACTCTTGCCAATCTTCACCCAATCTTCACGGAAGCTGGGGTTGGTCAGTATGTAAACGTAGCCTGGTTCTTTGTTGCTCATTGTTTGCTGTCTTTTGGTAGTTTTGATGTCTCTTTTAACATCTCCTTCTCGTCTTTTGCCACACGTCGCTCCACCTTTTTGATGTTCTCCGCTGGAGGCAGCTCTTCTGGCTTGATACCACGTTGTCCTAACATACCACGAACGCTGCGGTTGTTCTGCACATGTTCGGCTGTGATATTGGCTTCACCATAGAGGTCTTTCTGCTCCACATTATAATTCGTCATTTCTGTGGCAAGATTCTTAGCTGCAATCGTCAGGGTGGGCAGAAAGTCAGCCAAGGCACCGCTCTTAATGCCTAAACGATGTTTCATCTGTTCTGTTGAGAGTCCACCAAACAGAGCGTAATCTCCTTTGGAACGGATACGACCAAAACCACGATCATCCACTCCACGCTGATAAATGTTGCGGCTTAGTTGCTTTTCAGAGGCACGTAAGCGTTCACGGGTGTTTAAACGAGCAATCTCATTCAAACGTTCTTCTATAAGTTCTGCCTTTCTGGTTTGAACTGCAAAGTAACTTTGTGCAAAAGCTACTTCTTCCTTCTTTGGGTCACCATTCTGGGCTATCAGATAACAAGCATATCGGGTAAGCATAAAGTCTTGAACTTCACGCTGTGCACCTTTTGCCAAAGCTATCATTTTCGTGACCTCACGAAAATGATCGTCAACATTGATTCCCAACGTTTTACAGGATTCCATGGCACGACCTATTGCCACCACGAAGTTCTCCCAACGGGAATAGCCTAACACCTGTTGCAATTCACGTGCATACCACACCTCAATGGTATTTTCCTCGTCATCCTTGATGTCCTTTGAAATCAAGTCGAAGGCTGATTTATATTGCTGTATCTTTTGTATATCCATATGTATTTCGTGTTCTTATACCTTCACATAGTTTTGGCTTCAACTTTTCGTTTGCAAATATACAACTTATTATTCATTCCCAAACAAAATCAAAAAGAAAAAGTAAAAAGGGACTAAAAAGTCAACTCCGATCAGCACAAATCCTCGTGAACTAATTCATTTCATCGATTGAATTAGTTCATTTATTGTTTTGAACTAATTGACTGATTTCAGCCTCGTACAATAAGCACGGTTATTTCTCAGCAGAGGCAGGTTATTTGGCAATAAAGGAAAGGACACATTGAAGCGTTGCGTTGCAGTTGTTGCAGTTCAAAATCCAATAGGAGAAAAAGTCAAAACTGAACTTTATATTTATATATTAAAATATATAAATATAATAGTATTTTTGAAGATTGGATAGCCCAAAAAACAACTGCAACAACTGCAACGCTGCAACGCCTATTTATCTAAAAGACTGATTTACAACAATATAAATCATCAAGAATCCATCATTCATTAGGAGAAAGCACTCGAAAAAGGAACGAATTTCCTTAAATTCCCACTCTAAAAGCCTCAAAAGACATACAAAACCACCAATACTTTGCTGCAACTTTTGTTCATTAAAGCACAAAAAAGGCACAAGTCGTGGGACTTTGTGCCTAATATATCAAGTATGTAAAATGCTATTGGGTTGTCTTTATGTTGTTAGGCCACTCAGGCTTTGAGGGGTTAGACGAATAGTTTTAATTCACCCTTTTAATTTGAACTTCTTCATTGTCTCCAATCGTTCCGTTTTCAGTTCATCTTCTTCGCTATCCATTGCAGCCACAAAGCGTGCTTCGTCGTACATGTCCATCCACGTACAAAGCGTGTCAAGGCTACGCTCCGAAACAATCTTCTGAATGAACTCCATCTTTTTTAGCGACAATGTAGTATCATCATTCATCTTCTCCATAACGCTTATAATGCTTCTATTTCTTCGCGAGGCAATCCTGTTATTTTGCAAATTTCGTCAGTATCGTAACCGCGCAGCTTCATTCGGCCAGCAGTCTGCACGAGGCTCTTGTGAGCCGCGGTTTCGTTCACCACAACCACGTTCTTCTCCCACTCGTCCCAATCGGTTTCGGCCAAATAACGGGCGACTTGCTCACGGAGAGGGGGCAAGTCGTGTTGCACTACTTCCCAAACGGTTTGGAGTTTCAGTTTGTAGTAATCGTGAGCCAGAATGTTGCGCATCTTCATAATGTCTTCCCATGGCGTATCAGGGTGTTCTCTTTGGAAAGCCTTTGTCAAATGATATGCAGCCTCACCAATGGCAAGGATGTTATAGACAACAGCGTAGCACATCATATCGTCTGCCATTAAGTCGTCGTAAGTTTTTCCTTCTGTATAACGGGCGATGTTGGCTGCAGAGGCAACAATGTGCTCCAACCTAATACGGTCTTTAAGCGGTTCTCTCATATATCAGTCGTTTGTCACGGTTAGCACTTTCTGCGGCGAAAGGCAGGAGCTCGCCTTCCTCCACGAGGTCAACTTTACAGTCGAGCATTCGTTCCAAGTCGTTCCACATGCCAAAGAATTTCAACCCGACCGGCTGAGAGTGATCAAGGAGGACAAGTATGTCCACATCGCTGTTAGGTCTCTCCTCACCACGCGAATAAGAACCAAACAACCATGCTTTCAAGACTGGTTGGGTCTTGAAATATTCGGCTATCATCTTTGTCATTGTCTTGGTACTCATGGGAAATGTTCTTTTTCTTGGCCACAAAGTAAGTAAATATATGTGAAACCACCAAACATTTCCCTAACTTTTTTCATTAAGGCACGAGTATTTCTCAGCAGGGGCTGGTTATTTGGTGATAAGGATGGGTTGTTGGAGAATCAACGCATCAACGCACCAACGCACCAACATTTGGTTTAAACGCCGTGACACGTGACTTTGTGACTTTGGCAAAAATCGATGGCAGATGGCAGATGGCAGTTTTCTAGGAAGCGTGTGAATGTCTTACGCCTTACAGATTACAGTTTTCTTACGAGCCATCTCAAATCTCAGATCTCAGTTTTCTAGGGAACGAAATATGGACTGACAAGAAAATAAGAAAATTAATAT
>CADCIO010000015.1 GCA_902801475.1 uncultured Bacteroidales bacterium
GTTTTTACCTGTTTTATGATGCAAAGATACACTTTTATTTCCAATAATAATCATACTCAAATGATATTTGTGCATTTTTAATACTTGATACTCGACTGTCTATTTGCTTTCGAGTATGATTATTTGAAACTTCAAGTATCATTTATAACAATACTTAAAGTTATAATCATACATATATATATAAAATATTTTGTGTATTTGTATTTTTTTTTATACCTTTGTGCGATATTTATAATTCACAAGCCCCTCCTAACCTCCCCAAGGGGAGGAGTCTCATCCGGGCGGTTCTTCCCCCTTGGGGGAAACGAGGGGGCTTAACTTCTAACTCCTTTTGTGTATTTGATAAAAAATGATAATGACGCTTTTCATGAAAAATAATGGTAGAATACTTGTATTGGCGATGTCTGTCATAGGCATCATGCTATTCATGTATGCATGCTCGAAAGATGGTGAGACTATCTATGAATTCAATCCTGACGAGCTGCAGGCTGTGAAGGCTCCGATAGTAACGGTTATATATAGTGCTAAAGCACTTGGCGATCGCCAGTCTAATGACTTAATCTATAAGGGAGTGGAGCAGGCGGCCGTGCAATATGGCGTTGATGTCCGGCAGTTTTCGCCGGAAAGTTATGATGAGGGGATGGCTTATCTTCGCACCATGTTCAACTATGTGAGTTCGTCGAAGAATGATACTCCCCGTCAGCTTTATATCGTCTGTGCTACTGAATACGATGAGTATATCAGAGAGAATAGCCATGTCTTTGCTGAGAATCCCAATGCAGAACTGCTCTATGTGAATACATCCGTGCCGCTGGAGGAGGGATGCGGCTCCACACTTTATATGCCCTATTACGGGGTGATGTACGAGGCAGGGGCGCTTACGTCTGCAGTTTTTAATAAGGAAGAGGTTTTTATCGTGGGTGCAAATCCTGTAGATGAAGCTGTAAAGGAGGCAATAGACGGTTATACAGACGGCTTCGATTCCGAGTATTATGAATTTGAAGGCGATTGGTTAGCCGAAAGGGGATACTACGTCCATTACCTCGGGGAGAATTCGGGTGAGGGCTATCATATTCCGGATTCCACTGCAGCCCATTTGCTGGTCTATCCATTCCAGGAATTGTCGTTTTATGATGTGCCGGTATATGTGCCTGTTTGCGGAGGCTCGGCAAACAAGATGAACTATCTGATGGATGTTTTGGGAGGAGAGTATTATGTGTTGGGAGTAGATGTAGATTTGCACAAAACGAATTCTCTGTTGGCTGCCGTAAGACATTTGGACAGGGCTATGATACTTTGCGTAGGACAATGGCTTTCGTCAGATGGTCTGCCTCATCACCAGACCCTTGGTCTTGCCTCAGGATATACAGAAACAGTGATTAATCTTGATTACACTCTCGGGGCAAAGGATTACTTCGAGATTTTGGTTTCTGACGAGTTGCTCAGGCAAATCCACGCAGATGCCGTGAGAAAGGAGGAAGAGTATGGTAGGTAAGATCGCCGATAAGAGATGGCTGCAGACAGTCGCAGCCCGTTTTGTGCCGCTCATGCTGCTTTTCAGTTCCTGTCAGCAGCAGGAAGACACTATAGTGTATCAGGACAGTCACCGATGGGTGGACAAGACGATAGCTGTGGTCGCCCCGTTGAGCGATGCTGCCAATAAGGGAAGGTTAGAGAGAACCGCCAAGTGGATGCATGAAAACTTCCAGAAAGCCCAGCTTTCAGGAGACGTGTGCATCCGATTGAACCTGCAGTGGTATGATGAAGACAGCGAGAATGCAGAAACTCTGGCCGAGCTGTTGGCAAACGACAACAGCGTGGCTGCCATTGTGGGCCCCTTCAGCAGCGAGGACGTGGAGGTGTTTGCTGCAAAATGTCAGAAAACCGAGAAACCGCTGATTACCCCAACGGCAACCAGCGAGGAAGTTATTCGACGCTATGCTGTTCCCACCCAGAATGGCCGGAACGAAGCAAAACCATTCCTCTGGTCGCTTACGGAAACAGACGTGTCCTTCACCGAAGTGTGCTTGTCGGCATACGCCAGCTATTCGCAGTTCTACACCAACAGTGATGTGACCCACAACTACATTTCGATGTTCTCACCCGAAAACATGTATGGCAAGACATTCTTCAACTGGGTTACGTTCCAGGCCGAGAATCTCGGTTTGAGCGTCAGGCACAACAGGCAGTTCATAACGTCTGAAGAGCTGAGAACCATGATGACAGAATACTTCGAGGACAAAGAAGACCATCCTCTGTCAGAAGGGATGTGTTGTGTTGTTGAAAACACACAGGAGATGTTGGAAGTGGAGCGTGCGCGTTTTGATGTTTGTTACGACCGGTTTCTGGATGAGGACGAATACGAACAGTCCTTCACCGATCCCTCCTATTCCTGGTATCGAAGATACCTTGAGTCCAATTACCCGGTTTATTTTGCTTTCACCGGCATATCGCAGGAATCAATCAACGCCCTGAGTGACAGAGAAAAGTTGGAAGTTGAGTCTTTGCAGGGCTTTACACCTTATGCTGACCCCACTACAGGATTTGAGATGAGCTACGAAGGACGTTTCGATGTAAAGCCTACATACGAGGAATGCAAGTTTTATGACGGTCTGCTGCTGACTGCCTTTGCCTCCTATAAGCAAGCACTGGAGGACAGCCAGGATGACCTTGGAACCGTGGACAGGAATCGCGCCTTTAATGAAGTTATCTACGAATTGTGTTTCCCCAATCTGGAAGGTGCTGTAAGTGCTTCGGTTTGGAGTGCGTCGTCCATGGAACTTTACCTCGCAGCTCTGCGGGAAGGCAGACAGCCGCAGTTCCGAGGTGCTTCGGGCAAGATCAGTTTCGACCCTGAGACGTGCACCCCTGCAACAGGTTCGTGCTATATGCATTGGCAAATTATCAACGGCAAGATGCAGTGTCTGAACTATTTCAGTTCTGCCGACAACGAACGGGTAGGGAATGCGACAGCGGCATGGCGCTATCTATACGATGAGAATGAAACAGCAAAGCGTTTCGCCTCCATAGCCAAGGACGAAGAAGTTGGCATAGACTACGGTACGCTGAAAGACCAGTATGCAGTACTCGTACATGCCAGCACCGAATTTGCCAACTACCGTCATCTGTCGGACGTGCTAAACGTCTATCAGCATTTGCGCCGTGGCGGATTTGACGATGACCATATCATTCTCATTGCCGACCGTTCGGTTGCCGACAGCGACAGGAACCCCGAACCGGGTGTGGTCCGTACGAGTGTGGGCGGTCAGGACCTGATGCAGGGAGCGCAGATAGACTATGATGCCTCCAAACTGTCCGTTGCTGACATTGCTGACATACTCAAGGGGCAAGGCAGCGACCGCCTGCCTGTAGTATTGCCTGCCGATGCCGGCAATAATGTGATGTTGTACTGGAGCGGTCACGGACACAGTATAGATGACGGAGGATTCAATGAATTCGAGTGGCGCGACGAGCCTGCAGGAAAAGGCTTCACCAGCCAACTCATGCAGCAGACGGTCAGCCAGATGCAACAGGCCGGAGCTTTCCGTAAGTTGCTCATTGTTGCCGAACCATGCTATGCCGAGGCTGTAGTGAATGCCGTCCGAGGCGTGCCTGGTGTGCTTGCCATGACCGGTGCGAATGCCAAGGAACAGTCCTGGGCCGACCACTGGAACAAGTCGGGCCAGTTCTGGATGTGCGACCGCTTTACCAGTAACCTGGCTGACGCACTGAGTGCCAACCCGCAAATCACATATCGTGACTTATACCTGTATTGTGCTCAACACACGCTGGGTTCTCATGCCTGCATCATCAATGCAGAGAATTTCGGAAACCTGTATCATAGCGATCCGGCTGAGTTCGTAATAAAAAAGAAATAAAATAGTATAAGATAAATCAGAATGAAAACAAGAATATACAGCTGGTGTCTGATGACAGCCATACTTATGCTGAGTATAGCATGCTCGGATAGTGACAGCACTCAATCCGACAGCGAACAGACGGGCGGGACAACTGCCGAAGACAGGCAGGTCAGGGAGAACAGCACACTGGTCTCAGTACTGAAGTCTGCATCTTATTCGCCCCAGGAATTTGTGGACAACATAGGTCCCCCTTCATATTATAATTTGATGAATTACTTATCTCCGCATTTTTCTGAAGGCATAAAGGCATTTGACCGTATAAAATTGCAGACGCATCTGCCTCAACTCGACAGGGACTTTGCTGCCGAGGTCGGTACCGAACCAGACGGTAGTCGTAGATGGAAAATAGAAACGTATTCATTTACCTATCGTAGCCACACGGTAGCCGGTGAGGAATGTGTCATGTCGGGTCGTGTGACCTTCCCGAACAACACTGTTGACGGGACATCGCATCAGGTGAAAACTCTTTCGCTATGTTCACGTCAGGCGCTCTCAGGTAATGATTGGGCAGCGTCAGAGAGTATGTTTCGCATGCCTATACGTGCATTGTGGAATTCGGCTGTCATTGAGCCTGATTTCCAGAATTACGGGGTAAATTTTGCTCAGGTACCTGAAGGTGCAGCTTCACCAAAGGTGTTGGCACGCCAATTGGCCGATTGTTTGCTTGCTGCACTTGAACTGATGCGTCAGCATGGTGTCAGTCTGGCTCCCGACGGTTATACTACAAACTGGGCTAGTTCGCAGTCGTGTGCAGTGCCGCTTATGTTTGCAAAATATTATGAAACAGAGGCTCCTGACTGGTTCCGTAATGCAGTGAAGCTACACTCCACCTTTACAGGTGAAGGACCATTGTATTTGCCTGATGCATTTTTATATCTCTTTAAACACATGGAAATGGCCAATGATTTTTATACCTATCCTTGCAGTTATATTTCTGCTTTTACTCCCGAACAACTTGGCGGATATACTTTCCATGAATTTGTGGCCCCGTGGTTTACAAATACGTATGTAAAAGTAGATGAGAAAGAATATACGGTTGCAGATGCTACATCCAAGATGATATTACCTTGGGATTTTTTACCTCCCTCGGATTTTACGCGTTTGGATCAGATATTGTCACCAGACATGGTAACGGCAGATGGCAATATCGACATGGAATCTGAAAAGACCAAGGCTGTCTTCGGGATTCTGGAAGAACATGGAGACATGAGCGGATGGACACCGCAGCATCCCATATATATAGCACATAGTGAAGAAGATGCAGTGTTCCCGTATGAATTGGCCTACGAGCATTATCTGAGGTTGAGTAATCAAGGACAGAACCCGCTGGTTCATTTCGTCACAGTGCCACCAATAGAATCCATTGTCTCACCTCTTATTAATACGATTGGAGTTTCGTATAGTTATTCTTACATTCATACATTAGTATCTTTTATTATGCAGTTTTATATGTCAGATGTTGAAAAACCTGAGGACATGGAAAAAATCTATGCAGGGAAATAATATAAAAGGATAAATTATACAATGTTATTTATGAGATATTTTTTATATTTTGCTATGATCTTCTTGCTGTTTTTGACGGCAGGGTGCTCTGATGGTGATTCACAATCGGCGAAGAATGGCAAATCCAATCTGCTGGTAGATGTGATTAAGGGTGAGAAGTATAGTCCAGAAGAGTTTATGAAAGTAGTGTCGCCAAAAGAACAGTTCAAAGAACTTCACGAACTGTTTCCTGATTTGCATCCAATGATCGAGACTATTATGCGTACAAAGATGCTGTCTCGCCTTGTAACACTCGATGCCCTGTTTCAGCTTGAGGTAGGCTGCAACAGCAAACACCAGCGTCAGTGGCAAATGGAGAGCTACGTCTTCACATATATGAGTAAATCGGCAGATGGGGCAGACGTGCTGCTTTCTGGGCGTGTCACATTCCCGAATAACATGGTTGAGGGAGTCGGTCACGAGGTTGAAACTCTTTCCATTTTTTCCCATCCGAAAATACCGGGAGTATCGTGGGTTCCGTCTAATAATCTTGACATCATGATGCTGCGTGCTTTTTTCAACTCGGCAGTCATCGAACCCGATTTTCAAGGTTACGGTGTTGACGAAGGAAAGCATAAGAATTCAGCCTATGTCCCCAAAGTTACGATGCTTCAGTTGGCAGACTGTGTGACTGCGGCTTTGGAAGTGATGCGACAGCATGATGTGAAACTGGCTCCCGAAGGTTTCTCTGAAAATTGGGGCGGTTCCCATACATCTGCAACAACGGTTTATTTCCAGAAATACTATGAGACAGAGGCACCTGCATGGTTCCGGAAAGCTGTTCGGCTGCGGTCTTCATTTGTTACGACAAACATCAGGGATTATAATGTGGCCGAAATCCAAGACATCACAGGTCCTGAGCCACGTAGTTCTGAAGCATTCAGGGAGGTAATTACCTCATTGACAACACAATCGCCTGCTCAAATGCGTGGCTATAAGATAAGTGACTTCCTGTCATACCGTGCAATGACCGAGAAAGTGGGGGACGGTGATAATAAGATGACGGCTTATCAGTATATGACCAGGCTTATAGCTTATCCGAATGTTACAAACCTTGCTGGTCCTATTGCTGATTGGACACTTGTTGACCTCGCAGCGCCTGAGATGCTTACTGCTAACGGGTTGTACAATATGTCAAACCCTAAAGCAGCCGATATGGTGGATATCTTCCATAATATGAATGATTATGGTGACTTCAAGCCCACTCTGCCTATTTATCTCTGTCAGCATAAAGAGGATGAGTACTTTACGCAGGATGATTTCATGACTTATTGTACCAAGCTTAGTGAGAATGGGACAAACCCCAATGTTCATTATGCCAATATACCTTTGAAAACGACTAATTCATTGGTATATGATACGATAGGAATTCAGTACAATCATTTCCTGTCATACGTTCTTTCCATGTTATATGCAGTCACCTCGCCAACTGCTGCAGAAGCATTTGAGAATGTAATTAAATAGAATTATTACAGTCCGCTAAGCATTGACTGCCTTGTGCACATGTGTGCATGAAGAAAAATTGGGTTGACTCTCCACTGAGAGTCAACTCTTTATGTTATCTTTGCAGATGCTAAACTCAAACGATAACCAAATCATGGGCAAAAGTACACATACCCTTGTTCGGGATAATAATTCATATTTGCTAATTAAAAAACGATGTTATTCAATTAATGTTCCCATTTGTCCGTTGTCAATATAAGGTCTTGCTTCATCCCTGTCATTGATCTTTACCAAAAAATAGTATTGAATAGAGGACAGGAATGAATATGAGCACGATGACAGTACCTGCCAGCAGACCGCCTATGATAGTAGAGGCCATAGAGGAGAACATGTCATCGAAAAGTAGGGGTATCATACCAAACACGGTGGTCAGTGAAGTCAGCATAACAGGACGCATACGCGACTTTGAAGCTTCAATAATGGCCTGTGTGTGGTCTTGTCTGGATGTGAGCTGCAATTTGATTTCATCGACAAGTACAATGCCGTTTTTGAGCATCATACCTACGAGTCCGAGTGTGCCTACGATTGCCACAAAGTTAAAACTTCCACCTGTGAGCAGTGTTACAGGAATAATACCCACAAAAACAAAGAGGGTGCTGGCAAGCAGTAAAAGCGACGTGCGGAAACGGCGGGTGATGGCAACGAGAATGCAAATCATGAGCATCACAACGAGTGGATAATTGGAAAAAAGATTCTTAATGGAATGGATGGTGGCAAACTTTTCACCTCCCCAACGAATGGAATAGCCTTCGGGCAAATCCCATTTTTCAACGATGTTTGCTAATGTAGCACGGGCATCTTCTGTAAGAAGACCCTGAGCCGGAACACCCATAATGCTGTGAATGCGTTCACCGTTATAATGAGGAACAACGGGATTCTCCCACTGCACACTGACTGCATCTCCTATTTCACTTAGTTGGGTTGAATGAGACAGATGCAGTGACGGTATGGCTGTCAACAGATTAGTCAGGCTCGGCTTTCCTTGGGGCATCTGCAGTTGGGGAAGAAGAGTCGTCACAGTGGTATTATTGAGGTCGGAAAGGGAACTTCCCTGTTGGTCTGTTGTTGTTACGTAGATATTGTGACAGGTGCTACCTTCATAATAACTTCCCATAGGCATTCCTTCAGTAGAAGAAAGCAGTGACATGGCAACCTCTGCACGAGATACTCCCTGTTTGCGAGCACGCTGCTGGTCGAAGTTGGCAACGAGCGTCGGGACACGGGGTTCCCAGTCAGTGGTAACAGGATCAATGATGCCCAGCTGGCGCGCGATAGTCATGGCGGAGTCTGCATATTGGTGAAGTATGGCAGGATCTGGTCCACAGAAGTTTAGTTCGATGGGGTATTGCATGAACATAAGATTGTAGCGCTTGAAAACAAGATAGGCATCAGGGTATTTAGCTGAGAAATAACGCTGCAAAGAATCTATGTGGTTTTCGATTGCCCGTGCCGATGTGAAATCTATGATCAATTCACCATAGGACAAGGAGGGTAGGGGTATAGGACGTACCAAGTTGTAACGACCGGGAGCATCGCCTATGGAAGTAGTGACGTGCGTTACATCAGGCATGGCAAGAAGTTCACGTCTGATACTGTCAAGGTCTGCTTTCACACGTGTGGTATTATTCCCCTCGGGCAACTTGTATTCCATATAGAGCTGGTCGTACTCCATATTCGGGAATAACTCACGCGGCATTAATGGGAAGGAGAGTCCAGTCAGCACCAAAAGCAGGACCATGATACCGACAGTAATCCACCGGTGAGCCAATGCATGACGTAATGTTGTAGTAAGCCACTGGTGAGGACGGCTGGAATAGAGCGGAGTGGCAGGAACATCAACAGATGGAGAGACCTGCTGTGGATAGAGCCATTTGGCACTCATGATGGGCACAAGTACCAATGCCAGTACCCAAGAGAGCAGAAGCGAAACGGACAAGACAATGAACATGTCGCGCACGTAAATTCCTGTTACATCAGGACTGAGATGGATGGGCAAAAAGGCTAAGATGGCAATGAGCGTAGCACCTAGCAATGGCAGTGCCGTCTGTCGTCCTATGGCGGTCAGTGCCTCGTGTCGTGGCAGATTCTTCTGTCGCCCCACGAGTATTCCATCTACTATGACAACTGCATTGTCCAAAAGCATACCCATAGCCAAGATGAATGAGCCCAGGGATACGCGTTGTAATGTGCCGCCAGTCTGGTCGAGAATAAACACGGAACCGAGCACGGTCACCAATATTGTTGCACCTAGAATAATACCCGAACGGAAATTCATGGTAATCATGATGAGTAGAATGACAAGAAGCACTGATTCAATGAGATTGATCATGAATGTGCTCATTGCGTTCTTTACACGATCGCTTTGGAAGAACACTTTTTCATACTCTATACTTGTAGGAAGACGCGACGCTTTTATCTCTGCCATCTTCTCTTCTACAAGTGCACCCACTTTGACGATATCAGTACCAGGTTGGGGTGATATGAGCAGGCCAAGAGCCTGGTAGCCATCATATAGCATTTCCGCGCGCAATGGGCGTTCAGGTTCCATTGTAACTTCAGCTATATCGCCTAGTCGGAACTCTTCGCCACTATGACCCCGTAGAATCAGTGAACGAATGTCGTCCACAGAGCGGTAGCGGTCGTCAACCCCCACACGTATGCGGTGGTCTCCACTGAGAAAATATCCGGCATAGATAGTTGCATCCTGTCCACTGAGCGTTGCCATCACCTCAGCTGGCGTGATGTTCATGTTGGCAAGACGATCTTGGTGTAGGGCAATAGTGATACGCTGTTCCTGCGTTCCATATATTTTGACGTTTTCTACATCATCCAATTTCTGTAGTTCACGACGTATCATTTCTGCAAAGGCTTGCAAACGCTCGAGCTGTACTCCATCGCCCTTCAAGGCGTAAAACAGTCCCGACACATGACCGAAGTCGTCTCGCACCGAGATGTAAGCATTGGCCGGCAGAGAAACAGCAGCCAGATGGTTTCGCATCTGCATCCAATTAACCGTCAGTTCTTCAGATGGAACCGTGACGTCCTGTGTTACCATGATTAAACACATGTCAGCATAGCTGTAACTCTGTGTATAGAGGATGTTGTTGGTCTTTTTAATGGCATTCTCTAAAGGTGTTGTCAGTTCCAGCTCTACCTGATGGGCGGAAGCACCAGGATAGATGCCGACAACCACAGCCTGACGAACCACAATCTCGGGATCCTCCAACTTTGGCATGCGGAAATAAGCAACTACACCTCCAAGTGTCAGGATAATGACAAACAAGAGAACTAGGCGCTGGTTGGACAATCCCCATGTAGAAAGGTCAATCTTCATATATTATACCTGTTGGTTGAAATAAATTTGTGAAATTTCTCACATTATTATATATAATGAGAGACTATAATATTTTGCCGTAATTCTCTTCCGACGATTCTTTCAATGGTTTCACCTGCTGACCATCGGTCAGTTTACCGACGCCAGAACTTACGACCAACTGACCCATGCGTAATCCGTCGATAATGACAACTTGACCATCACCTCGGATACCATCCGCTACAACAGCTGTTCGACGGACGATGCCGGTTTTCTTATTGTAAACATAAACATAAGACTGCCCACCATTGTTGAATAAAGCACCGGCTGGTATGAGGATCCTGTTGTCAATGCTATCACTGGAATGCATGATATTAACCATTGCACTCATGCCGGGTGTCACTTCACGGGTGTTGTCGGGCAAACGCAAGCGCATCTGAAACCGGTTGTTTCCATTAGCTCGCTGGGCTACGCTTGCCAGCGTAAGGGGAAAAGTGCGCCCAGGCAGGCCGGCAAAAGTGGCAGTATAGGAGGCTGAAGCATCTTTACGCTGATATTCCGATTCAGGCACATTGATGACAACTTCTGCGTTTCCCGAAGTGAAAAGTCCTATCACGGCAAGTCCTGGACCGACAGACTCACCAGCAGTGCGAAATACTCTGTCCACATAGCCATCATAAGGAGCATAAAGTTGACAATCATTTAATTGGTCACGGTGGTTCTTCAACTTGGCACTGATGCGTTCCAGTCCAGAACGAGCTTTGTCATAGTTGTTGTCCGACACAGCATCGTCTTCGTGCATGGCAATTACACGTTCACATTCAGCTTTTATTTGTCGGTATTCCGATTCGGTTGCAGAAAGCTGGGTGGCATAGTCACGGCTATCTATACGTGCCAAAATCTGCCCTTTTTTTACATGGTCCCCTTCACGAACATATATTTTCTCAATGATGCCCAGCACCTTGAATGCCAATTCCGCGTCCTCTTTGGCCTCTGTTACACCAGGATATTGTGTCTGGCGATGAGCATCAATGCTTGTTGCCTCCACTATATCTACGAGCATGGTTTCCATCTTTTGTGCCTTATTTTTACAGCCCGACAATGTGACAAGTACCAATAGGCACAACCCCAATGATTTATATTTGTTGTACATAACTATCTTCAAATGATTAATATAGATTCAGTTTGCCTGCGGCCTGTTGCCACTTCACAAACTTGATACGTTGCTGATATTTTGCTTCAACCCAATCGGCATAGGCTTGTTGCCAGAGCACTTGGGCTGTAAGCAGATCGGAGAGTGTTTCATAACCGACACTATAGGCCTTGCGACTCATACGCAGGTTTTCGGCACACTGTTCCATGCTGCGGTGGCGCATGGTGAGTTCCAGGGATGCCTCTTCCACTTCGTTGGCCTTTTGCTGTAGATCAAGATTCATTTTCTCGTTCAGACTCTCCTGCTGCAAACGTTGACTGGCCAAATCTTCCTTTGCTGCTAAAACTTTATGTCGTGTTTCTCCTGCATGGAAAATAGGAACTTTTAGCATAACACATGCATTGAATGTAAGGTGATGGTTGAGTAACTTTTCGCCAATCACATGGATTCCGTCAGCCATTGTGGCACCCGCCGTCAGACCCAATTGTGGCAACATGGCAGAATGTTCTAGCTTTACCTTCTGTTCGGCCAAACGGGTTTGCATGTCCAAAAGTTGTGCCTCCGTGCGTCTGTCAACGGTCACACTGTGGTCAACGAAAAATGCCACATCCTCGTTTTCGTCGTTTACAATGTCAATAGGCGAATCAAGCGGCAAACCAACTGCTTGACACAGGTTCATTCGCGCCAAACGTATGCTGTTACTTGCCTGTGTCACTTTCAGTTCTGCCTCGCTTTTCTTCACCTGTACTTTCATCACTTCGTTGTTACTAACCATACCATTACGCTTGGCACTGGCAACATCATTGGTGAGTTTGATGAGCAATGAGTCGTATGCCAAAGCAACAGTTTTCAGCTCCTTGGCTTTTGACAAAAGCATGTAAGCCTCATGGACTGACACGATAGCTTGCTCGCGAGAGAGTTCCTCCCCCAGTGCAGCCATCTGTGCTCCCAGTTTGCCCATCTTATAGCCAGCTGTAATTTTGCCACCCATATAGATTGGCTGGGTCAGGTTCAGGTTGGCAAACCACACATTGCCGATCTTGTAATTAATGGTGGGATTGAAAGGTGCCAGCCTATTGGTTATTCTATTTGAAATGATTCGCTGCCAGTAAGGTGTAATCAGTTGGGGAAGGCGGTTGTGCAATTGCTCCCCTATGGTCTGCCCTATAGGTGAAGCAATATCTATGGACAGGTGATCATTCATGGTACTGTAATAATCACCTGCCATAGCGTTGATATCAGGAAAGAAGTTTGCCTTCAAGGCCTTACGCTCATTTTCATATTTTAATTGTGTGTGATGAGCTGCATCAATATCTTTATTTGACCGCAGGGCCATTGCCAGACAGTCGTGGAGCGTAAGGGTTTGCTGTGCCGACAGCTGCAAAGAGCTGCCGGCAAAAAGAAAAAGAAAGATTAGGGTGGGGGATCTTTTTATTTGGAATGTTCCCGACATAAAATTATAATTTCTTTAGAAGAACTTTTACGTGATTTGCCCAGGCGATTTGTCCAGTCAGGTGGTTGGCCAAATAGCCGGCTTCTGCCAATGTGACGGGAGCTCCGGCACGGCGGAATTTCTCGTAAGTGTCGTAAGCATTGGCTTGTACTGGAATGACATTGTCACGTGGAGCGGTATAAATCTCTACGGGCACTAGGGGAATCCAGTCATCAACGCGCTCCTCTTCAAGGCATTTTAATAGAGCAGTGCGGATGTGGGAGTTGGGGTCAGCAAATTCGGCACTCATAATCTTACTGAACTGCATCCAAGGAAAACCCAAACAGGTTTCGTAAGCGGTCTTTTCCTTGGGCTCTGGATATTTGATATCGGTCAGTTCTGAATCGCCCAACAATATTTGGCCTATATTGCTCATATTGTTGGTGTCAAAAGCCTGTGGAATACCGCTTTTCAAATATTCATCGGAGAAGTACTTTGTCAGCTGTATGTCTTTCATGATGTCAGCGTGACCTTCCTGCTGTCCCTTGATGACCATCGAAAGAACTGCCGATAAACTTAGGCTATCGGTTTCAAGCCAGTGGTTGAAAGTACCTATAGGGGTATAAGGACCGGCACCACAATATAGACCTTTCAAGTTTACTTGTTTATTGGCTTTTTGTCCGTGTTCGGTTTCTTGTATGTGGCGTCCTACGGCCATTGCGTTGCCACCACCTTGCGAGTAACCTGCGACGTAGGTACCGTATCCCTTTTTCAACTGAATACCCTGTTGCTGCATGTATTTCAGGGCAGCCAGTTCCATGTCAACACACTGGCGAGCAATGAGTTTCTGGCAGAGATAGGTCTGTGGCTTGCCTTGGGTGACGCCGAATCCGATATAGTCAGGGTCGAGTATGGCAAAGCTGTAGGCTGCCATCTCTTTGAACATGGCGTTACTTACACCGTTTCCTGTCATGTCGATGTTGGTGGCATGACAGGAGAGAAGAATATCTTCGATCATCACATACTCACCTGATACCATAGGTAGAGTAAGCTTGCCAGAGATGGTGATGGGATTCCCCTTGCCATCGATACTTTGGTAGTTGAGTGTTACCACCTTGTAAGTTACGTTGCGGTGGTATGACCCATTGGATCCACTGTAGCGATCGCTTAAATCTTGGGCAGCAATCAACAAATCCTTCTTGTTGATCTCCTGTGTTTCCAAGTCTTCTGGCAAAGCATTGTTTTCATCTGCAGAATAGGCCATGTCCATCATTTCGTCAACGCTTAGTGTCTCTTCGGCGCTGACTACAAATGATACGTCTGTTTGGGACTCCTGAGTGTTTGCATTGTCACCATCACTGCTACATGACACAATGGTAACTGATAAGAGTCCTGCGCATAGTAGGCTTATCCATTGATCACGATAGGTATTCATAAGATTTTCTTTTTAATGGGGTTAATATCTTTGTTTTGATACCATGTTTATCCTAATGCGCCAGAAGTGATCATCTTCAAAATGTCTTCGAGTGAGAAGCCGAGATTGGAAAGCATGGTTGTGAGTTCGACAGGCTCATCACCGAACAGTGGAGAGTTAATGACTAATGCTACGGAATACTTTTTGCTTTCCTCTTGGAAGACTGGCATGAGTTCTACAGAGCCCATGTTGTTTCCGGCAATCATTATGTCAATCTTACTGTTTTCGTTGAATTTGTTGACAACTTTGTTGCATATATCCTCGCTGGTGCCATACTTGAAGATACCCATCAAGAGTGGGGCCTGACCGAGGAAGATATTTACATTATTTATATGTCCTTTGATACTGATATTGCCGTTCATGACAGAAACATCATAGTCGGTGGCAAAGATCACATCATGCTTTATCATATTGATTAAAGACATGTTGTCGGTCAATGTGGAAGTCATAACAGCCAGAGGATCCGTTTCTCCGTCCTTCTGGATGGTCAAAGAAATGTTGCGGGCATGAGCGTCTTTGCGATCGTATGCCAGCGTGATAATAATATTTTTGATTGTAATGACACCCGTGTGTTCGATGGTCTTTGCTGGCAAAAGAGGCAACACTCTCTGTTCGTTGATATTGTTTATGGCCTCGATGCTGAGTATTACTGTGCCGTCTTTCTCGATAACCAGTTTACGGGTAATGCCACCATCATCACTTCTCTTGTTTACAATGTTGGACACCTTCACGTTGTAGGTGCCGTTGTCGGTAGTATAACTGCAGGTGAACGTTCCTTTTTTGGCGTCTAAGTTGAAGAATTTCCCTTCCTCAAAGCCATAGCTGTCGACATCGGTGAAAGTCCAGGTAAGTTTCAACATTTTCATCACGTCTTCAAAGGCATAAGTGGGCAAATGGAACTCTGAGTTGCCGAAGTGGGCGGTGATCTGGTTGAGCAGTTCCTTGAGGGACTTGGTGAATTTCTTGTGGCCACACTCCTCATTCTCTTTGCCGTCACCAGTGCATTCGTCGCAGCCGCAATCGCACTTACCATCATCGTTCAAGGCACGTGTCAGCGGTGCTAGATCGTCCAAATTAATGGCAGACAATTCCTGATCAAGCTGGTTGGATGCATCGTTGAACTGTTGCATCAAACTTCCTGTTGTCTCTGGTTGAACAGGAGCTGTTGCCTGTTCATCGTCACTGCTGCATGAAATCACAAAAAGTGAACTAGCTGTGATAACACCTGCAAGTAGCAGGGAAAAACTTTTTTGTCTCATAACGAACTTGTATTAAAGTGTTAAGGTTTATTTTAATTGTAAATTAATATTTTTTGTAAATGATATCTCTTGCAGTTGACCGTTTTCATACAGACGGTAGCCGGTAAGTTGATTGCGATAGTAGTTGCGGTCTGTTTTGCCTACGAGGTTCGACCTGAGTAGTCCGCGCTCTAAATGGTAGCCCTCTATCTTGACACCATGTGGTAGTGTTTTTTTTATGCGCTCGTCCAACCTGATAATTATCTGCTCTCCAGGCTCAGTGTTGTCGTCTTCCAGTATAACGTGTGCCACCAAAGGTGTTTTGTCTTGTGCCACCACCAATGTACAAGCCAGAGCGTCTTTCACGGCAGGATCTTGGCGTAGTTCGTTTGCAATGTCAAAGAAGAATACTTTCTGCCCGTCGGGCGATACGATATGTTGGGAATAACGTCCGTAGACAAACAGCATACCTCGCTCATCCAATTCGCCATAGTCCTTGGTATGGAACCATTCGCCTCCGAAAACAACGGTGTCCGACTCTGGTTCATTGTAATAATTAGAAGCAAGGGCAGGTGTCTTCACACATATCTGTCCGCGCTGACCATAACCTAACTCATGGCCTTGTTCATCGAAGATGCCCACAGTTACGCCAGGGAAGGCGTAGCCCACACTGACGGCACGCTTTGAGTAGTCTTTATCGAAGATATCTAGCTGATAGTCAAGTGTTGACACCGAGAATGTCTCGGTCAGGCCATAACCGGATGTCAGCGCAACGGGGCTACCGCACTCGCGCATTAGGTTGTTGATACGACGCAAAGCTTCGGGAGTACACCCCTCGCCGCCCATGACTGGGAATCGGAAGAAACTGAGGTCGGGACGCTTGCCTGCTTTAATGAGTTCCTCAACGTGCAGGAAGAAGCGTACCCAATAATGGCCGGGAATAAGCGTGACCTGCGGACGCATGGTCAGAATGTTCTTGGTGAACTGCTTATGCGTGAGACGTGGGTCAATATTTACAGTCATGCCACGGAAAAGCGGTGCCAGTACCAGTACGAAATAACCTGTACAGACAAAAGGTGGTAGCATGCAATAGGCAGACGTGCCTTCACGGAATGGATTGCCTGTGAGATTAAATGCTAAAGCGTCCTGGAACATGCTGATCATTGCATCATTACTCATGCCTATTTGGTGAGCATGTCCTTGTCCCGATGTGCCAGATGAACAGAATACATACGAGGTCTTACCGGTTACGGTTGGCGCTTCCAAAGGACCTTCATAGTTGCCAAAACGGCTGATGGCTTCGTCGGCCGACATATACTTTGGACGATGACTGTTCTTGTAATGCTTCAGGTAGTTCAGCGGTGCAGCCAGCAGTTTTAGAGGATAACCCATAGAACGTGTAGCTGAAATAATCACTACATGTTCAAATTGCTCCCATGCCAAGATGTTCGTCAAAGAGTTTTCCATACCATCAAAGACGAAAGCTACACGGCTTTTGCTCACCATCGTCTCCAATACTTCTGGAGTCTGCATCAGATTAGGAAGTATCGTCACAGCTCCAACCATATTGGCTGCCAGCATAATATAAACAAATTCAGGCAGTGTGGGACCAAAAATGAGAAGTTCGTCTCCCTCACGTATACCCATGCCTTTGATGACGCGGCCCCACAAATGCACCTGCTCAATAAATTGACTACGACTCACGTGGCGGCCAAAGTAGATCAATGCGTCGTGACGGTTGTTGTCGTTCAGGATGCCCCGCTCAATGAATTTCCACAATGTCTCCTTGGGGAAATTTTGAGCCAAAATCTCCTCATATCCCTTGGAGTAGAATTGTTTCCATCTCATCTCCTCTGACGGCAAACTTGTATTTTTTTTAGGGCCTTCCATTTTTCTCCCGTTTTTTTGGTAATAATAGATTATTGTAGTAAGTGTTTTGCAATTATATTTGCGAAGGTACGAATTATTTTTCATATGTTTATAAAAAGTGGTTAAAAAAGTGAGCTAATTATCAAAAAAACGAGCACAAAATGAAAATTTTTTGATAATTAGCTCGTGCTTTGAGGGCTCATTGTTCCTTTTTTCTCCTTTTACTCAGCTTTCGCAATCTCTGATATGTGGTATTTGTAGTAAATAAAAATCAGGCAAACAATGTTTACCTGATTATCTTAGTGATCCGCTTGGGGCTCGAACCCAAGACCCCAACATTAAAAGTGTTGTGCTCTACCTACTGAGCTAGCGGATCTACCTACTAAGCTTACGGAGTTTGTTTGGGCGTTGGTGGCAGGGTTTTACACCTGTCGTATTCCGTAAGCGGGTGCAAAGGTAGTGCATTTTTTACACACTACAAAATAAAAGTGCGTTTTTTTGATGATTATTCCTCTTTTTGTGGATTCTCCTCCATCTCATCCGTCTCTTCTAACACATATCTTTTATAATAGGACACGATGAGGGTGGTGAGAGGTAGGGCAACTATGAGCCCCACGAAGCCGAGTAAACTGCCCCAGATGGAGAGAGCTAAAAGGATGACGGCAGGATTGAGACCTGTGACCTTACCCATGATGCGAGGGGTGAGTACCCAATCCTGAATGGCTTGCACCACAGCAAATACGATAAGAGCGGAGAGGATGATGCCCCAGAAACTCTGACCTGTATCGTAGGCTTTCAGCAATGACAGGATGATGGTGGGGATGAAGCCGATGACCTGAAGGTAAGGAACAAGATTAAGGAATCCGATGAAGAGCCCGAGTGGAATGGCTAGTGGAAATCCAATAATCAGGAAACCGATGGAGAAGAGGATGCCCACACACAGAGCGATGATGGATTGCCCACGGAAATAACCGTTCATACCCTTCTGTAAGTCCAGCATGATGTCATGCACGATACTCCGCTTGTCTTTTGGTAGCATTTTGAAGAGTCCCTCAGCCATCAGTTCATAATCTACCAAGATGAAGAACAGATAGATGATCGCGATGAGCGAGGCGATAAAGCCCACGATGGCACTCACGCTGCTGCTGATGAAGGAGAAGAACTGTGGCACTTTCTCTTCCATGAATTGTGATACATCCTGCACCGTCAGCGCTTTTGTGATCTCGTTAATGTCAATGTTGTGCTTGATGTAGTTCTGTACTTCTCCAGATACAGAAGCTACAGTCGAGTCGGTGGTCACATATTCCACGATGATATCCTTCAAATGTCCCATTTCCTCGATGATAGGAGGAATGATGAGGTAACATCCACCCACGATGATGCCCAGAATGAGTAGCACCGTAATGATGATACTAAGGATGCGTGACTTCACACGGCATTTATACTGGATGAACGTGACGATGGGGTAGAGCAGATAGGCAATGAGCCATGCCACAAGGAAGGGTACGAGTACACTGCTCAGCCGCTGAATCAGCAGGTAAGCAGCA
This sequence comes from uncultured Bacteroidales bacterium, assembly GCA_902801475.1. Classification (GTDB taxonomy): domain Bacteria; phylum Bacteroidota; class Bacteroidia; order Bacteroidales; family Bacteroidaceae; genus Minthosoma. The sequence continues at coordinate 18,992 of CADCIO010000015.1, forward strand.
ATCATGATAATGATGCTGATTAGGATGCGCACCACGCGATCAAAAGTGAATGTCTTTGTCTTCATTTGATGTGAGTTGAAGAATTGTAAAATGAACGATTTGAAGTTTTGAGGCACGAAGTTACGCAAAAAAATGTTGTTTCATCGCTGATAATGTGAAAAAAAGTTGTTTTTGAGGGTAAAATTCACGTTGTGAGCATTTTTATTTCTACTTTTGCATCGTAAATCTGCAACGGATGGGAACATTATATGTTGTGCCGACCCCTGTGGGAAATCTTGAAGACATGACCTTCAGGGCAGTGCGAGTGCTGAAAGAGGCTGATTTCATATTGGCAGAAGACACCCGTACTTCGAGTGTGCTCTTGCAGCATTATGACATCCATGCTGAGTTGCTGTCGCACCACAAGTTCAATGAGCACGAAACAGTGCAGCAGGTGGTCAGACGATTAGTGGGAGGAGAGACGGCAGCACTCATCAGCGATGCCGGCACTCCAGGCATCAGCGACCCAGGTTTCCTCTTGGTGAGAGCATGTGTGAAAGAGGGGGTTGAGGTGCAGACCCTTCCAGGTGCTACAGCCTTTGTCCCAGCCCTCGTGAGTAGTGGATTGCCCTGCGACAAGTTCTGCTTCGAAGGTTTCTTGCCTCAGAAGAAAGGACGACAGTCGAGGTTGGAGGCTCTCAAGGGTGAATCACGCAGTATTGTGTTCTACGAGTCACCACGCCGATTGGTGAAGACCTTGCAACAATTCATCGAGGTGTTTGGTGAAGAGCGGCAGGTGAGTGTGGCAAGGGAAATCTCCAAGTTGCACGAGGAGCACGTGAGAGGTACGTTGAAAGAAGTGTTGGTACACTTCGAACACACAGAGCCATTGGGCGAAATAGTCGTCATCCTGGGTGGAAAGAGCGACCTCGTTCCCATTGAAGAAGAAAAAGAGAAGCCTGTTGACCCTATGCAAATGCTGATGGGCACAGGTAAGAAAAAGAATAAGTATAAATAATTTTTTAAATAGAAGGAAATGAAGAAGATTATTTTTATGGCAGCCCTTGTATCCATGCTTGCAAGCTGTCTTGACGGATTCAAGAGTAACAATGGCGGTGATCGTGAACGCGACTCATTGCGTAACATCATCGACCAGAAGGACAACGAACTGAACGATCTGATGGGTACCTTCAACGAGATCCAGCAGGGTTTCGACCTCATCAACGAGGCTGAAGGACGTGTGAACATGATGCGTATGGGTGCAGAGAACTACAACTCTGCAGAGAACATTCGTGAGAATATGCAGTTCATCCAAGAAACGCTTGACGAGAACAAGCGCAAGATTGAGGAACTGCAAGGCAAACTCAAGTCTAGCTCCATCAATTCCGCTAAGTTGAAAGAAGCCATCAACAGCCTCACTCAGCAGCTTACTGAGAAGAACGCAGAACTGGAAAAACTGCGTGCCCAACTCGCTGAGAAAGATGTGAAGATTGAGCAACTCTCTGGTACTGTCACTAACCTGCAGACTGAAAATGCACAGGTGAAGCAGCAACGTGATGAAACAGCCCAGATTGCTCGCAATCAGGATGCTCAACTCAACACCGCTTGGTATGTCTTTGGCACCAGCAAGGAACTTAAGGCAGAGGGCATCCTCAGCAAGGGCGAAGTGCTGCAGGGCAACTACAACAAGAACTACTTCACCCAGATTGACATCCGCAAGGTAAATGTCATCCCATTGGAGTCGAAGTCTGCTTCCATTCTTACCAACCATCCAGCAGGTTCTTACACGCTGCTCAAGGACAGCAAGGGTAAGTACACCCTCCGCATTACTGACGTTGCTCAGTTCTGGAGTGTCAGCAAATACCTTGTTGTGAAAGTGAAATAAGATCAACCATGCATCAGTACATGCAGAAATATAGATGGATCGTGGCAATACTGGCTTTCGGGTCGGTATTGTCCGCCTTTGCCCAAAACAACAAGGATTGGGAACCAACGGGCGTGTGGCCATTCATCAACCAGCAGTTTCGTACAGCCACTGTCTATACGGGTATTTTCAAACGCTCCAAGACGGTTGTGCCTTGCAACATCCATGTGGGTAACCAGACCCTTTGGTATAGCCAGAACGACACCCTCATGGAAGCTATTCCTGGCACTGTTTTGTATGTGGAATTTCCCAATGGTGACACCTATATGCCTGTAAGTAGCGAACAGCGTTTTGGACGCATTGTACGTGAAGACACCATCGATGGCAAGATTGCTCGCATCATCTGTGTCAAGACGGTCAATCAGAAGGAACTCGACCAGAAGTACCTTGATCACATCAACAAGACCCAGAATATCTTGCAGGGAGCCACCTTCAATGTGTCCGACATTGCCAGTGCTGATGCTGGTATTATTATGGAAGAGCAACCTCTCCCTCTGACCAATGAATTCTATTTCCAAGTGCGAGGCGAAATCTTCCAAGCCACTCCTAAACAAATCCTGAAAAGGATAGACCCCAAGCGTAAGCAGGAATATCGGAACTTCACCCGTTCTGCTGAAATTATTTCCACCAACGAGAGTTCCATGCTGAAGATTTGGCAAGAGTTCTTCCTGAAGTGAGTGGTTGAAACCTTATTGATCCCAAATAAAAACGACTGGCGAATGTCAGTCGTTTTTTTCATCTTAAGTTCTGTATTTTTCCACCAAACCTCCGTTGATGACATCGAAGACCTCTTGCATGATGACCTTGGTCTGCTTGCCCTGACGTTCTTCTGCAGTGATGGGCTTGTGGATGGTCAATGTGACTGTGCCCATGTGGACAGACTTGTGGTTGCGGCTGAACACATCGAAGGATCCGTTGATGGTCAATGGGACGATGGGAAGCCCGATTTCGTTGGCAAGCATGAAGGAACCACGTTTGAAGGGTGACATCTTGCCTGTGCGAGTACGAGTGCCCTCTGGGAAAATGACCATTGACATACCTCCTTTCAGGGTTTCACGTGACTGCTGAACGGCTTTGGAGATGCCAGAGATGCCGTCGGCAAGGTAAATCTGATTAGACCTGGCGCAGGCGTAGCCCACGAAAGGAATCTTTCGCAGATATTCCTTCATCATCCACTTGAAGTTGTGTCCCAAGTAGCCATAGACGAGGAAGATGTCGTAGTAGCCTTGGTGGTTGGCAAGGAAGACATAACTCTCTTCTTTCTTGATGTTCTCACGTCCTTCGACCTTCACGCGAAGCAGGAAGAGCCAGAAGGCACATTTCGACCAGAACTTGGGCAGATAATATGCCGTGCGGTCTGTGTCGCCAAAGAAACTGGCGATGCTGACGGTGGTTGCCACAAAGATGGTGATGACCACAAAGATGGGCAGTGCGATGAGGAAAGAGTAAATCTTGTAGAGTATCTTCAGAATAATCATGTTATTGTTGTTTTCTTAATGTGATTACGTTGATTTCTGGCCATGCGCCAAAGCGGAAGGGGAACATGACCGCCCCAATGCCGTCACTGACGTTGAGGATCTGGCTACCTTCTGTGTAGGCACCCGACCATTCACGATAGACATGGGCGACAGGTGACCAGCCAAACACCTTGAACTGTCCTGCATGGGTATGCCCAGAGAGGGTGAGCTGGATGGAGGTTTGTGGGATGATGTTGCGTCTCCAATGAGTGGGGTCGTGACTCATCAACACTGTGAAGCAGTTGCGCTTGAGCCCTTTCATCGTCTTGGGCAGGTCGCCATAGGCTGGGAAAGGTGGACGACCGTCATTCTCAACACCTGCAATGACAAGAGAGTCTTTGCCTCTGTGGAGAACGCGATGTTCGTTGAGCAGGAGCGTCCAGCCATAACTGCGAATGCGACGTTGGAGTTCCTTCACATCGGCCGCACGTTCTTCCTCATGAGGATATCGGATGTACATGCTGTAGTCGTGGTTGCCCATCACAGCATAGACTCCATCAGGTGCATGGAGCTTGTTGAGGTCACGTCGGAACCCGTCGAGTTCGGCACTCTGGTGGTTGACAAGGTCGCCTGTGAAGAGGATGGCGTCACATTGCTGGGCGTTGATAAGGTCAACGATACGACGCACATCGCCCTCGTGTCCATCGCGCATGGTGCCAATGTGCAGATCAGAGAACTGGGCAATGCGATAGCCGTCAAACTTCTCAGGCAGATCAGAGAAGTAGAATGTCTGCTGGTGAACAACGTAGTGGTTGCGTCCGATGAAATAGCCGAAAGAGAGTAAGGCGATGGCAAAAAGTGCGAGTGCCATGCCGATGATGCGGAAGATGCGCACGAAGAGGCAGTCGTAGCCCTCATCATTCTTCTTTCCACCTGTCACAAGCAGGTTGATGCCGTGTCCGATGCCATCGACCATCATGAAGAGAGCCTTGGGCGCACAGCAAAGGAGGAACACATACATGTAGATGCTGACCCATGCCTGATGCTCTGGACGCATGTCATTGCTGTGGATGATGACCGCTGTGGCAATGGCGATAGCGATGGATGGTACCCACCACAACAAGCGCAGCCACCATTGTTTTGTCCAATGACGGATATATACCAGATAAATGTATAGGTCTGGTAAAATCAGCAGCAGGATGATGAGCAGTAATATTCTTAACAGCATTGGATGTATTTGTTGATTTCGTCAAGTGTCATGTGGCGTCGCTGGGCATAGTCGGCGAGCTGGTCGCGATCTATTTTGCCTACAGCGAAGTAGCGTGCTTGTGGCAGGCTGAGCATGAGCCCGCTCACAGAGGCGTGGGGTTGCATCATGGCAGAAGAGGTGAGGGTCACTCCGATGCTCTTGAATCCAATCAACTGGTCGATGATGAAGTTGATGGAGATGTCGGGCAGACAAGGATAGCCTACAGCGGGTCGGATGCCCTGGAACTTCTCCTGATGCAGTTCTGCGATGGTGAGCTGTTCATTGGGCGCATAGCCCCAGATGGTTTTTCTCACCTCTTCGTGAAGTCTTTCTGCTCCTGCTTCAGCCAAGCGGTCGGCAAGGGTTTGGAGGAGCATTTGGTTATAGTTGTCGTCTGGGAAGGTCTTTCCCACGTCGATGCTGGTGGATGTGGCAAAAATGCCAATCTGGTCTTGCCGCATGGCTGCCTTGGATCGCACAAAGTCGCTTAGGCAGAGGCACATGCCGTCGTTGCCGGGCACTTGTTGTCGCAGCATAGGCAGACGGACTGGATTTCCATAAGGATGACTCTGTCCGCATTCACAAGGACGCATGGGCTGCACCACGATGTCATCACCTTCGCTCCATGCTGGCAGGATTTCCACCGCTGTCTTGACCTTCAGGTAGGGTTGCAGGCGTTGGAGCATCTTCTGTGCCTCTTCATATAGGCGTTGCCCCTCTTCCGACTGCTGTGGCAATGACCACGCATGGAAGAAATACACCCAATTGATGTAGTCCTTTAGGTCGCTGATGCGGTAGTTACGTCTCATGACACCTGAAATCTCAGTTCCTTGCCTCTGACACCATCTACCACGATGCCATCGCTGTAGGCGGTGATACCGTTGATGAGGGTACGACGTACACGCCATTTGAAGAAGCGCTCGTCCATAGGCGTCCAGCCGCACTTCGTATAGTAACGTCCTTCTCTCACCTGCCAGTTGGCTTCTGGGTCAACAAGCGTGAGGTCGGCATAATAGCCAGGACGGATGAATCCACGTTTCTCGATGTGGAAGAGTTTGGCAGGGTTGTGCGACATGAGGTCTGGGATGCGCTCGATGGGTAAGATACCGTTCTCGCTCAGTTCCAACATCGACACTAACGAGAACTGAATCATCGGCATGCCCGATGCCGCTCTCAACGCACCACCCAGTTTCTCGCTCTCCAGATGAGGCGCATGGTCGGTTGCCACCACGTCGATGAGTCCGTTGGTCAATGCCTCGCGCAAGGCGGCACGATCTTCTGGTGTCTTGACCGATGGGTTGCACTTGATACGTGTGCCCAGCGTGTCGTAGTCTTCAGTCGTGAACATCAGGTGGGCAATGACTGCCTCAGCGGTGATCTTCTTCTCCTCGATGGGCTTGTTCTCAAACAGCTCCAGTTCCTTGGCTGTAGAGACGTGGGCGATGTGCAGACGCGCACCTGTGTCTTTGGCCATTTGCACAGCCAGCGCAGACGACTCATAGCAGGCTTCCACACTGCGGATGCGAGAGTGGTAGCGTACAGGGAAGTCGTTCTGACCCTTATATTTCTTCTTGAATGCTCGGATATTGGCTTCGATGATGCCAGTGTTCTCGCAATGTGCCATCAGCAAGAGGGGAGAGGTGGCGAAGATGCGATAGAGGGATTCAGTACGATCCACCAGCATATTGCCCGTGCTGCTGCCCATGAACACCTTCACCCCTGGCACACGTGTGCGATCAAGGATCGGCAAGGTCTCCACATTGTCGTTGGTGGCTCCAAAATAGAAGGAGTAGTTCACACGACTGTCTCTTGCCGCAATCTGGAACTTCTCTTCCAGCAGGTTGAGTGTCGTGGTGGGAGGATTGGTGTTGGGCATCTCCATATAGGACGTCACGCCTCCTGCGGCAGCCGTACGATTTTCGCTGGCAATGTCAGCCTTGTGGGTCATGCCTGGCTCACGGAAATGCACGTGGTCATCAATCACACCAGGGAACAGGTATAGTCCTGTCGCATCAATCTCCAAGTCATAGTACTGCGTGGTGTCATCACTCTCTAGCACTTCCTGAATCATCTCGTCTTCAATCACGACAGAGCCGATGAATTGGCGTCCCTCATTTACGATGGTTGCGTTTCTGATGATTGTTTTCATAGGTTGTTGTTCCTTCGGTTAGTCTTTTTTCTCTGTTTGATTGTTTTCGTCCACAGGCTTGGGGTATTTCCTGAACCATCCGTCCCATCTCAGTCTTATCACGCCGAAGAATGCTTCGCCAAAGATGCTGCTGTTCATCTTCGATACGCCTTCCACACGGTTGACGAAGATGACAGGCACTTCCTTGATCTTGAAGCCGCACTTGTAGGTGGTGAACTTCATCTCAATCTGGAAGGCATAACCCTTAAAGCGGATGGCGTCGAGGTCGATGGTCTCCAGCACACGGCGTTTGTAGCACTTGAAGCCGGCAGTCGTGTCGTGCACCTTGAAGCCCGTGATGAACCGTACATATTTAGAAGCGAAATACGACATCAGCACTCGACCCATGGGCCAGTTGACCACATTCACACCAGAGATGTAACGGCTGCCGATGGCAAGGTCGTAACCCTCATCGGCACAGGCCGAATAGAGTCTGGGTAGGTCGCTGGGCGCATGGGAGAAGTCGGCATCCATCTCGAAGATGTAGTCGTAACCATGTTCCAAACCCCATTTGAAACCTACGATGTAGGCAGTGCCCAATCCTTGTTTTCCTGTACGCTCCAACAGGAACAGACGGTCGGCAAACTCTGCCTCCATCAGTCCCTTCACAATGGCGGCAGTGCCGTCAGGGGAACCATCATCAATCACAAGAATGTGGAAACATTTCTCCAATGCAAATACTGCACGGACAATCTTCTCAATATTCTCCTTCTCGTTGTAAGTAGGTATGATAACTATGCTGTCGCTCTCGTTCATGTACGATACATGCATTAATCTTTGTGTTGCAAAGTTAGCACAAACCGCCCATTCGTCAAAATAAAAGTACTTATTTTTTGTTAAAGTTCCCGAAAAGGCGAAAACTTTATGTGGTTTTCCGTATCTTTGCAAAGTTTTAATTAAATTCTTGGAAAAGAGTAATTCGAAATGGAGAATAAAAATGTGGAGCCTGCAGAAGGCAAATTGGGCATCATGGTTGTCGGACTTGGTGCCGTCACTTCTACCTTTATGACAGGTGTGTTGATGGCTCGCAAAGGACTTGCGAAGCCTGTGGGTTCAATGACTCAGTATGATAAGATTCGTGTGGGCAAGGGTGCCGACAAGAAGTATCTTTCCTATGGGGAAATCGTTCCAATGGCCAAGTTGGCCGACATTGTGTTTGGTGCATGGGATGTCTATCCTGCCAACGCCTTTCAGAGTGCCATGTATGCAGAGGTGCTCAGAGAGAAGGACATCTTACCTGTAAAGGATGAATTGGAGAAGATTGTGCCGCTCAAGGCAGCTTTCGATAAGAACTTTGCCAAGCGTCTTGATGGCGACAACGTGAAGCAATGCGCTACCCGTTGGGACATGGTCGAGCAGATTCGTGCCGACATTCGCCAGTTCAAGGCAGAGAACAACTGTGCCCGTATCGTGGTGGCTTGGGCAGCTTCTACAGAAATATATGTAGAACCTAATATGGCTGTTCACGACACACTCGCTCATCTTGAGGCAGCCATGAAGGCTGACGATCGTGTGAACATCGCGCCCTCCATGTGCTATGCCTATGCAGCATTGGCAGAAGGCGCTCCCTTCATCATGGGCGCTCCCAACACCACCGTCGATATTCCCGCCATGTGGGAAATGTCGGAGAAGCTCGGTCTGCCCATCGCCGGCAAGGACTTCAAGACCGGTCAGACCCTCGTGAAGTCTGGTTTCGCCCCCATCATCGGTACCCGTTGCTTAGGGCTCAACGGTTGGTTCTCCACCAATATCCTCGGCAATCGCGACGGACTCGTGCTCGATGAACCCGCCAACTTCCGCACGAAGGAAGTCAGCAAACTCTCCACACTTGAAACGATTTTGAAGCCAGAGGCTCAGCCCGACCTCTACGGACACGGCAACGACGAGGACAACCAATACTATCATAAGGTGCGCATCAACTACTATCCACCGCGCAACGACAACAAGGAAGGTTGGGACAACATCGACATCTTCGGCTGGATGAACTACCCCATGCAGATCAAGATCAACTTCCTCTGCCGCGACTCCATCCTCGCTGCCCCTCTGTTGCTCGACCTCTGCCTGCTCAGTGACCTTGCTGCACGTGCCCACAAGAGTGGCATCCAACGCTTCCTCTCCTTCTTCCTCAAAGCCCCCATGCACGACTACACGCAGGGCGAGGAACCTGTCAACCATCTCTTCCAGCAATACACCATGCTGAAGAACGCTATCCGCGAAATGGGTGGTTACGAGCCAGACGAGGAAATCGACTGATCGGCATGCTATTCATTCACTAGCACTTTTCCCTCTGGGGTTATTCCCTCCACACTGATGTACATCTCCTCGCAGGTTGAGTTATTGAAGAACTCCACTTTGGCCTTACCTTGCTCATTGGTCATGATGTTGGGTTGCCAGTAGATGGTGCGTCGGAAGTCTGCTGTAGGTGGAATCACGCTGTAATCCTCCATTTTGAAGGTGGAAGCTTGGTTGAATCCTTGGAAGTAGGTGCGACGCAGTCCCTTATTACTCTCTGTGGTGAAGATGGTGTGCAGATAAACATAGATGAGGGTGCAGCGATTCATCTCTTCAGGATCACCAGGAACAATATAGACAGATTTCACCTCGTCCAACCAGACTTCTTCTGGAACGATTCCCAAAAGGGGACGCTCTCCGTTATCAAAAATCCACATGATTTTGTCTCCGTCATATAGAGGAGGCTCTGTCCGGCTCTTTTCATTATAATAAAAGAGTGAGTTTTTCTTTTTCAAGAAACTGAAAAGATAAGGTACGGGTTCCCCTCTGTCGAGCGCATCTTCCATTTCCCTGTCTATGTCATAGTAGAGGCTTGCATACCGACGACCGTATGATTCATCCTTGAATCGCCAGTTGTCATTGGTGAAATAACGTTTCTTCGCCTTCACCGTCACATTTTGTATCACGTGATTCTTCTCCGTAATGGGCACAAACACGTCTTCTTCCTCCTCCAACTCTTGGAAAGGCTTCTTTACAAAGGCATTGGGTGCCAATGGATGCAGGATTTGTCTCTCCAAAGGGGTGATATACCTTGGCTCTGGTGAGAACTGCCTGTCGATGCCCACATAGTAAGTCTTAAGCTTCTCCTTCTTCTTTCCATCTTTGGTGGTGTAGATGCACAGTTTCCATTCTCCATTGATGAACGGCATCTTGAAGGCGTAGTTGCCCACAGAGTCTGTCCTGGTGTCACCTAGCAGACTTTCTCCCTTTTCATTGTAGAGGATGGTGTATAGATGCACGTTCGACACGGAATTGTGTTTCCTGTACACTTTCAGTTGTCCGTTCAGAATCATCTGATCTTCCAATGGTTGCGCCTTGCGGAAAGTGTAGCGTTCTGACATCAGTCGCCAGTCATAGCGTCGCCAGCCCTGTGTCAACATCAGCAGGTCGGCATCCTGACGATGTTTCTTGTCGTCTGCCTCGAAGTAATAATCGACATTGTGAATATATCCTCTCACATCCGACGACAAGAGCATCCAAGTCTTCATATTGCCTTGCCTGCCATTCGTCATCGTCTGGGCATCCATCGCAGAGAAGGAGAGGTTGGCATTGGGATGTGTGTTCAGTTCCATCTCCACCTTGCCACAGGGTTTCAGCCGTTGTGTGAGTGTGGTGACTTGTATGCTGTCTGCCTTGTTTGGTTTGGGACAGATGAAGAAGAGCCGTTCTGCCATGATGGCGCCCCTGCTGTCGAAGAAGGTCATCTGGTTCACGCCCTCAGGCATCGTCTTCCTGTCCAGTTCTATCTCCATCAAAGGAACAGCGATAAGTGTGTCGCAAGCTACGATATTGCCGTCATGCATGATGACATAACCCAGCAGGTTGCCACATACGCCCTTTGTGCATTGCAGCGTGGCAAGCATCTGCTCATTCACTGCATCCACGCTCAGCACACAACCCTCCCTCTTGGCTTCTGGCAGGGTAAAATACTGCATGTTCCTTCGTTCTGACTTTTTCAGGTTCCGCATCTGGAAAGTGAGCTTTCCTGTATCGGGCACCACCTCGAAAATGCCTCTTCCCAACGTGTCCGTCTGGACGGAGGCCAACACATCACCCTTTTCATTCATCACAAAGCCTTCCCCCTCATGCGGATTTCCATTGTCATCGACTGCCAATAATGCCACTCTGCATCGTTTCCCCACAATCAAGTCTCCACCTTCTGGATAGAATTTTACGCTGATGGTCTTCATCAGGTCACTTGTGTAGATGCCATCGTCTATCGCCTTCTGATAAAGCGAATCCTCACTATAACGGTTGTTAGGGTCACGGTTCGAATAAGACGTAGTCCTGATGGTCAAGTCGGAATAATTTCCCTCCGTCTTGGGAGCTTTGAATACGGGGATTACACGAGAGAAGACGGCATTCGTGCCCCAGTTGGTCATGTATCTTGTGTAGGCTCTCACCTCATAATAACCCGACGTGAGCAAGGTGTCTAACTTGATGTCTCCATGCGACACACCCAACGAATCAATGGGGTACTTGCGTGTCTTCACCACATCGCCACTGGGATTGAGCAGTTCCACATACAGCACCTTGCTCAAGTTGGAGGGACGTCCATTGTCCGTCCTTGTCACGTATGCCTTGAACCATAAGGTCTCATTCTCGAAGTAGCCCATGTTGTCGAAGTGCAGGTATACCTTTTCCTGTGGCAGCACCTTGTTGAAGTTCATTGCCTTCTGAATGTAAGCAAATACAGGTGAAGCGGATACCGCTTTTTGTGCCACCTCTATATTCGGTTTTTCATCCGCAATCATCCGTTCCAGCGTCGTTCGCTGCATGAAACTGGCCTCTTGTTGAAGGTCTGGATTGGTGCCTGCCGACAAGATGGCCTTCAGCAGATTCTCCTTCACTGCAACGCTTTTTTCAGCCAGAACGGCAACATTGTCGGCATCTGCCAACGTCATGTTGACCTCCAGATTGTTCGAATAGACTTGTGCTGCAGCCTTCGCCACCTCAGTAAAGCCTCTTTTATGCGTGTAGTGGACTTGGATGAGCACAGCGACATCCTGTCCCAAGACCCTGTCCTCGCCCAAACGATCCATGCTCGTCATCAGTCCTCGCACAGCGCCATCGAAACGAAGCAGACGGAAAGTCTTGGCATCAATATAGAGTTTGCCATACAGGATGCTTGTCGTTGTTTTCACTTTCGGCTTCAACTCCACCACATACATCAATCCTCCGCCATCCGATTGCAGCGTCTGGCTGGAGATGGCATAATAATAATTCAGGAAACGGCTTGAGAAGGGGGCTTGGAAAGGTTCGATGACCGAACTCTGCAAAGGTACTTGTTGCATCATGGGACCCGCCATCAGGAGATTGTGCAGATTGGTGTGCTGCATCTGCGACACCACCTGCTCCCCAGTCTGCATTCTTGTCCAGTACTGACCAGACGCCACGCGCATATTACGCACATTCACGGCCGACTGCGCTGTCAGGAAATCCTCCACCATCTCCTCACACCCGCCGCTCTTGATGGTGATGCGGTTGAGATACATCCTCGTCTTCTTCTTATGTTTCTTGAAATCCTGCACCAGCACATTTCTGGCTCTTGTCAGGATGGCCTCGCTGGAAAGCACCGTCACACCAGCCACAGACAAGGCAGCAGGGCGCATCTTCACCACATCGGGCATCTCGCTCGCCTTCCACTTGCAAGCCTGATAGCCCACGAAGGAGAAACGCAACGAATCCTCAGCCCTTGCCACGATGGTGAAATCACCCTCCATATTGGTGACGCACCCTCTGCCCCCTGTCCGAACGACATTCACAAAGGGCATCGCCTCTCCCGTCTCTGCATCCACCACCCGTGCACGAAACACCTCCTGTGCATGAAGCGAGCACACAGCAAACATCAATAATAATATGTGAAGCAGTCTTCTCATTGTTTTGGTTGTATTAGTTCTCACCTCTCCTATTCCCCCTTTTTCATGAAATGTATAACAATCGCCCCACTTTTTTCACATAACCCCTGCGTTTTTAACATTTCAGGGTACAAATGTACGAAGTTTTTCCCATTTAATGTAAACCCAATACGCTCAACCTTATTGCTGAGGGAAATTTTTCCCTCAGTACCAAAGTTTTTTTACTCTCAATTCTGAAAAATAACCAAATAACCTTTGGGGTCGAGAACTGTTCGCCTGACTATGGTCAATGAATGGGGCTTTGTCTGCTGACTGAGCGGGGTGATGTCTGCTGACATTGCGAGGCTTTGTGGCCATCGAAAGCCCATCCGTTTCCAGAAAACAAGAAAAATTGGAAACGGTTTCCAAAAAAGCAGATAGTTTGGAAACGGATTTGCATGTACATTATATAGTCCTTAACTTTGCATCGTCATCGCTTCCAGGATGCTCAGGGCACCTTCCATGGTGGAGACGCCTTTGATGAGGAGCGATTTGCGTTCGCCGTCGCGCAGGGTGCATCCTCTGCCGTGGGAGGCAACATAGTTGAGCACTTTCTCGAAAGCGCGGCTTTGGAAGTAGGCGTCTTCAAGGGCGAAATAGAGAATCATGCGTCCCATCTTGAGCACGACCTTCTCGATGCCGAGACGCTGGGCAGCCCACTTGATGGGCATGACGGTGAGGAGGGATTCTCCGACGGGTGGAATTTGTCCGAAGCGGTCGATGAGGCGTTTCTTGTAGTCCTCCAATTGTTTGGGTGAGGTGAGGGAATCGAGTTCGCGGTAGAGGCTCATGCGTTCGCCGCTGCTGGGCACATACTCTTCGGGGAAGAAGCCCTGGATATCGCTCTCAATGTTGGTTTCGGTCACGAAATGCTCACCACTCACTCTTCCTTCCTCATCCTTGTCGGCTTCGGCAAAGAGGTCGGTGAACTCGTTCTCTTTCAGTTCTGCCACCGCCTCATTCAGAATCTTCTGGTAGGTCTCATAGCCGAGGTCGGTGATGAAGCCGCTCTGTTCGGCGCCGAGCATATTGCCAGCACCACGAATGTCGAGATCCTGCATGGCGATGTGGATGCCGCTGCCGAGGTCGCTGAAATTCTCCACGGCTTGCAGACGGCGACGGGTGACATCATTCAGCGCCGCGAGTGGGGGAGCGATGAGGTAGCAGAATGCCTTGCGATTGCTGCGACCCACACGTCCACGCATCTGGTGGATGTCGGAAAGTCCGTAGTTCTGCGCGCTGTTGATGATGATGGTGTTGGCATTCGGCACGTCGATGCCGTTCTCCACGATGGTGGTGGAGAGCATTACGTCGTAGTCGTAGTTCATGAAGTCGAGGATGACCTTCTCCAACTCCTGCGGATTCATCTGACCATGACCGACACACACTCGAGCATCGGGCACATACTTATGAATCATCTCCTCCAACTCGTGCAGGTTGCTGATCTTGTTGTTGACGATGAACACCTGTCCGTTACGGCTCATCTCGAAGTTGATGGCCTCGGCGAATATCTCGGGCGAGAAAGTATGTATCTCCGTCTGGATGGGATAGCGGTTGGGCGGCGGTGTCTGGATGATGGACAAATCTCTGGCACCCATCAGCGAGAATTGCAGGGTACGCGGAATGGGTGTTGCCGTCATCGTGAGCGTATCCACATTCACCTTCATGGCTCTCAACTTCTCCTTGGTGGTCACGCCAAACTTCTGCTCCTCGTCGATGATGAGCAAGCCCAAGTCCTTGAACTGTACTTGCTTGCCGATGAGCTTATGCGTGCCGATGATGATATCGACCTTTCCCGCCTTGAGGTCGTCGAGCACCTCTTTCGTGTCTTTGGCAGAGCGAGCACGGGTGAGGTATTCCACTCTGACGGGGAACTCCTTCAGTCGGGAAGAGAATGTCTGGAAATGCTGATATGCCAGCACCGTCGTCGGTACCATCACTGCCACTTGCTTGCCGTCGGTTGCCGCCTTGAACGCTGCACGTATCGCCACTTCCGTCTTGCCGAAGCCCACATCACCGCAAACGAGTCGATCCATCGGACGAGCTTTCTCCATGTCGGCCTTCACATCTTGCGTGGCTTTCAACTGGTCGGGCGTATCCTCGTAGGTGAAACTTGCCTCCAGCTCGTGCTGCATATAGCTGTCCCTGCTGTAGGCAAATCCCTTCTCTTTCAGTCGGGCGGCATAGAGTTGGATGAGGTCGCGGGCGATGTCCTTCACCTTCGTCTTCACCCGCTCCTTCATGCGTTCCCACGCACCACCACCAATCCTGTTCAGACGTGGAGGTTCACCCTCCTTGCCCTTGTACTTCGACACTTTATGCAGGGCGTGAATGGAAACATACACCGTGTCCTCGTGCTGGTAGGTGATCTTGATCATCTCCTGCATCACGTCGCCTTGTGGAATACGTACAAGACCTCCGAAACGTCCCACACCGTGGTCGATATGCACCACGTAGTCGCCAATCTCAAACTGCTGAATCTCCTTGAGCGTCAATGCCACCTTGCCCCGATGTGCCTTGTCACTCTTGAGGTTGTACTTATGGAAACGGTCGAACAACTGATGGTCAGTAAAGAAGCAAAGTTTCAGCGTGTGGTCAATGAAGCCTTCATGGATGGCCTTGTTAACAGGAAGAAAATGGATGGCGTCCGCCTCCGTCTTGGCCTGTTCCTCAAAGATGTTCTGCAAACGGGCAATCTGCTTTTCGCTGTCGGAAAAGATGCAAATCTTGTAGCCATCCTCCATGAGACGATGAAACTCCTGACTGACCAAATCAAAGTTCTTGTGGAAGAGCGGTTGAGGTTCTGTGCGGAAGTGGATGCTCTTTTCGTCAGTCGAACTTCCCTGTTTCAGTTCCAAATGACGGAACGCCACAATCTGTTTCTTGAATGTATCATCGTCAATGATAAACTGGGCAGCTAATGTCTCTGCATTCGTCTCTGCCTCGAATTGCGCTTGACTCGAAAAGCCTTCCTCATGTATTTGTGCAATCTTGTCACATATATATATAAGGCTCTGCGTCACTACCAGCGTGTCCTTCGGCAAGAACTCCAAGAACGAGATGTACTCCGTGCCATCTATCTTCATTTCGGGCACAATCGTCATCATCTCCACCTTCCCCTGGCTCAACTGGCTCTGCACATCGAACGAACGGATGCTATCCACCTCGTCACCAAAGAAGTCGATTCGATAGGGCATGTCCGACGAGAACGAATACACATCCACAATGCTTCCTCTGATAGCAAACTGTCCAGGCTCATATACATAATCCGTGCGCTCAAAACCCAGTTCAAAGATGCGCTTCTCCAGCTCGCTGATGTCGAACTCTTCACCCACCTTCACTGCCAACGTGTTCTCATTCAACTCCTTCTTCGACACCACACGTTCAGCCAACGCATCAGGGTAAGTGACCACAATCAAGTCCTGTGTCTCTGCCACCTTCGTCAGCACTTCCGTCCTCAAAATCTCATTTCCTGCATCCTTCTGGTTGTACTTGATGGCTCGCTTGTACGAAGAAGGGAAGAACAGCACCTGCTCCTCACCCATCATCTGGGTCAGGTCGTGATAGACGTAGCCTGCATCGTCCAGGTCGTTCATCACCACCAGCAAGTTGGGGCAATTCCCCCGTCCGTTCATGATAGCTGCCAATAGCAAAGTAGCCGACGAGCCAGATAGCCCGTCAGCTTTTACTTGTTTTGCCTTGCCTGTCCTGATGCGCTTGGCAAGTTCCTTGGCATTCTCAGCGGATGCCAAGACTGAAAGTACTTTACTTGTTTCCAATCTTTCGTTCGACGAAGTCAATCATCAAATGATTTACGCTACGCCCATCATCATCTTGGGCTCATAGACCCTTGCAAACAGTTGCAAGAAAAACAGCGTGTCCTTCGAGGGACTCACCAACCTTTTCAGTTCGGCAATCTTGGATGTCTTGTTGTAAGATGGAGTAGAATCGTTCATAGGCAACTTGCTTTACGTTTTTCTCTTTCTACTATCAATAACGAGTAGAAGAGACGTTTATTATGCAAAGTTGCACATTTATTTTTATGCTTCGATTTCTCCAGCCTTGTCAAGTGCCAATTGTGCTGTGATTTTCTTCTTGCACGACTTGTGCAGCTTCACGCAGAAGAAGATGAGCAGGGCGATGATAGGCAGCACGAGATAGTCGTTGATGCCGATGTTCATGACGATGGCGTCATACACACCATGTGCCAGAACTGGTACTGCCAAGATGCAGATCCAGTTGAGGAACGAACGCTTCACGAAGTGGTACTGAGCGTAGTAATAACCCATCAGCACGGCAAAGGCATAGTGTCCAGGCACAGAGAAGATGGCTCGCATGAGACCCACAGATGCCCAGTTGTCATCCAACACCACATAACCAATGTTCTCGACGGTGGCAAATCCCAATCCCACGCACACAGAATACACGATGGCATCGAAGTGCTCGTCGAAATAAGGGTTCTTTCTCAACACGATCCACAATGCCAGCAACTTGAAAGCTTCCTCAGGAATAGCTGCCACCAGGAAGGCGTCTGCGCAATGACTGATGAAGGATGTGGCCTGTCCTCCCTCTCCGAAGAGGAAATTGCTGACGCATGTTTCCATCCACACAATGGGGATGACGGTAGCAGCACCCAACAGGATGGCCTTCCAGATTTGTCCCTTGGGTTCAGGCTTCGCGTCTTTCTTGAAAATGTAAATCCAAAGAATGATGGCAGGCAACAATGCAACTGCCAATGCAATAAGATATGTCATATTTTCTCGTTTCTTTATTTGAAAATCATCTGTGCAAACTGATAAATGCTCTCACGCCATACAGGCCATGTGTGACCACCTGGGTACTCGTAGTAATCGTACTTGATGCCGATTTCATCGAAACGACGGCGCATCTCCTTGCAGTTCTCGTAGGCAATGTCTTCCTGACCTCCCATCGAGAGCCACATCTTCTTGATGTTCTTATTGTAGATATCTTTCTTCTCTCTCAACACACCATAGTTCTTGTCGCTGTCGGCCGCTCCAGGACCACCATTGTTCTTGAACCAACCAGAACTGAAGATGCCCACGTAGCTGACGAGGTCAGGACGTGCGATGAGGGTGTTGAGTGTGTGAATGCCACCCATTGACAGACCTGCCAAACCGCGATTCTCCATTCCCTTCTTAGCACGGAAGTTCTTCTCTACGAATGGGATGCCCTCCTGTGTGAGTTCGGCTGTGAAATCACGTGTGTTGCCATCAAGCATGGCAATAATCATAGGCACAGCCTTTCCCTCAGCAATGAGGTTGTCGAGAATGATGTCTGTGAGTCCCTGTTGGTTCCATCCACGCTCGTCTTCGCCACCACCATGCTGGAGGTAGAGCACAGGATAGTCGCCCTTCTCTTGGTCATACATCGGTGGCGTATAGACGTACATGGTCTTCCAAGCGTTGTCCACATGAGAGAAGTAGCGTTTGCGATGCACGTCGCCATGAGGCACATCCTTGAAGGCGAAACGATCAGCTTTGCTGGCATCGTATGGAATCTCCAGACCACTTGACATCATGCTGCATCCATAGAACGACTCGCTGTTGGGGTCTGCCACCTGTACGCCATCGATGTAAAGGAAATAATAGTGGAAACCCTCAGTCTGGGGGTCGGTGGTGCAAGTCCAAACGCCATCTTCACCCTTCTGCATGTCGTAGCGTTTGCCAAGGTCTATCTGCACTTTCTGGGCATTGGGAGCCTGAATACGGAAGATGACACGAGAGTCGGGCAATACACGTGGATATTGTCTGCCACGAATGTTCCATAACGAAGGTTTTCCTGGCAGGTCTTGCTGTTGACGGGCAGGACCAAACTGCGCGCTGGCTGTGAGTGACAGGGCGCACAAAAGGATTGCTGATAATAGCTGTTTCATGTCTTTGTGATTGATAAATGAGTAAATAGTTTGTTTTGATGATGCAAAGATACGATTTTTTTTCCTACCTTTGCAACAAACTTGGATGAAACATGATTGATTCGAGCATATTGCAGGGTAAGAAGGCGGCTTTTTTCACGTTGGGATGCAAACTCAACTTCGCTGAAACGAGCACAGTGGCACAGCAGCTGATGCGCTATGGGGTGACTAAGGCGACGAAGGACGAAGTGGCAGATTTGGTGGTGGTTAACACGTGCAGCGTGACGGAGGTGGCTGACCATAAATGCAGACAAGCCATCCATCGACTGGTGAAACAGCACCCTGGTGCCTTCGTGGTTGTGACAGGCTGTTATGCCCAACTGAAACCACAGGAAATCATCGATACTGATGGCGTGGATTTGGTGTTGGGAAGTGAGCAGAAAGCCAGCATCATACCTGCCATCCTCAATGGAATGACAGGCGCACATACGGTCAAGACAGCCGACATCCGTTCGTTTGCCCCCAGCTGCTCTCGTGGCGATAGAACGCGCTATTTCCTCAAGGTGCAGGATGGCTGCAACTACTACTGCACTTATTGCACCATTCCGATGGCACGTGGTCGAAGCCGTAACGGCAGTATTGCCTCGATGGTCGAACAGGCTCTGCAGGTGGCACAGGAAGGGGGTAAGGAAATCGTCATTACAGGAGTGAACATTGGCGATTTCGGACGTACGACTGGCGAAACCTTCTTCGACCTTGTCAAAGCACTTGACCAGGTGGAGGGCATTGAACGCTACCGTATTTCCAGCATCGAACCCAACCTGCTCACAGATGAGATTATCGAGTATTGTGCCCAGTCGCGAGCCTTCATGCCTCATTTCCATATCCCCTTACAGAGTGGATGTGATGAGGTGCTGAAGCTGATGCATCGCAAGTACGACACAGCCCTCTTCGCCCATAAAATAGAGAAGATTCGTTCTGTCATGCCTGATGCGTTTGTGGGTGTGGATGTCATCGTGGGTACACGTGGCGAGACTCCTGAATACTTCGATAAGGCCTATGATTTCATGCAGCGTGTGGATGTGTCGCAGTATCATGTGTTCTCCTATTCTGAACGTGCTGGCACGAAAGCCCTCGAGATTCCCCATGTGGTCACACCACAGGAGAAGCATGATCGCAGTCAACGGGTACTTACCCTCTCAGCACAGAAGACGCATGATTTCTATGCACGTTTCATTGGCACCACACGCCCCGTCCTTCTCGAACATGCCTCGTCTCGAAAGCCTTTCATGAATGGTTTCACAGACAACTATATCCGTGTGGAGGTGCCCAATCACCCCTTGTTTGACAACCAAATTGTGCAGGTGAAGTTAGGTGATTTCAACCAAGAGGGAGATGCGCTGATAGGAGAAATCGTAAACTAATCCGCTTGGCGGGTGATTAGAAGATTGTATAGATGAACAAGCTTGCTATCGTCATATTGAATTGGAATGGTGCAGAAATGATGCGCCAGTATCTGCCCTCTGTCATTGAGAACAGCGTGGGCGACGTCATTGTGGCTGATAATGCCTCTACTGATGGGAGTGTGCAGATGCTCCTCAAGGATTTTCCACAGGTTCCTGTCATTGTACTTGAACAGAATTTCGGCTTTGCTGAGGGCTACAATCGTGCGCTTGCCCAATTGCCGGACTACGAATATTACCTCCTCCTCAACTCCGATGTGGAGATTCGTCAGAAAGATTGGGATGCACCCATGCTCAAATATATGGATGAACACCCCGACTGTGCTGCCTGCCAACCCAAATTGCTTTCTCTGCTCGAACCAGAAAAATTTGAATATGCAGGAAGTGCTGGTGGCTTCCTCGACAAGTATGGCTATCCTTTTTGCAGGGGACGTGTGATGAACACTGTAGAGAAGGATGAAGGGCAGTATGACGAGACTGTTCCCTTGCTTTGGGGCACAGGTGCAGCCTTGATGGTTCGCGCTGCTGACTGGCGAGAGAGTGGGGGATTGGACAGCCGTTTCTTTGCCCACATGGAAGAGATTGACCTATGCTGGCGACTTCGTACGATGGGTAAGCGTATTGTCTGCATCGCCCAGAGTCGTGCTTATCATTTGGGTGGTGCGACGCTCCATCAGGGCAATCCCCGTAAGACTTTTCTTAATTTCCGCAATAACCTCTTGATGCTCTACAAGAACTTGCCCGACCATGAACTTCAGAGCGTCATGCGTGTACGTTGTTTCTTGGATTACTTGGCTGCCTTCCAATTTCTTCTCAAGGGCGACCTCAAGAATTGCTCTGCTGTCTTCAAGGCACGTCATGCTTTTGCCAAGATGCGGCCAGACTTCGAGAAAGATCGTCGCCACATCCAACAACTTCGTAAAAATGAGCGTGTCCCAGAGCGAATGGAGTTCTCATTGTTGTGGCAATATTATGTGAAGGGAAGAAAGACTTTTGCGGATTTGAAAATAAATTAGGCTCATTTATGCATTCATTCAAAAAGATTTTGTAACTTTGCAAAAGTTAACGAATCTTGTTATGAAAAAAATCGCTATATCGACCTTTCTTGTGGTGCTGTTTTGCGCCCTTTTGCCTTGTGGCATGAAGGGACAAGATAGCGTTGTGGTATCGATGCCGAACCGTTATCAGTTGTAGTCGGCACATGTCAGGGTACTGTTTCAGGACAGCGAAGGTTATATGTGGTACGGTATGAAGTCAGATGGTCTCTATCGTGACGATGGTTATACGTTGACTTCGTTCCGTGCTGACTTCCTGCATCCAGAAGTGCAGATGAACAATAACATCATGTGTCTGTGTGAAGATAAGTACGACCGTCTTTGGATTGGTACGAAGCGAGGGCTTTACATCCTCGACAAGCATGACTACAGTATTCGTCCGACAGGTGACAAGACCTTGCAGATCTGGACGTTCGACGCGCTGAAGGCAAGCATGGGCGATTCAGTGTGGGCGTATGCCAACAAGCACCTGCTGGTCTATGATCGCAATGGAAACTGCATCAGTCAGACACCTTATGATGAGAATCCGTTAGTGACGCAGAGTCGAAAGGAGATTACTGACCAACGTGGCAATATTTGGAAGATTGATGATGACGGTATCCCGTCGGTTCTGAGAACTCCGTTGGTGAAGTTGGAGGAGGTGGATCTGGAGAAGGTGCCGTTGCGCTGTATGTTGCCGCCCAACACTGCTGTTTTGCCTCCTGAACATCGAGTGCACTACGTATGGGAAGCGAAGAACGGGACGAAGTGGATTGGCACCAACTTGGGCTTGTGGAGAGTGCGCCCTGACAGCGAACCTGAACAGGTGGGGCCTAACTTTGGTGTGGTGAGCACCCTGGCTCCAGCGGAGGATGGCACAGTCTATATGAACACGGAATGGCAAGGACTCATCAGCTATAAGGATGAGGTCATCACTAGACTCGACACAACCATTCGCAATGCCACCGATGTGTATTTGGACAAAGAGAAGCTTTGGATATGTACGGCTGACGGAAGACTGATGTACTACGATGTGGAGAAGGGAACGAAGGTGGATAAGTCGCTGGAATGCTGTCTGCAGGGTGATGCACCTGCTGGCATCGTAGTGCTCAAGGGCGTCGTCTGGCTGCTTTTCAATCAGCGACTCGTCATCTATTCGCCAGAGAAGAATGTATTGCGATATTTCTTCCCGTCCGACCTTGACCCTCAGCCCAAGTTCTTCCGAAGGCTATATACGGACGGAGAAAGTCGAATCTATCTGGAATGTGAGAAGAAGACGTTCGAGATTATGATGACAAGTGATTCGAGACGAAATGTGTCAGAGAACATAGCGGTCTCTGCCTATCAGACCATTCATGGCACCTACAGTTTGGGCTTGGGTGCTCGTGAACTGAACCTAGCGTCTGACGAACGTGTGGTGCATCTCTTCTTCACCACGTTCGACCATCTCAACACACAACATATTCGTTTCGCCTTCCGTCGTGGTGGTGAGTCGGAATGGGAGTATCTGGAGATGGGAAAGAACGATGCCCGTATCACACAGCTTTCGAAAGGTGAGAACATCGTTGAGGTGATGGCGACTGATGCGAATGGTGAGTGGAACAAAGAGTTCATCACCATCAAGATCTATTGCGAAGCGTATTGGTGGGAAACCGTTTGGGCGTTCATCGCTTTTGGCGTTGTGGCAGTAATGATGCTGGTTCTCGCCTTCTTTGTTTGGCGAAAAGTGAAATCGAAGCGCTCCAAGAAGAAATAAGAAAGAACCAGCAGCAGGACATAGCAAATTAGGGTGGTGAAGATGTTTGGATGCCATTCGATGGTGGCGAACGGAAGTGAAGAGAGCCGTTCGACGATGCTGTTCAATGTGTTGGCTGTCCAGTTAAGCAGGTCTGTGAGCACGTTGTTGATGGGTTCGCACCAGAGGAATACCCACCATAGGATGCTTGCCCCAATGAGGAGATAGACGAAGGGGAAGATGATGAGGTTGCTCACAAGAGAGATCAGGGTGAATTTGCCAAAATAGTAAGCTACCAATGGAGCTGTGAAGAGGGCACAGATGAAGGTGATGAAGATGAGGCTCCAGAAAAAGCGGATGTGTGGGTTGTGCGTGGGGCATGAGTGTGTGATGCGTTGGGCGTAAAGACAGATGCCTCCAACGGCGATGAAGGACAGCTGGAAACCGATGTTGTGCAGATAGAACGGATTGATGCACAGCATGAAGAAGAAGGCGAATGCGCAGGAATTGATGCCAATATTTTCACGTGAAAAGGATTGACAAAGCAATAAGATCGTGAACATTGTGGTGGCTCGCACCAATGAAGGTGACATGCCTGTCAAAAGCGCATAGCACCATAGCGTGGCAATGATGAGCAGATTGCTGATCCATTGCCAACGAAAGGGCATGATGTTCTTGAGAAAGAAGAATTGTATCATCAGGACAATGATGCCCACATGAAAACCTGATAGGGCAAGAATATGGCTGATGCCAGCACTGGCGTAGGCATTGCGTGTGTCGGACGAGAGGTTAGCCTTTCGTCCAATGGTCATCGCTTCGATGATGCTGCCAGCCTCACCGTTGATGCCGTGATCATCGTAGATGTCGTGCAGTCGCTCATGCAAGGCTTTGACTGAGGTGAGGAAAGTGCGCTCAGTTTGGCAAGGTCGCACCAGCCATTGGTAATGGGGTGTGTAGGCTGTTGCGCAGATGCCTTGGTGGAAGAGATTGGTGTTGTAAATCTTGAAGGTCTGGTCTTCGCAGAGGTTCGTGGCATTGAGATGACGGATGTTGGCAAGGATGGTGTCGCCAATTTGCAGGGAAGCGAAGGTGGTGCTGTCTTGTTCTGGCACTTCCCAATTTTTCCCTATATATAATAAAAGATGTGTGCCGTTCTCCTGTTCCAGTTTGAGTGCCCATGATTGGGCTTTTTCTTTAGGCCGTTCTGTCAGGATGCCTCGACAGAAGGTCGTGTCGGTTGGGATGCTGTTGGCGATACGCTGGTATTTGCCAGTATAGAGCATCATACCGATCAGAAAGAAGAGGACCATTGCCACAATGCCGAACTTGGCGTCATGTTGGATGGAGGGTTTCATCAGGAAGAAGGAGAAGGCAAGGACAGCACAGCCTAAGATGAACAGAACCACCATGTTCATGTGGCTGATAAAAAGATTCGCCCCAATCATACCCAAAGTGAAGGGGATGATGAGGCGAATAAGAGCGTGGTTCTGCCAATCAACGGAGCAGCGAGCGCAGAGGCCAAACCATGTTTGGACTATGCCGAGTCGTGAGGGAGAAAGGCGTAGCCAATTCATCAGAGTTCTTTCAATTCCTTGATGCGTTGTTCTGGATTCTCAGCACCAAAAACATAACTGCCTGCCACCAGCACATCAACACCGGCTTCGACCAGGCGAGGGGCTGTTTCGTGGTTGACACCACCATCCACTTCGATGAGGGCGTGACTACCGCTCTTCTGGATGAGTTCCTTGAGTCGTTGCACCTTCTGGATGGAGTGCTCGATGAATTTCTGACCGCCAAAACCTGGGTTCACCGTCATGAGAAGCACCATGTCAACATCCTGGATGATGTCTTCGAGCACGTTGACGGGGGTATGAGGATTGAGCGTCACACCAGCCTTCATGCCAGCATCGTGTATCTGCTGGATCGTGCGATGCAGATGGGGACATGCTTCGTAATGCACGTTCATCATGTAAGCGCCAAGGGCTTTGACTTGCTCAGTGAACTTGCCCGGGTCAACAATCATCAGGTGGACGTCAAGAGGTTTCTGGCAAATCTTGGCGACAGCCTGAAGGACGGGAAATCCGAAACTGATGTTGGGCACGAAAACGCCGTCCATTACATCGAGGTGGAGCCAGTCGGCTTCACTACGGTTAATCATGTCGATGTCCTTTGTCAGATTGGCAAAGTCGGCAGCTAAGAGAGAAGGAGATACTTTGGTCATTGTATAGTTGAAAGTTGAGAATTGACGATTGATGATTATTTGAGCGTAAATGTGGTTTGTCCTATCATTTGCTTGTCGCAGAAGAGGAAGAGTTTGTAAGTGCCGGCTTCGAGGAACTCAGTCACATCGCTGTACATGGTCACTTTCTCTTCTTCGCCTGTGTATTCGATGTATTTCTTTTCTGTGTATTCGAGGGTGGTGTTCTCGTAGGGGAAGGTGCCCTTCTTGCCCATGACGGAATTGTCTGGTTTGAGAATGCGGGCATAGAGGGTGCGTTGGCCGTTCTGGGCAGTCACATTCTTGACGATGGTGAATCCGAAGGCGAGTTTCTTCACGTCTTTCACCTTCTTGGCATCCTTGCTCTTCTTGTCTTTAGGCGTCACCCAGAAGCCTGTGGCATCGAGCTGGGCAGCAATGTTCACCTTGTCCTTGAGTTCGTTACGTTCTGTGGAGAGGTTCGTGATTTGCGTGTTTGCCACACTGATCTGCTCCTTGATCTGCGTGTTCTCCTCATTCAGCGACTGGTTGATGCGATTGAGGGAATCCACCTGCATGATGTAGCTTCTGAGCACTTCTCTCAAGGACGCGATTTCTGCTTTCAGTCGTTTGATTTCAGCAGCATCAGTGGCTTTGGTTCGCTCAAGTTCTTCGAGGAGTTGCTGGGTGTGCCGACGCTCATTCTCTATCTGGGCAATGAGGCTGTCATTGCTGAGCTGGCTTTGCAGCATCTCATACTGCAAATCGAAATCCCTGTATTGGCTCTCCATCTCCTGCTTCTCGAGTTCGGCAAGTTCCTTAAGCTCCTCATTCTCCTGCAAGAGGGGTTTGGTGAAGAACTGGTGGTAGGTCAGCACAGCCACCGCGATGGCGATGAGTGCCACCACGATGCCGATGGCAATCAGGAGGGTGTTGCTCTTCTTCTGCTCCTGTATTTCTTCTTGTATATTAGTCTGTTCTTCCATGTCTTTTTTTGATGCATTTTCCTTATTCTTTGCAAAGGTAAGGAATAATTATCATTTATCATTTATCATTTATCATTTAAATTCACTACCTTTGCAAAAAATAACAGAAAAGCGTACATGTTGAAAAGAGTGATAACGCCACAAGAGCTGGCGATTGCGAAGAAAGACTTTGAAGAGTGCAGGAACGTGGTGGTGGTGTGCCATACGTCGCCAGATGGCGATGCGATAGGTTCGTCACTGGGTTTGTATGAGTACCTGAAACGGAAAGGAAAACAGGTGACGGTGATTGTACCCAATTACTTTCCTGACTTCCTGCATTGGATGAAGGATGCGGACAATATATTACGGTTTGACCGTCAGAAGACGGCTTCCTACACAGCGTTGAAGATGGCAGACTTGATTTGTTGCCTCGACTTTAACGACATGAGACGTATTGATGAATTGGGTGTGGCAGTGGGAAGGATGCGTTGCAAGCGATTGCTGATTGACCATCATCTTGATCCCGACTTGAAACAGTTTGGACATGTCGTCTCGCACCCTGAACTGAGCAGTACGAGCGAATTACTCTTCCGACTGATAGACGCAATGGGTGAGACGAAGAACATCACCTTTGCTGGTGCTGAAGACCTCTATGCGGGCATCGCGACAGATACGGGCTTTTTCTCGTTCAACAGCAATGACCCCGACCTCTTTGTCATTGTCAGCGAATTGTTGAGAAAGGGCATTGACAAGGATCGCATCAATCGCAACATCCAGAACAACTACTCGGCCGACCGACTGAAATTCATTGGGTATGTGCTGTATGAGAAGTTGCAGGTGTTTCCCGATTTGCACGCCTCGCTGTTCGCCATTAAGAAGGAGGAGCTGGATCAGTTCCATTACATGAAGGGCGATATGGAGGGTGTGGTGAATATGCCGCTGCAAATCAAAGGACATAAACTGAGCATCGCGCTGAGGGAGGACACGGAACGTCCGCTCATCAGGGTCTCTACCCGTTCTGTGGATGACCTGCCTTGCAACGAGTTTTGTGAGCAGTTCTTCAATGGTGGAGGTCACAAGAATGCAGCTGGTGGCACATTGGAGTGCTCGATGGAGGAGGCGGTTGACATCACCCTGAAGGCATTGGAAGCATGGAGGGATAGACTCGAAGACAAGCCTCAGACGGTGGGAGACAACACAGAGAAAGCAGAATAAAACCAAAATCAATATAGATATGAAGAAGAGAATATTATTCCTGTCCGCAATGCTGGCATCTTTGAGCATGTCGGCACAGGTGGCAAGTGTGGCAAGTCCAGATGGACGCCTCAAAGTGAATGTAGATGTAAAGGGTGGCAAGCCCGTGTATGAAGTGAAGTACGACGACAAGCAGGTGCTTGACGAGAGTCCGTTGGGCTTTGTAGCCGACAATGGCGACTTTACGCAGGGCATCACCTTCGACAGCAAGAAGGAAGAGCACTTGGCGTTCGACTACGAGATGACGCGTTCGAAGTTCAGCAAGGTGCATGTGGATGCCAACCAGTTGGTGGTGACCTTGAAGAATGCACAAGGCTATGCGTATGATGTGGATTTCCGTGTCAGCAACAATGATGTGGCCTTCCGTTATGCAATCCCCAACCATCCCAGTCGTCGCAATGAGAAGAAGTTCTCCATCCGCATCATGAAGGAGGCTACAGGCTTCGACTTCCCCAGTCAGACCACGACGTTCCTGACCCCTCAGTCTGATGCCATGATTGGTTGGAAGGGTACGAAACCCAGCTATGAAGAGGGTTATGGCTATGATGAGCCTATGAACAAGCGTAGCGGATACGGACATGGCTACACCTTCCCCTGCCTCTTCCACATCGGAGATGCTTGGGCGTTGGTGTCTGAGACGGGTGTGGATTCCCGCTACTGTGCTTCTCGCCTCTCTGACATGAAGGGCGACGGTCTCTATACGGTCGAGTTCCCAATGCCAGAGGAGAATGGCGGCAACGGCACCGTTGAGCCTGCCTTCGCTTTGCCTGGTGCGACCCCTTGGCGCACCATCACAGTGGGCACCTCGCTGAAGCCTATTGTTGAGACGACGGTTCCTTGGGATTATGTGGAGCCACGTTACGATACCCCTCATCATTATGAATTTGGTAAGGGCACATGGAGCTGGATTGTTTGGCAGGACAACTCCATCAATTATGACGATCAGGTGAAGTACATCCAACTCTCAAAGGCGATGGGCTTCAAGTATGTGCTCATCGACAACTGGTGGGACACGAACATCGGTACGGAGAAGATGGAGCAGCTGGTCAAGTATGCACAGAGTCAAGGTGTGGATGTGTTCCTGTGGTATAGTTCCAGCGGTTGGTGGAACGACATCGAGCAGGGTCCTATCAACATCATGTCTGACCCCATCAAGCGCAAGCAATACATGCGTTGGATGAACCTTATTGGTGTGAAAGGCATCAAGGTGGACTTCTTTGGTGGCGACAAACAGGAGACCATGCGTCACTATGAGCAGATTCTTTCTGATGCCGACGACAACCACATCATGGTCATCTTTCATGGTTGCACCATTCCTCGTGGTTGGGAAAGAATGTACCCTAACTATGTGGGCAGCGAGGCTGTGCTGGCTTCTGAGAACATCTATTTTAGTCAGGGTGCTGCCGACAAGGAGGCGAAAGATGCTGCTACGCATCCTTTCATCCGTAATGCCATTGGCTGTATGGAGTTTGGTGGTTGCTTCATGAATCGCCATATCCGCAAGGGCAACAGAGGTGGTAACACGCGCAAGACATCAGACTGTCATGAACTCGCCACTTGTGTGCTCTTCCAGAATCCTATCCAGAACTTTGCCATCACCCCAGAGAACTTGCCAACAGAGGCAACAAAGGATATGGCTCCTAACGAGCCTGGTGCGCCTGCTCCTGCAATCAGCATGGATTTCCTGCGCGAAGTTCCTACCACATGGGATGAGACTGTTTTCATCGATGGTTATCCAGGCAAGTATTGTGTGCTTGCCCGTAGAAATGGCGACACTTGGTACATCGCTGGTAACAACGCCACAGGTGCGCCCCTCACGCTGAAGCTCAACCTGCCAATGTTGGCAAAGGGCGACCAAGCAACCCTCTACAGCGACAACCTCAAGGATCGTGAACCTCAGAAGGCAACGCTGAAGGTCAGCAACCCCAAGAGTGTCACCGTCACGATGGTTGACCAAGGTGGATTTGTAATTGTGAAATAGATCTGTAAAATAAAAATGAAGGGCCTGCAAAGGTCCTTCATTTGTTTCTTACCCTTCTCTGAAGAAGTCCAGCATCTCAAAGATTTCCTCTTTGTTGGCACTCTGGTTGATGAGGATGTCGCCCACATCGCCCAACAAGGTGAAGTTGATGATGCCTGCTGTGTTCTTCTTGTCGTGGGTCATGTAGCCGTACAGTTCCTCATAATCATCGCAGGTAATGGGCAAGGTGCCGTAGTTCTCCTTGATGAAACGGACGGTCTGACGCATCTTGTCGGTGGGGAAGTGAGTCTTGATGCACGAGAGGTAAAGTTCGCAGATCAGTCCCCAAGCCACAGCATAGCCATGCAGATAGGGCTTGCGGCTGAGTGCCCAACTCTCGAAAGCATGACCTGCCGTGTGTCCGAGATTGAGTGCCTTGCGGATGCCATGTTCCAGCGGGTCTTCCTCCACAATGCGTTCCTTGATGGCTACGCTGGTGCCCACCATCTGACCCAGATGCAGATAATCCACATCGCCTAAGTCGAAGTTGAGCAGTTCGGCATAGTTCTCATCGTTCGAAATCAGTCCGTGTTTCAGCATCTCTGCATAGCCTGAAAGGATGTTCTCATGGTCGAGGGTCTTCAGGAATTCCGTATCGATAATCACCGTCTTGGGTGCATTGAACACACCCACCTCATTCTTCAGACCATTGAAGTTGATGCCTGTCTTGCCTCCCACACTCGCATCCACCATGCTCAGCAGGGTAGTGGGCACATTGATGTACTTGATGCCTCGTTTGAAGGTGCTGGCTGCAAAGCCGCCAAGGTCGGTCACCATACCTCCTCCAAGGTTGACCATCAGTGAATGGCGGGTGCCGCCTCCATTACCCATTTCCGTCCACACTTTTGCCAGTGTGTCCAATGTCTTGTGGGTGTCTGTGGCACCAATAATGATAGGTGTGGCCTCGCTGAGACAGGGGATGTCCTTCACCACAGGAAAGCACAGCTCGTGGGTCGTTTCATCCATCAAGAGAAACAATTTGTCGTGCTTCACCTCCTCAACAGCCTTGGTAAGTGCTTGTGCAATATTCGTTGAAATAACTACCTGATTTGTCATGAGATTTGAAAATTTGTGCAAAGGTAAGGAAAAAACTCCTAACTCCTAACTCCTAACTCCCAACTTTTCACTAACTTTGCATAAATTTTACAAGGAATAGTTATGATTAACGTGATTGACACCGCGATTGAAGGTGTAAAGATTATCGAACCTAAGCTCTTTGGCGATGCTCGTGGGTACTTTTTCGAGTCGTTTTCGCAGCGTGAGTTTGAGGAGAAGGTGTGCAAGACTGTGTTTGTGCAGGACAACGAGAGTCAGTCTGTGGCAGGCGTTGTGCGTGGTTTGCATTTCCAGAAACCGCCTTTCACACAAGCCAAATTGGTGCGTGTGGTGAAGGGTGCCGTTCTGGATGTGGCTGTCGATATCCGCAAGGGCAGTCCCACCTTTGGCAAGCATGTGGCTGCTGTGCTCTCTGCTGAGAACCATCGTCAGTTCTTCGTGCCACGTGGCTTTGCACATGGTTTTGCTGTGTTGAGCGATGAGGCGATATTCCAATATAAGTGCGACAACTACTACGCTCCTCAGAGCGAAGGCGCGATTGCGTGGGATGACCCCGACTTGGGCATTGACTGGCAGGTGCCAACAGAGAATCGCATCCTCTCAGAGAAGGATGCACATCACCCACGTCTGAAAGATGCCGAACTGGTGTTCGACATCAACGTGCTCATTTGATGTAGCTTTCTTTTTACTTTTTTCTTCTGGAAGATTTGTCCAAGGCGATTCTGAGGGCAATTCTCCATGCATTCTTGCCTCCCAACATCGTGTAGATGCGGAGGCAATTGCCGATCATCTTCTGACTGGTAGAAGGTGTGAAGTTGTCCTTCCTGAACAGGGTCATTGACTTGACAGCCAATTTGTAGGCGTTCGACTTGCCTCTCATCTTCTCGTGCTGCATGTGTCCCAACAGGATGCTGGTGCGCAGATAGAGCGGGAACATCAGCAGGTCGAGATGCGGATATAGACAGCTCAGGTGCTGTGCGTGATAGTGGGAGAGGGGTTGCAGGATGGATGATTGCAAATCGTTGATGGCTGCCGTCAAGGTGCGAACGAAATACTTGTAATTCAACGAGTAAGTATCTCTCAACACACTATCCTCGCTAGCGATGATATCATGGAAGGCCTTTTCCTTGAACCACAGAATCTTGGGCTGATGCAACATCACACGTAAGCCCAGTTCCCAATCTTCCCAAGCGCGGCAGGCTGTGTTCCAACCACCGATGGATTTCAGGAAATCCGTGTGGAAGATCATGTTCTGCGTACCCAGCACATCGCCTAAGATCTGCACACGTGGGTCTTCCGAGGGGATATAAGGACGGATGGACGTCTTGCCGTTCACCACTCGCTTCGTTGGGACAGCAATCAGGTCATAGCCCTCCACATTGGCATTGTAGAAGGTGGACATGAAGTTGTAGTCGAAGATGTCGTCGCTGTCGAAGAAATACACCCATTCCGTCCTGCACGACTTCAAGCCCTTGTTTCTTGCAGCCGCAGCACCAGGGAACGTCTCTTTGAGCAGGGTGACGTTGTGACGGTCTTTGATGTACTGTTCACAGAACTGGTAAGTGCCATCCTCACTTTCGTTGTCCACGATGATGACTTCCTTTGGAGCGATGCCCGACTTCAAGATGCTGTCAAGCGTTTTTCCAATGTGATTTCGTCTGTCTTTTACAGCGATGATAACGGTGATGTCCATGTTGATAGAATTATTTTGGTTGCAAAGATAAAAAAAAGTTGGGAGTTAGGAGTTAAGAGTTAGGATATTTTTTTGTACCTTTGCAAAAAATATGGCAAAAACAATGAGAATTCTTCTTTTAGGCGACTACTCCAATGTACATGCGACACTTGCTGAGGGCTTCAAAGCGCTCGGACATGAGTGTGTGGTGGCAAGTGATGGAGACAGCTGGAAGAATTATCCACGTGACATCGACCTGAAACGCGAATACGGTCTGCGAGGCAATGTCAGTTACCTTTGGCGACTGCTGAAGGCGCTGCCCCAGATGAAGGGCTTCGATGTGGTGCAGCTCATCAATCCCATGTTCCTCGAACTGAAAGCGGAGCGCATCGCCCCCATTTACCGCTATCTGCGCCGTCACAACGACAAGATGGTGCTGGGTTCCTTTGGCATGGACTACTATTGGACCTACGTCAACACCTACCAGCGTCCCCTCCGATACAGTGACTTTAACTTTGGCGACACCATCCGTACCGATGCTGAAGCCGAACGCTATCGTCGCGAATGGATCGGCACACCCAAAGAGCACCTCAATCGCCTGATAGCCGACGACTGCGACGGCATCGTGACTGGACTCTATGAGTACTGGGCAACCTACCAGCAGTTCAAGGAAAAGATGACCTTCATCCCTTTCCCCATCCGAATCAACACCTCTCACCCCTCAACTGTCAACTCTCAACTTTCAACTTCCCTTCGCCTCTTCATCGGCATCAACAAAGGACGCTCCGTATATAAAGGCACAGACATCATGCTTCGTGCTGCTCAAGCCGTGCAGGCGAAATACCCTGACCGCCTCACCCTGCAAGTGGCAGAGTGTGTTCCTTTCGCCCAATACCAGGAGATGCTCAATGGTTCTCATGCCATTCTCGACCAGCTCTACAGCTACACGCCAGCCATGAATTCCCTCCTCGCCATGTCCAAAGGCATCATCAACATCGGAGGTGGAGAGCTCGAAAACTACGACATCTTGGGCGAGACCGAACTGCGTCCCATCATCAATGTCCAGCCCACCTACGAGTCCTGCTACGAAGAGATTGAGCAGCTCGTCCTGCATCCGGAGCGCATCCCCATCCTCCAGCAGCAAAGCATCGTCTATGTGAAGAAGCACCACGACTACCTCAAAGTAGCCCAACAATACCTCGATTTCTACCAAACCCTATAACCCCACACATCCTCATGGCAGAAGACTTCAAAATCAGTGCAGGCACGAAAGAAGAGAAATACCGCGAGTTGCAGCTCATGATACGTTCAGTGACGGCAGGCGAGTCAGACCCCATCGCCAACATGGCGAATGTGGCAAGCATGCTCCACGAGACCTTTGGTTTCTGGTGGACAGGCTTCTATCGTGTCATCGATGGCGAACTCGTCCTTGGTCCCTTCCAAGGTCCCTTGGCATGCACCCGCATCCAGAAGGGCAGGGGAGTGTGTGGCACCGCTTGGGCACGTGGCGAAACCATCATCGTGCCCGACGTCAATGCCTTCCCGGGTCATATCGCCTGTTCCACCAAGAGCCGCAGCGAGATTGTAGTACCCATATTCCACGATCTGGACGTCATCGCCGTCCTCGACATCGACAGCCAACACTTTGGCACCTTCGACGAAGTAGATCAGCAATACCTGGAACAAATCGTCCACGACCTCCGCTTACCTTGATGCGAATCCTGTCTTTGCCGAACACGAATCTTCTAAATCTTCCAAATCCCCTAATCGTCCGCTTGCGGCGTAGTTTTTTCGACAAAAGGGGAAGGCTGCAATCCAGTGCAACCTTCTCCAATTTTCAACCAGCCCACGCGCTAGGAGATTTTTAACTGTCAATTGTCAACTGACAAGTTTCATGCAGCTCGTAGTTCCCAGAGCAGTCAATGCTGCCGTGAGGATGGACACCACCACCTGAATGATGTCCTGCCAGAGATCCTTGTTCTTCATAATTGTTGCTTTTTGGAGGTTAGAAGTAAGTCCTCTATTTGCCAATATAGACCTCAAAATGCATATATGAGTAGCCTTTTCCTCTTCTTTTTCCTCATCTTTTTGTCCAATCTGTTCGTTTTTCTTGTTTTTCTTGAAAAAAAATGATGAATTGCTTTGCCAGTTCAGAAAAAGGTCGTACCTTTGCACTCGCTTTCCGAAAAACCTTGCCAGTGAGAGCAGTGCTAAGTACACTTGGGCAATGCCGAGCGCAGCAGGTTTTCGACTGAAACAAGTCAAAGAGGGGGGCAAAAATGAGATCTTTGACAGACTGCGAACAGAAATACAAGACAAACAGCGCGTACATATTATATATAATGTGTATGCACAAGCAAAG
>CADCIO010000016.1 GCA_902801475.1 uncultured Bacteroidales bacterium
ATCCCATCTGCCTTATCTTTTGACACTACAAAGTTACGACAAATTTTCGACATTTGCAAATAAAGGTAGTGCAAAATTCGGAAAATGCCCGATTTTTTTAGTTTTTTTGAAAATCCAAGCAAGCGTTACAGTTGTTACAGTTGTTACAGTTGTTTTCAAGGTATTCCTACACCCCAAAAATATGCCTATATTATATATATATATATATAATATAGAATTTACTTTTCACATTTGGGGTGCTTAGTTTTTAACTGTAACAACTGTAACAACTGTAACGCAAGTGAAAAAATAATCTCTTTTATCTATTGCTGATGTTCAATCTTCTTTCACGATTTGTGTGAAATCAGACCAATTCTCTACTTTAAATGCGCGAATATCACGAACTGAAGATTTAAACCAAGGCGTCTTCTTCAAAGCATTTGGAAACGCCTGTCGAAACGGAACAGATACCTTTTGATCCATCAGAGATAACAGAAGAAGCTTGGTAACCGAAGCGTCCATTACCTCCTCCAACCCCACGATTTTACCCTGAAAGGGTGTTAAATATGTGGGGAGGGGACATATGTTTTGAAATCTTTTCGTAACTTTGCGCCAAATTTGGCGCGAAAACAGGCTGCGCCTCAGCAATTGAAGCAAGCTTCATTGTGTTCGGCTTGCGCCGTCTTTGCACCCTCAAAGTGTGGGCGTAACACTTTGAACGCGTGAATTTAACATTAAAATTATAAGGTATAAAAGGTATTATTATGGCTAAGAAAGCTCTTTTGATGATTCTCGATGGATGGGGAATCGGTGACAAAAGCAAGGGTGACGTGATTAATCAGACTCCAACACCCTACATGGATTACTTGAACGCAAACTATCCTCACTCTGAGTTGCAGGCAAGCGGTGAAAACGTGGGTCTGCCCGACGGACAGATGGGTAACTCGGAGGTGGGACACCTCAATATCGGTGCTGGACGCATCGTGTATCAGGACTTGGTGAAGATCAACCGCGCCTGTGCAGATGACTCTATCTTGGAGAACCCCGAGATCAAGTCGGCTTACAGCTATGCGAAGGAGAACGGCAAGAGCGTTCACCTGATGGGCTTGACTTCAACAGGTGGCGTGCACTCTTCCTTCAACCACATCCTGAAGCTCATCGACATTGCCAAGGTGTATGGCATCGAGAACTGCTATGTACACTGTTTCATGGACGGTCGTGACACTGATCCAAAGTCTGGTAAGGGCTTCATTGCTGACTTGCAGAAGCACATTGACGAGGTGGGTGTAGGTGCTATCGCCTCCATCATCGGTCGTTTCTATGCCATGGACCGTGACAAGCGTTGGGATCGCATCAAGGTGGCTTACGACCAGCTCGTGCATGGCAAGGGCCGTGAGGTGGCTGATATGGTGGAAGGTGTGCAGTCTTGCTACGACACCCACACGGAGGAGCACAAGAACACGGACGAATTCATGGAGCCACTCATCAACTGCAACGTGGATGGCCGCATCAAGGAAGGCGACGTAGTCATCTTCTATAACTACCGCAATGACCGCGCGAAGGAACTGACCATCGTGCTGACCCAGAAGGATATGGAGGAGCAGGGCATGAAGACCATCCCTGGCCTGCAATACTACTGCATGACTCCTTACGACGCTTCTTTCACAGGCGTGCACATCCTCTTCCCCAAGGAGAACGTGGAGAACACCCTCGGCGAATACATCGCATCAAAGGGCTTGAAGCAGCTGCACACGGCTGAGACAGAGAAATATGCACACGTTACCTTCTTTTTCAATGGTGGTCGCGAGGAACCCTTCGAGGGTGAAGACCGTATTTTGGTGAACTCTCCCAAGGTGCCTACCTACGACATGAAGCCTGAGATGTCCGCATACGAAGTGAAGGACAAGTTGGTGGAGGCCATCAAGACCAACAAATATGACTGGATTGTGGTGAACTTCGCCAATGGCGACATGGTGGGTCACACAGGTGTTTACACTGCTATCGAGGCTGCTGTGAAGGCCATCGACCAGTGTGTGAACGAAGTGGTGGAGACTGCCAAGCAGATGGACTACGAAACCATCATCATCGCAGACCACGGAAATGCTGACAACGCACTCAACCCTGATGGCACCCCCAACACAGCGCACTCTCTCAACCCCGTTCCTTTCATCTATGTGACTGAAAACAAGAACGCCAAGGTGCAGAATGGTGTGCTGGCCGACGTAGCTCCTTCCATCCTCCACATCATGGGCCTGGAACAGCCAAAGGAAATGACGGGCAAGTGCTTGATTGAGGATTAAAAGTTTGCCCTCACATCATGGGTGCAGGACATAGAAAATGACAAATCATACATTCCAATGTTTTCATACATGAGAAAAATAATCTTCTCGCTGCTGTGCCTGCTTTGTGTAGTAGCAGCAAAGGCGCAGTTCTACGGTCAGGTGATTGATGGTGCCAATGGGGAGCCCATCCCTTTTGCTGCCGTGAAGTATGTCGGCACATCGGAGGGACGTTCCACCGATATGGACGGTAATTTCGTCTTGCCCATCCTCAACAACTATGACAAGTTTGAGATCACCTTCTTGGGATACAAACCCGTCACCGTCACTGTGCCACGCGGAAGACAGGAGATTCGCGGCCAGATTATCAAGATGTACTCAGAGGATTTCCTGTTGGGCGAAGTGGTGGTGAAGAAGTCAAAAATCAAATACACACGCAAGAACAATCCTGCTGTGGATTTGATGCGCAAGGTGATTGCCAACAAGAAGCTGAGCGACATCAAGGAGAAGGACTTCTATCATTTCGACAAATACGAGAAGAAGACATTCTCCTACAACGACATCAAGGGAACAAAAGACACGCTGCTGTCAGAGATCTGTCCTGAGACGGGTAAACTGATCATTCCCATCATGGTGGACGAGACGGCTTCGGAGGAGAGCTATCGCAAGAATCCCAAGACGGTGAAGACCACCATCAAAGCGCAACGCAGCGACGGTTTCCAGTCCATGCTCTCGTCGGGCGACATGCTGACGACCTACGTGAAGGATATCTTCACCGACGTGGACATCTACAAGGACAATGTGCGATTGCTCCAGCACCCGTTCATCAGTCCTATCTCCACCAACGAGGCCATCGGCTTCTACCATTATTATATACAGGACACCATCATGGTGGACAATGAACGCTGTATCGATGTGGCGTTCCTGCCCAACAACACACAGGACTTTGGATTTGCAGGACACCTGTACATCACCGATGACAAACTCAATCAAGTGAAACGTGCCGTCATCAATGTGCCCACCAACTCTGGTGTGAACTTCGTCGATAACCTCATGGTCATCCAAGACTTCATGACCCTGCCCACAGGTGAACGTGTCATAAAGGTGGACAACATGATTGTAGAGTTGAGCGGACTCTACGGAGCCATCAAGTTCCAGTGCCAACGCTACTCACAGTACAGCAACTACGACTTCTCGCCTATCACGGACAAGAAGGCTTTCAAGTCGCCTCAGGTCGAGCGCGTGCTGACTGACGCAGCATTCAAAGACTCTACTTACTGGGCTTCCATCCGTCCTATCCAACTCACCAACGCAGAGAATCACCTCGGCAATGGTGTGGATAAAATCAACGAAGACTTAGGTGGCTTCTGGAAGTTCCTCCTCACGGCAGTGGTCGAGAACTCTGTGGAATTGACCCCTAAGCCCAATAAGATTGACCTCATCCCAATCAACTCCATCATTTCCCACAACGATATCGATGGCATGCGATTCCAACTCCCGCTCCAGACAACCGCCAACCTCTTGCCCAACCTCTTCCTGCGTGGTTATGGCGCCTACGGAACCAAGGACAAGAAGTGGAAGTACAAGGCAGAGGTGGAGTATTCCTTCAACAAGAAGAAGTACATGGCGCATGAGTTCCCACGTCGTAGCATCATCGCCACTTACATGTACGACGACATGTCGCCTGTGGACAAGTTCTCCAACACGGTGAAGGACAACATGTACAGCTCATTCAA
The DNA here is from genome assembly GCA_902801475.1 of uncultured Bacteroidales bacterium. Classification (GTDB taxonomy): domain Bacteria; phylum Bacteroidota; class Bacteroidia; order Bacteroidales; family Bacteroidaceae; genus Minthosoma. Next base: position 3,995 of record CADCIO010000016.1, read on the forward strand.
GACGAGCAAGGTGGACCAAATGATGTATGTGACGGACATGAAGCTGAAGTATCAGTATGAAATGGACAACCACATGACGTGGTCAGCAACCGTTGACCGCTCGAAACTGACACCAACCGGCAAACTCATCTATATGCGCAATGTGGATGGCACATTACTGGACAACATCAAGACCGCCGACATCAAGCTCGCTTTCCGCTATGCACCTCGTGAGACCTTCATCAACAGTAAGCAGCAGCGACAGCCCATCAACAACGATGCACCCATCATCACATTGGAGCACACGATAGGTATGGACGGTTTCTTGGGAGGTCAGTATAACTACAACATGACGGAAGCAACGGTCTTTAAGAAGTTCTGGTTGCCTGGTGCCTGCGGTAGCATCGAAACCTATCTGAAAGGTGGCGCTCAGTGGAACAAGGTGCCATTCCCCATGCTCTTCACCCCACAATCGAACCTATCCTACTTCGTGCAGTTCGACAGCTGGTCGTTCAACATGCTCCGCAACATGGAGTTCCTCAACGACCGCTATGTCTCTCTGCTCATCAACTGGAACTTCGACGGTAAGCTGCTCAACCGCATTCCCCTGCTGAAGAAGATGAAGCTGCGTGAGTATGTCGGCTTCAAGATGCTCTATGGACATCTGACGGACAAGAACAACCCCTTCATCAGCACCAACGACAACGACCTCTTCCGCTTCCCAACCCGAGACGGCAACTACACTTCCTTCGTGATGGGTAACAAACCCTACATGGAGCTCTCGGTCGGTATCAGTAACATCTTCAAGGTGCTCACCGTACAGTATGTCCGCCGACTCAATTACACCGACTTGCCAGCAGTACCTGGAGGCGACAAACTGAGGAAGAACGGAATACGCTTTGCAGTGGACTTCAAGTTCTAATTTGCAACATAACTATACGTAGCTGAAAACAAAAGCGGAATGGTATCACGTACCGTTCCGCTTTTTTAAAGTTTTTGTATCAAATTTTGAAATCCGTGTTACATAATTTATACTTCTTTAACAAGAAAATCCCGAACTTTGCCCCGAATAGTGATGCGTCGATTTTTCCCTTTCCAAACGAGGGTCATCGATAGTCACCACGGAACTAACCAAGTGCAGGAAGTTTTACCAAAACAATTTTAATAAATTATCAACTTTTTTACTAATTAAAACTATTTGTTATGAGAAAAATCTACACTTTGCTTCTGGCATTGGTAGCCTCCATGACTGCCTTTGCACAGAATCCCGACCCATCAAAATGGGAAAAGGGACAAAATGTGATTGCTGATCTCGGCATGAAGGATGTAGATCCAACACAGGCTTGGACAACAAAGAGCAATGGCGGATCTGCAGGCAAAGAAGGCAACTATGGCGAATACTGGAAGGGTGTTGGTCAGAAGTTCTTCTTCGATTACATTGACCAAAACGATGCCATGTATGGTGACCACGAAAAGGGTAGCACATGTATGGGTTACTATGGTGACGGTCACGTAACTGATGACAATCCAGATGTGTATCAGATAGTGAAGCTTCCTGCTGGTTACTACACCATTAGAGTACAAGCTTGCTATCGTGATGCCAGCGGTCAGCAGACTACTGACTGTTTCAATGCTTGGAAGAAAGGTCAAAGCAAGAAGAATGCTTGGGCATACGTAGAGACTTATGCAGACGAAGCAAGTGCAACAGCAGGCGAGGATGTTACTCGTACCTTCATCACTCCTATCCGTCACATCTTCGACATTACATGCGAAGAAAAATTATGCGGATGGACTCCAAACGGCGACGACTGGAGAAATGACGGTAGCTTCGTGATGATCGCAAAGGAGATCAACGCTAGAGGTAAGGAAGTAGAGGTTGAAAAGACTTACTACTATCCAAGAAGTATCATTGGTGCAAGTTACTACTTCCAGAAAGGTTACTATTGGAACGAGTTTGACATCTTGCTGGACAAAGATACTTATGTACGTATTGGTTATCGCAAGACTGACTACGTGACAGAGGACTGGTTGGCTTTGAGCGAATGGCAGGTGATCTACAACGATGGCTACACCACTGAAGCTCAAGTAGAATTTGCTGAGACTGAGTACAATAATGAAAGTGCAAAATTGGAGGCATGGAAGGATCAGTTCAGCACAGCAACATTTGACGGTTTCGACGCTTCGTTCACGGCTGCCATTGCCGATAAGATCAGTGACGAACTGGAAATTGCTAAGATGACATACGCTACACTTGAGGGTGACGAACTTTTGGACTTCATCAAAGACCTCAAGCAGAGCAACCTCGACTATGATGAGTTGTATCAGTATCTGGGTCACCTCTCATTCGTGTTGGCAAAGTCAAAGACATTGATGGAAAGCACGGACTATCCTGGTAAGGCTGCATTCCAGAGCGCTTACAATGATATTCTTGGTAAGATCAATGGTTGTTCGGCTGCTGACTTTGAGGAGATTTCTCCACTTGACTTCTGCATGAAGTACTTCAACGAACTGGCTGATGCTCGTGGTGACTACCTCGACACGCAGGAGGCTGATGAGAATGGTGCAAAGGACTTCTCGGCTGTGATCAACCACCCATGGTTCGTGAACGATGGTGTTGAGATTGTCAAGGACGAAGAGGGCAATTATTCCATCAACGAGGAAACTTGGCTGAATGCTGTTGGTGGCGGTGACGGTAACTACACTGACAAGCTGAAATATACGGAGAATGAAGAAGACAAGACTCGCACAGAGATTGCTTCTGACGTGACTATCGTGCTGAACGATGAGAATGTGAAGAACCAGTGGTTCCAGCGCATCCGTTATGAGGGCAAGACAAATGGTCTCTATATGTACTATGATGACAGAGGTCTTATCGGTGCTGCCGACACTTGGCACGCAGGCCTCTTCACCAGCGGTTCTATGGATGTATGTCAGAACATCGTCGGTCTTCCTTCTGGTTACTACAGCCTGAAGGCGCTCATCCGCGGATGGGGTGACGGTAACGGCAATTTCCACAACATCTTCATGGAGAACAATGACGGTGACGTGATGAAGTCTCCTCTCGAATCAGCTGATGATTCAGGTTGGAAGGAAGTGACAACTGGTATCATCCACGTGTCTGACAGACAGCTCCTCATCGGTGGACAGTCTGACTACAATGCACACTAGACTGGTTTCCGTCTTCTTTTCTACGGTGAGGAGCCTCCAGTGGACAAGCTCATCAGACAGGAAATTGCCGAGGTGAAGGAAGCTGCTGAAGCGCTCACATTCGAAGGCGACAAGAAGTATGTTGAGGAACTGATTGCGAAGTGCAAGGAGCCATACGAAGGCGTAGCACTCTTCGAAGAATACAGAGGTTATCTGAACGATGCACGTAAGTACATCACTGCAGCAACTAAGGAATACGGTAACTATAAGGCCATCGATACTTATACTGACATCGCTACCAACAATGCTGGCGTGGCTGGCGTGAGCGACATCCTTGCTCCTGCTCAGTTGGCAGCAACCGAACTGGGTGAAGGTGCTAACGACACATACAAGGACATTGATGGTGCCAACAAGGTTGCTAACAAGTATGGCGACTATGTGAAGGTATATGCAGAGGCTATGGAGCTCGATGACGCTTCGCTGAATGCAACCCTCACTGAACAGAAGAGTGCCCTTGCTGCTGCTGTTGCAACGATCGAAACGCTCGACCAGTACATCTCAAGTCTGGCTACACCTATCAACATCAACAAGATGAAAGCACTGGGTGCTGACAAGGCTACGGAGGCAGCTCCTGTTGACCTCACATCTATGATTGTGAACCCAAGCTTCGAGCTGGATCAAGTCGATGGTGTTGTCACTCCTATTGATGCATGGGGCAAGGGTCACCGTTATGGTTGGACATTCGAAGGAAGTGGTAATGCACAGAGCAATGAGTACTCACGTGGTAACTACGAGGTTTGGAATGCTGGTTCAAGCAACTTCACATTCTATCAGAACCTCTCTGGCATGCCAGCAGGTATTTACGAAATCAGCTGTCTCGCTGCATACCGCGAAGGTAGCACAGTGACTGCCGACATGGTAGCTGCATACGACGAGGCTGGTAGTGAAGAGGCTTGGGCAAATCACAATACCGTGCTCTTCGCAAAGACTTCTGACAGTAACGACCAGACTACGTTCGTCAAGGCAATCGAAAGCTTGAAGGGTACTGAGCCATCATTCATGGGTGTTGTTACAGCATACGAAGTAAATGAAGACACCAACGAACCATACGCAACTGCAATGACCATCTGCGCTCCAGAGGGCGAAGGTGAAGATGCTGAACTGTATGGATTCACAAACTACCCAGAAATGGCATGGACACACGGTGAATTGAGCTCACAACCATTCGACGCAGCTGTTGAAGTAGGTGGTACGACTTATTACTTCCCAGAGTCTATGTACGGCTTCTACATGTGGGAGGTGAAGGCTCCTGAAAAGGTGCTCAACAAGGTACGCGTTGAGGTGAAGAGCGGTGAGACTCTCCAGATCGGTCTGCGCAAGACTGGTGGTGCAAGTGGTGACTGGGTGATCTTCGACGACTTCCATATCTCATACCTCTCTGGCGACACATTCAAGAATGTTGCTACTGGTATCGAAGATGTAACTCCTGTAGAGCCAGTGAAGGACGGTATCCGCCGCAACACAGCCGGTATCGTTGTTGACGAAAGCTATGAGGGCATCGTGATCGTTGACGGCGTGAAGGTGATGCAATAATCCCACAAGGGATCATCAATAAGGACGGGGATGCGTTTTGAGCGCATCCCCGTCTTGTTGTGTGGTCTTAATCAGATAAGCTGATACGGATCTACTTCCGTTTCCTCATCTTCTGTCTGCCTCCATTCTTTCTTTCCCTCTTCGGAGCCTTACCCGTATGCTTGGCACCACGCTTTTGGGTCGTCTGAACGAAGGGCTCGTAGAAAACTGGTTCTGCTGTATAAAGAGAAGATTCGTGGGAAACCAATTCATAGTCAAGTTGCTTGCGGAAAAGGTCAGCATGCGCCACCTTGATGCGGATGGGGTCACCAAGGGAAAAACGATGATGCGTCTGACGCCCCACAAGGCAGAAGTTCTTGTCGTCAAAATCAAAGGCTTCTTCACCCAAGAAACGCACGGCAATAAGTCCTTCGCAGTGGTTCTCATCAATCTCGGCATAAATACCAAATTCGTTCACGCCACTAATGTGGGCATCAAACTCCTGTCCGAGTTTGTCACTCATGAACTCCACTTGCTTATACTTGATGCTGGCACGTTCGGCACTGGCAGCCAATTGCTCCATTTGTGAGGAATGCTCACACAAGTTTTCATATTTCTTCTGACTGGCTGAAGCCCCACCCTGTTCGTAGCGAGTCAGCAGACGGTGCACCATCAAATCGGGGTAACGACGGATAGGCGACGTGAAATGGGTGTAATACTTGAAGCCCAAGCCATAGTGTCCTATATTATAAGTAGAATAGACGGCTTTCTGCATAGCACGAAGCGATGCCATCTCTATCAGATTCTGTACACGATTACCTTGCACATCCTTGAGCAATTTGTTCAAACTATGTGCCACATCCTCCTTCTTACCCTGTGTCAAGAGTTGGAATCCGAAACGTGAAGCCATACCTGCAAGATTGTCCAGTTTGTTGATATCGGGCATATCATGAATACGATAAGGGAGGGTCTTATGTGATTTACTATTTTCGCTTTTGCCATCTGGAGCTCCTACACTTTCTGCCACAGCCCTGTTGGCCAGCAGCATGAACTCCTCCACCAACTTGTTGGCATCTTTGGCATGTTTGAAATACACGCGAATAGGTTTACCCTGCTCGTCTATCTCAAAACGTGGTTCCTCGCGATCAAAGTCAATGGAACCCTCCTTAAACCGTTTGTCACGCAACTGATGCGCCATACGGTTGAGGGTGATGAGCAAGTCTGCATACTCACCCTGACGATGGTCGGCTGGTACAGGTGTGACAGGGATCTTGGTCGGATCAATCGGAGCGAGGTTGTCACGAAAAGCATTGAGTTCCGTATCAGGCAGAACCTCCTGTGCTGGAATGGGCTGCGTGGGTTGCACCTTCCCTTCACGGATGAGTTCACATTCACGTGCCTCACCATTTTGTTCGAGCAAATACTGCACCTCCTCATAAGTGTAGCGTCGGCAACTCTTGATCACCGTATGTTTGATGCGTCGATTCAGCACTTCTGCTTCCTCGTTCATCTCGAAGATGACAGAATAAGTGAGTTTCTCCTCGTTGGGACGCAGCGAACAAAGCATATTGCAGAGGTGTTCGGGCAACATTGGAATGGTGCGATCCACCAGATAGATAGAAGTGGCACGCTGCTGTGCTTCTTGGTCTATGACCGAACCTTCAAGCACATAGTGGCTCACGTCAGCAATGTGGACACCCACTTCCCATAGCCCCTTCTTCAATTGTTTGATGGAGATGGCATCGTCAAAGTCCTTGGCATCACGGGGGTCTATGGTGATGGTAAAGGTGTCACGGAAATCCTCACGTTGAGCAATCTCTTCAGGCGTGATACCGGCATCCAATTGATTGGCAGCAGCCTCCACCTTCTCTGGATATTTGTATGGTAAGCCAAACTCTGCGAGGATGGCATGCATCTCAGTGTTATTGTCACCTTCCTTACCCAACACATCTATCACCTCGCCAATCGGGTTACGAGCTTCTTGAGGCCAGTCCGTCACCTTCACGACCACTTTCTGCCCATTCGTTGCACCCTTCAATTTTTCTACAGGAATGACAATGTCGCTTTGTAAGATGCCTGTAGGAACAGACAGGAACGCCACACTGTGCTGCACATCCAAGGTTCCCACAAAAGGTTTCTCCCGACGTTTCACAATCTCGATGACCTCACCATGTAATTTGTGGTTGCCATATTTCTTGGCATGAATGCCCACTTTGACACGGTCACCAGGCAATGCATGGTGGGTGTCTTCGTCATAGATGGAGATACCCATTCCATCATCAGTATCCACATAGTTTCTTCCTCCCGAAGTGCGGTTGAAGGTTCCTTCCACCACATGCGCCGTACCTCGGTAGATGAAATAACCATCGTGGTTCTTCACCAGATCTCCTGCTTCGAGCATCTCGTTCAGGATATCCACACATAGCATCCTCAACGGGTGTTTTGTCAACCCCATCTCACTAAACACGTTCTTTAATGCGAGCTGCCTACCCTGATTTCTGTGCAGATAGTCGCCCACCATGTCTCTCATTTCACGCTTGTTGATGCTGGACTTCACCAGCCTTGATTCTTTCTTTGACATAGTATCAGTCTTTTTTATTTGGTTGCAAAGATAGTGAATTTAAATTAAAAGTCGTACCTTTGCAGTCAAAATTCATTCAGCATGAAGATTTTAGTTACAGGAGCCAGTGGTTTTATCGGCAGTTTTCTTTGCGAAGAAGGTCTAAAGCGAGGCATGGAAACATGGGCTGGCATGAGACAACATTCCAGTCGCCGATGGCTGAAGGACGAACGATTGAAGTTCGCCACCCTCGACATGACGGATGCTGTGCAGCTGAAAGAACAACTTTCTACCTATAAAGAGCAAATCGGCAAATGGGATATCATCATCCATGCAGCAGGAGCGACAAAATGTCTGAAAAGCGAAGACTTTGATCTGCATAACTTCCAATGCACGAAGAATTTGGTGAACACGCTCCAAGATTTGGACATGATGCCCGACCAGTTCCTTTATGTAAGCAGCCTCAGCGTCTTAGGTCCTATCCGTGAGGAGAAGAATGCCGATGGCACCTACAATGACATGCAGGCTTCGGACACGCCAAAGCCAAACACAGCGTATGGGGAAAGCAAGGTGAAGAGTGAGGAGTTTTTGAAGGGAGTTGAAAGCGTCACCATTTTCCGTCCTACAGGTGTCTATGGTCCTCGCGAAAAAGACTATTTCATGATGGCAAAATCCATCAAACAGCACATCGACTTTGCTGTGGGTTACCAAAAGCAGGTCATCACGTTTGTATATGTACGTGATTTGGTGGGGGCTATCTTTGCTGCAATTGGAAAGGCAGGCGTAGCCAACGGGAAAACCTATTTGGTGAGCGATGGATACAACTACGATAGCCGTGCATTCAGCGACCTTCTTCAGAAGGAACTGGATATAAAGCATGTGCTGCACATCAAGGCACCATTGTGGCTGCTATGGATCATTAGCACTATGGCTGAAGGCTTCTCAAAACTCACGCATAAGCCCAGCACACTGAATGGTGACAAATACCGCATCATGTGTCAACGCAACTGGCAATGTGACATTTCACCATTGAAGGACGAATTGGGCTACATACCTGAATGGCCCTTGGAACGAGGTGTGAAGGAGTGTATGGATTGGTACAAAGAAAACAAGTGGATATAGAAAATGATACTGAAAGAATATTTTAAAAAAGATGAAGAAAAGGGACTTTGCAGCATGGAAATCCTTACGCTGATTTACATGCTCTTCACCACAGTCCTGATTGGCATCTATTGGAACAAACTTGCCGACCCAACAGGCATGATTGTCACCCGAATTTGCATGTTGGCAGCCATAGGTGCCCTCTATGGTCTATACCGTTGGTATCCCTGCCGTGCTTTGCGCATTCTACGCATTGCACCTCCCATGCTGGGTCTCATCTCTTGGTATCCAGAGACATACGATTTCTGTTCTCAATTACCTTATCTGGATCACGTTTTCGCCCAAATGGACCAAGATTTATTTGGGTGTCAACCCGCCTGGGAATTTAGCAAGATAGTGAATAGCACCTTCTGGAGCGAAGCCTTCAATATGGGCTACTATGCCTACTTCTACATGATGGCAACGACCATCGTCTTCTATCAACTGTGTCGCTATTCACAGGCCGATCGGGCTGGTTTTATCTTCCTCGGATCTTTCTTCATCTATTATGTAATATATGAATTCCTGCCTGTGGCTGGACCACAATACTATTTCTTGGCCATAGGGACAGAGAAAGCCGCTTCGGGCGTGTTCCCTCCCGTAGGCTATTATTTTCAAACCCACACCGAAATGCTCACGCTTGAGGTGAAAGGTGTGTTCAGTCAACTTGTACAATGGGCACATGAAGCTGGCGAACGCCCCACTGCTGCTTTTCCGAGCAGTCATGTGGGCATGAGCACTGTGACGATGCTGTTGGCGTGGAAGGCGAAGAACAAGTGGCTTTTCTGGCTGATGATGCCGTTGTATCTGTTGTTGTGTTGTGCCACTGTGTATATCAAGGCACACTACCTCATCGACTCCATCGCCGGATTCTTTACGGCCATTCTATTCTTCGTACTGACTAACTGGCTGTATAAGCGTCTGCACCCCAACTGTACAGCAAATAATAATTTGTAAAAATGTAAATCACAATCATGACGATCATTTACCCTTCCCCCATATTTGGTCCTGTACACAGTCGCCGTCTTGGCGTGTCGTTGGGCATCAATCTCCTGCCTGGCGACGGCAAATGCTGTTCGTTTGACTGTATCTATTGTGAGTGTGGTTTCAACCACGATTTCATACCACAACAAAAGATGCCAACACAAGAAGAGGTGTTGCGTGCCCTCCAACATCAGTTGCGCAAGATGAAAGAAGAAGGGCCAGCACCCGACGTGCTGACCTTTGCGGGCAATGGCGAGCCGACACTTCATCCCCATTTCCCAGAAATCATTGAAGGCACTATTGCCTTGCGTGACAAATATTTCCCCAATGCAAAGGTGAGTGTCCTGACCAATGCCACTCAAATCCATAAAAAGCCCGTGTTTGATGCCCTCTGCCAGGTGGATAACAACATCTGTAAACTCGACACCATTTCTGCCGATTATATTGGGCTGGTAGATCGTCCTAATGGCACTTACGAGGTAGAGAAAATCATCGAACACCTGAAAGAGTTTGGTAATCGTTGTATCATCCAAACCATGTTTATGAAGGGAGAACACAAAGGGCATTCCGTTGACAACACAAGCGAAACATTTGTACAGCCTTGGCTGAAAACGGTCGACGAAATACGTCCACGTGAAGTGATGATATACACGATTGATCGCGAAACTCCTGCACACGGACTGAAAAAGGCAGAACCCGCTGTGCTGGATGCGATAGGCAAACAAGTAGAACAGCTTGGCATTCAATGCAAGGTTGCTTATTAACCACCAGCAACACCTAAAACCATTATAGCAGTATGAAAAAATTAGTTTTCTTGACCGGTGCAGGCATGTCAGCAGAGAGCGGCATCAGCACCTTCCGTGACAGCGGTGGCCTTTGGGAACAGTATCCCGTGGAGGCAGTGGCAAGCATTCAGGGTTACGAACGTGACCCCGAACTGGTGCAGAAGTTCTACAACGAACGTCGCCAGCAATTGAGTAGTGTGGTGCCTAACGAAGGACACAAACTCGTAGCGAGCCTCGAAGACCAATTCAATGTGACCGTCATTACACAAAATGTGGATGACCTGCACGAGCGCGCCGGTTCCCATAATATTATCCACCTGCATGGAGAGTTGATGAAAGCTACCTCTTCACGCAATCCGAACGACCCCAACTGCATTGTCACCCTACCCGAAGATAACCCCATCATCCGAATGGGTGACAAGGCGAAGGACGGTAGTCAACTGCGTCCGTTCATTGTATGGTTTGGCGAGAGCGTTCCTATGATTGAACCTGCCATCGAGCAGGTCAGCAAAGCCGACATCCTGGTGGTAATTGGCACCTCCCTCAATGTCTATCCAGCAGCAGGTTTGCTGAACTTCACCAACGAACACTGCAAGATCTACCTCATTGACCCCAAAGACGTGCCATACAACCCCAATCTGGGCATCCACCACATTATGAAAGGAGCCAGCGAAGGCATGAAGGAGCTTGTAGAATTGCTCAAAACAACCTAATATTTCCTTAATATAGCATAAATTCCGTTAAAATAGGGCTTAACACTTCGTAGATGCAAAAATTGTTCGTAATTTTGCACCGTTTTGTATATTGGCTTATTGCGAACAATGAAGAAATTAGATAAGAAGCATACGTTCAGGAGCATGGCTGTGCTGATGATAACAGTGTTAGTACTTGCGTCATGCTTGGGCAGCGATCATATTGAAACTACGCCACAGTGCGCCATCACCAGCTTTGCAGTCAACAGCATCACATGCGATGCTTTGGCCAAGAAGTACGACCAATACGGCAACGCTACTGACACCATCGTCTCAAAAACGATATACGGAAGTCAGATATTCTTCAATATTGACCAACTGAATGGACACATCTATACTGTCGATTCTCTACCCAATTGGGTGGATTTGACGAAAGTGGTACCAGTAGTCTATTCTCAAGGCGATGTGTACTACAAACTTCAACCAGAGGATGAACTCTACTATCCATTAGAGTCTAGTAGAACCATCATCGATTTCAACCAGACGGTGGAGATGCTGTGTGCCTCCACCGACGGACTTTCCAAAAGAATTTACAAGGTGGATATCTACAAGCATGTGGGCAATACCGACACGCTGGAATGGAAATCCATCACTTCTGACCTTGCCATCACAGGAGCCAGCAAAGTGTTCTATGTGGACGGCAAAGTCTTTGTTTTTGCCCAAAACGATGAGGCGCAGCCAGTGATGACGTTTGCAGAGGTAGACGACGCCCAAACATGGAGCAAACCTGTCAGCATTCCTGTTGACAATGGTTCTATCGTCTTGTTCAACAATAGCTTCTATGGATTGGGCAACGATGGCCTCATCTATTACAGTGCACCAGAGCAATTGGGCACCACATGGACGAAAGCCTCCGACCAAAAGGTGGAGCGTCTGCTAGCTGCTGATGCCTACTACCTCTACGCTTACGATGGTACAGCCATCATCGGTTCTTCTGACCTCAACACTTGGTCGATAGAAGGTACGGAGGATTTGGAGATGTTACCTGAAATCTCAATTAACTCCATCACCAGTCCTTCAGCTACCAACAAGAATTTGCAGGTAACGGTAATGACGGGACTGTCAAGTCAAAATAGCAAAAATGGTGTGAGTTGGTGCAAGAACTCTTCAGAGGACACCAGCATCAACCAGCCTTGGGCTTACATACAAGTAACACCTGACAATGCATACGGGATGCCCCACTTCGACTACTCCAGCGTAACCAAATACAATGGTGCGCTGTATGCCATCGGCGTAGAAGACGATGCGTACGGTGAATTGTACCGTTCGGACGATAACGGCATCACGTGGCACCCACAGTCAAAGAAATACCCCATGCCAACGGATCTCAAACCAGCCAATGGCGTGGCAAGTATCGTAGCTGTGGACAAGAATCTATGGATTATTCAGGAAAACGGCAAGGTATGGCAAGGCTCTATACAATAATCATCACGCTCCTCCTCGCAGTAAGTGTACAAGCGCAAGAACTGGAATATGCATTGGAACTTGGTGCGATGGGCGGTCCCAGCTTCTACATGGGAGACGCCAACCTCAACGGCTTCTACAAGAACGTGACGATGGCGGGCGGACTGATGGGACGATACAACATCAACCCACGTATGGCGCTAAAGTTTGACATCGGCTACGGAAGCGTGAAGGGCAATGCCAACAAGGGCAAGAATAAATACCCCGACAAGAAGGGGCAGAAATGGGACTTCAACAACTCGCTGTTAGACGTGGGTTGCCAGTACGAACTCAACTTCTGGGGCTACGGCACAGGAACGGGTTACAAAGGGCACAAGCGACTCGCGCCCTATATCCAAATGGGATTGGGCTTTACCTATGGCAACAAGGAGCTGACCATGAACATCCCCGTGGGTTTTGGCGTGAAATACAAATTCAGACCACGCTGGAATGTCGGAATCGACTGGTCCATGCGCTTCTCCATGAGCGACAAACTGGACGGCATCGAAGACCCCTACAAAGTCAAGAGCGGATTCCTGAAGAATAAGGACAGCTACTCGTGGACTATGGTGTACATCTCCTACGACCTCTGCCCGAAATACCGCAAATGCGCTAACGATTAAGAATTAAAAAACAAGAATATGTATAAAGAACAAATAGATATGACTCGAGTGCCACGCCACATCGCCATCATTATGGACGGTAATGGGCGTTGGGCTAAGGCGCGAGGAAAAGAACGAACTTACGGTCATCAGGAGGGTGTGGAACGTGTGAAGGACATCATGACCGCAGCCGTCAATCTAGGAGTGGAATATCTGACGCTCTATACATTCTCTACTGAGAACTGGAATCGCCCTGCAGACGAAGTGGCAGCGCTGATGGCACTATTGCTGAAACACCTGGAGGAAGAGCTCTTCATCAAGAAGAATGCCCGTTTCCGCGTGATTGGCGACAAGAGCCGTCTGCCTCAAGCCGTACAGGACGTGTGCAACTATATGGAGGAGCGCACCAAGAACCACACCAAAACATGTATGGTCTTGGCACTCAGTTACTCTTCCAAATGGGAAATCACCAACGCTGTTCAGAAGATTGCACAGGAGGTGAAAGAAGGTACGCTGGCTGCAGATGCCATCAATGAAGAGACTATCAGCCAACATCTTGCCACCAACTTCATGCCAGACCCAGAGCTGATGATTCGCACAGGTGGTGAGGAACGTCTGAGTAACTATCTGCTGTGGCAGTGTGCCTATTCTGAGTTCTATTTCACCGACATCTATTGGCCTGATTTCAAGGAAGAGGAATTCCACAAGGCCATCGTAGACTATCAGAGCCGTCAACGCCGTTTTGGCAAGACTGGTGAACAAGTGACCGAGAACAAATAACAATACATTATATAATATACATGAGGATTCTAAGATTCATCATACTCACATCCGTCTTTCTGCTGTCTTCACTGGCGTCCCTCAAAGCGCAAGTGCAGGTAGAGCCTAACGTCGTGTACGGGCAGGAGAAGAAATACGAGATTGGAGGAATCGCTGTGGAAGGTGTCAAGAATTACGATGACTACATACTGATTGGACTCTCTGGACTCACCGTTGGCGAGATGATTTCTGTGCCTGGCGACGAGATTACGGCGGCAGTGAAGAGATACTGGAAGCAAGGACTCTTCTCTTCTGTGAAGATTACAGCAGACAGCATTGTGGATGACAAGGTCTATCTGAAAGTCTATCTGAACATGCGTCCACGCGTGTCGCAAATCAACATCAATGGTGTGAAGAAGTCGGAACACGATGACCTACAGGAGAAGATGGGTATTGTGAAAGGTAACCAGCTCACACCCAACATAGTGGACAAGGCGAAGATCATCGTCAAGAGATACTTTGAGGACAAGGGCTTCAAGAATGCAGAGGTGAACATCATGCAGCACGATGACCTTGCTCAGCCAGACCAACTCATTGTCGATGTGAACATTGACAAGAAGGAAAAGGTGAAGGTCAACAAGATTCACATCACAGGTAATGATCACCTTGCCACCAAGAAGTTCCATGGTGGTTTCTTCTCAGGCGGTCTCTTGAAGAAGACCAACGAGAAGGGCTTCAAGAGTTTCTTCAAAGCCAAGAAGTTCATTGCAGAGAAGTTTGAAGAGGACAAAGACCGCGTCATCGAGAAGTACAACGAACTAGGTTATCGTGATGCCTATATCTATGCCGACAGCGTGGTCAATGTGGGTGATAATCTAGTGGATGTGTTCCTCCATATCGACGAAGGCGACAAATACTATATCCGCAATATCAACTGGGTGGGCAACACGCTCTATAAGACGGAAAACCTCAACCGAGTGCTGCAAATGAAGCGAGGTGATGTCTACAACAAGACGCACATTGCTAAACGTCTGCACACGGACGACCAGTCTGTCACCAACAGCTACTTTAACGAGGGTTATGTGTTCAACCGAGTGCAAGAAGTGGAAGTGGATGTGGACGGCGACTCCATTGACCTCGAAATCCGCATCTCTGAGGGTATTCAGGCCAGCATCAACAAAATCAAGATTTATGGTAACACCCGTGTATATGAGGAGGTAGTACGCCGTGAGTTGTCGCTCAAACCTGGCGACCTCTTCAGCATGGACGCCTTTAAAGAGACGGCAATGGGCATTGCACAGATGGGACATTTCGACCCTGAAGCCCTCAATCCTAACGAATGGATTAAGCCCGACCAAATCAACGGAACGGTGGATCTCGAGATTGGGTTGACGCCCAAAGCCAGTGACCAGATTGAGTTCTCACTGGGTTGGGGACAGACAGGTGTCATTGGTAAGGTGGGTCTGAAGTTCACCAACTTCTCCATGCGTAACCTCTTTGGCAAGAACCGACTCCATCGCGGCATCTTCCCACAGGGTGATGCACAGGAACTGGAACTTAGCGCCTCCACCAACGGCTCTTACTACCAGTCGTATAGCATTTCATTCCTCGACCCCTGGTTTGGTCGCAAGCGTCCTAACCAACTCTCTGTCAGCGCGTTCTTCTCTCGTCAGACAGATATCAGCAGCAGCTACTACAACAGCAGCTACTACAACAACTACTACTCAATGCTGTATGGCTACGGCAACTACAACAGCAGCTACTACAACAACTACTCCAACTATTACGACCCTGACAAGTACATCGAACTGTTTGGTGTGAGCATCGGCTTCGGAAAGCGCCTCTCATGGCCTGACAATAATTTCCGTTTCACTGCATCGTTGGGTTATACCCGTTACATGATGAAGGAATGGGAATATTTCATCATCCAGAACGGTAACTGTAACAACATCAACCTGACGCTCAGCCTGACACGATCCTCTCTCGACAATGCCCTCTTCCCACGTAGTGGTTCGCAAATCAGTGCATCTGTGTCGTTTACACCACCCTACTCGCTTTTCGACGGAGTGGACTACGAGCACATGGCAACCAACTACCGCGACGCCAACTACCAGAGCGACATGAGCCGCAAGTACAAGTGGATCGAATACCACAAGTGGAAGTTCAACTCCCGCTTCTTCCTTCCACTTAGCAACACCAAGAAGTGCTTCGTGCTGATGTCACGCTTCGATTTCGGTTTGCTGGGTAATTACAACAAATATAAGAAGTCGCAATTCGAAACCTTCTACGTGGGCGGTGACGGTATGTCTGGCTACTCTTCTACATACTATTCCGAGACCATCGGATTACGTGGTTACGATAACGGTGCCCTCACACAAGGTTACAACTATGGTTATGCCTACGACCGCATGACCCTCGAACTCCGCTACCCACTCTTGCTGCAAGGCTCTACCAACATCTATGCGTTGGCATTTGCAGAAGCTGGTAATGCGTGGACGGAGATCAAGAAGTTCAACCCCTTCGACATGAAACGCTCAGCAGGTTTTGGTGTGCGTCTCTTCCTCCCGATGGTGGGTCTGATGGGTATCGACTGGGCATATGGATTTGATAACATCAACGGTTCGAAGTCTTACAGCGGAAGCCAATTCCACTTTATCCTCGGCCAAGAATTTTAGACAATATGAAAAAGATTTTATTGATTATGACCGTGCTTTTGGCATCCATCGCTGCCAACGCACAGAAGTTCGCACTCGTCGATATGGAGTACATCCTCAAGAATGTGCCTGCCTACGAGCGTGCCAACGAACAATTGAACCAAGTATCCAAGCAGTGGGAAGGCGAAGTGGAGGCATTGCTCAACGAGGCCGAAACCCTCTACAAGAAATATCAGTCGGAGTCAGTGTTCCTTTCCGACACACAAAAGACCAAGGCTGAGGAGGCCATCATGGCAAAGGAGAAGGAAGCCAGCGACCTGAAGAAGAAATACTTCGGCAGCGAAGGCGAACTCTACAAAAAGCGCCAAAGCCTCCTCGCACCCATCCAGGACGAAATCTACAACGCCGTCAAGGACATTTGTGACCAGAAAGGCTACCAACTCGTTCTCGACCGCGCCTCTGGCGGCAGCATCATCTATGCTTCCCCCAAGATTGACATCAGCGAGGAAGTCCTCCAGAAACTGGGCTACGCTCATTAACCAGCCCACGCACTGGACGAACTTCTCCATCCGGAAGATTCCCCATTCAACCCATTAACCCCATAAGAAAATCAAAAATCAAATAACTAAACAACAATGAAAAAGATTATTTTTGCGATGCTCTTGGCTTTGCCAATGACCATGTTCGCACAGAAAATTGGACACGTAGATGTAGATGCAATTGCTCAGGGAATGACTGAGTACACAGCACTTCAGACAGAGATTCAGAACCTGCAGAAGCAGTTCCAGGACGAGCTTCAGCGCAAGCAGAACGACATCCAGGCTAAGGCTGATGCCTATGAGAAGGAAAAGGAAACCCTCTCTGAGACCCTCCGTACTTATCGTGAGCAGGACATCCAGAAGGCCATGCAGGAGTACCAGCAGTTTGGCGAGACCAGCGAGCAGGAACTGCAGAAGGTTTATCAGACCAAGATGACTGACATTCAGGAGAAAATCATGAAGGCAGTCCAAGAAGTAGGTGCTGCAGGTGGCTTCACTTACGTTCTTCCTGCTGGCGCCATCGCTTACATTGGTGCAGGTGCCTCAGACATCACCGACCAAGTAAAGGCTAAGTTGGGTGCAAAATAAAGAGTTAAAAACTAAAAACTAAAAACTAAAAGTGATAGAATCCACTTCCGAATGGCAAGTAACTTATACTTTTAGTTTTTAACTTTTAACTTTTAGTTTAATGAAACGATTCCTCATTCTCATAGCACTGTTTTCTTGTGCTGGCCTCATCGCAGCACAGGAAACAGTGCTTTCCTCTTCTGATACACCCCAGCAGGTGATTATCCAGCCGCAGCCCTTCGGCTACCTCTCTTACAATGACGTGCTTCACGCCATGCCCCAATACCAGCAGGCGATGAAGAGCTTGGAGGAACTGAAGAAGACTTACGACCAAGAGATGGAACGCTCTGAGAAAGACTTCTCCAAGAAATTCACAGAATACCTCGACGGACAGAAGACTTTCCCTGAGAACATCATGCTCAAACGTCAAAAGGAACTGCAACAGCTGATGGATCAAAGCCTCCAGTTCAGAAAGGAAGCACAGGAACTGCTCACCAAGGCAGAGGAAGAACTCATGGAACCTGTCCATGCGCTGCTGAAAGAAGCTATCGATGCTGTCGGCAAGAAACGCAACTACGCCTACGTGCTCAACACCGATGTCAACGCCTACCCCTACATCAGTAGCGATGGTGAGAACTGCACCGATGCTGTCCTCGCACAGCTTGGCATCAAATAGTAAATTATCAATTTGAAATGACCACGGGTTCCATCGGCATCTTCGATTCTGGCTATGGCGGCTTGACCATCCTTGATGGTATCCGCCAGCGTATGCCCGAGTACGACTACATCTATCTCGGCGACAATGCACGTGCCCCCTACGGTACGCGTTCGTTCGACGTGGTGTATGAGTTCACACTCCAAGCCGTCAAGAAACTCTTCGAGATGGGCTGTCCGCTCGTCATCTTGGGCTGCAACACAGCCTCAGCCAAAGCCCTGCGTTCCATTCAGCAGAAGTATCTGCCCACAGCTGCTCCCGACCGTCGTGTGCTGGGCGTCATCCGTCCCACAGCCGAAATCGTGGGCGAGCTATCCCACACCAAACATATTGGCGTACTTGCCACAGAGGGCACCATCAAGTCCCAATCCTACAACCTAGAAATCGAAAAGCTCTATCCCGACTGCACCGTCGTCGGACAAGCTTGTCCCATGTGGGTGCCTTTAGTCGAGAACAACGAGTTCGACAAACCAGGTGCCGACTACTTCGTCAAGGACTCCCTCCTGAAGCTCATCGACCAAGATCCCCTCATCGACACCATCATCCTTGGCTGCACCCACTTCCCCTTGTTGCTCCCCAAGATAGAGCAGCAACTCGCCCAACTCTCAACTATAAACTCTAAATCTTCAACTATAAAACTCATTCCCCAAGGTCAATACATCGCCTCCAGCCTTGAGGACTATCTCAATCGCCACCCAGAAATGGACGTACGACTCACCCGTGGAGGTACCTGCCAATACCTCACCACAGAATCCGCCACCAAATTCCGTGAAAGCGCCACTCTCTTTCTCAACGAAGAGGTAGATGTACAACGCATCACTCTCAACTGAACCTTTTGTCCTGCGCATGGACTGCTTTTGTCACCTTTCATGCCACTTTGTCACCTCTGTCAGTCTTTCCTTGCATTGGCATCGTCTTTGTCAATAGTTTTTGTGGTATCGAAATTCTATACATAATTAATAATAAACTCAAAAACTAAAGAATTATGAACATTCAACCATTGGCAGACAGGGTGCTGGTGCTCCCTAAGCCTGCGGAAGAAAAGACGGTGGGTGGTATTATTATCCCCGACACTGCAAAGGAAAAGCCCCTGCAGGGCGAAGTTGTTGCTTGTGGCAACGGTACGAAGGATGAGGAAATGGTGGTCAAGGTAGGCGACCAGGTTCTCTATGGTAAGTACTCAGGCACTGAACTCGAATATGAGGGTGTGAAGTACCTGATGATGAGACAGAGCGACGTACTCGCTATTCTTAAATAAACTTTTAACTTTCAGAAAACTATGGCTAAAGAATTGAAATTCAATATTGAGGCTCGTGAGCAGCTGAAAAAGGGTGTGGACGAGCTGGCAAATGCAGTAAAGGTGACACTGGGTCCTAAAGGACGTAACGTCATCATCGAAAAGAAGTTTGGTGCTCCTCACATCACGAAGGATGGTGTGACAGTAGCGAAGGAAATTGAACTGGCTGATGCTTTCCAGAACACGGGTGCTCAGTTGGTAAAGAGTGTGGCTTCCAAGACTGGTGATGATGCTGGTGATGGAACTACAACTGCTACTGTATTGGCACAGAGCATCGTGGCTACTGGCTTGAAGAATGTGGCTGCTGGTGCTAATCCAATGGACTTGAAGCGTGGTATCGACAAGGCTGTGGCTAAGGTGGTTGAACACATCAAGAGCCAGAGCGAGCAGGTAGGTGACAACTACGACAAGATTGAGCAGGTGGCTACCGTTTCTGCCAACAACGACCAAGAGATTGGTAAGCTCATCGCTGATGCCATGAAGAAGGTTTCTAAGGATGGTGTCATCACTATCGAGGAGGCTAAGAGCCGTGAAACTACGATTGGTGTAGTGGAAGGTATGCAGTTCGATCGTGGTTATCTCTCTCCATATTTCGTGACCAACACGGAGAAGATGGAGTGTGAGATGGAGAACCCACTCATCCTTATCTACGACAAGAAGATCAGCAACCTGCAGGAGTTCTTGCCTATCTTGAACCCTGCTGCTCAGACAGGTCGTCCAATCCTCGTAATTGCTGAGGATGTGGAGAGCGAGGCTTTGACTACTCTCGTAGTGAACCGTCTGCGTGCTCAGTTGAAGATTTGCGCTGTCAAGGCTCCTGGCTTTGGTGATCGTCGCAAGGCTATGTTGGAAGACATCGCTGTGCTGACAGGTGGCGTAGTGATCTCTGAGGAGAAGGGCTTGAAGCTCGAGCAGGCAACTATTGAGATGCTGGGTTCTGCTGAGAAGGTGACTATCACGAAGGACAATACGACCATCGTTGGTGGTAAGGGTCAGAAGGAGAACATCCAGGATCGTGTGAACCAGATCAAGAACGAAATTAAGAATACAACTTCTGACTACGACAAGGAGAAGCTGCAGGAGCGTCTGGCTAAACTCTCTGGTGGTGTGGCTGTGCTGTATGTAGGTGCTGCATCAGAAGTAGAGATGAAGGAGAAGAAGGATCGCGTGGACGACGCACTTTGCGCTACTCGTGCAGCCATCGAAGAAGGTATCGTGCCTGGTGGTGGTGTAGCTTTCATCCGTTCACTCGAAAGCCTCGAAGGTCTGGAAGGCGACAACGCTGATGAGACCACTGGTATCAATATTGTGAAGCGTGCCATCGAGGAGCCTCTCCGTCAGATTGTGGAGAACGCAGGTTTGGAAGGCTCTGTAGTGGTTGAGAAGGTTCGCAACCAGAAGGGCGACTTCGGCTACAACGCTCGTAAGGACTCTTATGAGAATCTGCGTGAGTCAGGCATCATTGATCCAGCTAAGGTTTGTCGTGTAGCCCTCGAGAACGCTGCTTCTATCGCTGGTATGTTCCTCACTACTGAGTGCGTTATCTGCGACGCGAAGGAGGATAAGCCTGAAATGCCAATGGGTGCACCAGGCATGGGTGGCATGATGTAACAAGCCCACGCGCTTGGCGTTTTTCTCCATGCGGCTAGTTGCGCATTTGGTTTCTATTCAGATAGAAAGATAGTTATACACATAATGAAGAAAAGGCTTCAGTACAGAACGTATTGGAGCCTTTTTTGTGCTCTTTTTTGTTCATTCCAATCATTATGCTTATCTTTGCCACATCAATCAACTAACTGACTTATGAAAAAGACCTTTAGCTTTGTGTTGGGAGCTTTGTTTGCTTTATTGGCTCATGCTCAGCAGAAGACGACCATTGTGGTGACGAACCCTGTGAAGACGGTTCGTGTGGAAATGGTGGAAGTGGATGCCTCGCTCATCAAGAAGAAACTGGATATAACCTCGCCGCTTGAAGACCTTCGTCTAGTGGTGACAGATGCCAACAATCAAGAGATTCCTTCGCAAATAACGTGGGATGGCAAGTTGATTTTCCAGGTGGGAGTTGGCGAGAAGGGTAAGTCTGTTTATTATGTGCAGGAACTCAATCCGCAGTCATACGAAGTGAAAGCCAAGGGTCGGTTGTTTGTGGAACGTCAGGATGAATTTGGTTGGGAGAATGACAAGGTGGCTTATCGTGTCTATGGGCATGGAGCAGCTGTGGGATATGACTTCTTCAACAAGAGCACGTCGGACTTGATGCTCGACTATTGGTATGCCTCTGAACAGAATCAGGAGATGCGCTCAGTGAGTCAGCAATTGAATGAAAGAGGCTATAGAGACTTGGCTGACCAGCTGTATAATGCCTTCAGCTATCATGTGGATCATGGGAAGGGAATGGACTGCTACACAGTAGGTCCTACCCTTGGAGGTGGCGCCAATGCCCTCCTGAATGACGATGGTTCCCTCTTCATGCCACAATGCTACAAGACCTTCGAGATTCTTGATAATGGACCTCTTCGCTTCACAGTACGCTTCAACTATCCAGAACAGGAATTCAATGGGGAGAAAGTGACGGAGACACGCACTATTTCATTGGATGCAGGTAGTCAGTTCAATCGTGTTACTGTCGCTTATCAGGGACTTTCCAAGCCTACCCAGATGGCAGCAGGAATAGTTATCCACAAGAACAATCCTTCTGCTTATGTGCTCTCCCAAGAAAGCGGCTATATGGGCTATGAGGATTTGGGCGACGCCTCTGTCTATAGCGCCAAATACAGAGATACCCTTGCCAAGCAGATGGGCAAAATCTACGTGGGCGTACTCTTCCCAAACAAAGACATCGCAATGTCGTATCAGCAGCGTGAGAATGGCATTGCTACAGGTCATATCCTTGCCACCAGCCAATTGTCAACTGTCAAGAATCAACAGTCAACTTATACATATTATTTTGGCTCAGGATGGGACAAGAATCCCAACACAGGTTTCCATTCCCTGACGGATTGGGAAGCGCATTTGAGCCAAGCAGCCATGAATGTAAGAAACCCCTTAAAGATAAGTGTGAAATGAAGACATATATAGAAATAGAAGGTAAGCAGGTGGATTTGGAAAGCCACTTGTCGAAAGCACGCACCATTGTCACTTTGGGTAAGAATTCAGAGGAGGCTTATAATGTGATAGCTCTGGAAGATGACAGCATAGACCTCTTCCAATGCCAGTTCACACGCACTTCAGCAGGGAATTGGAAAGTCCAAAATGGTCAATGGAAAACAGAGTGTCCCAAGGGTATCCGTTCACGGCTCCAACACGCTTGCAACCTTTGTATGGGCAGATGTGTGAACTCGCGTCCTGCCCATCCTACTTATAGTTGGAGAGCACCAAAAAACTCCACCCGACTGAATGGGGTGGAGCTAACTCATGAGGGAATGGAACTGAAAGATGGCGATGTAATAGAAGCGGGTAATCTCCGACTTTCAGTCGTAATAGTCTAAAGTTGAGGATTTAGAGTTTAGAGTAGGCTTGCACCTGCTTCATCACACGCAGGAAATTACCTCCCCAAATCATTTGAATCTGTTCTTCTGTGTAGCGTTCACGAAGCAGACGGCGTGTGAAATTGATGAGTTCGCTGGCTGATGCACAACCACGAATACCTCCATCACCATCAAAGTCTGTACCGATGCCTACGTGCTCAATGCCCATCACGTTGACCATGTGGTTGAGATGTTCGATGGCATCGAGAATAGTTGCTTCTGTCACCCCTTCTGTATTGGAACCGAACGAACGAAGTACGTTTTGTGGATTATAATCAACAGAATCCTTCACCAAAAATCCATGATAGAGGGTCACTTGT
Source organism: uncultured Bacteroidales bacterium (assembly GCA_902801475.1). GTDB lineage: Bacteria > Bacteroidota > Bacteroidia > Bacteroidales > Bacteroidaceae > Minthosoma. The sequence continues at coordinate 27,337 of CADCIO010000016.1, forward strand.
GCCACACCTCCTGCTTGTGCAAGGGCACGCATCTGGTCGTCTGTTAAGTTACGTGGATGGTCACACAAGGCACGAGCTGATGAATGGCTGCACACGATAGGAGTCTTGCTAATCTTGAGGGCATCATAAAAACTTTCTTCTCCCGCATGACTCAAATCCACCATCATGCCCACACGATTCATCTCTTCAATCACCTTTTGGCCAAATTCGCTCACACCCCCATGTTCGTGCTTGCCTCGCGCAGAATCACAAATGTCGTTGTCGCCATTATGACAAAGGGTCATATAGACGACACCACGTTTACGGAAGGCCTCTACGTTACGAATGTCCTTGCCAATCGCATAGCCATTTTCAATGCCCAACATAATGGCACGCTTCCCTTGTTGCTTCAGTCGCCAGAGGTCATCAGGCGTGTAGGCAATATCCACAGCCGTACAGTTCTTAGCTGCCATCTCCTCGATTTGTGTGAGGATTTGGTTGGCTTTGGCCGTTGCGTTCTCCAACGATGCATCATCACGTTCCTGTTGCTCCAAATAAGCCACCATGATAGTGGCATCAAGATGTCCTTCTGTCATCTTATGGAGGTCAACCAGTATCTTGGGATCGCGTGAAGCGAAGTTAATGTTTTGGGAGAAAAACATGGGTGTGTCGCAATGACTGTCAAGCGTCAGCATCTTGCTGTGTAATTTCTTCGCTTTCTTGAACTCAGCACTTTCTTGAATAAGCCATTCGAAGATGGGGAGCATCTCGCGATTGTTCCTCAGAATAAAAGTCTCTGGATGCCATTGTACACCCATGATGGATTTGAACTCATTACTTTCGATGGCTTCAATCACACCATCCGAACTCATGGCTGTCACTTTCAAGCAAGGAGCCGGTTCTTTGCAGGCTTGATGATGGAAAGAATTAACAGCCAGTTCTGTGCCAAAGAGTTTCTCGAGAATGGAACCCTTCGTGATGCTCACCTGATGGGAAGGATAACGTCTGTCTTGGTCTTGGCTGTGCTTGATGCGTACACCCTCCATTTGAGTGTGAATGTCCTGATACAGCGTTCCTCCCAGGGCTGCATTGATGATTTGGATGCCCTTGCAAATGCCCAATATGGGGATTTGACGGTCGTATGCCAAACATGCCAACAGCAGTTCCTGTTGGTCTCGCTCAGGGGTGATGCTGTGCAGTTCTTTCACAGGTTCTTCACCCAACAACAACGGATTGATGTCACCACCTCCACTGAAGATGATACCATCCAAGCGGTCGAGCAATTCACCCAAACGATCCGTCTCATAGAACGGAGGAATGATGAAGGGAATGCCACCAGCCTTCAACGCAGACTGATAATAGCCTTCAGCCAGTGTGCAAGTCTCCTGATTGTAATTGCCCGTGATGCCAATCACAGGAAGTGCTTCCCTCGTACTGAAATCGCTGTTGAGATTTCCATAGATGCCTAACCAATCGTAGTTGTCCATAATCTATTTTACTTTTTCTTCTTCTTTTTGAAATTCTCGTAGAAAGGCTGTGACTCCACCTGTCCCTCAAAGAACTTTGCCCATTCAGCAGCACCTTTAGGTCCACGAGCGCTTGTATAGCCACGTTCCTCACGAGAGGGTTTAGCGGCAGCACCACGAATGACACCACTACCTTTCTTGCTCTTCTTCTCTGGGCGCTTCTCTTGGTGCTTCTCAGCCTGGAAACGATTACCACCTCCACGTTTCTTCTCACCCCCACGTTGACCTTCTGGCTGGTCAGTCACTTCCACATTCACCTTTCTGCCATCAAAATCCGTACCGTTGAGCACGTTCAAGACAGTCTTTGTCTGCTTTTCTGGCACCTCAAAGAAGGAGAAGTTCTGCATCAAGTCAATACGTCCCAGGTCAATGTGTGTACCTTGTGCCACACGATTGATGAAGCCCATGAACACCTTGGGGTTGATGCCGTCCTTCTTACCCAAATTGATGAAGAGACGCGTGTACCCTGCCTCAGCAGTACGACTGCGCTCGCCACCACGACCTCTTGCTCCTCGCTCCTTGCTTCTTGCTCCAAACTCCTTGTCTCCACGACGGTCACCTTTCTCAGAGGGTTGAATAATCTCAGGCGCATTCTTGTAGTAGTTGAGGAAGGTGTTGAACTCCATTGACACCATACGCTTGATGAGGTCTTCCTTTTCCATCATGTCGAACTTGCGATACACTTCTGGCAAGAATGGAGCAATCTCTTCTTCATCCACTTCCACCTTCTCAATGTCGTCAATCACCTTATAGAGTTGCTTGGCACAGATTTCCTGACCTGTTGGCAGGATGCCTGGCACAAACTTCTTCTGAATCTGCTGTTCAATCGCACGCACCTTTCCTTTCTCCTTCACGTGGATGATGGAGATGGAAGTGCCTGAACGACCAGCACGACCCGTTCTTCCTGAACGGTGGGTGTAACTCTCGATATCATCAGGCAAACCATAGTTGATGACGTGAGTCAATTCATCCACATCCAGACCACGAGCTGCCACATCTGTAGCCACAAGCAGCTGTGTACGGTGCTGACGGAATTTCTGCATAGTCAGGTCACGTTGTGCCTGTGAGAGTTCTCCATGCAAGGACTCGGCGTTGTAGCCATCTCTGATAAGTTTATCGGCAATCTCTTGTGTCTCCATACGAGTGCGGCAGAAGATGATGGCATAAATCTCAGGATAGTAGTCAGCCACACGCTTCAAGGCATTGTACTTGTCGCGAGCGCTGACCATATAATAGATGTGGTTCACATGCTCAGCACCCTCATTGCGGCTTCCCACCACAATCTCTTTGGCATCGTGCAGATAATTCTTCGAGATGCGTTCAATCTCCTTGCTCATAGTAGCTGAGAAGAGCAAGGTGTTGCGTTCTGCCGGCACACCTGCAAGGATGGTGTCAATGCTCTCGGAGAAACCCATATTGAGCATCTCGTCAGCCTCATCCAGCACCACATTCTCCACAGTACTCAGGTTGGCCACCTTACGTTCCATCAAATCGACCAAACGTCCTGGAGTGGCTACAATCACCTGTACACCCTTCTTCAAGGCACGAATCTGTGGTTCGATGCTGGCACCACCATATACAGCGAGCACGTGCAAGCCCTTGATATATTTGGAATAGTCCTTCAAATCGTCTGTAATCTGCAAGCACAGCTCTCGTGTGGGAGCCATAATGACAGCTTGCACATCCGTTTTGTTCGTATCTATCTTCTGCAAAACAGGCAGACCATACGCTGCCGTCTTTCCTGTACCTGTCTGTGCCAATGCCACCACGTCATTGTTGTGTCCCAGCAGGTAAGGGATTACCTTTTCCTGCACGGGCATTGGTGACACATAGCCCATTTCTTGGATGGCGCGGAGAATATCTCCTGACACACCCAATTCTTCAAACGTTGATTCCACTTTAGGCATTCCGTTTTCTTCCTGCATTTCCTGACCCTCCTGGGTCTTTTCATTAAATTCTTCCATAATTCTTTGCAAATTCTTTACTGATTGAGTTGTTGAGGCTCTGACATACTTCAGCAGCAAATGCCATACCGTGTGCGATGATGCGGTTCCATTGTTCTTCTGTGATGGAGGCGATGCCATCACGGCTAACACCCTCCTTCAGCAATCCAAAGACGATACCTGCATTGAAGTTGTCGCCTGCCCCAATGGTTGATACTGTTTCTATTTTATTGACTTGATATTTCTTCGTCACATTAGGAGAGAAAAGACAAATGTCCCCCTCTGCGTCTGTACAGAGCATCTGCTTGCAATGGTACTTCACCTCCTGTTCATAGGCCTTCTCTGGGTCGGAGATCTTGAACATGTTCTGGAAATCTTCTGTCGAGCCACGTACAATGCTGGCATACTCGAAGTTTTCAAGGATGGTGGAGCGAAGTTTGATGGCCTCTGATGCATGGGAAGAACGGAAGTTGATGTCGTAGTAAATCAAGGCTTCCTGCTTTATCGCATAGTCCAAAAACTCTTTCACCTTCTCTCTCAGCACGGGATTCAAGACGAAGTACGAGCCCATCATCACAATGTCATCCTTGTTCACCTTTGGCCATTCCACATCCAATCGTGCGTTGGGATAATCCTTATAGAAGGTGTAGTCGGCATCGTTGCGTTCGTTCAGATATGCCAATGAGATGGCCGTGCGACCATCTTGATACATGCACACATAATCGCTGTTGACCCCATTCTCTTCCATGAACTCCTTGATGGTCTTGCCCACACGGTCATTGCCAGTCTCTGTAATCATCGTGACGGGCAAGCCCATGCGTCCCAAAGAGATCATACCATTGAAGGTTGACCCTCCTGGCACAGCAGCTGTGGGTTGTTCATTCTTGAAGATGATGTCAAGAATCGTCTCTCCTATTCCTATTACTTTTCTCATGATCTAAAAATCAATGTTGTTAATCCTTTCTCATCAAACATCTCTCGTGCCACCTCTTGCAAGAGTTGTGGCGTCACTTTCTCCAGATGCTCGATGGTATCTTTCATTCCCTCGAATTTGTTATAGTGGAGGTAGGCCTTTGCCATATCGAGCACATAGTTCTCGAAGTTGTCGCAAGCTACCCCTATCTGTCCCTTTATTTGTTTCAATGCTGCCTGAAACTGCCTGTCTGTCAACGGCTCGTTCATCAGCTTGTCTAATTCTCTCCTTACAATCTTCTGGCACTTCTCCACATCTTCCTCGTCACATCCAAAATAAATCGCCCAAGTGGAGGTGTCTGTGTAGTTGGTCAGCGAACTTTCCACCGTATAAACCAATCCTTTGTGTTCCCTCAAGGCGATGTTCAGTCGCGAGTTCATGCCTGGTCCTCCCAAGATGTTGTTGAGGAAGTAGAGCGCAATCCGCTTGTCGTCCTCAGAGCCATATCCTGCCCTTCCAATCATCACGTGGGCTTGGTGAGTGCCACGTTCTTCTGTGAAAGTGCCTGGATGGATCGTTTGAACAGCTTCTCTAGTGACACTAGTTGGACTAGTAATACTATCAACACTAGCATTTCTCTTCCCCACCACTTTCTTTGCCTTCTCGAACTCCACATCGCCAAACACAAAGAATACCATCTTCTCTGGTCGATACAGCCGTTTCACAAACTTGAGCGCATCTGCTGTCTGAAACCTCCTCACGTTCTCCGCTGTGCCCAGGATGTCGTGTCCAAGACTATTCCCTTCGTAGATGAGGTCTTCAAAGCGGTCGAAGATGAGGTCGGAAGGCGTGTCGTTGTAGCTCTCGATCTCATCCACAATCACCTCACACTCTTTGTCAATCTCGTGTTGCGGATAGGTGCTGTGGAACACGATGTCGAAGATCAGTTCTGCGGCACGTTCGAAGTGCTCCTTCATGAAAGCGGAATACACCACCGTCTCCTCCTTGTTCGTATAGGCATTCAGGTCGCCACCTACTGCCTCCATCCTGTTGATGATGTGCCAAGCTTTTCGCTTCTCCGTTCCCTTGAACATCATGTGTTCGCAGAAATGCGCCATTCCCTCCTCGCCCACTTCTTCATCTCTCGTACCAGCATCGATGCTGATGCCGCAGTATGCCACATTCGTCGGCGATGGTATCTGTATCAGTCGCAGGCCATTCTCAAATGTATGCGTTCTCGCTGTCTCCTTCATCACTCCCATTGTTCTCCATCAATAAATCAGCAACCCAGCCAGTCCGCACAGCAGAATCATGATGATGGGGTGCACTTTATACAGTCTCGTCCCCACAAACGCCAGCAGGAAGATGACAATGCTCAACACAAACACGAACGTCGATTCCGATGGGTCGCCAAAGTTTTCCTTCGACATCAGCATCAGAGCCGCTGCGGCTATCAATCCCACAATCACAGGTCGCAACGTGGCGAAGACGCTCGTCACAGCCTTCGAGTCGTGGTGCTTGATGAGGTATTGGCTGATGCTCACCATCAGAATGAACGGCAGCCAAATCACGCTCAACGAAGCCAATACTGCACCCAGCACAGCAGCCCAAGTGGGATAGCCGGCATGGATCACAGCCGTATAGCCTGTGTAGGTGGCGCAGTTGATGCCGATGGGTCCAGGAGTCGACTGGCTGACAGCCACAATGTCCGTGAACTCGTTCACCGTCATCCACTGGTGCTTGTTCACCACCTCGTCCTGAATAAGCGACAACATCGCATAGCCACCTCCAAAGTTGAAGATGCCAATTTTCGAAAAGACGTAGAATAATTCTAAGAATATCATCGCTTATCAATTTATCTCATTACAGTCAGTCATTCAATCGAGCGTGGTCAATTGTTCAATCGAGCGTGGTCAATTGTTCAATCGAGCGTGGTCAATTGTTCAATCGAGCGTGGTCAATTGTTCAATCGAGCTGCACTCAGTTGCTCAATCGGGTGCACTCAGTTGCTCAATCGGGTGCACTCAGTTGCTCAATCGGGTGCACTCAGTTACCCAATCGGGTGCACTCAGTTCTTCAATCGTCCCCACACAAATCCGCCGATGCCTGCTGCCAGGATGCACCAGATGGGCGACACACCAAAGACCCAAATCAGCACAGCCGCCACGATAGGAATCCACCAGTTGTATTTGTTCAGCTTCGCTTTCTTCGCCATACTGAAGCAGGGGGCGAGAATGAGCGCCACCACACAAGGACGGACACCCATGAAGATCTTCTCCACATAGATGTTATCCTTGAAGGTCTGGAAGAACATGGCAATGAGCAGAATCGCCACAATTGACGGCAATGCAGTAGCCAATGCTCCCACAATGCCGCCTCCCACGCCCTTCAGCTTCAGCCCGATATGAGAGGCCATATCGATAGCGAAAAGTCCAGGCGTGCTCTGTGCCACCACCAGCGTGTCCATGAATTCCTCATGGTTCAGCCAATGTTTCTTGTCCACCACTTCCTTCTCCATCATCTGCACCATCGCAAAGCCTCCCCCAATGGTGAAGCTCCCGATCTTGGCAAATGTGAGGAAAATCTGTGTGTAGATGCCCATGCGCTCTTCTTTTTCTAGTTGGTCTAGTCGAACTAGTATTTCTAGTTATACTTGCCCATTACTTCATCTTTCCTTCCACCCACTTTCTGGCGTTCACGAATGCCTCAATCCAAGGAGTCACCTCGTCTGCCTTGCGGTCAGCTGGATAGTTGGCTTGCTGCCAAGGGAAGATAGCGCGCTCCAAGTGTGGCATCATGGCCAAGTGGCGACCATCAGCCGAAGCGATACCTGCCACATCGTAAGTGGAACCGTTTGGATTGCCTGGATAGCCAGAGTAGTTGTACTTTGCTACAATATTGTAATCCTTCTCAGCCTTTGGCAGACGGAAATTACCCTCTCCATGAGCCACCCACAAGCCGAGCTTGCTGCCGCTCAATGAGCCAAACATCACCGACTTGTTCTCAGGAATCTGCAAAGTCACAAACTCACTCTCGAACTTGTGGCTGACGTTGTGCAACATCTGTGCGTAGTCCTTCGCATCGGTCACAGCGTGGTTGTTGTTGATGAGGCCAAGTTCCACCATCAGCTGGCAACCGTTACAGATACCCAGCGACAGCGTGTCCTCTCTTGCGTAGAAGGCGTCGAGTGCAGCCTTTGCCTTGGGGTTGAAGAGGAAGGCACCTGCCCATCCCTTTGCTGAACCCAGCACGTCGGAGTTGGAGAAGCCACCACAGAACACAATCATGTTGATGTCTTCCAATGTCTCGCGACCGCTCACGAGGTCGGTCATCATCACGTCCTTCACATCGAAGCCTGCCAGGTAGAGCGAGTAAGCCATTTCGCGCTCTCCGTTCGTACCCTTCTCACGAATGATGGCCGCCTTGATGCCTGTACGTTCACGACGGTCAGCGCTGATGCCATACTGCGCCAGCTTACCTGTGAACGATGCAGGGAACAGATGTTCGATAGGTTGATTCTTGTAGTTCTCGAAACGCTCCTTCGCCATACCGTTGAAAGACTGCTTGGTGTCGAGGCGATAAGAAGTTGAGTACCAGATATCACGCAACTTGTCGATGTCGAAGTAACGATTACGACCACCCTTCTTCACCACAATCTGGCGCTCCTCGATGGGTTGACCAATCTCCACGAAGCCCACACCTGCCTTGTTCAGCAGATTCTCCACAGCACGCTTGTCTGCGTTCTTTACCTGCACAACCACACCAGGGTTCTCGGCGAAGAGCAACTTCACAGGGTCGCTCTCATTGATGCCGTTGAGATTCACCTTGATACCACCCTTCTGATTGGCGAAGGTCATCTCCAGCAATGTGGTGATGAGACCACCTGCACTGATGTCGTGACCAGCCAGCAAGAGTTCTTCCTTCACCAAATCCTGCACAGCCAAGAAAGCATCGCGGAAGTACTCAGGATTCTTTACGGTTGGCACATCGCTTCCCACCTTGCCCAAACTCTGAGCAAAAGCTGAACCGCCCAGCTTCAGGGTGTCGAACGAGAAGTCGATATGATAGAGCGTTGTGTCGGCATCGTTGACCAGCACAGGGCTGACAACCTTCTTCACATCGCTCACTTCACCACCTGAAGACACAATCACAGTTCCTGGAGAGATGATCTTGCTGCCATCAGGATATTTCTGCGTCATTGACAATGAATCCTTACCTGTTGGCACGTTCACCTGCAGCGCACAGCAGAAGTCACTCAATGCCTGCACACCTTCATAGAGACGTGCGTCTTCACCCTTCTGCGAACGGCAAGGCCACATCCAGTTGGCAGACAGGCTCACAGAGTCAAGTCCCTCTGCCATAGGAGCCCAAACCAAGTTGGTCAACGACTCAGCCACTGACAGCACAGAACCTGCTGCTGGGTCAGCGAGACCTGCCTGTGGAGCGTGACCAATCGCTGTGGCAATACCCTTCTCGCCACGATAGTCGAGTGCAACAACACCACAGTCGGAGAGTGGCAACTGAATCTCACCCTGACATTGCTGACGGGCAATCTTACCAGTCACAGAACGGTCCACCTTGTTGGTCAACCAGTCCTTACAAGCCACAGCTTCCAACTGGAGCACATTCTCCAAGTAAGTCTCTATCTCATTATAGGAATAAGTCGCATCCTCATACTTTCTCACCACCGTCTCATCGTGCATATAGGTCTTGGGTGAGTGGCCAAACATCTGTGCCACATCCAAGTCGAACGGACGAACACCATCGCCCTGCTGGAAAGCGAAGTGAGCATCGCCTGTACACTCACCCACCACATACAATGGGGCACGTTCACGCTCAGCAATCTGACGCACGTGCTCAATGTGCTTCTCGTCGATGAGAAGACCCATGCGCTCCTGACTCTCGTTGGCAATGATTTCCTTGCTCGAGAGGGTCTGGTCGCCAATCGGCAACTTGGTCATATCGATGAGACCACCACACTCTTCCACCAACTCAGACAGACAGTTCACGTGACCTGCTGAACCGTGGTCGTGGATGCTGACTACAGGATTCACCTCTTCCTCACAAAGGGCACGAACGAGGTTGTTGGCACGCTTCTGCATCTCTGGGTTGGCACGCTGCACGGCGTTCAACTCGATGCCTGATGAATAGCGACCTGTATCTACAGAAGACACAGAACCACCACCCAAGCCGATGCGATAGTTATCACCACCAACGACCACAATCTTGTTGCCTTTCTCAGGTGTACCCTTCAGGCAGTCACGCTTGGTGCCATAGCCAACACCACCAGCCAACATGATGACCTTATCGTAGCCATACTGCTCAGCCACATCACCCTGCTGCTCCTCATGCTCGAAGGTGAGCACAGAGCCACAAATCAGCGGCTGACCAAACTTGTTACCAAAGTCGCTGGCACCATTCGAAGCCTTGATGAGAATCTGCTCAGGTGTCTGATACAGCCACTTACGGATAGGCAGCACCTCTTCCCAAGGACGGATATCTCCCTCCTTGTCCGACTTCGTCCACTTCGGATAGCTGTGTGGCTGACTGGGAGCGACACCATTTCTTGGGTAGCTCGTCATATAGACAGCTGTACCGGCAATCGGCCAAGAGCCGACACCACCACCCATACGGTCACGGATTTCACCACCTGTACCTGTTGCAGCACCATTGAATGGCTCCACCGTCGTAGGGAAGTTATGCGTCTCAGCCTTCAACGAAATGACTGACTCGATGTCCTTCACCTCAAAATAGTCGCTGGTTGAGTGGTCAGCAGGAGCAAACTGCTCCACCACAGGACCTTGGCTGAATGCCACATTGTCCTTATATGCCGAAAGAATCTTGTTGGGATTCTCCTGCGTCGTCTTCTTGATCATCTGGAAGAGCGAGCTCTCCTTCTCCTGACCATCGATGATGAACGTGCCACCAAAAATCTTGTGACGGCAGTGCTCAGAGTTAATCTGTGCGAAGCCGAACACTTCAGAGTCAGTCAACTTTCTGCCCAACTGACCTTCCACCTTGTGCAGGTACTCGATTTCCTCAGGAGAGAGGGCAAGACCTTCCTGCTCGTTATACTCCTCTAGGTTCTCGATGTGGAGAATCGGAGCAGGTTCTATGTTCACCGTGAAGATGTCCTGATTCAGACCCTTGTACATACGTTGCAGCATGGGGTCGTGCTCAGCATCCTCACTATCGACAGGGAAGTATTCCTCGATGCGCTGCACACCCTCGATGGCCATGTTCTGCGTGATTTCCACAGCGTTCGTACTCCAAGGAGTGATCATTTCACGACGTGGACCTACAAAGAATCCCTGCAAATTGTTCTCGCTTTCTGGGCGAGCTTCGCCATACAGCCAGCAAAGCTCATTGGTTTCATCAGCGGAGAGCTCATGGTTTACCTGCGTGGCAATCACACTCTGCGCTGGTGTTCTGAAAAAGTAAATCATAAATTTGTGTGTCTGAAAATTTACCGCAAAGGTACGACTTTTTTCCCAAACCCTCACCACAAAACCGCATGAACTTACATTATTTATATAGAAATCCCCCTCCACTTCCCCTTTTTGACTTCGTCAGATAAACCCACGTGTTGACAACGCCTCATTTTTTGCGACCTCGTGGGAGAAATTTTGTAACCTCGCGGGAGCGTTTCTGCGAACTGTCCAGAAATGGACATGCGACTGTCCGATAATGGACACTCGCATTGGGGGCCACCACTCATTATCAATGAGTTATGCCTCTGGCATCAGATTTGTAGAAAAAAGTGGTGTTTTGTTGTCACTAAAACGGGACTTTTTTCGTTATTAAATATAGAAGGTAAAAGAAACAAATGAAAATGAGAAAAATTTTGACAATGTTGTTTGCCCTCGTAAGCGTTGTGGGGCAGGCACAGAAACAGGTTGTGTGGGAGAAACCAACGGCCTTTATGGGAAATAGTAACGCTGAGTTTGAAATCACGAAGGTGGAGTTGAAGCAGACGGAGACGGTGCTGCACATCAATGCCAACTACAGACCTGGCTCTTGGATTCGGTTTGCCAAAGAGTCGTTCGTGCAGACACCTGACGGCAAGAAGTATGCCATCACGGGTGGAGCGAGTACGAATGAGAAGGAGTTTGACATTGAGCTCGATTCTCTTTTCTGGATGCCCAAAAGCGGAGTGGCTGACTTGGCGCTGCACTTCAAGCCTGTGCCGCTCGACACCAAGGAGATGGACTTCTTGGAGGGCTACAATGACAATGATTTCAAGTTCTGGAATATCAGTAACGGAAAGACCAAGCAAAAGTTTGAGTTGCCTGACGAGTGGAAAGACGTGCAATATGCTAAAGACGAAACCCTGCCTGCTGCGAAAATCAATCAAGGTGTGGCCACCATCAAGGTGAAGATGTTGGGCTATAAGCGAGGCATGAACTTGGATTTCTATGTGGGTGGTTTCACACCATTGGGCGTGAGGGAACGCTTCGACAAGTGGTTTCCATTTGCCGATGATGGCACCCTGAAGGTGGAGGTTCCCCTGTGGCTGGCTCGTGAGGTGAGTGTCGGCGTTCAGGGTCTGGCATTCTCCAATATCGTTATCGCCCCAGGTCAAGAAACTTCCATCTTGATGAAGGTTACCACAGACAATCGTCCGTTCATCGCTTTCAAGGGCTACCTTGCCAAGACCAACATGGACTTAGTTGATGCCGACAACACTTTCGAACCATATAGTATGGACGAAGAAAATTTCCTCAAAGTCAGGGAGTGCAAGACGAAGGAAGAACGCCTACAATGCCTGACGGATCTCTTCAACCAACGGGTGGCTGCTTTCAAGAAGGCCAAATACACTACAGCTGCCAAAGACCTGCTCTGTATGGCAGCAGAAGAAAACTACATCAAATGGTCACGCCAGTTTGCTACCAATTATAGCCAATTCAGATTGGATGAAGACGGAACAGTCTATATGACCAGTATGGACTTCGAAGAGAATTATCAGAAGAACAAGGATCTTCTTGCTTTGTCAGAAGAAGAAAGGGCATACACTTGGAAGTATCTGAATGAACCAGGCTCCCCTTGTAGCAGAGTGTTCTGGGATACCGCTCTGAGTGCTTATGATAAGCAGCTACTGAAACAACCCAATTATAATCTGGAGCTTCAGTTGGTACCAACGTTTTTGACGAATGATGATGAACAATTCGTCAATCGTGTGCTTCAAACGATGAAGCATGAGGACTGCAAGGCTGTTGTTCTCGAGTATCAGGCAGAACAGCAACGTATTGCTCAGCAGCTGACCAGTCAGGAGAGCGTATTCTTCCAAAAGTACGACGATGTGGCTCCTGAAAACATTCTCCAAACCATTCTCGACAAATACAAGGGCAAGACGGTGGTTATCGACATCTGGGCAACTTGGTGCGGTCCTTGTCGTGCAGGTCATCAGGCAATGAAGCCGATGAAGGAAGAGATGAAGGGCAAGAATATCCAGTTTGTCTATATCACTTCTCCTACCTCTCCCCTTAATACTTGGCAGGAGATGATTAAGGAGATTGATGGCGACCACTATTATTTGACCAAGGAGCAGTATAGCTACATCCTCAACAAGTATGAGTCAGAGGGTATCCCCACCTACGCCATCTATGACGCCAAAGGTGAACAGACTTTCAAGACCATTGGATTCTCAGGTGTGGAGGTGTTCAAGGAAGAGTTGGGGAAAGTGATGAAGTGAAAAGTATAAACAACAAGCGAGGCTCACTCTGGTCAGGGTGAGCCTCGCTTGTTTGTTTATTTGTTTATTTGATTTCGATGTTCAAGGTCTCCTTCGCTTTCTCTTCTTCCGTCTTCTTTGGAATGTCGATGGTCAGTACGCCATCGGCCATACCAGCGGAGATTTTCGACTTCTCTACATTGTCGGGCAATGAGAAGCGCTGTTCGAACTTGCTGTAGCTGAACTCTCTGCGCAGATAGGTCTTCTTGTCGCCACCCTCTTTGTTTTCAGCCTTCTTTTCCATGCTGATGACGATATCACCGTCATTGGTGAGCTGGATCTTGAAGTCATCCTTGGTCATGCCAGGAGCAGCCACTTCTACTTTGTACGCTGTTTTGTCCTCCGATACGTTGATGGCTGGAGTCGTTCCGTGATATTTAATGGTTGGCATCCAATTGTCATCGAAGAAATCGTTAAACAATGAAGGGATCCATCCCTGATTACGTGTTGAATAAACTGTAGGCATCATAGTTTTGTCCTCCTAATTTATTTTATTGTTAAACATTTACTTTTTGAGTTCTTTGGGGCTCGGATTACTCTGATTACTCGGAGTGTTCCGATTGCTCAACTCTGCCTACCCTAACTGCAACCTTCATGCCTAACTGCCACTTTGTCAATGCTTTTAAACTCCGTTAAACATTCATGCTACCCATTTAAACTCCCTTAAACATTGGGGCTGCCACCTGCTGACTTTTTGTCGTTGCTCATCTTCCACAAAAAGAGGGGAATAAATACCCCACGTTCCTATTTCCTCCACGAATAAAACAATTGTTTCGTTGATTATTCGTACCTTTGCGCGCTAATGACAAATTTAAGAAGAAGATAATGAGAAAGATTTTGGTGACACTTGCAACCGTGCTGCTGTGGAGCATCACAATAAGTGCAGTGGCACAGAGCAACAGCAAGTTTACAACAGGAGTGGTGAAAGACATCCGTCCGAAGGATTGGCTGAAGACCTTATTGCAAAGGCAACATGATGGGTTGACAGGACACCCTGAAGCGTTGTCGTATCCCTACAACTCATGTCTCTGGGCAGGAGAAATCTCACGTGCTGATGAGAGCTATGGCGACAACTGGTGGCGCTATGAGCAGACGGCATATTATACTGAGGGGCTGCTGAAGCTGGGGTATGAATTGGGAGCCGAGGAGATGGTGAGCAAGGCGATGGAGGGAATTGAATATACGTTGGCGCATCCCAATGAGAAGGGTATGTTAGGTAACTCCACGCTGGAGGGCATCACATGGCCGATGTCCGTATTTTTCCGAGTGCTACAGGCCAAGTATGAGCATGACGGGGATGCCAGAATCCCTACCGCATTGGAGAAACACTATCTGAATTTCACGCCACAAGACCTCGCTGGAGGCATTGTGGGTGGACGTAATATCATGTCGATAGAGGGCATCCTCTGGACGTATGGCAAGACGGGCAACAAGAAGTTGCTGGAATTGGCTGAGGATGTTTGGGCTATACAGAACAAGTTTGCTGTGGATGAGACGGGCATCATGAGCAATGAACCCTTTTATATGCATGGTGTAACGTTTTCCGAAATGCTGAAACTGCCGATATTGCTCTATGCCCACACGGGCAAACAGCACTACCTCGACCTTGCGATGACTGCCATCAGAAAGGTGGAGCGTGAGTCGATGCTGCCCGACGGTGTGCCTTCGAGTGCAGAGTTTCTTTTAGGCAACGGCATCACCACGAGTCATGAGACCTGTGTCGTTGTGGATTATACATGGACATTGAGCCACTTCCTGCAAGTGACAGGCGAAGCTGAGTGGGCAGACAAGATGGAACATGCCATCTACAACGCTGGGATGGGTGTCATCACCAAGGACTTCCGTTCGCTGCAATACTTCTCGTCGGTCAACCAGTTCATCGCCACAGGTTCATCGAACCACAATACTTATAGAAATGGTTCTACGTGGATGGCGTACCGTCCGACGCATGAGACGGAGTGCTGTTCAGGCAACGTGAACCGTATGCTGCCAAACTTCGTGGGAAGGATGTGGATGACTGATAGCGAGGGTGGTGCTGTGGCTGCTGTCTATGGTCCCAGTCAGGCGACATTCCAAACGGACAAGGGAGAGGTGACCATCACCTGTGAGACCAACTATCCCTTTGGCGAGACGCTGCTCTTTCATGTGAGCGGAGCAGAGGGAGTAAGTATCCCTTTGACGCTGCGCATCCCAACATGGTGCAGCAATGCCTCTGTTGCCATTAACGGCAAATCCTCCAATCAACTCCTGCCAACAGGCTCTTTCATCACACTGCCTGATGCTGTGAAAAGCGGAGATGAAATCGCGCTGACCCTGCCGATGGAGGTGGAGAAGAAGACCCTCGAAGGTCAGGGTGTCTATTTCCAGCGCGGACCGCTGCTTTATGCTTATGCCATTCCGCAGCAGATGACGGAGGACACAGAGGAATATGCCAACATGCACGGCAAGAAGCCTGAGAATCCAGACTTCAAATGCTGGAATATTGTGCCAACAGGAAACTTCAACTATGCTTTCGCTGACGATGGACAAGTAGTGAGCGTGAATCGTCGTGCGATTGAAAAGATAGGTGGTACGATTCCCTTTGATCTCAACTACACGACCGTCAACTTGCGTATTCCTGTGAAGCCTATCGAGTGGAATCTGGTGGATGACCGCTATACGCCTGAATTTCCTGAACAGGGCCATCTTAAGCTGCTAAGCGATGCTACACAATACATCGACCTTGTGCCTTATGGTTGCACAGAGTTGCGCCTCACCGTCTTCCCTGATGCTGATGCCAAACCGTTGCCCACTCCAATAGAGCCAGATTACACCCTACCTGCAAATGCTCCAGCTTGTGTGGCTGCTGTTGATGGTTACTACTATGCCTACTTTGAATTGCCCCGTTTCTGTTGGGATGAGCCCATTTATTGCAAAGTACGAACAAAGAATGGCACTACTGATCTGCACAGCAATCAAGATGGTGACCTCTGTGAACTCGTAGGAACTACCGCCAATGGACGCAACATCTGGCGTTGGACAGGATCTGCTGTTAGCGAGGAGGTTCCTGTGGAACTCATCTTTACCAACCACGATCTGCTGACTGACATCATGCCTTTTGTCAACGGTGGCTACTACAACTACGACCACCTGCTCTACAAAACCAGTTTGACCACAGGACTACATCATCTGAAGGTTCCTGAAAAAATCGACAATGCTTGGTACACGCTCAACGGTCACTATTTTACCACTCGTCCTGTCGCCAAGGGAATCTATATCCATCAAGGTAAAATTATCACTCATTAAATAAAATAGTATTTCTTTTTATTTGTCATCTTAAGGATTTGTACTACCTTTGCACTTATGAAAGAGACGACAAAAAGATTTTTTTCTTCATGGGCTTTATTGGCGGTGTTCCTGCCAATGCTCTTGTTGTCGTCGTTTCATGTGCATCCAGAGGCGCATGTAGAAGGTGATGATTGTGAGGAATGTGTGCACCATTTGCCACATGCGGGACATATCAGCAATTTGACGGTTTGTTCGTTTGATTGTGTGCTGTGTCAGTTCCTTACATTGCCGTTCTTGGTGGCGCCGCTGGTTGTTTTCACGGCAAAAAGATGGATCCATATAGCCCCTCAATGTTTGGTGGAGCAAGGTGTTGTTTCAGGCGTGAGGGGCGTTGTCTTCGGGCGTGCTCCTCCTGTGTGGTAACTATCAACAGGAGAGAACAAACAACGCAAAACAAATTTTATCAAAAAGAATTTCAATGAAGACAAGATATGTGATGCTGTCATTGTTGTGCTATGCCATGATGATGACAGCACAAAACCATCGTATCGTGGACGGTGGTAAGCAGGCGGGAGATAGCACGGATGTATTTTACCGCCATTTGGAGTTGAACGAGGTGATGGTAACGGGTGTGACAGGCGACACGAAGCTGAAGCATTCGACGGCACCCATATCAGTGGTGACAGGAAAAGAACTCCGTCAGACCACCTCGACCAACGTGATTGATGCTGTGGCGAAGCAGCCGGGAATGGCACAAGTGACCACGGGCGGCGGTATCTCAAAACCTATCATCAGAGGTTTGGGCTATAACCGCATTATCGTGATGAACGAGGGAGTGCGACAGGAGGGTCAGCAGTGGGGTGATGAACATGGTGTGGAAGTGGATGGCAATGGTGTCGGCTCTGTAGAGATACTGAAGGGTCCAGCCTCGCTGATGTATGGTTCGGATGCGATGGCGGGTGTGCTGATTCTGCATGATGCACCATCGCCGATGGAGGGCGAAGTGCGAGCGAACATCAGCACGGAGTACCAAACGAACAACGGATTGTTTGCTTACTCGCTGAATGGGGCTGGCAATCATGGCGGTTTTGTGTGGGATGCACGTTTTTCGGACAAGATGGCGCATGCCTATAAGAATAAGTACGACGGCTATGTGGCTGGTTCGCAGTTCAGGGAACGGGCTGGCAGACTGATGATAGGACTGGATAAGCGGTGGGGACATTCGCACCTGACTTGGACTTGCTTCCACCTTACTCCCAGCATTATCGAAGGTGAACGTGACGAGGAGACGGGAGCGTTGGAGTGGGCGACTGACTGTCACAAGACATACTCGAAGACGTTGCCTTTCCAGCAGGTGAAGCACTATAAGGCTGTGTGGGATAACTCGCTGAATATGTCCAAGGGTTTTCTGAAGGCGATTGTGGGTTATCAGCAGAACAGGCGACAGGAGTTTGAGGAAAGTGCGGATGACTATGAGGTGTTCTTCAAACTGCATACGGTCACGTATGATGTGCGATATCTGACACACGAGTTTGACGGTTGGAAATTGGCGGTTGGTGTGAACGGTATGTGGCAAAAGTCGCAGAACTTGGGTGAAGAGGCGCTGATACCAGAGTACAGGTTGTTCGACTTTGGCGGTTATGGTACTGTGAGCAAGGAGTGGGAGCGTTGGACGGTGAACGGAGGAGTTCGTTATGACACCCGTCATCTGAAGTACGACCAGAAAAAGAACTATGACGGAGTGACCGGTAGTGTGGGTGCCGTGTGGAATGCGAATGAGCATCTGGATGTGAGGATGAATGTGGCACGTGGATTCCGTGCGCCCAACATGAGCGAACTGGGGGCTGACGGTGTGCATGAGGGAACGGTGCGTTATGAGCTGGGCAGCGCCAACCTGAAGTCAGAGTACAGTTGGCAGGCAGATCTTGGTGTGGATTTCACCTCACACTATGTGTCGGCACAGCTGGCGCTCTTTGCCAACAGAATCAGCAACTACATCTTCACGAAACGTGTTGATGTGGTGATGGAAGAGGGGTATAACACCTACCAATATACGCAAGGCGATGCCCGACTGCTGGGTTTTGAGGCAGGAGTGGATGTACACCCAATTCACCGTCTGCACGTTGGCAACACCTTCTCCTACGTGGATGCCCGACAGCTGAACCAACCGGAGGAGACGCGCTATCTGCCTTTCACGCCAGCACCACGCTGGACATCAGAGGTGAAGTATGAGATTACGCATCACGGCAAGTGGCTGAACAATGCCTATGTGGCGTTGGGACTGGAGTGCTATCTGCGTCAGAACCACTACTACAAGGCAGACCAGACGGAGACGGCTACACCCAGTTATACGCTCATGAACCTTTCGGCAGGAACAGACCTGATGATACGAAAGAAGAAGGTGGCAGAGCTGTATGTGACAGCTGACAACCTCTTCAATCGAGCCTATCAGAGCCACCTGAGCCGACTGAAATACACAGACGTGAATGTGGCGACAGGACGGATGGGTGTATATAACATGGGCAGAAATGTGGTGATGAAGGTAGTGGTGCCCTTAGTGTTTGAAACAAAGCAATAGTAAATCGTCAAATAGTAAATATTCTTATGGCAAACTTTATCGAAAAGACACTGGAACCAGGCGAGAAGGTCATCTTCAAGGGAAGACTGCACTGGTCGTACAATTTTCGCTACACGGCGTGGGGCTTCCTGCTCATTCTGCTGAGTGTGGCAGGTATGGTGGTCATTGCTTATACGCACTACAATGACTTCAACAACAACATGCTGGCACTTTTCTGCCTGTGTGTGGTAGTATGTTTGGTGGGCATCGGACTCATTGGTTTTGGCTACTTTATCCGGAACCGCACGGAGTTTGCCATCACAAACAACCGCTTCATCCAGAAGGATGGTATCTTCGACATCAAAATGACGGAGATACCACTCTTCAAGGTGGAGACGGTGAACTTCTACCAGACCTTCTTCGAAAGGATGCTGAAGACGGGTGCCATCGAATTGGTAGGTAGTGGCGGTACAGCCCACAGAGTGGAGTTTGTACAGCACCCCTATGAGGTTAGGAACATGATTGCAACCTACATGAAGAAGAAGGAAGCGACAGCAGCATCTGAACCAGCGACAGTGGAATGAAAAGGATAGGATTACTTTCCGACACCCACGGGTGTTGGGATGAGCGGTACGAAAAGTACTTCAAGGAGTGTGACGAGATTTGGCATGCGGGCGACATCGGTTCAATGGAGGTGGCAGACCGTTTGGCAAAGATTGCTCCCTTGCGTGCTGTGTATGGCAATATCGACAGCGGGGATGTACGCATCAAGTTTCCAGAGGTGTATCGATGGAAATGTGAAGAGGTGGATGTGCTGATGAAGCATATCGGAGGCTATCCAGGCAAGTATGATGCCAGTATCCGGCGCCAAATCTATGCCAATCCACCCCAACTCTTCATTTCAGGACACTCTCATCTGTTGAAGGTGATGAATGACCCCACCATCAAATGTCTGCACATCAATCCTGGTGCCGCAGGACGCTATGGCTTCCACGAAGTGCGCACTTTGGTGCGTTTCGTCATTGATGGTAGGGACATCAAAGATTTGGAGGTGGTGGAGCTGAACGATGCTCCCAAAGTAGTCAAGCCACACGCTTGAGGAGGGTACAACGAATGTTGTACGCACACCACCAGCTGGTGTCTTGGTAGTATTTAATGCTGGAACCGATGCAGGTGAAGATTTTTGCGATAGAAATTCTCTCGCTGCAACGGTAGCATCCTGGATTCCGGTCGTTCTCCCAAATGATTTCCTGTTCAGAGATCATGTGCTCGCTGACCACATAGGTGACACCACGAGCTACAAATCGGTGGCATGCATGGTCAACATAAGGGAGTCGGAGCGCAATCTTGATTTTTGGACACAGAGTTTCTACACATGCATGGGATGGTGCCATGATGGTGGCTTCATCCCCAGTCTTGAGATTTTCGAGTTTGATTAGATAATACATACTCAATAAACATTTTTAAAGTGAAACATGTGTGGGTACATGAAGATGTGCCCACGTTTTTTTGAAAAAGAAAAGGGGGTGTAACAGAATGTCAAAGAACACATCGTTGGCTGTCCTCCCTGCCGCAATGGCAGTTTGGGCAATGACACAAACGCAATACACAATGGGTGACTACAACGCTAATGCGTGTTGCATCTCTCCCAAGCATCCCCTGCAGGGCGCCAATTGCGATTTGTCATAGATGTGTTCATAAAAAAAACGTTTATTGAGCCAAATACCCTTCGTTTGTTCGAAAGGTGCGGCAAAGGTAGAGCTTATTGTGTGATGAAATCGTAGGAAAATCCCTAAACGATGGGGGAAATTCCTTATTGTAAGCGCTGAACGAAGGCTTTCAGCTTTTCCCACACCAATTCTTGTGTGATGAGATTGTATTGCTGTGGCTTGTCCATCTTGGCCAAAGTCTGAGCGTCGGCAAGGTCTGTGGCAGCAATACCTTCGGCTGGCACGCTGTTCTGGGGCAACCAGACGGACTTGTTGTTGCCAGGAGCGCAGATGACCAGCGATGGACAGCCTGTAGCATGCATGATATGACGTGCTCCTCCCTCGTTGCCGAAAAAGAGGGTCATGAAATAACCCATCGCCACCAATTCTCTGGATGAACGTGCCTGTACGTCGATGAAGACCTGTTGAGGCTTACCCAGTTTCTCATAGACACGGAAAGCATTGGTCTTCTCTTGTCCAGGGGCATAGTTGAAGATGATTTGCCAATCGGGAAACTGCTTGATGAATTGGTCAAGCACCCATACCATACGATCTTCGTCCCACACTTTGGAAGCCAGTTTGGCTGTGACATTCGCCAGCATGATGGGTTTCGAAAGGTCGATGCCCTGCTGTTGCAGATAGGTACCAAAGGTCTGCTTCTCTTCCTCTGTGATATGAAGGGTGAACTCCTTGACAGGCTCAATGGGTTTGAGGGTGTTGAGAGGTGACGCGAAACTAACATCGTGCTCCACCATCGACTTGCTGCCACAAGGAGGAATCATGTGGTTGAACGCCAGTCGGGTATAACCTTTCTTCACACCAATACGATAAGGCGTGTGGGGTGAGAAACGTGCAAACAGCATGGTGTTGGCCGTGCTGCGCATGTCGATGATGACATCATAATGGGTGTGATGCACTATCTGCCACACCCGTTTCAGGTAGTGAACGAAGTGGTGGCGCTCCTCATCAGAGAACGTGATGATGCGGTCGATGGAAGGGTGCCCTTGGAACAAAGGAGCAATCTTCTCATTCAGCACAAAATGAATCTGCGCCTCAGGAAAATTGTGGCGCAATGTGTTGAGCAGCGACGTGGCGAGAATCGCATCGCCCATCTGACGAAATCGTACGACAAGTATATTCATGGGGACAAAGGTAAGGAAAAGTTGACAGTTGACAGTTGACAGTTGACATTTTTTTTGCTATTCGAGATGTTTTTTAGGTTGGAAAAGCGACAAATTTAGCTCCTAACTTAAAATAACTGTCAATTGTCAACTGTCAACTATCAACTAATTTGTACCTTTGCACTATGAAAAAGAAAACTGTCTTGCTTGACTTGTGTGATATTGGTAACCCGACAAGTGGATTTGGTCAGATTGCCAAGAATTATGCAGCATGGTACTCGAAGATGGAAGATCCCTCTTTGAGGTTCCATTTCCTGCTGCCTACGGGTCATGACAAGAACTATGGCCCTTTGGTGGATGTGAGTTACAATCGCAGGAAGTTCAACAAGTATTTCCGCAAGGGACTTCCGACGGTGGATTTATGGCACTCCACCACGCAGCAGCAGTTGAAACGTCGTCGTGGGAAATGTGGCAAGTTTGTATTGACCATTCATGACCTGAACTACTTGACTGAAAAGAACTGGATTCGTCAGCAGAAACATAAGATTGTCTTGCAGCATGCCATCAATCAGGCAGATGCCATTACGTGCATCTCAAAGTTTGTGGGGAAGCAGATAGAGGAGCAGTTCAACCTGAAGGGGAAGCCTGTCAGGGTCATCTACAATGGGGTGGAAGACATCACGCAGGAGCCTGAAAGCAAGCCCGCCTTTGCGACTGGAAGACCTTTCTTCTTTGCCATTGGACAGATACGTCCAAAGAAGAACTTCCATCTGTTAGTGGACATGATGAAGCATTTCCCCGATCATGATTTGTATGTATGTGGAGACGACCACTTTGCCTATTCGCAGGTGGTGCGTGAACATATCGACATGCTGCCTACCAAGAATGCCTATTTGACTGGGAAGATTGCTGCAGAAGAAAGGGTATGGCTGTACCGCCATTGTGAGGCATTCCTATTTCCAAGTGTAGGCGAGGGTTTTGGTTTGCCTGCCATTGAAGCGATGCAGTTTGGAAAGGCTGTGTTTATTTCTTCTGCCACTTGTCTGCCAGAGATTTGTGGCGATTGTGCGATGGTGTGGAAGACACTCTCTCCAGACGATATGGCGAAAAATGTGAAGCAGCGGTTGGATCAATTTTATGAGGATGCAGCACAGGTGGAGAAGGTGAAGGATCATGCCAAGGAATTCAGTTATGAGAAGCATATCGCTACCTATATAAAGTTGTACAAGGAATTGTTGTCCTTGCCAAATGAAGAGGAGGGAAAGTGATGAAGATGCCCGTTTCACTCATTATCACCACCTACAACAATACTGTTTCGTTGGAACGTTGTCTGAAGAGCGTGGCTGCCCAAACGGTGATGCCTGATGAAATTGTGATTGGAGATGACGGCTCGACAGAGGAGACCCGAGCGTTGATTGATGCATGGAGGGAGAGAATCAATGCTCCCATTGTGCATGTGTGGCAAGAAGATAAGGGGTTCAGGGCTGCACGCATCAGGAACAAGTCAATTGCACAGGCTAAGAACGACTACCTCATTCTGATCGATGGTGATATTGTGCTAGAGCGTCACTTTGTGGAAAACCATCTGCGTTTGGCAAAGCCTGGATACTTCATTTGTGGTAGCAGGATCAGAATGAGGGAACCGTTGACACGTCGGTATATGAAGAGCAATCTCGCCACCGTCCCACTCCGTTGGTTGCCCAAAGACCGTTTCTTGAACGCGGTTCGTTGTGTACCGCTCAGTATGCTGGTGGCAGACATTTATGGTCAGCACCCCATCGACAAGGGCAGGAGCTGCAACATGTCTTTCTGGAAGGCTGACATCGTTAAGGTGAACGGCTTCAACGAGGATTTTGTGGGTTGGGGACTAGAAGACAGCGATTTCATTGCCCGCATGAGACGGGCAGGGGTGAAGAAACGCTTTCTGAAGTTTGGGGGCATCCAGTACCACTTATGGCATAAGGAACGTCAGCTCGTAGATGGCAAGGCAAGGAAACGTCTGGTGCAAGGTGTCATCGACGGCAAAATCCCGTTCTTCTGTCCCAACGGATACAACCAGCACATCCAGCAATAGCATCATCATAGACACGCTCTTATCATATTAGACCATGTGTATCATTTATCTTGACTACGGTGGCAGCATAGCCAATCAAATGCAGACCCATTTCTCTGTGCTGTCGTATCTGGCTCACACGACAAGGAAGCCTCGCATCCTTGTTGTGACTGACCATGCAGCGGCTTATCAGCGGCTGGCTGACTGTGTCGAGACGATGGAGGTGACCCCAGAGATGCTCCAAGAGTGGCGTGGTGAGAAAAACTATTCTTTCCGTATCAAGATTAAGGCTGTTCAGTACGCTGTTGAGCAGCTGATGAAGGATGCAGATCCACCAGCATCCGTCATGTTCATGGACAGCGACACCTTTGCCATTGGCAATTGGGATGCGCTGTATGATGATGTGGAAGCTGGTATGGCCTATATGCAGAAGAATGAAGGAATGCCCTATCTGACTCACGGTTCTTCTCAGCGACTCTGGAACGATGTGAAGGGGAAGCGGTATGTTGGTATCACAATGGATGAAAAGGCTGAGATGTGGAACTCAGGTGTCATCGGCATGCCCATCTCTAAGGCTTCGGCTGTATGCGAACTGACACTTCGCCTGTGTGATGAGATGCTGGCTGACGGCGTCCGTAGCTTCAATGTGGAGCAGTTCTGTTTCTCGTTGGCGTTGCGTCATCATTGTCAGGAGATTCATTCCGCTGAGCCATATATGTGTCATTACTGGGGCAACAAAGAAGGATGGAACCTGCTGCAAGGTTCGTTTTTCACCCGTTCTCTGATGGAGCAGCATACGTTGGAAGAAGACATGCAGCTCATCAGAGAGTTGGACGTGTCCTCCGTTCCTTACTACGTGAGGTCACCCATCTGGCGCAAACGGTTCCTGAAGTGGATTGACCATATCGCCCCGTTGAAGAATCTACAATATCTGAAGAAAACAAAAGACTAAATATTATGCGACTGATCAATACTGCAAACTACGACATCAAGACATTGCAGGGAAGGCTTGTCCCGATGCTTGAATGTATTGACAAGGTGTGCCGTGAGCATCACTTGCGTTACTATTTATGGGCAGGAACGATGCTTGGAGCCATCAGACACAAGGGTTTCATTCCATGGGATGACGACATGGACATCTGTATGCCGCGTCCTGATTATGACCTCTTGCTGGCACATTGTCAGGAATGGATGCCTGCACCTTTCGAGGTGGTGGGGCCACACAACCGTGCTGACTACCCCTACCCTTTTGCAAAGGTGGAAGACGCCAGTACGACAGTGTTAGAACGTCCTGACTTCAACTTCCCAGAGGGCATCTATGTAGATATTTTCCCCATTGATGGCATCCCCTCAGATCCGGATGTGCAAAAAAAGCATCTGAAGAAGTATAAATTTTGGCGTCATCTGCTTTTCTTCCGCGGAAGAGACCCCTTCAAGCATGGACACGGACCTCGTTCGTGGTGGCCTCAGCTTATCCACAAGATGTTTTCCTTGAAACAGTTGCAGGATAAGGTGCAAGGTTTCATGACGAAGTATAAGTTCGATGATTGCGAATATGTGATAGATTACGACTCTGTCTTTCGTGGCATTGTGGCGAAAAAGATTTTGGGCGATCCGAAAGAGTATGAATTTGAGGGGAAGATGTTCATGGGCGTTTCGGATGCTCACCAGTATCTGACAGAGATGTATGGTGACTACATGACACCACCTCCCAAGGAAAAGCAGATTCAGCATAACTTCTATTATATCAATTTGGATTTGCCTTATCGCGAATTTGCTAAACAGAATAATATCAATATCTCCTGATGAATTATAAGTCTATTATTAATCCCAAGTATACCTCGTTAGTTAAATTTGTCAATGAGTTGCCCCAGAAATTTGACAGGGAAGGTGTGCTCATTTATGACTCACGCAACCAGGTGAGGGTGTTCAAGGTCGATGGTGAGAAAATTGTGGTGAAGCGTTATCATCGCTCCTTGTTTCACCAACGCATTGACTATACATTCCGCCGTCCGAGCAAAGCCAAACGAGCTTATACCTATGCTTTGAAGCTTCTGGAGCTACAAATTAACACCCCGGAACCTATTGCTTGCATAGAGGGGTATCATTGGGGCTTGTATAAGGAGGGCTTTTTCGTTTCTGCCTTTTGTGGTGACCCCGATGCCCGTATATTGCGAGAGGAATGGGAGGAGCATGATGATCTTTTCAATGCATTAGCGCATTTCCTTGTGGATATGCATGAGAAGGGGTTCATGCATGGTGACACTAACCTCTCGAACTTCCTTTATCGAAAGGATGAGAAATCTCCTACGGGTTATTGTATCACGACGATTGACATCAATCGCTCCAGATTCGTAGAGAATCCTTCCAGAGAAGATTGTGTCAGGAATCTGATGCGCTTGACGCATGTACGTCCAGCATTGCAGAAACTTGTTGGTCTCTATGCCGAACTGCGAGGTTGGAATGCGGAATGGGCGTCAGTCTTAGCCATTCAGAAGCTCGAAGCGTTTGAAAAGCGAAGAGAACTGAAGCATAAGATGCGTAAGAAGAAATGAACTGCATGGTATCTTTTATCATATTAAACTACAACACGCCTGATATAACGGCCCAATGTGTCCAATCCATAGAGACTTTTTATGGGAATGAGGACTATGAAATCATCATTGTGGACAACCACAGTGAGCAGGCGAATTATGAGCGCTTGGTGCAACTCAATCAGGGGCGTCATCAAATCATTCGGAGCAAGCTCAACACAGGGTTCGGATTGGGGAACATGCTGGGAGCAGAACAGGCAACAGGTGACTATTTGTGCTTCTTGAATAGTGATGTGCAGTTGGTGGAAGACTGCATTACTCCCTTGGTGGAGTATTTGTCAACCCATTCGGAAGTTGGGGTGATTACTCCACAACAATATCGCCCTAATGGCAGAGCTTTTGCTTTCCGTCACAAGTTCGGCATTCGTCGGGATTTGTTTGGCGATGACATCTTTGAGTACCTGTTCCCCAAGAAATACCCGAAGCGCAGCAATCTTTCCCGTACAGAGCCTTTCGTGGTTTCTGAAATCAACGGTAGTTTTATGATGTTCCGTACGACTGTCTTTTGGGAGATAGGTGGTTTCGACACAAACATCTTCCTTTTCCACGAGGAATACGATATTGCTCGCCGGTTGGAAGCATTAGGATATACGAATGTGGTGTTTCCGACGGTCAGGTTTTTGCATGCACATGGTGCATCCTCTTCCGAAAACAAGAGGGACATTCGAAAGGAGAGGTTCATTTCAAAAATTTATTGTTACAGCAAGTACCATCATCCCTTGATGACGGGATTGTTTCGTTTTGAGAACATTGTGATGAAATTGTTCTCTCCCAAGAATTGGTATTTGATTCCTGTCTTCCTGACGGGTAACACGCTCGCATTGTCCATGCGTCCATCGGTTCGAGGCAGGAAGGGGAAAAAGTAAAGGAATAGAGTTATTTGAGCAGTTTGGAGATAACGGAACCCCAAAGACGAATGCTTTGCAGGTGTCGTGGGCTTTTCTGGAAAATACGCAGCACCATCCGTTTCGATTTCTTCGACTTTGCAGATAGGGTGTTTAACAAACGCTCCGTATGCTCCCAGTCTTCTTCTGTTTCTATATTGGGCGTGATTCTTCTGATTTTCTCAAAGATGTAAGCGATCTGCTCGTCTTTACAGAAGTCATCAATGTCCTCTACCCATAGTTCCAATACAAAGAAAAGGAAATGGTCTTTCTTCTTCGTCATGGTGTCCATGATGCCACTGGGTCGCAAGATCGTGTAGTGGTAGGTCTTGTCCAGTAAGAAAGCGATGGCACGTACCGTTTTCGATAGTCCCCATTGCCACATCTCATCTTCGTGTAAGAATCCCTCTTTGAAGAAGAGTCCATTGTCAACGACAAACTCCCTTTTGATCAGTTTGTTCCAACAGGTGGTGGGCAAATAGTTGAGTGTTAGGAATTTCTTCTTGATCCATTTCCTGTCATCAGAGAACGCTGGCAATTTCTTTCCCTCCAAACGTGCCCATTTGCTATTGCAGAAGGTGTTTCCTTGTATGAGATTAGCTGTAGGGTACTTGGTGGCCATATTCATCATTTTCTCCAGACAGTCATTGGTCATCCAATCATCGGGGTCGATGAAATACAGGTATTTCCCTTTGGCCTGACGAATACCGGTATTGCGTGCAGCAGAAACACCCTTGTTCTGTTCGTGATGAATGATTTGAAATGGAATAGGACCAGAATAGTCCGCGATGAACTGTTCGGCAACGGCAATGCTGTTGTCTGTTCCGCAATCATCAATCACCAAGCATTCCACTCCATCCGTATAGGTCTGTGTAGCGATGGATTCCAGGCACTTGGCAATATAATCTTGTACGTTATAGGTAGGGATGATGATGGAGATGTTCATAACTTGATACCGGCTGGTCTTAATGGGTGTCTGACTCTCTGTACGGCTTCTCCAAATCTAACAGGTGGAAGTTGTGCTGTCGCTGCTTGGAACCAGGAGGAATGGTCATGTAGTCGCCATATTTCTGCGACAGGTAGGCATCAGGATGCTCTGCACCCATCACTTGTTTATCCTCAAAGAGAATGGGGGTAGGTGTGCCCAAGATACTTCGTGGCATGATGCCCTTTCTGCCGTCATCATGATCCACCACCAGCTCAGAGGCATCAAAGTCATACGCTTTCTGCATCCGTTTCATCTTCTCCTGCACCTCTTCCAAGGTGTAGAACTTTCGGCACAACAGGGGAATCCATGATGAAGGTCCATGTCCGTGTCGGTAGGGGTCTCGATAAAGGAAATACTGCACCTTTTTCAGGTAGAAGTATCGGGCAAAGTGCCAACGTTGCACGATGGGGTTGGCTGTCATGCCATCCAATGGGAACACGTCAATATAGATGCCTCCCAGATATTTCAGGTGCATACGTTCGATGAGCGTGGTACTGGCATCCTGAATCTTCGCAAAGGGCAACGGGTATGTCTTGTCTGTCTCGTAACTGACCACCTCGAACGGTGTTGGCATCCATTCCTTGGCATGTGTCATCAGCAGATCGTAGTCCTTGCGCGGCATACCGATGTCGAGGTCATCGTCCCAAGGGATGAAACCCTTGTGGCGCACAGCTCCCAACAGGGTGCCAGCGATGATATAATAACGCAATCCATGTTCCTCGCACACCTGATGTACAGCCATCAAAATGTCGAGAATGCGCAATTGCAACGGACGTATGTCGTAGGATGCCATAGAGATGTTAAGTTAAAAGTGAAAAACTAAAAACTAAAAGTTTAAGTTACTATTGTACAGAGTAATTTTCACTTTTAGTTTTTAGTTTTATAGTTTTTAGTTTTAATTGGCGTCTTTAGATGCTAGCTCAAAGTCCTCCACAGTGTCCAGTTCGACGGAGAAGAGGTCGGTGGTGTCTTCAATCCAGAAGGTGTGTCCTTGTGGAATGAGTCGTTCGAAGGCACGTTCGTAGAAGATATTCACCAGCCCTTCCTTTTCCATCATCACCTCCAACTCTTTGTAGAGGGCTGTAGTGTAGGAGGCAGACATCCGTTCGATGCCAATCGACTCTCCGGCTGCGTCGGCAATGGCACAGGTCTTGCTGATTTCCTTCACCATCCCTTCGCCATCGGGCACAATCTTCATCTCTTCTTCGCCTAATGGGTGATTGTTGAGTGCCAGAATGTCCTGATGTTCTGATGCCAAGAGGCGTGTCACAATCTGAGGGTCGAAAAGGATGTCGCTGTCCAGCAATAGCATTTCCTTGCCCTCCACTTCTGGACGTGCCAACCAAAGGGAGTAGATGTTGTTGGTGGAAGCGTACAGCTCATTATATATATATGTAATGGAGACATCCTTGTATCGGTTGTTGAGGAATGCCTCGATTTGTTCATGCAGATAGCCCGTCACCACCACAAACTCTGTGATGCCGTTCTGGATGAGTCCGTCGAAGGAGCGTTGCAGAAGGCACTTGTCCCCAATTTTCAAGAGGCATTTGGGACAGTTGTTCGTGAGTGGTCGCAGACGTGATGCGATGCCTGCTGCAAGAATCACTGCTTTCATGCTGTTGCGAGGCGTTTAATGGTGTCACAAACCACTTGTGTCTGTTCTGGACGTCCCAAGGTGATGCGCAAGCATGACTCCAGTCCAGGGTCACCCATGAACTTGATCTTGTAGTCCTGTGCTGCCAGTTCCTTTTGCAGTGCCTCCTTGATGGCGATGGGATACTTGATGAGGATGAAGTTCGCTACGCTCTTATACACCTTGAATCCAGGCAAATTGCCCAATTCTTTCTTGTAGAGCTGACGTCCCCATTCCATCTGGTCAGCTACCTTGCGGTAGTGCTCATCGCTGTCGAGGGCAGCCAAAGCCACAGCCTCGCTGAAGCGGTTATAGCCCAGATATTTGTTCACATAGCTGAGGAACTGGTCGTGGCCCTTGCCGATGAAACCAAAGCCGCAGCGCAGACCTGGCAGTCCGTAGAACTTCGACAGGGTACGTGAAATGATGAGGTTAGAATACTTGTTCACCAGTGGGGCAATATAATCCACATCACTGGTGATGAACGAAGCATAGGCTTCATCCACCAGCACCATCGTGTCGTTAGGGATGTTCTCCATGATGCGGCCAATCTCCTCACTGCTGAGGCTATTGCCCGTAGGGTTGTTGGGCGATGCCAACAGCAACATGCGTGGGTGTACACGGTTGGTATATTCAATGATTTCATCTACATCGTAGGCGAAGGTGTCCTCCTTCTCATGCAAGGGATACATCTCGAACACGCCATCACATTCGCTGGCCACTCTGTTGTAGTACCACCATGAAAACTCTGGGATAAGAATTTTCCTGTTGTCACCCTTTGTCAGGAAATAGTGGATGGAATTCTTCAGGATGTCTTCACCTCCGTATGCCAGCAGCACCTGCTCCTCTGGCACACCATAAATCTCGCTCACCTGTACACTGACCACACTCTTCTTTCCCTGATCATAGATGCGTGTATAGAAGCATAAATCTTTGGGGTCAAAGTTCTTGATGGCGTCCTTCACTTTCTGCGAAGGCTCAAAGTTAAATTCGTTTCTGTCAAGAAAATTCATATCTCTTTAGTTTTTTAGTTTTTCATATACGTTCATCAGCTGCCTTGCCAACTTTTGTGGGTCAAATGTCTCTGCTGCATACCGTCTGCCTCCTTCGATGGTCTTCTGACGCAGTTCCGTGTCGGTCAGCAGTTTCACCATCTTGTCGCAGATGTCTTCAGCACTATTGGGGTCGGCTTGCAAGGAGAAGGGACCACCAGCTTCGGGCAGACTGCTCACGTTACTCGTCACCACAGGACAGCCACACAGTTGTGCTTCCACTACGGGTAGTCCAAACCCTTCGTAGAACGATGGATAGACCAGCAGTTTCGCATTCGTGTAGAGGCGTTGCAGTTCCATCTTATCCACCATGTCTGGCCACATGAACCAGTTCTCGATGCCCTTCTCGGCGATGTACTGCTGCACCTTCTGCTTGTAACTTCCGCCACCACCTACCACAATCAGTGGCATCCTCACATCCTCTGGCATCAACTCCATCGCTTTCACGATGCCAAATAGGTTCTTTCTTGAATTGATGGCACCCACATACAGCATATAGGGCTGCGTTTCCGACTTTGCGATAGGTGTGTAATAGATGGGATTCACAGGCTGATAAATCACCTCCACCTTGTGGTCTGGCACATTGTAGAACTCCAGCACATCCTTCTTCGTGCATTCGCTGATGCAGATGATACGGTCGGCATGATTACAAGCATACTGCCACTTCATGTCGTAGATTTTGCGGTCGTGCCAATGGTACATGTCTGGGAAGGTCTTGAACGCCACATCGTGAATCGTCACCACCGACGCAATGCCCGAATGGAACAAACCCACAGGCATCTCGTTGCTCAGTCCGTGAAAGACCTCAATCCCGTCCTTCTTCATCTCGTTCACCAGTCCGTACGTTCTCCACGCACTACCCCTCATCACACCCTTTGGTGTCACCGTGTAGCAGTTCTTCTTCCCCATGTACGGCTGCGTCGTTCCGTTCAACCTCACCTTGGGCGTGTAGAGCCAATACTCATTGTCGGGAAACTCTGCCGTCAGGATGTCAATCGTTGTCCTGCTGTGGTTCCCCAACCCCGTGAAGTTGTTGTACAGACGCTTGGCGTCGAAGCCTATCTTCATTTTCGCTAACCTCTAACCTCTAATCGCTAACCTCTAATCGCTAACCTTTAACCCTTAACCTTTAACCGTTACTTCTTATACAGCACAGGATTAGTGTCTGGGTCGTTATACATCTTCATCTGCTTGTACACCTTCATGTACTTTCTCCCCGCTTCGATGTCTTCAATCAGCTGGTCAATCGCTGTCGAGAGGTCTTTGCGCTGTTCCAACAGCACGTCCAACTTCTTCTGACAGGTTGCCTTGTGTTCCGCAGAGGCATCCGCACGCTCCACCTGCTCTTTCATGTGGTAAATCTTCAGCGCCAGAATAGACAGTCTATCAACAGCCCATGCAGGACTTTCCGTATTGATGGTGGCATCGGGCTTCACTTCCACATCCTTGTACTTCGTCCAGAACCACGAGTCAATGGTCTCCACCAAGTCAGTCCTGTCCTGATTGCTCTTGTCGATGCGTCTTTTCAGCACCAAAGCCTCGGCTGGGTCAATCTGAGGGTCACGAATGATGTCCTCGAAATGCCACTGTACCGTATCAATCCAGTTCTTCATGTACAGATCGTGCTCAATGCGTCCAGCCTCGTATGGATTTTTGACGGGTTGGTCGATGTTGTCGTGCACATGATAATCTGCTATTGCTTGCTCAAAAATGGGGTATGCAAGTTCTGTGAAACGCATAAATAATCCTTGTTAATGTTAAAATTCGCCACAAAATTAAAGTTTTCTGATGAAATATACAACTAAATGATACAAAAACGCTAACTTTGCCCCCACAAAAGACAAAAAAAGTTAGCCCCAACCTTCCCCAAGCGCACTGCAGGTTGATTCCGAAGTCGGTGCCCAAGTTGGAAGCGAAGGGGCTTTTTTGTGTCCAACCGTCTATGACGGTATGCTCCTTTTTGGCTATCTGTAAATGAAATATGTCCCGCCATCGCTCTGGGCATATTTGCGTAGCAGGACTTGGATGTACTCCGCATTCTCCCTGACACGCTGCTCATTGCCGTCATAACCGTTGATGAGAACAAGCAGATGGCGGGTCTCACTGGTCATCTTGGTTCGTTCATGGTCGCTCGTGGGTGTCCCCACCCCACCTTCAGCATCACGATACACCGGCAGACCGTGAATGTTGATGTTACCACGTCCGATACCCTCATACGGTTCCCCCTCACGTCCAATGCCCAAGGTGAGCGTATCGCCCACGAATTTGTCTGCATCGAAACCACCAATGCTATAACCGTAGGCGATGGAAGCCAGATTGATGAGGTCAACAAGTGTGTCACGCTGATACAGTTCTTTGCCCTGCAACACCCGACGTATCAAAGCCTCTGAAGCTGGACGGTATCTCGAAGGATCCTTACCACAAGCCCTGTACACCTTTCTCGTAGCCGATATGCTGGTCAACTCCTTCAAAGACTCAGTGGTCAGTTCCCTACGGAACCTTTCCCCCAGTTGTTCAATCTCAGACCATAAGACTTCATTGTATGGAGAATTGACCACATCAGCCTCCAGACATGCCCCAACAAACTCAGGACAAATCTGCTCCATCTCATTTGACACTATAACTTTCATCCCTTTTTCAGTTCTAATTTTGCTCCTTCACAGAAATAATAACTCAATTTCCGACCCGTGATACGATGGGCTGCAGGAGTAAACTTGCATTTCACACGTTTCACATGCTCCTTCAGTCTGTAATCACTTTTCTGATCAACAGTTTCACTCTCTATCGTCAGATGGAAATTGCCAAATCCATCCAACTTGACGGTATGTCCCATTTGCAGGAAAAAGGTCATCTCGTGTACCAATGCTATCAGCACACCGTACACATCACTTGCTGTGACCGAATTGCTCTTGCTGATGATTTCCGCAATATCCTTCAATGTCACATCCTGACGCTTGACCGTCTTCCCGTACCACTTGTCGGGTTGTCCCTTCCTTTTCAGTTTCTGTACTTTTACCTGTATTGCCATAATAAATCCTCCTTACTATACTCATAACAACGAATCAGCCGGCTTATTATTGTATTTGGCTCGACATAAATAACCTAAAATATATTGTTTTATAGACTAAAATAATAGTTATTACAGAATAAAACCATATATATTACTATTCAATGTAATAGTTTTTACATATATAAAAATATAGTTTTCTATAGGTAATAGCATAGTTATCTATGCATAAAATAATAGTTCTCACCATCAAATGGCTCGACTAAAATGTCGATTTCACTTATGGGAGTGAATATCATCGCTTCCAATAAACAAGAAATATTGGTTGCCCTGTTGATTCATTGGGTCATATTCCACCACTTTTTTCACCCAGTGTGACAATTGTGACAAAGACAGGGCATTTTTTTGCACTGTTATAGAAAATGTGTACCTTTGCAGAGTGAAATAAAGTGTTCAAGTTATGAAAGTTGTGGTGGCTATTGATTCGTTGAAGGGTTGTCTGACTTCGCAAGAGGCGAATCGGGCAGCAGTGGAGGGTGTCCGTCAGGGGATGCCTGGGGCTGAGGTGGTGGAGATTCCTGTCAGCGATGGGGGCGAGGGGTTCTTGGATGCGTTTCAGTCGGCTTGGGGCGGGGAGAAGGTCGAGGTGGAGGTGATGGATCCGCTGATGCGACCGGTTGTGGCACCTTATCTGCTGCGGGGTGATACGGCTATCATAGAGATGGCTAAGGCGAGTGGATTGACGTTGCTGAGATTGGAGGAGCGCAACCCGATGCAGGCTACGAGTTATGGCACTGGGCAGCTTGTGGCTGATGCTGTGCGTCGTGGAAGCAAGCATGTCGTCGTGGGACTGGGTGGTAGTGCCACCAGCGATTGTGGTATGGGTATGATTCGTGCCATCATCGATGCGTTTGCCAAGGGTGGCACATGGGATGATGTGCGGGTGTTGGATGATGTACGTTTCACGATTGCGACCGATGTCACCAATCCTCTTTGTGGGGAGAACGGGGCGGCTTATG
Source organism: uncultured Bacteroidales bacterium (assembly GCA_902801475.1). GTDB lineage: Bacteria > Bacteroidota > Bacteroidia > Bacteroidales > Bacteroidaceae > Minthosoma. The sequence continues at coordinate 62,313 of CADCIO010000016.1, forward strand.
TGTTTGCCCCACAGAAGGGAGCCACACCTGAGATGGTGGTGAGTCTTGATGCGCGTGCCCAGCGTTTTGCGGAGGTGTCGGCTCGGCATTTCGGTTATGACCGTCAGAACGAACAGGGTGCTGGTGCTGCTGGGGGACTCGGTTATGCTTTCCTGCAATATATGAAGGCTGCGTGTCGTTCTGGCATTGATTTGCTGCTGGATGCCGTACACTTCGATGAGGTTTTGAAGGATGCAGACCTTGTCATCACGGGCGAGGGTTCGGCCGACCGTCAGACGTTAATGGGGAAATTGCCTTTCGGCATTCTTCAGCGGGCAAAGGCTCAGGGTGTTCCTGTCTGTCTGATTGCTGGTCGCATTGCTGACCGTCCAGAGTTGTTGGCGGCTGGGTTCCAGCATGTGATGTGCATCAATGCGCCAGACCTTCCTATTGAGGAGGCGATGAAGCCAGCGATGGCGAGGGAGAATATCATGAATGTGTTGCAAAATTGGGTGAATTCCTATACGATTTAAAGAAAAAATAAAATTTTTGAAAATTTTTGGCAAAATAATTTGTGGTGTCAAAATAATGTTGTTAATTTGCAAAGTTTTTCCGCTCACTCAAATTGAGTCGGGGAAATTAGAGAAAAAATGTATTTACAAACACTTTCAATCTAAAAACCAAAGCAAGAACTAAACAACCAGAACAAAGTACTAAAGGATGCTGAGCGAAAGAACGAATCCGAAGCTCCTAAACTGACTTATTATACGATATTTTGATGTTGCCCATTGACATGGGCGGTGTTGTCGTCTGCTCTTGACGCTGTGGACACCCTTCATTTCTTGGCATCTATTTGAAAACTGCTCCGACGCTGCACCATGCAGCCTTCTATCTAAAAAACAGATTATTGAATCTTCATTTTAATCCTTTAATTCATTCATATATGACGCATGTACCAGAACTTTTAAGAATCAACCAGATGAACTGGGGAAATAACAACATCGACTGCCTGCCCCAACAGCCTACGCTGCCTGACGGGATTGTATTCGCCCACAAATTCAAGAAACCAAAGTTGCCTGAACTTCCATTTTCGATAGACGAACTACCATTCTCGTACGAGGAAGATTCCCAACGCTTCAAGGCATTTGATTATGTGCCAACGCTGGAGGAAGGATTGAGGGCTGAGGTTTTTCCTTGCATGGAGAAACCTGAGGAGGAGCTGAAGAACATGATTGAGTGTCGGGAAATCAGGGAACAGATTCGGCAACTGACGACGTTGCATCAGTACAACCTCATGAGGCGCGAATACAATCCCAATGCACCGCTACACAAGATTAGCTTACATTCCATCTTCTCCGGTTCGCCTGGCACGGGCAAGACCACACTCGGACGGCTCTATGCTTCGCTGCTCTATCAGGCTGGGGCACTGACACATGGGCATGTGGTGGTGGCATCGAGGAGCACTTTTCTGGGCACCAATTTCGGAGATGAGGAGAAGGCTGTGCACGCTGTGCTGAATGCCGCTCGTGGAGGGGTGCTCATGATTGATGAAGCTTATCTGCTGAATCCCCCTCACCCGAACGATCCTGGCAAGCATGTCCTGCAGTTGATGATGCCCATCCTGGCGGATGAGAACATGCATGATATCGCCATCGTGCTCTGCGGATATTCGGAACCGATGGAGAACTTGCTGAATCTGAACGAGGGGTTGGCATCGCGCTTCCCCAATCGATTCAAGTTTCCCGATTTCTCTGTGCAGCAGTTGCTCGAAATCAGCAAATTGCGCATCAAGAAGTTCGACTACCATTTCACGCCAAAAGCTTGGAAGCTGTACAAAGAATTAGTTACCCAACTCTACGAACATCGTGACAAGAAGAAATGGGGCAACGCCAGAGAGGTGGCTCATCTCTTGGACAAGATTTATATCCACCACGCCAAACGCTGCATGTCTGCGCCCAACGCAGAGAAGATGAGTGCCCTCACAGTAGCCGACGTCAAACCCGTGGAACGCACCCTCAACTTCACTCCCCCACATCGCATCGGTTTCCGATAGCGGTGTTGGGGGTGGATTGTGACAAAAGGAACCCCGTTTTTGTGCACTATTATACAAAAAAACATTAAAATTACACTTTTTCAGGGTTGGGGGACAGAAAATCAGGGAAATAAACCTTAACTTTGCATGATTTTGTGCTTGCTCGCATCGCGTGGGCGGGTGCATGTGTGTGAGACAATTTCTAAAACTCAAATAAACAAATTACAAGACAATGAAAAAAATCATGATGATGGCAGCTGCTGTTGCAATGACTGCCATAACAACAATTTCATGCGACAACAACGGTAGTGCCACCCTGAATGATGGCGTTGACTCTCTTGCTTACGACTGCGGCGTGTTCCAGTCTGAGGGTCTGAAGCAGTATGTAACAATGCAGTTGGGTATCGATTCTGCTTACATCGACGACTTCATCAAGGGTATGAAGGAAGGTGCCATGAACGAGGCTGATCCCAAGAAGGAAGCTTATCTGAGCGGTCTTGCTGTGGGTAAGGACATTTCTGGTATGGCCAAGACGCTGACTCAGCAGGTGTATGGCGACGACTCTACAAAGAGCGTGAACGTGAAGGTGCTTCTTTCTGGTTTCGAGGCCGGTCTGAAGGGTAAGGACAGTCGTACTGCCGAGCAGGCTTACAACGACTTCAACGCCAAGCTGAAGCCAGTTCGTGAGGCTCAGCTCATGAAGGACTTTGGCGACAACAAGGCTGCCGGTGAGAAGTATCTGGCTGCAAACAAGAAGAAGGAGGGTGTGAAAGTGACCAAGAGTGGTTTGCAGTATAAGGTGCTCGTGGAAGGCGATGGTGCTCTGCCTACTGACTCTTCAATCTTGAAAGTGAATTATGAAGGTAAGCTCATCGATGGTACTGTGTTTGACAGCAGCTACGAACGTAACATGCCTTTCGAGATCAATATGCGTATGCCTGGTGTGATTGACGGTTGGGTGGAAGCGCTGAAGATGATGCCTGCAGGTTCAAAGTGGGAAGTGACTATTCCACAAGATTTGGCATACGGTGCTCAGAACCAGGGTCCTATCAAGCCTTTCTCTACACTTATATTCACCATTGAAGTGTTGAAATAATGAAAAAGACTCTTATATTCACTTTAGCAGCGTTTGCAATGGCAAGCGCTGTTTTCGCTCAATCGGAGAAAGAGATGGCTGCGTTGGAAACAAAAGCCAATGCAGCAGTTGACAAGGTGGCTGCCAAAGTGAAGAAGGCCGAAGATGCTGCAGCCTTGAAGGCATTCAAGGAGAAGCAGAAGGCTGAACTCGCTGCTTTCATCGAGGCTCAGAAGACGGGCAAGAAGGCAGCTGATGCAGCAGACTTCAAGCTCGAGAAGCCTACATTGGCTAATTTTGACGAGGAAACGGCTTACTTCTTCGGTCTTGCTCAGTCGAACGGTCTGAAGGATTATGCTACAGGTCAGCTGGGTGTGGCTGAGGAATACATCGGCACATTTGCTGAAGGCATCCTCTCTCGTGCCAATGCCGACCCCAATGACAAGGAAGGAAAGGCATTGAGAGCTGGTCAAGAGATTGGTGACAGAATTGTGAACATGACACAGCAGTTCTCCAACGACTACTACACACCCGACGAGGGCAAGAGCGTGAATCCTGTTCTTGTAGCAAGTGGCATCGTGATGGGTCTGATGGGTCAGAACGATGTACCTGTGGACAGTGCCGCTCAGGTGTTCCAGCAGCGCATGACTGAGCGTCAGGCTGCCAACAAGGAGAAGCTCTATGGTGCCAATCGTGAGGCAGGTCAGAAGTTCTTGGCTGAGAACAAGACCAAGCCAGGTGTGGTGACCACAGCCAGCGGTCTTCAGTATAAGGTCATCACAGAGGGCACAGGAGAGAAGCCAACTGCCAGCCAGAAGGTGAAGGTTGACTACGAAGGTAAACTCATCGATGGTACTGTATTCGACAGCAGTTATGAGCGTGGAACACCTGCCACTTTCGGAGTGACTCAGGTGATTGCCGGATGGACAGAAGCTTTGCAGCTGATGCCTGTAGGTTCCAAGTGGGAGCTTTACATCCCTTATGAGTTGGCATATGGTGATCGCAATACAGGCAACATCAAGCCTTATTCAGCCCTCATCTTCACTGTCGAACTGAAAGGAATTGAATAGTTTAGAGTTAGTTTAGAACTAAATCATGATGAAAAAGTATAACATTATCAACAACGTGGTCGGTTGGGTTGTGTTCGCCATTGCGGCATTCACCTACTGCTCCACCATCGAACCCACGGCAAGCTTTTGGGATTGCCCTGAGTTCATCACCACTGCCTACAAGCTGGAAGTGGGTCACCCTCCTGGCGCACCTTTCTTCATGCTGTTTGGCAATTTCTTCTCCCTCTTCGCCAGCGACGCTTCGCAGGTGGCCAAGATGATCAACACGATGAGCGCCTTGCTCAGTGCTGGATGTATCCTCTTCCTCTTCTGGAGTGTGACACATCTGGCCAAGAAGCTCTTGGTGAAGGATGACGCAGAACCCACGATGGGTCAGTTGCTCGCTGTGATGGGCAGTGGTATCGCTGGTGCCCTCATCTACACTTGGAGCGACACCTTCTGGTTTTCTGCTGTGGAAGGCGAAGTGTATGCCTTCTCCAGCTTCTTCACCGCTTTGGTGTTCTGGCTCATCCTGAAATGGGAAGACAATGCCGACCAGCCCCATTCTGACCGTTGGCTCGTGTTCATCGCCTATTTGGTGGGACTCTCCATCGGCGTGCACCTGCTGAACTTGCTTTGTATTCCTGCCATCGTGCTGGTGTATTACTACAAGATGAGCAAGAATCCGACAGGCAAAGGTTCACTCCTCGTGCTGGGTGTATCGGTCATCATCGTGGCAGCTGTGCTCTATGGTATCGTACCTGGCATCGTGAAGATTGGCGGCTGGTTTGAATTGCTGTTCGTCAACACGTTGGGTATGCCATACAATATCGGTCTTTACATCTATCTGACCCTGCTCGCCATTGCGTTGGTATGGGCACTTTGGGAGACCACAAAGGCCAAGAGCGAGAACCGCATGTACATCTCGTTCATTGTCTGCACAGCCCTGTTGGGTATTCCCTTCTATGGTCACGGTGCAGCGTCTGTCATCATCGGCATCATCGTGTTGGGCATCATTGCTGGTGTGCTCTTCTTCACCAAGAAGGCTACCCCACGCATCCTTAACACTGCCATTCTCTGCATGACCTTGATGACGGTGGGTTACAGCTCCTACGCTGTCATTGTCATCCGTTCTACAGCCAACCCTCCAATGGATCAGAACTCGCCAGAGGATGTGTTCACACTGGGTGAATACCTGGGTCGTGAGCAATATGGTGAGCGTCCACTCTTCTTTGGTCAGACCTACAAGTCACAGCCAGAGATCAAGGATAATGGCGACGGCTACCTTGCCTACGCAACTGTGCAGGGTGCACCTGTCTATCAGCGCAAGGACAAGGAGAATGAGAACGAGAAGGATGAGTACATCAAGATTCGCGACAAGTTCTCCCTCAAATACCCATCCAACCAGTGCATGCTCTTCCCTCGCATCTACAGCGACGAGCCTTTGCACGTGCAGGCTTACGAGTCTTGGTTGGGCGATGTGAACTACCACACCGTAGAATACAAGATACCAGGACGTGAGCCTCAGATGCTTGAGATTCCTGGCCAAATCGAGAACATCCGCTTCTTCCTCTCTTATCAGATGAACTGGATGTACTGGCGCTACTTCATGTGGAACTTCGCAGGTCGTCAGAACGACATTCAAGGTAATGGCGAACTGGAGCACGGCAACTGGCTCTCAGGCTTCGGCTGGCTCGACAATATGCGTCTGGGCAATCAGGACATGCTCCCATCCGACCTGAAGAACAACAAGGGGCACAACGTCTTCTTCTGCCTCCCGCTCATCTTGGGTCTGCTTGGCTTCTTCTGGCAGGCATTCCGCGACAAGAAGGGCATCCAGCAGTTCTGGGTGGTGTTCTTCCTTTTCTTCATGACAGGTATTGCCATTGTCATCTACCTGAACCAGACTCCTCTCCAGCCACGTGAACGTGACTATGCATACGCAGGTTCGTTCTATGCATTCTCGATGTGGTGCGGTTTGGGTATCGCAGCCATCTACGAGCTGTTGGACAAGTGGTTGGGCAAGAAATTGGAGAAGCGTATGGCTGGCATCATCGCTGGTGCTGTGGGACTTGTACCCGCTGTGGCTATTCCGGCACAGATGGTGAGCCAGACTTGGGACGATCACGACCGCAGTGACCGCTACATGTGTCGTGACTTCGGCTTGAACTATCTCGAGACCATCCCTCACGATGGTGTCATCTATACGAATGGTGATAACGACACCTTCCCACTTTGGTATAATGAAGATACAGAGGGCAAACGTACGGATGTGCGTGTGTGCAACCTCTCTTATCTGCAGACCGACTGGTACATCGACCAGATGAAGCGTCCCGCTTTCTCAGGTGAAGGTCAGTCAAGCCCACTCCCCATCTCGTGGAAGCGCTACCAATACACCAGCGGCAAGCACGAGATGACTGACATCAATCCTGAAGTGACGATTGGTGGTGGTGTATTGACGATGAAAGACCTGATCAATGAGGTACAGGCACAAGACCCAGAGCTCGCTCATCGTCTGTGGGGCGACAATCCTTTCGAACTGAAGAACGCCATCCGCAAGTTCCTCCTGAAGGACTACGAAGGACTCTCAGAGAGCGACAAGGAGCTGGTGGAAGCTCTCCCAGCCTGCTTGCCAAGCGATACTCTCTATGTGACAGTCGATAAGGAAGCCGTTCGCCGCTCAGGTATGAAGCTTCAGAATGATTCCATCCCAGATCAGATGGTCATCAGTCTGGCAGGTCAAGGACGCGTGTCGAAGAGTTTCATCATGATGCTGGAGATGATTGCACAGAGCAACTTCTCACGTCCACTCTATATGTCCACCACAGTAGGTTCCAGCAACTATGGCAACCTCTGGCGTCACTTCATCCTCGAAGGTATGGCTTGGCGCATCACCCCATTCATCTACCCTGAGAACGCAATCTACAGGGGTGTGGTGCATTCTGTGGCAGACACAGAGAAGATGTACGACAACATGATGAACAAGTACCACTATGGCAACTTGAAACAGCCTGATCTCTACATCGACGAAACCACGATGCGCATGTGCTACACCCATCGCCGCTGGTTCGCTACCCTCATCACCAGTCTGGTGGAGGAAGGCAAGAAGGACAAGGCGCTCAAGGCGCTGGAGAAGTGCGAGAAGGAGATTCCTGCATACAATGTGCCACACGATCTCAACAGCTCTTCCCTCGAACTGGCCGAAGCCTACATCGCTTGCGACAAACCCGAGAAGGCACAGCCTATCCTCGAGGCGATAGAGAAGCACTCCACAGAGTACATCAAGTGGTACCTGTCGCTCAGCAACGTCTATTTCGCCAACAGTGCACGTGATTGCCATCAGGAAATCTATGCACTGGCAACGGTTCAGGATTTGTATAGCAAAATTGCCGATTCCAAAGCAGCCAAGAAAGCTGACTACGAGAAGAAAGCACAACAAATGGACGACGACCTGCAAAGACTCTATAGCGCTTTTGTCGCTAAATGTGAGGGCGCAGGCATTCAACTGCAATGATTATTGAACAACCCACCAAATGGTTACGATGGCTCTATCCCAGTGCCATCTGGAGAATGGACCCGACGGAGAAGGCAGTCTATCTGACCTTCGACGACGGGCCCATCCCCGAGTCAACCCCTTGGCTGATTGAAACGCTTGACCGTTACAATGTGAAAGCGACTTTCTTCATGGTGGGTGATAATGTCAGGAAATACCCAGAACTGCTGGAACTCATCCGTTCTCACGGTCATCGCTTGGGCAACCACACCTTCAACCACATTGGTGGCATCACGGTGTCGAGCAAACGCTATTTGCGCAATGCCAACGAAGCCGATAAACTGATTCAGTCCAATTTGTTCCGTCCTCCAAGAGGATGGATGCGTAACGCTCAGTATATCCGTCTTCGTCGCCACTACACCATCGTGATGTGGGATTTGGTCACACGCGACTACTCCAAACGCCTCACGGCTGAAGAAGTGTTCGAGAACGTGAAGAACTACACACGCAATGGTTCCATCATCACCTTCCACGATTCGCTTCGAAGCATTGACAAGCTCAAGAAGATACTTCCCAAATGCATCGAGTGGCTACGTGATGAAGGTTACGAATTCAAGGTGTTTGACGAGAACCAACAGCATTCACGGCATTTGAAATAAAAGACATTTATGATAAAGGAATAAAGAAGAAGGCTAAAGAGCAGCGATACTCCTTAGCCTTTTTTGTATATATATAAATATGTGTAAACTTACCGATTATTCGTCATCGTCAAGAATAATCTTTGCCTTACCACCCTTCTGGATTTTCTCTTCAGGCTTGTCAGTCACACAGATGGGCACCTCCTTCTTGATGCTCTGATCGAGGGAGATGAGAGTCTCTGTGGAGTCAACACCTGTGATGCCCTGAATCTTGCGATTGAGGAGATCCATCAGTTGCTCATTGTCGCGAGCATAGAGTTTCACGAGCATGGTGTAAGGTCCTGTGGTGTAGTGACATTCCACAATCTCAGGAATCTTGTTGAGTTCACTTACAACACGTTCGTACATGGAACCCTTTTCCAATCGGATGCCCACATAGGTGCAGGTTTTATAGCCCAAGCTCTTGGGGTTAATCACATAGCCAGAACCTACGATGACGTTGGTGTCAATCAGTCGCTGAACGCGTTGATGGATGGCTGCACGCGACACACCACATACGGCAGCGACATCCTTGAAAGGTATGCGTGCATTGGCGGAGATAATCTCCATTATTTGCTTATCAAGCTTATCTATCTTTTCCATTTTTTAGGAAGTTTTTATTGCCATTATACTTTGTTTGAACAGCATGTAAAGAACAAACTGTAAACAAAAGTAGGTCATTTTTTTCTATTTGTCAAACTTTTTACAAAAAAAATCGCTTTTTTTGTCAAAAAAGTGGAAAAGTGCTATCAAAAACGAAATAAAAGTGCTACTTTTGTTGGTAAATTAAGAAAAAGAAGGAAAGATGAAAACATTGGTATTTGCGAGTAACAACGCGCACAAGTTGGAAGAGATACGTGCCATTTTGGGTGCGCAATATGAGGTCAAGAGTCTGAAGGACATCGGCTGTGAGGTGGATATTCCTGAAACGGGCTCTACATTTCGAGAGAATGCCTTGCAGAAGGCCACATACGTGAAAGAGCATTTCGGCTTCGATTGCTTTGCCGATGATTCTGGTCTTCAGGTGGAAGCATTAGGTGGCGAGCCTGGCGTGTATTCTGCCCGTTATGCTATGAAGAACGGGGTGCAGTTTGAAGGCAGTAAGGATGAAGCCAATATGGATGTGCTCCTCAGCAAGTTGGTAAATGAAGAGAACAGAAAAGCATGTTTCCGTACCTGTGTCGCTTTGATTTATGAAGGTGCCACTCATTTCTTCGATGGCACAGTCGAAGGTCGCATCATCACTGAGAAACGTGGCGATGGTGGCTTTGGCTACGACCCCATCTTCATCCCTGATGGCTACGAAAAGACCTTTGCAGAATTGGGTAATGAAGTGAAAAATGGCATCAGTCATCGGGCACGAGCTGTGGCTCAGTTGGCAGATTTCTTGAAAAAAGAAAAGTAAAAAGCACTCCAAAGGCTTAATTATCAATTGTCAATTGTCAATTGTCAATTATTCTTCGTACCTTTGCACCCACTAATTTATAAGAAATGAAGAGAATACTATATTTTTCAGTCTTGGCTCTGATGCTGGTAGGCTGTAAGGAAAAGAAGGTGGAGGTGACGGATTATGTGTCGCCAGCACCTATCTTTTGTGAAGACTCAGCTTATGCGTATGTGGCAGAGCAATGCGCGTTTGGCCCTCGTGTAATGAACTCTGCAGCGCACGATTCGTGTGGGGAGTATATCGCACAGAAATTCAAGAGTTTTGGCGCTGTGGTGTATGACCAGTATGCCGATTCAAAACTCTATACAGGCACCCCCATCAAGATGCGCAACATCATTGCTTCTTACAACCCAGAGGCACCTGCACGCATCCTGATTGCAGGACATTGGGACAGCCGTCAATGGGCTGACAACGACCCAGATGAAGCGAATCACAACACCCCGATTGATGGTGCCAACGATGGTGGCAGTTCCATTGGTGTGATGCTGGAGATTGCCCGTCAGTTGCAGTTGGCCAATGACTCCAACCAAGTGAAGATTGGTGTTGATTTCATCTGCTGGGATGCAGAAGACAGTGGTGGTAGTGGTAGCGAGAGCAGTTGGTGCTTGGGCAGTCAGTATTGGTCAGGCGTTCGTCACATCGATGGTTACACAGCACGTTATGGCATCAATCTGGATATGGTGGGTGGAAGCAATACGGTCTTCTATCGTGAACAGTATTCGATGAAGTATGCCCCATCTGTAGTGGATAAGGTCTGGGGAGCTGCCCAGCGCATCGGGTATGAGAAGTATTTCAGTTATGACGATGAGGGAGGTTACATCACAGACGACCACCTGCAAGTGAATCGCGGTGGCATCCCCTGCATCGACGTGATTGGCACCGACACAGAAGGGAACGGTTTCCCACGTACTTGGCATACGTTGGACGATAATATCAAGCATATCAACAAGGAAACGCTGAAGGCGGTTGGACAGACCATGCTGGAAGTGATCTGGACGGAGGAAAATTGAAGTGTTGAAGAATTGAAAAATTGAAGCTTATGACAATAGAAGAAATACAACAGGAGGTCATCGAAGAGTTCGAAGGTTTCGATGATTGGATGGACAAGTATCAGATGCTCATCGACTTAGGTAGTGAACAAGAGCCGCTGCCTGAGCAATACAAGGTGGAGAGCAACCTCATTGATGGTTGTCAAAGTCGTGTGTGGTTGCAGGCCGATCTCACGCCAGAAGGGAAGATTCACTTTCAGGCAGAGAGTGATGCGCTGATTGTGAAGGGCATCGTCACCTTGCTCATCCGTGTGCTGGACAATCAGACGCCCGACGACATCCTGAATGCCGACCTCCACTTCATCGAGGACATCGGTCTGAAGGAACATCTATCCCCCACCCGCAGCAATGGTCTCTTGGCGATGATGAAGCAGATGAAGATGTACGCCATCGCATTTAAGGCTCAACAACATCAATGAAAGAATTTTACCAGCAAATGGGCAAGTACTTTGCCCGCTACAAAGGATACATCATCAGCACGTTCGGCATGAATGTGTTGGCTGCCATTTTCAATGTCTTTTCGTTCTCCATTCTGATTCCTATCTTGCAGATTCTCTTCAAGGTCAACACAGAACAATATGAATTGTTGCCTTGGAGCAGCGCAGGTAGCATTGATGAGTTTGTGGATGTGGCAAAGAACAACGGCTACTACTATTCTCAGATGTTGGTGGACACGCAAGGTCCTTCCACCACATTGCTGATTCTGGGTCTTGTACTGGCTTTTCTCACCCTGCTGAAGACGGCTGCATATTTTGGAGGTTCAGCCTGTTTGATGCCTCTTCGTACAGGCATCATTCGTGACATTCGTGTAGATATCTACAAGAAAATCCTATCGTTGCCACTTTCGTTCTTCTCCGACGAGCGGAAGGGCGACATCTTGGCACGTGTCAGCACCGATGTGAACGAGATTGACGCCAGCATCTCCTCTTCGCTCGACATGATCATCAAGAACCCTATCTTCATCATTGTCTATGTGGGCATTCTCTTTGGCATGTCTTGGCAACTCACTTTATTCACGCTGCTGGTGGTGCCATTGTTGGCAGGTGGTATTGGACGTATCGGCAAGAAGTTGAAGTCCAATTCGCTCTATGCACAATCGAAATGGAGTGACGGCATCAGTCAGATAGAGGAAACCTTGGGAGGACTCCGCATCATCAAAGCATTCATCGCAGAACGGAAGATGGAAGACCGCTTCACGAAGGTCAATAATGAGTATCGAAATGCTGCTATGAAAGTGGCGATTCGACAGTCGGCTGCCCATCCCGTAAGTGAGTTCTTGGGCACCTGCATGATTGTCTTTGTGCTGTGGTTTGGTGGCTACCTCATCTTCTCTGGCAGTTCGTCCATCCAAGCCAGCGACTTTATCTTCTATCTCGTGATGCTCTACTCTACCCTGCAACCCATCAAAGACCTCTCGAAGGCGGGTTACAGCATCCAGAAGGGTATGGCTTCGATGGAGCGCATCAACAAGATTCTTCACGCTGAGAACAATATCAAGGAGGTGGCTGAGCCTAAGAAGATTGAGGCTCTCAACGAATCGATACAGTTGGAGAATGTACACTTCTCCTACAACGAAGGACACGAGATTCTGCACAACATCAATCTCACCATTCCAAAGGGAAAAACGATTGCATTGGTGGGTCAGTCAGGCTCAGGCAAGAGTACGCTCGTTGACCTCATTCCACGCTATCACGACGTCTCTTCTGGAGCCATCAAGATTGACGGGGAAGATGTACGCAACCTCTCTATCCACTCGTTGCGTGGCTTGATTGGCAACGTCAATCAGGAGGCCATCCTGTTCAACGACACCATTTTCAACAACATTGCTTTTGGTGTGGAAAATGCCACCCAAGAACAAGTGGAGGCAGCGGCAAAGATTGCCAACGCCCACGACTTCATCATGGAGATGGAACAGGGTTATCAGACGAATGTGGGTGACCGAGGTGGAAGACTTTCTGGCGGACAACGTCAACGCATTTCCATTGCACGTGCCATCTTGAAGAACCCACCTATCCTTATCCTCGATGAAGCCACTTCTGCCCTCGATACAGAGAGCGAGCGATTGGTACAGGATGCGTTGGAGAAACTGATGAAATCACGTACAACGATTGCTATTGCACACCGTCTTTCCACCATCAAGAATGCGAGTGAGATATATGTGCTCCACGAAGGAAAGATTGTGGAATGTGGTACGCATGAAGAGCTGATTGAGCAGAACGGCTATTACAAGAAATTGAACGATATGCAGGCGCTATGAACATGAATCGAGGCATTCATGTATCATGAACGGAGCAATTCATGTCGCATGATCTTGTATCTCGCTCCACCAAGCGCTTTGACAATCCCCTTCATCTCCAAGTCGAAAAGAATCATGCTGGCGCGTGAGTAAGGAATATTGGCGTCGATGGCAATCTGGTTGATATGTTTGTCATCGACGTTTTTAAGTGTGTTCACCAAAGCACGCTCCTCGTCTGTGAGGTCAGGAAACAGGTCTTGCTGAACGGCCTCTGATTGTGCTGCTTTCTCCAAAGGATTCTCCCACCCCATCGCGTCAAGAAGGTCGGCTGCACAGGTGAGCAAAGTGGCCTGCTGGCGACGAATGAGGTTGTTGCACCCGATGCTGTGTTCGTCATAGACACGTCCTGGGAAAGCAAACACATCACGATTGTAATCCATTGCCAACTCAGCTGTGATGAGGGAACCACCACGTTCGGAACTCTCCACAACTATACATGCATCGCACAAACCAGCCACAATGCGGTTGCGACGTACAAAGTTCCCCTTCTCAGGCGTCGTATGGGTAGTATATTCAGTCAGCAATCCTCCTTGCTGATGCACCATATCTGCTGCTATCTGCCGATGCATCGCAGGATAGATGGTGTCCAATCCATGTGCCAAGACACCAACTGTTGGCATACCATTATCGAGTGCTGCACGATGGGCACACACATCGATGCCGTATGCCAAACCGCTTACAATCAGCGTGTCTGGATAGTAGCGTTTCAGGTCAGCAATAAAATTGTTGCACACTTCACGTCCATATTCCGAACACTTCCGTGTGCCCACCACGCTGATGATTCTTTGGCTGTTCAGGTTGAAATCGCCACAACCATAAAGCACCAACGGGGCATCCTCACATTCTCTCAGCCTTTGCGGATAATCCACATCCTGCAAGACAAACACCTTCAACCGCTTCTGTTCGATGAACTCCATCTCCTCCTCCGCAAGCCTCATCGCCTCATCAGTATCAGCAAAAGCCGACACGAGCCGTTGACTGGCATCAGGAATCAGGCGCACAATGTCCTTCCGATGGGCAAACACCTCACTCGCCGCCCCTAATGCTTCCAGCATGGTTCGGGCATTCAGCAAACTCAAACCCTTCAGTTTGGTCAGCGCGATTGCAGCGATGAGTTCTTGGGAGTTCATAGTAACCTCTTATTTCACACCTCTCACCTCACACCTCTTACTTCTCACCTCTATTTCAGGAACGGTGCAAACCTCTCGTTCAATTCAGGGCTATCAGCCAACACACCATTCACGAGGCACACAGAATCCACCTGTGCACGGATGCACAACTTCATATCAGGCAGACGGAAGATGTCCTGCATGAAGATGTAGCGAACCCCCTCCTTCTTGATCCAGAGCTTCGTCACATACTCATCCTTGCTCTTCAACGGCACCTTGAACTGCATCGTCAGACGAGCCACCACAGCATCCGTTCCAGCCTCATGCAATTCAGCAAAACTGATGTTGTGTGCCAACAGAAACTCATGTCGGCAATGTTCCAGATAATGCTGATAATTCGCATTGTTCACAATACCCTGCAGGTCGCACTCATAGTCGCGCACCTTGTCTTTCAACTCAAAAATATAATTCGCCATATTCTCTATTTGTTAATTCATTCCATCGCAAAGGTAATAAGAATAATCTAATTACACAAATTAGGGCGCAAAAAACGCCTTGATGTTTTTAAATTTTAAGTTTTGAGTAGTTCTTTTAGTGTTGAGGGACATGGGGCAAGGGGTAAGAGGTGAAAGTGTTGCAAATTTACGGCCAAATTACATCATAGGGAAAAACTATTCCAAATAAACCGTTTTTTTGGAATATTATTCCATTTTTTTTATTTTTTTGGAATAATTTCGTGTTCTTTGCTGTGAATAGCCCACTCATGTTCAAGCCAATAGCCCGCTCATGTCGCGATCAACAGCCCGCTCATTGACTATAGTATAGCTCGCAACTGTTTTACACTGCAGCCCCCAAAAAGGTCTCGAAAAAATGGTGGATTTGTATTTTAAATTCGTACTGAAGTATAAAAAGTTGGGGAAGAATTTGCAGGAGTGAAGAAAAATGTGTATCTTTGCATTAGAAACTTAAATCGGACCAAACAACGTCTGGAGCAGACAATGACATGGGAAAAGGTGGAAAAATGAAAAGTTCAGGAAAGCCAAAATTGGAAGTTGAAAAATGAGAAAGAATATTGTCATATTGATGGTGATGTTGCTCGTGGTGGGATGTACAGACCACGATGAGGAAATCGGTGTTGTGCCCGACAGCCAGAATGGCAGTGAATTACTGATAGAGGAAACGAGCGGCCTGCAATTCCAGCCAGAGGATTTTGTAAGCAACTTGTATAACGGTATGATGACAGACGGAAAAGATGAGGACTACACACCTGTTGCAACAACCGTTGTGAAGATGGTGGGAAAAGTGATGACTAATGCCTTCGGTAATTTTATCTCCAAACAGACTCCGGCTCTGGACAAGCTGTTTGAAACCGAGGCGGGGCAGGGCAAACAGGCCAATCACTGCTGGCAGATAGAATCGTACAGCTTCAACTACCACAGCAAGTCGGCCCGTGGCGAGGACGTGGTGTTGTCGGGTCGTGTCACCTTCCCCAATCACAAGACGAGCGGCATCGGCCACCAGGTGAAATCGCTGACACTGAACATGCACCACGCCTTAAACATGGTAAGTATAACGCCTTCCCAGATGCTTGACTTATGGATACTGCGCGCATACTTCAACGAAGCCGTCATTGAGCCCGACGGACAGGGATTGGGCGTCAATCTGGGCAAGGACTACCATTGTACAGTCTCGTCAGATGTGCTGGCCCGCCAGATGGCCGACTGCACACTGGCCGCCTTGGAAGTGATGCGACAGCATGGTGTTACTCTAGCCGCTGATGGTCACTCCATCTGCACCAGTTGCTCGCTGGGGGCCGCCGTTCCCCTGATGTTCGCCAAATATTACGAGACCGAGGCCAGCCCGTCGTTCCGTCAGACCATCAAGCTGAATGCCGTCTATACCGGTCTCGGACCTATGGATTTTGAAGACTGCATCCGCTATTTCAGCGACCATCCCAACTTCAATGCCATGCTGAGTAAATCAATGGTTTTCTCGCTGGCAGCCCTCCCTTCAGAACAGCTCTACGGCTATCGTGCCCAGGATTTTGTCAACCCGACAATGCTCAACACGCAGGTGGAATACGAAGGTCGCACGATGTCATACTACGAGGCTGAGAGCAAATACTTTGCCAACGTTATTGGAACTACCAAAAACATGCCAAACCCCAAAAAACTGTCCGAGATACTGGCTCCCGACATGCTGACCAAGAACGGCCACCTCGATGACACCAACCCAAAGACACAAGCGCTGTTGCGCGTGCTGGCCGAGCAGAACAACCTATCGGGATGGTTGCCCACGACCCAGATCTATATGATGCATGCTAAGCAGGACGACGGCATCCCCGTGGAACAGGCCCGAAAGTGCTATGAAGCACTGAGCAACGGGGGGCAGATTCCCAACGTACACTATCAGGAAACCTCCTTCCTGCCGATTCTTGCAGAGCTCGCCAAACTGCCCAAGGTTGGCATTATGCATCTCATATCGACCATGTCTTTCATGAGTATATATATGAAGGAAGATCCCTCGATGGAGTTCAATTTGTGAATTGGCGGACAACTCTACCTGCTATCTACAGGAGCCTTATCGTGGTCGAAAAGCGTGAGGAACATCCTGTTCTCCTTGATGGCAGTGATGTAGAGCGATGAGAGCAGATACCCTGCAGGTCGCACTCATAGTCGCGCACCTTGTCTCTTAACTCAAAAATATAATTTGCCATAGTCTTCAATATTTTTTGCAAAGGTACACAATTATTTCCATATATCCCACGAGGCCGCAAAATTTCTCCCACGAGTGTGCAAAAATGAGGCGTGTGAGCTATTCATCCCGCAAAGCTTCCACGATCTTTCGGCGGCAGACGTTCCAGGCAGGGAGGGCGATGCCGATGGAGACGATCAAGAGGAGGAGGAGGAAGACGATGAAGGAGATGATGAGGAAGTGAGGCCAGAACTGGTTGATCCAGTCGGTCGTGAAGTCGTTACTCCGACCAAAATAACTGCCGTTGAAGAGGAGCGACCGCGAGACATTGAACTGGAGCCAAATGATGTCACCAAAGAGGGAGGCGAGCAGGGTGAGGATGGCACCTTCGCCCAGAAGGGTGCAGAAGATGCGACGCTTGGAGGCTCCGAAGGCTCGCATGATGCCGATGTCTTCCTTGCGCTTGCGGATCTGGAGCCAGAAGGTACCGAGTGTGCCCAGGATGATGTTGATGGCAAAAAGTCCGAGCGGCAAGGAGGCGAGTTGGCCCATCATGCGCGTCTCAGAACGTTCCATTGCTTTCTCCAGATGCTGCTCGTAGGTTTCCAGGAACGCCAAGACGCTGAAACCAGCCGTGAACTCCTCATGCAGCGTGGGGGTGAGCCGTCTCACGAACGCCTCGGCATCCACCTCGGGCTTCAAACGTAGGAGCAGTTTGCTTTCATTCCAAGGGAAACTATACTCATTGGGCTTGAAGAGGACATAGGGGTAAATCGTATCCGGATAGGGTTTCACATCCTCCACCACACCCACAATCGTGTAGTGTCGCCACGACTGGATGTCATCCCCTTCCATATCCCGTTCGGTGACTTGCAATGCCAACTGCTTGCCCACTACTTGATCGGTGCCAAACAGCGCCTCTCCCACACTGCGGGTGACGACGACACCATCGACAACACCATCCTGCGGATTTTTCCTTGACAATGTCTCCACATCGGGACTTCCCTCGATGGCGCGGAGACCCATCGTCTCGAAGAACTGCTGATCAGGATAGTAGAATCGCTCAGACAGGCTGATGAACTTGGTCGAGTCGTTAGCTGCGTAATAGGTTCGCCACGTGTAGAGCTGGATGTCCTCGCCTATGTAATCTTCGGTCAGGCACACCGACTGCACCTCGGGCATGTCCTGTAGCTTCTTTTTCAGCACCTGCATCCCTTCCCTTCTCTTCTCGTACATCTCCAAGTCCGTTTTATCCATCAACTCTTCGTTGTTCTCCCATTTTCCTCTGAGTTCTCTAAACTGTCCCACACACAGGTGTTCCTTCTCAAACTCTCCTGCGGGAGTACTGCAATAGGTGGCATAGGTATTCACCACCAAGTAATCCACCATGAACCAGCTCAGCAGCGTGATGATAGCAATCTCGGCAAATATCCAACCGTTCTGTTTGCGGTTCTTCCACAAATTCTTTAGTATAAGTCTCATCTCTTCTGATTTAAAGATTCTACAATGGGTTTTCTAAGGCTGTTCCACGCTGGGATGAGGGCTGCCATCAGGTTGAGGACAGCACAGCAGACAAAGGCGACGAGGAACATCGTGGGGGTGAAGAACATGTCGAGCTGGAGCGACACGCTATCTACAGGAGCCTTATCGTGGTCGAAAAGCGTGAGGAACATCCTGTTCTCCTTGATGGCAGTGATGTAGAGCGATGAGAGCAGATAGCCTGCTGCACCTCCGAAGAGGGTCAGCACGAGGTTCTCCAGTATCACCTGATTCAGTAACGTCCGACGCTTGGCACCAAATGCCTTGCGGATGCCCATCTCTGCCAGACGTGACTCCATGCGGTTCGACATCATGCCGCTCAGGTTGATGGCGGGCAGTAGCAAGAACAGCAGCATGATCACAACAAACGGAATGAAGTTGAGGAGCATGGTCTGCGTCGAGGCATCGTTCACCTCATTCGAGTCGAAGTTCAGCGTCTTCCTCCAATGCGGTCTCACCTGCATATACCACGACCATTTATGCTCCGACGTGCTGTTCAACATGGAGAGATATTTCACGCGGTATGGTTCCAGCTCCTTCATCAGCATCTCACGGGTACAACCCTTCTTCAGCAGCACACGCGCCTCCAAGCCCCCAGCATAGCTCACCATATCATATCCTCGGAAGGTCTCCCGCGAGTCACTTACCGTATAGGGCAGATACACGTCGGCAGAGGAGTCCATCAGCAGCGGACTTACCTCCTTCACCACACCCACTACCCGATAGGGGAGGTAGTTGAGCTGTATGGTCTGACCCACCACACCTTCTGACTTCTCGAACAGCTTCTTCGCTAACGCATCGGTGATGACGATGCACTTGTCGGCATGTGTCAGGTTCTCCTCATTGTAGGGCTTGCCCTCCAGGAACTTGAACTCGTAGAGACGGAAGAAGTTGGCATCGGTGAACTTGGGGGTGATGAGTATCTCCTGTTTGCCCAATTCGGAGCAAGCAGTGAGGTTGTACACATAGCTGTTGCTGATGACGGCACTCACCACCTCGGCACATTCCAGATGACTGAACATCTCCTCGAAGGCCATAGGCGAATAACCAGTACAGCCCACGAATCTTGCCCCGACGGAGTCGGTGAAGTTACTGCCCACATAGATGGTTCTGTCTCTGTTCACCTCAGGATAGATGTTCGCCATACGGATGTGCAGCACCAACGCCACAATCATCGCTGAGGCAATAGCGACTGCCGTTCCTGCTATGTAGATGGCGGAGAACTGCTTGTCCTCCTTCATCATGGCGAGCGCCTGACGAATATAAATCAAAACTTTCATATCACATAATTTGTCTTCCGTCCAAGAACTTGATGATGCGCTTGGTCTGGAGTGCCTGCTGTTCGTTGTGGGTCACCATCACGATGGTGCGACCGTCTTCCTCGTTCAGTTGCTTGAGCAGTCCGAGGATGTCGGCACCCATCTTCGAGTCGAGGTTACCGGTGGGCTCGTCGGCGAGGATGATTTCAGGGTTTCCGATGATGGCACGGGCAATCGCCACACGTTGGCATTGACCACCAGAGAGCTGTACGGGCGTGTGCTTCATGCGGTGGGAGAGCCCTACCCTTTCGATGACCTCCTTTGCCCGCTTGATGCGTTCGCTGTAGCCCACACCACGATACATCAGGGGGAGCTGGACATTGTCAATCACGTTGAGCGAACTGATGAGGTGGAACGACTGGAACACGAAGCCGAGGGTGCGGTTACGGAACTCTGCCAGACGCTCGTCAGAGAGGTTCTTGTCGATCTTCGTGCCACACAGCTCAATCTCGCCACTCGTGGGTTCGTCGAGCAATCCCATGATGTTGAGCAAGGTCGATTTGCCGCAACCAGAGGGTCCCATCACGCTGAGGAACTCGCCCTTCTGCACGTTGATGTTCACGTTTTCCAATGCCTGAGTCTCAATCTCCTCAGTACGATACACTTTGTTGATACCTGTTAATTTGATAATTGTTTCCATTGTTGTAATTTGTTATGTTTATAAATGTTTCGAAATTCTTTTTTTGTTGCGACAAGTCGCCGAAGAAAAAATAGGTAAAAACAAGTAAAAATATAAAAAAACAAACTTATTCTTTTTCTTATTTTTTCCTATTTTTTTATATTTTTCTTTCGGCGGCTTGCCGCAACTTCATCTATCACTCATCTCTTAGCGCCTCCACCACTTTTGTCCTGACTATGTTCCAGGCAGGAATGGCGATGCCGATGGACACGACGATCAATATAATAAGATATACGAGTCCTGCTATCACGCAGAAGTGGAGGGGTTTGTCTGCCACCCATGTGGGGTCGGGCTCAAATTGTGGGGCTTGGAGAGGGATGCAGAGTTCCCCTAATCCTGTCTTCACATAATTGAGATAGAGGATGCAGGTGATGAACATGCTGAGGGTCGTGAGCACGAAGCCCTCCGCCAGGAACATGCCCATGATACGTCTTCTTGTCGCTCCGAAGGCCCGCATGATGCCCGACTCCTCCGTGCGTCGTTTGGTCTGCATCCAGAAGGTGCCGATGACACCCAAGCAGAGGTTGATAAGGAAGAAGATGGCGGTGGCGACAGAGAGGTTGAAGTCGTAGTCACTTTGTGCATTGAAGTCCGCACTATGAACGCTATCTATGTTCTTGGCTGCATCGACGTATGGAAAGAACTCGCAAATGACGTAGTGTTCCGATGCCAGTTCTCCCGTACGGTAGGTCTGCTCCTCCACAAAACGCTGCATATTAACCTCTGGCTTCAGTCGGATGACGAGCCGAGCCATCTGTTGGTTATTAGAGAACCAGCCATTGGGGGAGAACGCCATCCAAGTGCTGTATTCGTCAGTTCGTGCGCCAACATCCTCAACCACACCCTGAATGGTATAAATGATAGAGTTTTTATTTCCCTCCACATCTACATATGTCCAACCCAAGTCTAAATTCTTGCCTATTGCCGCCTCTGCCGACCCATAAATCCGTTCAGCCAGCGAACGGGTGAGGATGAGACTCTGCCCGCCCCCTGTATTCATGGAGAGGTCATGTTGTGAGGGACTTCCAGGCAAGGGCTGAATGCCAAATGTCTCGAAGAAATCCTGTCCGATGTCGAAATAGCACCAAGGCACAATAATCGTGTCGTTGGGAAGCGGAATGTGCGTGTAGTACCTATTCAAGCGAGGATAACCCTCTATGGCATCAAGGAAACTCACGTAGGCCACCTCATCCAGTTCCAAGAGGTGCTGCTTCAGCTGCTTCATCTCCTGAGTGAACCGTTCTTCCATCTGATCATAGGTTTCTCTCTCTGTACGATCACCGGTATTCTGTTCCATCGTTTTGTAAAGTCGCGCTTCAGCCACCACCAGTCGGTCGATGTCGAAGCCAGCTGGCTGGTTCTGGTAGAAGAGCCTCACGACAATGGGGTCAATCTGCGTCCAAGCCACAAAGCACACGACCACCAGTTCTGCAAAGAGCCACACGTTCTGAGCACGTTGGCTCCAAAGGTTCTTGAGTATCTGTTTCATATCACTTCTTCAGATTCATGGATTCAACAATCGGGTTACGCAAACTCAGCCAAGCAGGGATGAGCGTCGCCATCAGGTTCACCACCGCACAAACCAAGAAGGCGATGAGGAAGATTAGAGGCGAGAAGAGCATTTCGCCCTGCACCAATGGTTCAACCGTCTGATTGGGTATATTGCCCAAAGCGAAGAATGCCCACGAACGGAAAACATAGAGCAGGAGCCAAGTGATGACGAGTCCAACCAGACCACCACACAAGGTGAGCACAAGGTTTTCGCTGATGATCTGATGCATCAGTTCACGCTTCTTGGCTCCAAATGCCTTGCGCACACCCATCTCAGGCAAACGTCTCTTCATGCGAGCCGCCACCAGTCCACTCAGGTTGAGGGCAGGCACAAGCAAGAGGACAAACACTTTGGGTAAGAGCGCAAGGAAGATGTCCTTCCAAGAGGAGAGATCCAGTCCTCTCGACATCATGAGCTGGGCATGAGAGCAGACCTGAAGGTCGTATTCCCATTTCTTGTCGCTCATGTTCAGTCGATGCACTTTTTCCTTCAAAAAGTCCCGCACATCATCGATGGTGTAACCCTTCTTCAGCACCACCACCATCCTTCTGGAATCGCCATATTCGCAAGGGAAAAATAGCTGCCCATAGCTTTCAGAGGCGATGGACGAGGTGGGCTCAATCACGCCCACAATCCGAAGGCAGGCGCTGTCATAATAGTTCAGTATTTTGCCCACTGGATTCACACCCTTGCCGAAAAGTTTCTCTGCCACATCTAAACTGATTATAGCGATGCTGACATCTGGAGCGGCATTCTCTCCAGTCAGCAAGCCCTCAGCATCAGTGAAGGGACGGCCATAGACGAATTTGTGATGATAGATCTTGAAGAAATTGGCATCCACACTCCTCATCGCCACAGGCAGAATCTTCTTGCCGTCCTCCATCCGCAGATATAACTTCCGAGCACCCATGTCCTCCATACGGGTCAGACAACCCGCTATCTCAGCACACGGCATCTTGTAGAACCACTCACGAATCAGGGTGTCCGGAAAGGCATAATGCTTATAATTTCCACCTTCTTCGACTGTATGCTCAACGCCTTCTCTCATGTAGGCATTCATTGTCACATACACCGTCCTGCTTCTGTTCACTTCTGGCTCGATGTCCGCCAGTTTCGCGTAATACACCACAGCAATCACCATCGTGAAGGCAATCGCCAACGCTGTGCCCGCAATATAAATGGCGGAGAACAGCCGCTCCTCCTTCATCATGTGGAGAGCTTGACGTACGTAAATCAATAGTTTGTTCATATGTTAGTTTGTTCGTTTGTTAGTTGTTTGGTTTGTTAGGAGCTAATCTACCACTCACTAATCTACTATTCACTAATTAGATTATGAGTGATTGCTTCCAATGCAAGTGTCCATTATCGGACAGTCACGTGTCCATTTCTGGACAGTTTGCAGAAAAAGGGAGGGGAGAAAAAATGTAAATTCGGAAAAAATCAATCACGACCCCCGATAAGGAGATCGTGATTGATTTGAATATGTCATGCAGAGATACACCTATATACAATGTGCATTATTTTCAGAATCTGACTGTTGCAGAGTGTCCAATTCGTCTGTCAGGAAACTGTACACATAGCCGGAAGACTGGAAATAGAGACCGGTCTTCGGGTCACTCAGTTTCTCGAAGAGACGCGAGGTGTAAACTGCATCGAAGGCTGCCTGCATTGTAAGACCGCGCTCTTCCATCAGGCGGGCAATCATGTCCTTCACGATTTCCTCCTTCATGTTCTGGTATTCTGCCTGTGATACATTCATACGACTTTCATGAGTTTGTCAATAGCCCGCTGGGTGCAGAAGGCGTATTGGAAGGCGCGACCGAAGTCCTTGTTGGGCTTGGACTTGGCGAGGTCAACGGACTGGATGTCAATGGTAGAACCGTGATAGAGTCTCATAACGTGCCTCCTTTTCTCTGACAATAGGCTTGCAACGTCTCAATGTTCTCCTCGAGCGAGAGCGTATGCATAATGCCGTAGTGCTTTTCACACAGCGTCAGCGCCCCATACTGGCTGAGGTATCGGTAAGCCTGCGCCTCCGATACGTTGCTGCGTGAAGCGAAAGCCGCTACCAGCAGAACGAGATACTCTATCACATTTAGTACAGATGCTGCCATTGTCTTTTAATCATTTCGACTGCAAAGATACACAATTCTATACAAACGGAAAACAATTCCCGACATTTTTTTCCAATCCGTTATTTTTCACCTCTATTCGCTTGCCATGAGAAAAAGACATTTATCTTTCTCCCTTCGTATTGTTAAATGCTTACGAGAGTGAAACAACTTTCTTCCTACAGATCTTCCAAACTGGGATGGCGATGCCAATAGAAACAGTAAGGAGGAGGAGGAGGTAGATGAAGGTGCCGACGGCGAGGAAGTGGAGACCGAAGTGGTTGAGCCAACAGTCGTTGATGTGGGAAAGTGGCAAATCAGTTCTCATTAAGCCTCGCGACAATCCGTTGGAATAGGCATACTGGAAGAAGAGGAAGCAGCCCAACAGGTGGCAGATGGCGGTGAGCACGAGACCTTCGGTCAGGAACTCGCGAAAGATGCGTCCCTTGCTGGCTCCAAAACTCCGCATGATGCCGATATCCTCCTTACGTTTGCGGGTCTGGAGCCAGAAAGTGCCAACGGTGCCCAGACAGAGGTTGACCATAAAGAAGATGGCGAGCGAGATTTGGCGGCGAAGATAGCCCGTGTAACCACTATGACGAAAATCCTGCTCCACCAGATGATCAAGCGTCTCCACCTCGCCCACATACGTCTTGCCGCTTCTGAGTTCCTTCTGCATCGTCGGGCGTAACCGCTCGCAAAAGGCATCGGCATCCACACCTGCCTTCAGCCTCACAAGTATGCATTCCACCGATGCCGCAGAAAATAGCCTGCTCTTACTTCTATAGAAAATGGAATGTCGGCAGTTGAAGTTCTTCCCCATCTTCACGTCTTCTATCACAGCAATGATTTTCTTGTCATCAACATATTCCTCCACTCTCCTTTCTGATGCATTCCAGATGCTGATCGTGGCACCACAAACGTCCGTCTTTCCGTAGAGCTTCTCAGCGACGCTCCGAGTAATGATGGCTCCATCCTCTTCATTGGGATTGCCAGCTATCACCTTGTAGCCATAGGTCTTGAAGTAATCATTATCAACATCAATCACCCAATTGACAGCTCCGTAACACGACTTCGTGGTGTCGCCAGGAAGACTCACGTAAGAGTGCTGGTTAACGTCAGAAAAGAGGAACCAACTGGTCTCGAAACACAGGCTCTCCACCTCGTCCATCTCTAAAATCTTGTTCTTGATGACGTTCAAGTCCATTTCCAACGGTTCGGGTTCCGCCCAAGCATTATTGTAGTCGTTCATCGGTCGGAGGCAACAAAGGGACGAGGTGTCGAAGCCATCTGGCTCGACATAGACATCATAGACCTCCACAAACAGCGGGTCGATGACGAACCAGCTGACCACGCTGATGAGCACCAATTCCACGCAGAGCCACACGTGCTGCTTGCGTCTTGTCCAAAGATTCTTTAATGTAAGTATCATATTATTATCTCTTTTCCATCATGGATTCCACAATCGGTTTTCTTAAACTCAACCAAGCCGGCACAACGGCGGCAAGGGTGTTGATGAACAGGCACACAAACAGGGCGATGCCGAACACGACAGGCGCGAAGAGCATTTCGCCTGTGGCAACAAAGTCATTCATGTCAACGAAATAAGCAGTGTTGTAAGAGAAGCCCAACGCATCGAGCATCCAGATGCCGCCCCAGCTCACAATGCCCCAAGCCATCAGCAAGCCGACCACTGAGCCGATGAACGTCAGCACGATGTTCTCAGCCATAATTTGGAAGAGCAATTCACGCTTCTTGGCACCAAAGGCTTTTCGTACACCCATCTCAGCGAGGCGCGACTCCATCCTGCCCGAGATGATGCCGCTCAGATTGACGGTGGGGACTAACAGGAGCATCAAAATGAGCAGGAGAATATACACCCAGTCGCCCGGCTGATAATTCACATTGAACGTGTTGTCGCTCAACCCCAATTGCCAATGGGGGAAGAGTGCTGTCTCAGGGGGAAGATACTTCCAGTCCTCGCCGCTCGCTTTCAGTTCTGCATTCAGACGGTTCAGCATCTCGTTGATGTCTGCCCGCAACTGCTTCTCATCATGACTGACAATGATGAGTTCTTGAATGGAATTGAATCCCCAATAGTCAAAGAGGTCATCCTTGGAATAGCAACAAGTGTAGAGGTCGGCATAACTCATCGAAGAAACGATGCTGCCTGCCTTCACCACACCACAAATGGTCAGCGTGTCTGAGGCCACTCTGAGTTCCTTGCCCACCAAATGTTTCTTTGTTCCAAAGATTCTTTGAGCCAGCTTGTCGGTAATCACTGCCAACTTCCTACTGTTCACCCATTCTTTATGTGTAAAAGGTCTTCCCTCCAAGAACTCGAATTCATATACCTGAAAGAAGCCGTCGTCCACATATTTCTTGAATCCCTTCTTGCGTTCACCACCCAGTTGCTGCATCCTGCAAAGCCAGTCACCCGATGTGAAGTTTGTAACCCCCACCTTCTCCACGCTCTTCATCTTCTTCAGACGCTCCACCATCTTATACCCCACTCCCCCAAAGCAGAATTCTGCGTTTTCTTCATACTTATTGAATGTCCGAAGGCCTTGCCAATAATAGGTGTTAGCCCTGTTCACCTCAGGATAGACAGGAGCAATCTTGAAGTTGTAAGCCATCACAATCACCATCGTGAAGGCCACCGCCAACGCTGTGCCCGCGATATAGATGCCCGAGAACAACTTCTCCTCCTTCATCATGTGGAGAGCTTGACGTACATAAATCAATAGTTTGTTCATATGTTAGTTTGTTCGTTTGTTAGTTGTTTGGTTTGTTAGGAGCTAATCTACCACTCACTAATCTACTATTCACTAATTA
>CADCIO010000017.1 GCA_902801475.1 uncultured Bacteroidales bacterium
GCCGCTTACTGCTTCTTCCCAAAGAAACCATGCATTGCATGTGAAAGAGTTGTGGACACACAACTTGCACTGTTTTGAATTCGTCGAACTCACGTTATTATATATATATTATATATTAGGTATATATATACCTAAAAGGAAAGAACCCCCATCTTCCCCCAATTGAAAACAAAAAATTAACCTTTTAACCTTTTAACCTTTTAACCAATTCAAAAAAATGGAGGATTTATTTGATGGTGAATCAATAAGTTACATTATTCTTTCAACTTGGCAGAAATGGCAATTTACAGTATATAATAGACAATTTGGGGAATTAACCTTTTAAGAAAACAAGGAAACTGCCAGATAGAAGGAGAGTTCGGCGAGGAGGCAGACGGCACCACAGCAATCGCCTGTGTAGCCTTGGAGTTTGCGCCAGATGAGGAGGAAGAGGAGGGTGACGGTGAGGATGGGTGCCAGGACGGCAAGCCACCAGATGGTGTCGGTCAGGAGGATGAGGGGAAGAGAGGGAAGGAGTCCCTGCAGGGCAAGACTGATGGTGGCGCCCATGCTGATGGGACGGTAGATGGTCTTGTTCTTGGCTTCTTCTTCACGACGGGCATAAGGCATGAAGTTGACGATCTGAGAGGAGAACATCTTTGCCAAGGGGTCTGCGGCAAGGATGGCGAACACGGCAGTCATGGGGGGTAAGGACATGAGGATGCCACAGAGGAGGGCGAAGTAGAAGATGAGGGCAAGGACACCATAAGTGCCGATGTGGGAGTCTTTCATGATGGTCAGGATGCGCTGACGGTCGGTACCCCCACCAAAGCCATCGAAGAAGTCTGCCAGCCCGTCTTCGTGAAGGGCGCCCGTCACAAAGAGACGTACGATGACGGCACAAATGACGGCGATGGGGAATGGCAGGATGTGAGATGCTCCAAAGAGGGTGGCAGCCATGATGCCTCCTGTGAGCCAACCCGTCAAGGGCCAGTGTTCAACGACGGTGGCATAGGCTTCCTTGGGGGGCTGATGAAGTCGCCAGAAAGGAAGTCGGGTGAAGAAGATGAAAGATGCGAAGAGAGAATGAAAGAGTTTCATAAGCAACGAGAATTGCACAGCGCGTGGCTGGTTAAAAATATTTGGTGATGTTTGCATTGGAGAAGTTATTCATTTCGTTCATCATACGAACAGCAGAATCGACGATAGGGAAGGCACAGAGGGCACCCGTTCCCTCACCCAATCGCATACCCAAGGAGAGGAGAGGCTCGGCACCAAGGGCTTCGAGCATACGACGATGACCACTCTCATCACCACAATGTCCGAAAATCATATAGGCTTTGGCTGCCGGATGAAGCTGACAGGCTGCCAAGGCACAGGCTGTCATGATGAAGCCATCGACAAGAATGAGCATCTTCAGTTCAGCGGCGCGAAGCATGGCACCAATGGCTGCAACCATCTCGAAACCACCAAAGTAACGAATGATGTCTTCAATTGAAAATTGAAAATTGAAAATTGAAAATTGGAAGTTGTCGAGGGCTTGGTGGAGGATGTCGCGCTTATGGTTGATGCCTGCTGCGTTCAAACCGGCGCCTGCACCAATGCACTCATCGAGGGGGATGTGGCAGAAGAGGTGCATCCAGATGGAGGAAGGAGAGGTGTTGGCAATGCCCATCTCACCCAGACAGATCACTTGGCAACCTTCGGCGTGGCAGGCATTGACTAAGTCGATTCCTACACAAAGGGTGCGGTCGTATTCGTCGAGGGTCATGGCTGGTTCGTGGAGGAAGTTGCGTGTGCCTGGGGCTATCTTGCGGTTGAGGATGCCTGGCACTTGGGAGAGGTCGTAATCGACACCCACATCAACAATGCGCAGGTGGAAACCATGCTGACGGCAGAACATGTTGACGCCTCCCCCACCCCTGGTGAAGTTGATCATCTGTTGCCAAGTGACTTCGCGTGGCGAAACGCTGACTCCCTCACGTTCGATGCCATGATCGCCTCCCAAAAGGAGATGACAAGGATGTGCCAAGGAGGGGGTGAGGGTTTGTTGGGCAAGGCAGATCTGCATGGCAAGGGTTTCGAGACGACCTAACGAGCCTTTGGGTTTGTTGAGGTTGTCTATCTTTTCCTGGATAAGGGGGCGAAGGGTTTCGTCAGGAGGAGTGATGTGGAAGGTTTGCATGGGTATAGAGGTTTTATTTGATTTTGACGGGGATGCCGCTGACCATGAGGATGACTTCGTCGGCATGTTTGGCTACGTATTGATTCATCCAACCTTGCAGGTCGGTGAACTGGCGTTGAAGGGCGTTGGTGCTCACACCTCCAGAACCAATCTCGTTAGTCACGAAGATGAAGGTGGCATCTTGAGCGGTGAAGCGGTCAAACTCGGATTTGAGAGCATCAAGGGTTTTGTCAACATCCTGCAGTTCGTAATGGAAGTTGGTGCACCAGAGGGTGATGCAGTCGATGACAGCGACACGTCCTGTGAGGTCGTGGCGACTGAGGTATTTCTCTTCTTCGATATTGGTCCACTCTGCCCCTCGTCGTGCCTGATGATGGAGGACACGTTGACGAAACTCCTCGTCCCACACATGGGCTGTCGCCACATAGACGGGATGGGGACTGAGGGAAAGGGCAAGGCGCTCTGCATATTGGCTTTTGCCAGAGCGTTGGCCACCTGTGATGAGGATGATTTTCTTCATATGATGATGATCATGATGGGAAGAATAAAATAGATGAAAACAATGAAAAGGAGAGCGATGCATTCGGCCATGCGGTTGATGCGGATAGCCACGTGCATGTCGTCAGTGGTGAGCAATCGGTCGTTCTCACCGATGTAAGGTTTATCGAAGAGCTGACCGAAGTAGGTATGAGGGCCACCAAAGCGGCAATTGAGGATGCCGGCAAGGGCTGCTTCTGGGTAGCCACTGTTGGGGGATGCATGACGTCGTCCATTTTCATGGACGAAAGTGAAAAGTGAAAAGTGAAAAGTGAAAAGTTTGCTACCGTGATGAGTGTTAATCGTCATCAACTTTGGTACAATCATCAGGAAGGCGGTGAGGCGAGCAGGAAGGTAGTTAGCCACATCGTCGAGACGGGCAGCAAAGCAGCCGAAGTCACGATAGCGGTCGGTCTTGTAGCCGATCATGGAGTCGAGGGTGTTGACCATCTTGTAGGTCAACATGCCAGGCACACCACCAATGGCAAGCCAAAAGAGTGGAGCAATGACCCCATCGCTCAGGTTCTCAGCGAGGGTTTCCAGAGCTGCCGTACGAATCTCTTGGGCAGAGAGTTGGGTGGTGTCGCGCCCCACAATGCGAGCCACTTGCTTGCGTCCCTCTTCAAGGGAACGGTCAACCGCCAAGAAGGTCTGACGCACCTCACGAATGAGGGTGGTGCCAGCAAGACACCAGAAGATGATGAGGGTGCGAAAGACTATTGAGAGTAGAGCGTTGAGATTTGAGAGTTGCTGGTCAAGTATGAAGATGACAGCAAAGACAAGCGCAACCAAGAAGATGGCCAGGAGTGCGCCCTTCAGCTTGCGATGGGAGCCTTTATTGAGTTGTTTCTCGCCCAACGCAATCATCTTGCCAAAACCTACGACAGGGTGTGGCATCCATTGTGGGTCGCCCAAAATAAGGTCAAGCACCCAACCCATGAGAAGTGGCAATATGTAGGTCAGCGCAATCATTCTTGTAGCTGGATGAATTGGTTGATGGCATCCACCAGCAAGTCATTCTCCTCGGGTGACTGGGTGGCGATGCGGAAATGATGAGGGGTGAGTCTTCGGAAGTTGGAGGCATCACGAATGAGGATGCGATGCTCACGAGCGAGATAGTCCTTCAGTTCGGCAGCAGTATGAGGATGGATGGTGCAGAGGAAGAAGTTGGTTTGGGTATCGGCACAATCGATACCTGCAAGACAGGAAAGAGCCTGACGAAGACGTTGGGTCTCTTGGAGACAGGTGTCGAGAGAGGGGATAAGGGGAGGATTGAGGCGTAACAGATATTTTCCTGCCTCGACAGCAAGGGCATTGACTGCCCAAGGACGGTAGTTGCTGCGAAGGGTGGCAATCAACTTTGCAGATGCCACCACATAGCCGATACGGAGACCTGGAACGGCGTATTGCTTGGTCATGGAGTGGAGTTGCAGGACATTGCCCATGTGCACGGCTTCTTGAGGAGAGAGCATGGGAGCAAGGGTGTAGTCCTCGTAAGATTGGTCGATGACAAGCAACTCGTGCTGGGTAGCCAAGTCTTTGATGTAGGGAGCAGAAAAGGCTTCGCCCGTAGGATTGTTGGGGTTGCAGAGCCAACAAAGAGCGGCATCGTCTGCTTCTTCGTAGCCAAAGAGACGACACGCATCTTCATATTCGGAGAAGGTGGGAGGGAAAACACGGAAGGTAAGTCTTTCTCGGAAGGCTTGCGCGATGAGGTAGATGGCATCGGTGGCACCACTCGTCACCAGCACTTCGTCAGGAGACACCCCATGTTTCTCGGCAATGAGCACCTCCAAGGAACGGGGAGAGGCTTCTGGATAGGAACGGATGACATCCATGTGGCTGCACAAGTGTTCCTCCAACTGTTGAAGGTCGGCATGGGCATAGATGTTAGAACTGAAGTTCATGCGGATACCCGAATAACTGTAGATGTCGTCTCCGTGTCCCTTAATCATTGCCCTGTAGGATTTGGTAGAGTTTGTCCATGTCGAGATGTTGACGCACATGGTCAGCCAGGAGGTTGTACTGCTGTTCCTTGAAAGTATGGTAGTCGAAAGACTGGCTGCGCTGTTTGATTTTCTCTGCGAAAGGTGCAAGCAGGTAGTCAATGACGGGGGCATTGTCAAGGATGCCGTGAATGTAAGTACCCATACAGCGATCAGCCTCAACGATAGGAGTTTGAGCAGAACTTACACCCTGATGGATTTCATAACCTTGGCAGTCATGACCATCGAATTGGAAAGTGACCTGACGTGTGGTCTTCTCAGGTGTGATGGTGGTGGTGACAGGCAGGAGTCTCAATCCTGGCAAGCGTTCCATATCACCCTCGAAATGTTGTGGGTCGCACACTTCCATACCCATCATCTGGTAACCACCACAGATGCCCATGACAGTGGCACCCTCACGATGCGCACGGATAATGGCTTGTGCCGCCCCATTGCGACGCAATTCGTAAAGGTCACTAAGGGTTGATTTTGAGCCAGGGATGAGGATGATATCACTCTTCAGAAGATCATCAGTATTGTTGGTATAGAAGAGATGTACACGGGGATCACGTTCCAGCACATTGAAATCCGTAAAGTTGGAGAGATGACGGAGAAGCACGACTGCGATGTTCACACGTCCTTTCTCTGCCGTGAAGGACTTCATGGCAAGATCCACGCTGTCCTCTTCCTCGATATGGATGTCTTTGTAGTATGGCACCACGCCCAAGACAGGCACGCCACAGAGATCTTCGAGCATCTTCCTGCCGTCTTCGAATAACCGCAAATCCCCTCTGAACTTATTGATAATGATGCCCTTGATGCGTTTCCTGTCCTCTGGAGTCTGCAAGGCAATGCTTCCATAGACAGAGGCAAACACCCCTCCCCTATCGATGTCGCCCACCAATACCACATCGGCATTCGCATGACGCGCCATCGGCATATTCACCAAATCGTGGTCACGAAGGTTGATTTCAGAGATGGAGCCAGCCCCTTCCATGACGATGGGGTTGTATCGGGCATTGAGGCGATCGAAAGCTGCATGGACTTCTTGAGGGAAGTCGATATCGTTGACAGTCGATTGTTGACTGTTGACTGTTTTCCCTTCTCTTCGCCAAAAGTCATAAGCATCACGATTGCCGATGGGGATGCCGTTGAGCACCACCTGACTGGTGTGATCACTTTGAGGCTTCAACAGCAACGGGTTCATATCCGTATGGCAAGGGATACCTGCTGCCTCTGCCTGCACAGCCTGTGCGCGTCCAATCTCC
Source organism: uncultured Bacteroidales bacterium (assembly GCA_902801475.1). GTDB lineage: Bacteria > Bacteroidota > Bacteroidia > Bacteroidales > Bacteroidaceae > Minthosoma. The sequence goes on from CADCIO010000017.1 coordinate 5,955, forward strand.
AGTCCCTCAGGCGTAGCGTAGGAGTTCAATGCCATATTCTGTGCCTTGAACGGAGCAGGTGTATAGCCGTCCTGCAAAAAGATACGGCACAAGGCTGTGGCAAGGATGCTCTTGCCCACATCACTGCCTGTACCAGCCAACATGATGGGATGAAGTCGCTTCATAATGTGCAAAGGTACATCTTTTTCGTCAAACTCACAAAAAAGTGGGGAATTTTCCGTACCTTTGTAGCCCCAAAAACGAAATGATATGTGGAAGATATATAACCCCTCAATTCCTGAGTTCATCAAACCACTGGTTGAAGCACCTGCCATGCAGCGATTGAAAGATGTGGGCATGCACTGTGGGTGTGAATACACGTCATTCCCGATGTTTGTAGGGTTGGACAACTATTCGAGATACAAACATAGCGTAGGCTGTGCATTGATTGTGTGGCACTTCACACAGGACAGGCGACAGACGATTGCGGCATTGCTGCACGACATCGCCACACCCACGTTTGCCCATGTGGTGGATTTCCTGAATGGTGACCACCTGAAACAGGAATCGACAGAAAACGGAACGGTGAACATCATCGCCTCATCGCCCGAAATCATGACCCGCTTAAAGGAATGGAACATCGAATTGGAAGAGGTGGCAGACTATCACGTGTACCCTATTGCCGACAATGACTCTCCCAAACTGTCAGCAGACCGCTTGGAATACACATTGTCGAACCTTGTGAATTATCGCATCACTCCAACAGAGAAGATCAAAGAGTGGTACGACCATCTGATGGTGGGCAAGAATGAAGAGGGGGAAGATGAACTGATGTTTGATGACTTCCAGATAGCTGAAGCATTTTGTCTGTCAGCACTCGAAACCTCGAAAATATACGTGGCAGACGAAGACAGGTTTGCCATGCAGACGTTGTCAGAACTGCTGTGCAAGCACATTACCAGAGGCGTGCTCAGTAAGAATGACCTGTATAGGACGGAAAGTGAAGTCATCGCCCTACTCCAACAAGATGAAGAGGCACGACAGGATTGGGAAAGATTCAGGGCATTGCGCCATATCCACAGAGGGAACCACGCTGGAGCCAAGACGGTGCTGTCGAAGAGACGATACATCAACCCTTACCTGAACGGCAAGGGAAGAATGGTTCATCTATCCGACATGTTTGCCCAAGCACTTGAGCCTTTTCTCTCGCAAAGGTTGGACGAGCCGTTGTGGGGAGAGTAAGACCATCAGCGTTCCACAATAATGCCAACGCTCTGCACTTCCTCCAACGGATTGAGGCGCATGAGGTGCGCGACACGCAGGGTATAGTTATGGTTCGCCCGCATATGAAGTGACTGTGGCTTGGAGTAGTTTTCAGTCACGAAGACACCCTGAGAACTGCTCTCGTCTTTGTTGTTGTAGAGCGTGAGGGTCATGGGGGTGGTAGAGATGACGGAATCGCCATCCAACAGTTCTGCACGTACCACAATGTCCTTATATTGGAACGATGTGGTGGTGCGCACACCCAATGTGACCGCCACATCCAGATCTTGTTCCGTTGGCGGAATGCTGAAACAGAGAGAGTCGTTGCTGTCCCACTGATGCTTAGGCATGTCTTGATAGAGCGCGTAGTAGAGGTTGTCCTGACATGCCATAAGGAGGGTAAGGCAAAGCATCCCTATACATAATATATATAATGTATGAAAGCGTTTCATTCCTTCGCACCTCCTCCGTTGCCGCTGCGCTTCTTTTTCTTCTTTTTGTGACGCTTGTTCTGGCTGTCGAAACGGTTGATGTTCTCCTGGTCAAGCAAATCTGCAGAAACAGGAACTTCCTGTCTTTCCTTCTCATCGAGGGATACAGGTTTCTGACCATTACGATTCATTTGGATGATATCGAAAGCACGACGGGCAGAGATGGTCTTCTCGTTGACCAGCATCTTCTTGTCAGTTGAATAAGTCACCATGTGGGCAAGGATGTCTGCCTTCACAAAGAAATACTCGTTGTCCTGCGTGTGGAGCGAGATTTCACGAGACGGCAAACGCTTGAGTGACTCCATATATTGATCCACCTCGTAGTTCATGCAGCATTTGAGCTTCGCACATTGACCTGCCAACTTTTGTGGATTGAGCGAAAGGTCTTGGAAACGTGCAGCAGCAGTGCTGACAGACGAGAAGTTGGTCATCCAAGTAGCACAGCAGAGTTCACGTCCACAAGGGCCGATACCACCAATGCGACCAGCCTCCTGACGTGCACCAATCTGCTTCATCTCGATGCGTACACGGAAACGGTCAGCCAACACCTTGATGAGTTGACGGAAATCGACACGTTCATCAGCGATATAGTAGAAAATCGCCTTGTTGCCGTCACCCTGATACTCTACATCACCTATCTTCATCTGCAAACCCAAATGGAGAGCTATCTGACGGCTCTCAATCATGGTCTCGTGCTCACGCTTCTTGGCATCCTCCCACTTGTCGATGTCCGCCTGACGTGCCTTGCGATAAATCTTCTTCAACTCTGTACCCGGTTTGAGGTTGGCTTTCCTTACCTGCAAGGGAACAAGACGCCCCGTCATCGTGACGGTGCCGATGTCGTGACCAGGACTTGCTTCCACAGCCACCACATCACCCTTCTCCAAAGGAAGTTTGTTCACATTCAAGAAATATCCCTTACGAGGTGGCTTGAACTGCACCTCTACCACTTCGCAAGCCGCTGCATTGTCGGGCAGGTCGGCTAGCCAATCGTATGTATTGAGCTTATCTGCATGACGGCTACATCCCTTCACACTGATGTCGCCGCAGCAATTTCCACATTTGAATTCTGTCATTTATCTATTTTTTATCAGTACTATCATTTTTAGAGCGAAATCGAAGAACACAATCTTAGGACTGGTGTTCTGGCCGATATCGCGTTGAGCAAGCGAGAGTTCGTCCATGATGCCAATGACGTTGCGCTCGTTGATGAACGGGGCAAACTTGACGGCAAACTGCGACTCCTGCTCGGTCATATAGTTCAGTTCCGACTGACGTCCGAAGTTGTAGATGAAGTTCTCACGTACCATCTTCTGGCAGTAGTCAAGAAAAACTTTGATGCGTTCACGCCCCATTCCTGCCACACGTTCACTCCACAGCTTCATCTCCTTCACTCTACGTGCATACGAGAGTCGCATCAGTTCCACGAACAAGTCAAAGAAATATTCCCCTTCCGCATCGGACGTGATGGCGCGCAGGGCTTGTGCCATATTGCCGTTGCAAGAACGGGCAATGCGTTTGGCTTCAGCAGGCAGGATACTGTAACGCTCGATAAGTGCCTGTTCAACCTCCTGTTCTGTCAGTCTTGGCACAGCCATCATCTGTGTACGGCTACGTATCGTCTGCAGCACTTTGTCGGGTTGTTCGCTGACCAGCAGGAACAGTGTCTGTGCAGGAGGCTCTTCCAACAGTTTGAGGAGTTTGTTGGCACATTCCGTGTTCATCTTCTCAGGCAGCCAGATAAGCATGACCTTATAGCCTCCCTGACTGGATTTCAAACTGAGTTTCCGCAGAATCGCCTCACTCTCGTTGGCATAGATGACCAGCTGCTGGTTCTCTGCCCCCGACATCTCCATCCATTCAGACATGCCGAAATAGGGACGGGTCAACAGCTGCTCCCTCCACTCCTTCAAGAACTCATCGCAATAAGAGTCCTTACCGCTGTTTTTCTTATAGATGGGAAAAGCGAAATGCAGATCAGGATGCTGTAACTTCTCAGCCATCGGGCCTCCACCCAGCAATCGCTGAGCGTATGCCACTGCAATAGGTAAGGCGCCACAACCTTCAGGGCCATACAACATCAGGGCATGTGGCACCCTCCCCTGCTGAAGTTCTTCGAGCAGGTGTTGCTTCACGGGGTCCTGTGCTATGATTTGGTCAAAGGTCATGTTTGTTGATAGTTTAGAGCTTGGAGCTAATAGATTGCCTTTGCAATCTCCCTGATGCTTTCCGTTGCACCCATTGAGTAAAAGTGGATGCTGGGCACATGGTGCTGCATCAGTTCGCGGCACTGGCTGATGCCCCATTCGATACCTAATTGCTTGACCTCCGCATCGGTGGTGCACTTCTCCATCTCTTTCGAGAGGGTTTCTGGCAGGTCGAGATGGAAGGTCTTAGGCAGCACATTGAACTGGCTGAGCTTAGCCATCGGCTTGATGCCTGGGATGATGGGTATTGTGACGCCAGCTTCACGGGCTCGTTCTACAAACTGGAAGTATTTCTCGTTATCGTAGAATATCTGAGTCACAGCATAGTCAGCGCCCATATCCTGCTTCTGTTTGAGCACTTGCAGGTCGAACTCCAAGTTAGGAGCTTCCTCATGCTTCTCAGGATAGGCAGCCACACCATATGAGAATGGTGCACCCGGGTTCTTGATGGGGGTGCCATCGATGAACTTCCCCTGATTGAAAAGGTTGACCTGCTCAATCAGTTCTGTGGCATGACTGTAACCGTCCTTCACGGGCTGGAAACGAGCCTCGTCTTTCGCTTTGTCACCTCGCAGGATGAGAAGGTCTTGAATGCCCAAGAACTGAAGGTCGAGCAACATGTACTCGATGTCTTCCTTGGTCATGCCGCTCACCACCACATGAGGCACCACCTTGATGTCATACTGGTGCATGATGGCACTCGCCACAGCCACCGTGCCTGGACGGCGACGCACAAAGTGGCGCAGGTAAGTACCGTCAGGTTGTTCCACATACACGTACTCACTACGGTGGGTCGTGATGTTGATATATTCAGGACCGAACTCCTTCAACGCATCAATTGTGCTGAAAAGAGCAGAAGTGCCTGTCCCCTTCACTGGTGGTAACACCTCGAAGGAGAAGGCAGTTCTGTCGGTCTTATTAATCAATTCTGATACTGTCAATCTTGTCTGTATTTAGGATTATTGCAGATTGCCCTTCAACTGGTTGTAAGCAGCAATCAGCGCAAACAATTCGATAGCCTGAGCGAAATAAACACCAATGCAGCAGCAGCAGAAACCCAGGATGATGATGCCGAATATGACGATGCCAAGACCCAACATAGAGAAGGTGTTGTCAGAAGTCATGTTCCACGCAGCGCCGATAGATTCAAAGATGCCTGCCTCCGGATGCTCCACCTGATAAACAGGTGCCAAGATAAGACGAGGAACCACAAAGAGTGCAGGGATAACACAGCAGAAGAAAGCAACAATACTAATGATGCCCACGATGAAGCTCACCACAAACACCTTCAAATACGTTGCGAATGGAAGTTTGAAAGCATCGAAAGTCACCTCATTGAAACGGCCACTCATCAAGCCCAATGCCTGGTTGTAAAGACCTACACTCACAATAGTGCTCAGAATACCTCCAAACATGGTGCCAATATTTGAACCAATACTACCGCTATATGCCTGCGCAATGCTTCCTACACTTTCCCAGTCACCACGGCCAATCGCCTCACCAATAGCCTGAGAATCCTGAAAACTTGGACCTCCTATTGACTGCAAGCCATTTGTCAAGATACCCACCAACAGATACACCACAGCGATGAGCAGACCATACTTCTTTGCATATTCCCATGCAGTGCTAAGCGCACCACCAATTTCTAATGAAAAATTTGCCATAATCTTTGAATTAAATTGTTAGTATTTAGTTATTAGTTTATAGTTATAAGTTGTCGTAGCTATAGGCAAAGGTGTTTCCCTGTGCGATGTCACCCGTAGTGAAACCACGCTTGAACCACTTCATGCGCTGTTGGCTCGTACCGTGATTGAACGACTCAGGCACCACATATCCCTGTGCCTTCTTCTGCAAATAGTCGTCACCTATCACCTGAGCTGTACCCAGCGCCTCCTCCAAGTCGCCATCCTCCAACGAGCCAAACATCTTCTGCTCATGATGCGCCCAGACACCAGCATAGTTGTCGGCTTGCAACTCCAGTTGCACACTGATTTTGTTCGCCTCGCTCTGTGAGAGTTTTGACATCTGTGCATGAGCCTTACCCAACGTACCCAACAGATACTGCACGTGGTGACCCACCTCATGTGCAATCACATAGGCATAGGCAAAGTCGCCATCAGAACCCAATTGCGATTTCATGCTCGTGAAGAAGGAAAGGTCAATATATACGCATTGGTCGGCAGAACAGTAGAAAGGACCCGTGCTGGCATTGGCACCACCACAGCCTGACTGCACAGAACCGCTGAACAGCACCAATGTGGGAGGTTCATAGGTCTTGCCCATCTTCTGGAACTCAGCCGTCCAAACATCCTCAGTCGAAGCAAGCACCTTCTTGGCAAATGACGCCAACTCCTGCTCTTCAGCTGTGGGCTGGTATTCTTCGTTCGAACCATTCTGACCCGTGACAACACTTGTCATGTCGCCCGTAGTGCTTGCCACCTGAAAAGCCTGGTTCAAGTCACCTGTCGTGCAATAGACAATAAGGCCAATCACTATCGCTGCGCCGATGCCAAGGCCGCCCTTGCCACCCAGCCTGAAGCCACCACTACCACGGCGGTCGTCCACATTGGAACTTTCTCTTCTTCCGTCAAGTCTCATAGTTTTTTCTTTATTTTTAATGATGAATAGATACAATAAGCGTACAAAGGTACGGAAAATAATTGACAATCGGCCATTGACCATGATAATTTTGCAATCCAGAACGTACTTTTTCACGAAAAGTGGCAAATCCCTATCCCAAATTCCTCATTCCCTATCAAATAAATCCCTTTCCCTCGTTCCTAATTCTTAATAAATCCCTAACTTTGCACCCGTAAAGAAACTTAAAAAAGGGATGAATATGAAACTGAACAAATTCTATCTGATGCTCGCACTGAGCATTTTGGCACTCTCAGCCAACGCACAAGATGAAGTTACAGAAGTACCTGCAAGGCTGAAAGCTGCGCAGATGTCAGGTTTCGGCTCCAAAAACAAGGAAGCCATCCTGCAAGGCGCAAAAGCGGACAGCATCGCCAAGGTAACTGCCCAACAGGCAACCAAGGTGGAAAGCGACACCAATCCTGAATTCCCGGGTGGAGAAATCTTCCTGCAGGCATACCTGAAAAAGAAGCTCCTCCACTCCGACGTGAGCGGCAAGGGCGATGTAGTCATCAGCTTCAAGGTGGACAAGAAAGGCAACATCTATGGTGCCGAGGTGACCAAATCAGCAGGCAGCACTCTCGACACTGCTGCTTTCAACATCGTTACAGGCATGCCCCGCTGGCGCCCAGGTCTGACCAATGGTCAACCTGCAGACAAACCAGCCAGTGTCACGGTCAGCTTCGGAAAGGAGTGACCCACCAACACCTGCACCAACACCTGCTTGCTCCTCGCCCCACAAGCTGAATTTCGCACACCCTTCTCTCTCTTCAACAAAGGAGGCGGAAGGGTCTTTTTGTGTTCATTTGAAAGGTTTTTCGCTATTCATTTCAAACATTTGTCACTATTCATTTCAAACATTTGCCGCTATTCATTTCAAACAAACTAGGCTTTCCGCAAAATTTCTAAAGTTTAGAATTATATTTTCAAACTTGGAAAAAATTTTTTCAAACTTTCAAAATATATTTTGCAACTTTAGAAATTTTGTAGGAACGAAGGGAAAAAAGAAATAGATGGGGATGTGTTCTACTCGCTTACCCGCTACTCTTACAACTGTCAACAACAAAAGCGCCCCTCAAATCCGATGCTTCGGAAATGAGGGGCGCATATGTACAAAATGAAATATTATGCTGTTGTATTATGCATACATAGCAACGATAGCCTCGAAGAGTTCCTGCTTGCCAGAAGTCTGCTTTGGCTCGCCAACCTTCTTACCATACTCGTAAACCTGCTCGAAGGTGAGTTTGCCATCTTCGAAGTCCTTACCCATACCGCTGTCGAAGGAAGCGTAACGCTCAGCCTTCATCTTCTTGTATGGAGACTCCTCAAGGAGCTTAGCAGCTGACTCAAGTGCACGAGCCATAGCGTCCATACCTGCGATGTGAGCGATGAAGATATCCTCAAGGTCAGTAGAGTTACGACGAGTCTTAGCGTCAAAGTTTGTACCACCTGTGCCGAGACCGCCACCACGGATGATCTCCATCCAAGCCTGTACGAGCTCGTACTGGTCGATTGGGAACTGGTCAGTATCCCAGCCGTTCTGGTAGTCACCACGGTTAGCGTCGATAGAACCGAGCATACCAGCGTCAACAGCACAAGCGAGTTCGTGCTCGAAGGTGTGACCTGCGAGAGTAGCGTGGTTCACTTCGATGTTCACCTTGAAGTCCTTGTCGAGGTTGTGTGCCTTCAAGAAGCCGATCACTGTCTCAGTGTCAACATCGTACTGGTGCTTAGATGGCTCCATTGGCTTTGGCTCGATGAGGAAAGTACCCTTGAAGCCCTTGCTGCGAGCGTAGTCGCGAGCCATAGTGAGCATAGTAGCCATGTGCTCCTTCTCACGCTTCTGGTCAGTGTTCAAGAGGCTCATGTAACCCTCACGACCGCCCCAGAATACATAGTTCTCAGCGCCGAGCTTGATACCAGCGTCGATAGCGTTCTTGATCTGAACGATAGCGCGAGCAACAACGTCGAAGTCAGGGTTCGTAGAAGCACCGTTCATGTAACGGCCGTTGCCGAATACATTAGCAGTTGACCACAACAGCTTGATGCCAGTTTCCTTCATCTTCACTGCGAGGTAGTCAGTGATAGCCTTGAGGTTAGCCTCATACTCTTCAACAGATGCACCCTCAGAAACGAGGTCAACATCGTGGAAGCAGAAATATGGGATGCCGAGCTTCTGCATGATTTCGAAACCAGCGTCAGCCTTCTGCTTAGCGATTTCTACTGCATTAGCGCCTTCGTTCCAAGGGAACTTCTTAGTACCGCCACCAAACTGGTCGCCACCCTCTGCACAGAGTGTGTGCCACCATGCCATAGCGAAACGGAGCCAGTCCTTCATAGGCTTGCCCATGATTACCTTTTCTGCGTCATAGTAATGGAATGCCATTGGATTCTTTGAATCCTTGCCTTCGAACTTGATTTTACCAATCTCTGGGAAAAATTCTTTAGCCATAATTTTAAGTTGTTAATGATTGTTTGTTTATAAAAGTTTTGCAAATTGCTGATATACAATTAGGGGTTGCAAAGTTATACCTTTATTTTAAATCGCCAAAGAAATAAGGAAGTTTTTTGTTTTTTTTCACAAACTTTTTATGAAACATCAACTTTCTTACATTCTATAATAACTAATTGTTCACCTCGTTCGTCAATGTGAGGGAAAGAACATCGCCCGTCGCATGAATCTTGTCGAACAAGCCAATGAAGTCTGTCTTGTCCTGACTACGCACCATAAAATTGATGGTGGTAGTGCCCAACGTGTAGTCATAACGGAAGAACTCGTCAGAGATATGCACCTGCGCATCTGAGAAACATTGACGGTACTTGGAGGCATCTGTGACAATGTAATTCACCTTCAGCCGGACAATCTTTTGTTCTTTCCCCTTGAAGAGATGCTTTTCGCAGAGTTCAAGCAAGGTCAACACCAGAATGATGAGCAAACTTGCTATCACTGCCACCACATACATGCCTGCACCCACAGCCAAACCTATCGAGGCAGTCATCCACATGCCAGCAGCTGTGGTCAAGCCGCGTACTGATCCCTTCATCTGGATGATGGCACCAGCACCCAAGAAACCGATACCAGAGATAACTTGTGCAGCGATGCGTCCAGGATCACCGTTCTCCGTCAACCCCAAGAGCTTCTCAGGGATGTAAATGGACACCAGCATCGCCAACGTCGCACCCATGCTTATCAACGCAAAAGTGCGCATACCTGCAATCTGTCCCTTGTGGCGACGCTCCAATCCGACCATCGCACCCAACACCATACTCAGCAACAGCTTGAGTACCGCATCAATGATTTCTTCCATATTGATTAGCAATGATTAAAAGATTACTTTCTTTCCCTGATAAACAAACACGCCACGCGTGGGTGCGGCAGTTGCCACACCTTGCAGCGTGTAATAGAGTCCGTCATCAGGAAACACCTCGTTACGCACCTCATCCACAGCCGTGACATCAGCCTTTGCCTGAATACCAATCTCTGAAGCAGAAGTCCAAGCGTTGTTGTTGATCTCAGACTTTGCGACAAACTTGAGGTAACGTCCCTTCTTGGCAGTAGAAAGTTTGGCAATCTGCATCGCTGTGGTGTTCTTGAACTCACCTGATACAACAGCACTTCCCCACGTCTTTCCATCCAAACTCAGATACACCTCGTATGCCTTCACCATACCATTGGCATTGCCATCAGTACGTGCCGTATAGGTAAATGCCGTCACCTCATAAATCCTGTTCATATCTATGACAATGGTATGAGGGCATTTGGGTTCACTTGCCCCCCATGCTGTATGCCAGAAGGTAGAAGTATTGTTGTCAAACGCCTTCGCGGCCTCGTTACCACCTTGATAACTGTCCACACTCACCAATTTCCATGCACTCTTGCTGATGAAAAGGTCAAAGTCGTAGGACATCAGAGGACTATCCATCAAACCATCAGCCGTGCAGTAGGTCATGATGGTGCAGGCATCGTTGTGGGTGAATGCAGTCGTGTATTTCTGCCATTCTCCATCATTAATACTATAATATATAGTAGCCTTGGGGGTAGAAGTAGTCATGCTGATACGACCTGTGGAAGCACGCTTGCAATCGACAGGCTGACACACAGGCATATCGGCACGTGCCATCTTTGCCACATTCGCACCTTGGGTGAGCGGCATGATGAAGAAGCGGAAAGCCGTATTGGCTGCCTTCAACTCATACTTTGCCATCACATCAGGACCACAGCTGTTATTGCCCAATCCACGGGTAACAGCATCCAACGACACCACCGTGTTGGCACACTTCTTGAACTCATAGGTGTGGCGGCTGCGATTATTTCGATCTGTGTAATTGTCTTCTGGACGGAAATGAACGGCAGATGCTGCCATTTGGTCAGGAGCCACGAAAAGGAGTCCATCGCCCGTTGTATTCGTGAGTGATATCCAACGCACTTCCTGCTTGGTTCCATGCTCCTGTGGCATGATATACCCCTCATACTGATCGGTGACCGTGCTCTTGTAGATAGCAGGCAGGCAAGCCTCCTTACGGTCACGATAGCTGTCCCAAGGACCTCTACCAAACCAAGACAACTGCTCCATCTCAGCAGGCATCTCCAGACGGAAACCCATCTTTGGGATGATGGCACCAGCGTTGGAAGGAGTGATGAACGAGTTCACCATCATCACACCGTTGGCACACACCAGGAAGTTCATCTGAACATTGAAAGTAGTGCTGTTCTTACCTATGTAGCGAGTGTTCAGCGTGACATTCACTGCCTTACCATCAGCACCCTTCTCGAACTCAACACCCTTTCCGCTTGCATTCAGACTTCTCAGTCCCATATTGTCCCAACTCTCACGCTTAGAACCGTCGTTGTCAGTTGGCAAACGGAACACGTTCAGTCTCAAAGGCTTGCTAATCAATTGCACACCATCATAAGTGTAGCTATTGAGTGTGCCAGTTGTCTTATTGAAGACGGCCTTGAACTTGGCGTTGGAAAGTGTCAACGTAGAAGTATTGTCCTCAACGGCGATGTCCTCAAGGTCAACCAACTGATTGAGGTCGTACATACCTTTTGTGGCCGTCTTCACAGGGAGTTTCTCCTCAGCCACCACATAACCGGCATCAGCCCAGAGGGTTTGTGCTTTCTGCTTAGCAACGAAGTGGATAAATGCCTCTTCATCGGCAGCCAAAGCATCCACAGAAGACAAGTCAATGGTGATGGTCGTGCTATCAGCAGCAGCCACTTCTGTATCGATGGTACCAGTTGCCAATTGTTTTCCTTCTTCATCAAGAATCTCGTAAGACACATCATAGGTCGTGCTGGGCAGGAAAGCAAGTTTGTTCTTCATCAGGAAGGCATTCTTCTTGTTTTTGACCGCCTTGAACTCCAAAGGCTGATACACCTTCTTGGTATTGTAGGACTTGGCTGTCAAACTCCAGTCAGGACGCACCAAACCATTGATGCAGAAGTTGCCATCATTGGGATTGTCACCAAAGTCACCACCATACGCCCAATATTCTACACCAGTAGAACTCTTCGTAAGCAAGCCTTGATCCTTGAAATCCCAAATGAACTCACCCGTCAGACAAGGATACTTTTCGTAGAGGTCAAACATTTCACGTACATTACCCATCGAGTTACCCATCGAGTGGCTGTTCTCACACTGGATGTGAGGACGGTCGTGCTGACTTTTTCCTTTGCCCTCGATACCATTATAGTCCCAATACATCGAAGAGGTCACGTCTGCATACTGGCTGGCACCCTCATAGTGGGTCAGACGGGTCTTATCCAACGCCTTGATAGCTGTCTGCACAGCCTCGAAGTTGTTACCACTACCGCTCTCGTTACCAAACGACCACATGAAAATACAAACATGGTTACGCATCCACTTCACGTGGTTCTGCGAGCGCTCCACCATCGCTGCCTTGAACTGAGTCTTCGATGACAAGCTCCAATCTGCATGACACTCCACATTGGCCTCAGCCAACACATACATACCATATTTATCGCACAAGTCGTAAAAGACAGGGTCATTAGGATAGTGCGAGGTACGAATGGCATTGATATTGAGGCGCTTCATCGTCTTGATATCCTCCTCAATCTCTTCTGCCGTGATAGCACGACCGTTGACAGGAGAGAAGTCGTGACGGTTCACACCATGAAAGACCATACGTTTGCCGTTAATCAGGAGGGCACCATCATTGCGGACACTCACCTCACGGAAGCCCACCTTACCACCACGAATATCAATGGCCTTACCTTTCTTGTCCTTCAACGTCAACACCAAGTCATAAAGGTTGGGAGTCTCGGCACTCCACTTCTTAGGATTCGTCACATCCATGTCAAGGCTCAGTTCTGTGGCAGTTTCCACCGCTTTAGAAGATTGCGCAATGGTCTTTCCATCTTCTTCTATCTTCACTTCCACGCTTCCTCCTTCTACGGAACTAACACCCGTAAGGCTCACTTTCACGTTTGCCTTCGCATTCGTGTAAGTGGCATCGAGGTCTGTCGTGAAGAAGTAGTCACGTATCTGGCTCTTGGGGGCTGCCCAGAGGAAGCAATGACGCTGAATACCGGTCAATCGCCAATAGTCCTGACACTCAAGGAATGATCCGCTGGTGAAACGATAGACCTGCAAAGCGATTGTGTTCTCGCCTTTCGTCAAATAGTCCGTGATATTGAATTCAGAAGGAAGATAGGAGTCTTCGCTATAGCCAACACGCTGACCATTCACCCAGAGGTAGTAGCCGTGTCCCACACCATTGAAACGCACGTAGATTTCCCTATCCTTCCAATCAGAAGGAATGGTGAACTTGCGACGATACGTACCCACAGGGTTGGTCATATCGCCCTTGTAAGTAAACCAACTTGGACGTTCAGCCATCACGCTGTAGGTGTTCTTGTCAAAAGAGAATGGATATGCCACATTACAATACAGGGGCTTGTCCCAATTCTTGCCATGATGAATGCCATAGATCTGCCAGCTGGAAGGCACATCGATGTCGCTCCAAGCAGCATCATTATAATCCTTCTCACACATTTTGGCATTCACCTTACTGGGGTTGGACACCCAATAGAATTTCCAAGTACCATCCAACGACTGGTAGTAAGGCGATGCGGCCATATCGTTCTTTGCCACATCAGCTTCTTTTGCCATAGGAATAGCAATCGTATGCGCTTCCTCACGGTTGACGCTGGTCACAGCGACATCATCCCATTCTTTACCTGTTTGGGCATTGGCTGTTCCAATACCCATCAAACATGCCATCATTGCGGCACGACTCATCAGTGTGCCAAGGCGTGACGCGCCTAAAGGTTTGTTTTTCTCCATAGGTGAGTGTTCGATTCTTTTCATTTTGGTTTAATGATGCAAAGGTAGCAGAAATTGGGGAATGAGATTGTCACTGATGATACTTAATCTTTAGATTATGATAGATAACATGAAAAAAAGGAGAGTCAAGGGCTATCCACCCTCAACTCTCACCTTATAAATCAGATGTTCCAAGCGATTACTTGCCCAGTCTCTTCACCCACAGGTCATACGCTGCCTTGTAAGGTGCCGCGTCAGCTTCAGGCTTGATAGTAGCTTTGTGCTTGAGCGTCTTGAAGGCATCGTCGCTGTCCTTGTAGATGCCTGCACCGATACCTGCGCCGTATGCTGCACCCACAGAACCGTCCGTCTCGTAAAGCTCGATGGTGGCTCCTGTGACAGTTGCCAAAGTGCGGCAGAAGAGTGGATTGAGGAACATATTGGCATGACCAGCCTTGATGGTGCTGATTTCCATACCCATGCCCTTCATGATTTCCATGCCATAAGCAAATGAGAAAGCAATACCTTCGTGAGCAGCACGAACGAGGTGTGCTTTCTTGTGGATGTTGAAGTTGATGCCAAGCACAGATGCGCCCACGTTTTCATTCTGGAGCACACGTTCTGCACCATTACCAAATGGGATGACAGACAAGCCTTCTGCACCTACAGGCACAGACTCTGCCAAATCATTCATTTCTGGATAGCTCATGCCCTCTGGAGCCACCGTGCGGCGCATCCAAGCATTGCAGATACCAGTACCGTTGATGCAAAGGAGGACACCCAGACGAGTTGCCCCACCCTCACCATGATTCACATGAGCGAAGGTGTTCACACGAGAGAGCTTGTCGTAGTTGACTTCTCCAAGCACGCCATACACCACACCAGATGTACCACCAGTGGCAGCAATCTCACCTGGCTTCATCACGTTGAGCGAGAGGGCATTGTTAGGCTGGTCACCACCACGATAAGAGATAGGTGTGCCAGCAGGAATACCGAGCTCGTCAGCGATAGCCTGACAAACGGTGCTCTGAACGGAGAAGGTTGGAACAATCTCAGCGATGAGGTCGTTGGAGAAACCGTAGTAGTTCATCACATCCTTGCTCACCTCGTTGTTCTTGAAGTCCCAAAACATGCCCTCAGAAAGACCTGAAACGGTGGTCTTCTTGTCACCACCTGAGAGCTTCATGGCGATATAGTCACCAGGGAGCATGATCTTGTCAATCTTCGCGAAGAGTTCAGGCTCGTTCTCCTTCACCCATGCCAGCTTGGCAGCGGTGAAGTTACCTGGAGAGTTGAGCAGATGCTGGAGACACTTCTCACCACCAATGGCTTCGAATGCCTTGTTGCCATAAGGAACAGCACGACCATCACACCAAATGATGGAAGGACGGAGAGGCTTGCCGTCTTTACCAACACACACGAGTCCGTGCATCTGGTAAGAGATACCGATAGCCTTCACATCAGCCAACGAACCACCAGCCTTAGCAGCAGCACGTGCCGTTGCCTGCTTGAGTTCTTCCCACCACATTTCAGGGTCTTGCTCTGCCCATCCTGGCTGCTTCGCCATGATAGGAGCTTCACTGTCCGGATACTGTGCACTTGCCACTGTCTGACCTGTCTGCGCATCAACCAGCGCTGCCTTGACAGAAGAAGTGCCTATGTCATAACCTAAAAGTAACATAATAATATTGAAAGTTAAAAGTAGTTGTTGTGTTTATTTGTCCAATCCCTCAATCTGCTGGATGGTGCCGTCTGCATTGTAGTGCAGCTCGCACACCTTCAGAGAACGGAGCCATGTCTTATCGTTTGATGGCACACAGTCGTGGTGGAAGAGATACCACTTGCCCTTGTACTCTGCGATTGCGTGGTGAGTTGTCCAACCCACAACAGGAGTCATGAGGACACCCTGATAGGTGAATGGACCGTATGGGTTGTCACCAATGGCATAGCAGAGGTAGTGGCTGTCACCAGTAGAGTATGAGAAGTAGTACTTGCCGTTGTACTTGTGCATCCAAGATGCCTCAAAGAAACGGTGTGGGTCACCTGCCTGCAGGGGTTTGCCGTCCTTGTCGAGAATGAGTACGCAACGGGGAGCCTCAGCAAATTCCATGTCGTCGCTCATCTTCACCACCCAGCTTGGGAGTGCAGGAGCGTCAGGCTTTGCAAAGAGCTGTGTCTTGTGATCTGGAGCAGGACCGAGGTCGATGAGTCCGTTGTCATCGCCATACTTGCCTGGAATGGTCTCGAAGCCATGATAAAGTGGCTGCCACCACTGGAGCTGACCGCCCCAAAGTCCACCAAAGTAGGTGTAGATGGTGCCATCATCATCCTTGAACACGCATGGGTCGATGGAGAATGAACCACGAATGGCGAACTGACGTGGTTTGAATGGACCTTCTGGCTTGTCTGCCACAGCCACACCAAGACGGAACACACCGTCGTAACCCTTCGCTGAGAACACGTAGTAGTACTTGCCGTCCTTCTCCACTACATCACTGTCCCACAGCTGCTTCTCTGCCCAAGGCACATCTTCCACACTGAAAATCACACCGTGGTCAGTAGCTGCACCGTTCTCCAAGTCGTCGAACGAAAGTGCGTGGTAGTCCTTCATCTGGAAGTGACCGCCATCATCGTCTTCACATTCACCAGCATCCCAGTCGTGAGAGGGATAGATAAAGAGTTTGCCATTAAACACATGAGCCGCAGGGTCTGCCATGTAGTCGGCTGGGAAAAGATATTTCTTTCCTTCCATAGTTTTTAGGTTTTATGGGGTTATAAAATAGATTAGTTATTTCTTCGAACGAGCTTCGATCTCCCTGTTGATTTCGTCAAGTCTCTCGTCTGTAAGAGGATACCTATAAACCAAGAGTCCCACTACAATCAGGAGACAAGCAGGAATGATGCAGGTGAACACCAAAATGGCGTTCTGTGCGATTTCAGAATAGTTGGCCAGCTTCGTGTAGTAAGCGTTTACAGGTGCGCTGATGAATGATGCCAGGAACACCACCACGAAGATGCCCAACACCAGCTGGAGGCACTTGTTTGCCTTGAACTCCTGCCACATCTCACCGAATGAAACAGGCTTCTCTGGCGTTGTGGTGATATTTTCACGACAACCTGCAAAGCAAAGCATCAAGAGCACAAAACCAACGAGGGCAAACACACAAGTCACCGTAAACCAAGCACTTGGTTCGATAGGCAAAGCTGACTCCTCTTCATCAAAATTGAAACCAATCATACCCATCACCAGCGGAGTGATCCAACCTGCGATAGAGAAACCTGCCTTGAATGCCACACCAGCAAGTGCGTTAACGGTAGCTGCAGGTCTGTTGCCCGTACGATACTCAGCCTCTGTGATTACTTCAGGAACCAATGCCCACATCAACGAACCAACAAGAAGACCAACACCCGTCATCACCTTAGCAATCTGAACGATGGTATTGCATTCTGCCACATCGAAGAACTTACCGATAATGAACAAGACAACAAATCCCACCAAACCGATGGCGAGAAGTGTATAATAAAGACCCTTCTTACCCAGCCAGCTCTTCAAGATTGGCAGAGAAGGCAGGATGATGAATGCAGGAATCGTACCAATTGCCATGAAAGTAGCCTGATTCCAGTCGATGGCAGAATGAATGCACATAGCCAGTCCAATAGGGAAACCTGCCTGAACGACAATCTGACCGATGTTGGCGCATACCATACGGGTAGAGGTCAACTTCAGCACCTCGTCATTGTCACGGGTCATACTTGCCATGATAGAACCGTAAGGGATGTTCACCACGGAATAGATCATACTCAGCACGGTATAGCTGACGGTCGCATAGATGATCTTCGCGGTCATGTCCCATTCTGCTGCCTGAGGAAGCATCAACAGACACGCAGCGATGGTCAGAGGAATACCACCGTAAAGGAGGTAAGCACGATACTTACCCAGTTTGGAATTGCGGTTATCGATGTAACGTCCAACGATAGGGCTCCAGAAGCAGTCGATGAGTCGAACCGCAAGAATCAATCCACCAACGAAAGCCGGATTGATTTTTAACACCGTCGTCAGGTAGATCATCAAGTAACATGCCACCGTCTGGAAGATCAAGTTCTGAGCCAAGTCACCCGAACCGTAACCAATGCGCTGAAGCCAGCTGAGTTTGTAGAAGCCATTTGCTCCCTGAGTTGAATTTTCTGTTGCCATTTTAATTTTTAGGTTTTGATTATGATTATTATTATTGAATTTCAGTTAGTCCATTCTATCATTGGACACCTCTGCGGCAGCATAGTTTAACCGCAAAGCGAAGAGACCATAAGAATTCAAGTTGCAAAGTTACTGCTTTTCTTTCGTTCCGCCTTGCTTTTTTGCAACAAACCCTTCAACCCATGTAACATTTCCTTTCAATTTTGTAACAGATTTGTAACAAAGCGCCACAATTGACAAGTATGGATGATTCCTTCTTGACAAACAGAGCACGTGTTAGACAACTGAAAATCCGGCGATTACACAATAGTCTCATGCAGAATGCCGGTCAAAGTGGTCAAGGTCAAAATAGTCATTTTCATTTTTGGATGTGGTCATTTGGCTCACTATAAATAAATATAATTAATTATATTTATTTATAGTGGCGGATTTTGACACCCCCAAACGATTTTGACCAAAATGACCATGACCATCGTGACCGCGCAGCACTAATTTTTTTTCATGGATTTATTCGTAGACCGCAATGGGAATGTTGTATCTTTGTGGTGTCAAAAAAAAGAAGGGGAAAGGGTTTGCGGCATAGTTAGGAAAAAATATTTTCCGAGTTAGGAAAAAATTGGTGAAAAAATTTGTGTGATTGCGGAAAAGGCACTATCTTTGTAAAATATAAATACTTGAGGAATGAATGACATGGTGATTACGAGCGTACAGAACCCACGAGTGAAGGCGGTGGTGGCATTGCAGCAGAAGTCGGCTGAGAGAAGGCGGACAGGGTTGTTTGTCGTGGAGGGAAGACGGGAAGTAGAGCATTGCGTGGAGATGGGATTGGAAGTGGTCGAAGTGTTTGTGTGTGAAGAGCTGGGGGGATGGAGCTGCGACAATGTTGCAGCAAATAGGACAGAAGGGATGAAAGAAGCGAAGGAGGTAGAAGGGATGAAAGGAGTGAAGGAGGTAGAGGGGATGAGAGGAGTGAAGGTGGCGGAAGTGACGAGAGGAGTGAAGGTGACGGAGGTGACGAGGGGTGTGTATGAGAAGATGGCGTACAGAGGCGGAACGGAGGGTGTGATGGCAGTAGTGAAGAGCAAGGAGAGGCGGCTGGATGAGTTGGATTTGAACGAAAATCCGTTGATTGTGGTGGTGGAGCGAGTGGAGAAGCCTGGGAACTTGGGAGCGATTCTGCGGAGTGCAGATGCAGCAGGAGCGGATGCAGTGGTGGTGTGTGACCCCTTGACCGACTTGTGGAACCCCAACCTCATCAGAAGTTCGATTGGAGCCGTGTTCACAGTGCCTTGCATGACATGTGGGAGCGAGGAATGCATCGAGTTCCTGAAGGCACATGGCATCCAGATTCTGACGGCGCAGCTGCAAGATTCTGAGCTGTATTACGACACAGACATGCGGCGAGGGACGGCAATTGTGATGGGCACGGAGGCGACAGGGCTGACGGATGTGTGGCGAGAGGCAGCCGATGCGCATATCAGAATCCCCATGTTGGGAAGGCTGGATTCGCTGAATGTGAGCGTAAGTGCAGCCATCTTACTATACGAAGCAGTGAGACAGCGGGGCGGAACACAGGAGGGCTGAGAAATCATGATAATAACCTAAATCAAAATGATAAGAAATATGAGAAAAACGATTCTATTTTGCGTGATGATGATGGCGGTGGTGATGATGAGTGCCCAAGATGAGTATTACATCAAGAATTACGGCAAGACCGATGAGCTGAAGGTGCGTGGCGGTACATGCATCGCACAGATCAACGGTTTCCTCTGGATTGGCACATCGACAGGGTTCATCGCATTCGATGGCAACCATATGCACTCTTACACCATTCCTGATGAGGATGGCAAGGGAGGGTTCTACAGTCGCGTGGTGGCACTGGAGAGTTCTTCCGACCATAACTTGTGGATTGGCACGAGAAAGGGCATCTACGAGTTTGAAATGATCACGGAGAACATGCATCTTTTTGAGGCGTCAGGATTGCCTAAACATCCCGATGTGCGCGCCATCAAATTCGATAAGGATGAAAATCTCTGGGGCATCCTGAATGGTAAAGCCTACAAGATGGACGTCAAGAAGAAAACGGCTGAGTGCATCGGTGAGGGCGTGATGTATCCCAGTTGCATGACAATAGCAAAAGATGGCACCGTATGGTTTGGTGACAGCAACGGGATGCTGTATCGATATGACGTCGCCAACCGCCGCCTGCGCTCCTACAATGCGAAGCCAGAGGGCGTGGAGAAGTTGACAAACCTGTCGAGCATCACGGAGATGAGAAACGGGAAACTGGCGCTGGTGACCTACAAAAACGGCGTGTTCTTGTTCTCGCCCAAGGACTTGACCTCGAAGGTGCTGATGACGCATGATGAAGAAGGTGAACCCATCATTGCACACACCTCCATCACCCCTGATGGCGATGAATTGTGGGTAGGAAGCGAACGAGGCATCATCATCTACCGCATGAGAGATGGACACATCAGAGCCATCCGCCAATCACGCACCGCTGTCAACGCGCTGTCGGACAATGCCGTGCACTCGCTGTTTGTAGACAGTGAAAACGGTGTGTGGGCAGGAACTTTCTTTGGTGGCATGAACCGCATCAGCCTTTCACCCCAGAACTTTTCCGTGCTGATGCCAGAAGACGACAAGGACAACACCGACGTGTTCCGTGAACTATGCGAGGACCATGATGGTCACTTATGGGCAGGCAGTGAAGATGGCGGCCTGTATCTGGTGGACAGAGAGAATGGTGTGCTGCATAAATCCGGCGTGAACTGGGCAGGCGAGGAACCCCCATTCAACATCCAGTCGCTGATGATGGTGGATGATGACCTGTGGCTATCGAGCATCACCAACGGCATCTATGTGGTGGACACCAAGGCCATGAAGCTGCTTCGCCGATACAGGAGAACCAACAACACGGCGGAAGGGAGCCTGATTGGCGGCATCAGCATGTGCCAACAACAGGGCACCATCTTTGTCAGTTCATCAACAGGTGTTTACATCTTTGACAAAAAGGAAGAGTCCTTCATCAAGATGCCAGAACTAATCAACACCTACACCCATCACCTCTATGCCGACCGCAAAGGCAACGTGTGGGTGGCAACCTTCGACAAAGGTCTTTGGAAGATTCACAGGAAGAATGGGCAATGGAAGGCTGAACGAACGAAATTCGCCTATCCCTGCACCACCGTCATCATGGAGGATTCAAGAGGCACATACTGGGTAGGCACCGACCTTCATGGCTTGGTTTCCTACAATGACAAGACAGGCACAACAAAGCAGCAGGAGGAATCGGAAGGATTGCAGCACGAGACGGTGACAAACATCCTGGAAGACACCCATCACCGCTTGTGGATCAGCACGTTCAACGGTTTGTACAGCTACAACCTCGACAAGAAGATTATCAACCACATGACATTGGTGAACGGCCTGCCTTCAACCTACCTCAATTATGCATCGGGCTATAGCGACAAGGACGGATTCATTTATATCGGCACCTATAAAGGGCTTGTTTGTTTCACCCCCAATTCGTTCGTTCTGTCAAAAGACAGGTTGAAGCCATACTTCCTCAACCTTTATGTGAACGGCAAGCACATCACGCCAAACGACGAGACAGGCATCCTGAAGCAAACACTGTTCGAGACAAAGGAACTGACGCTGACTCGTGACCAGAATACGTTTACCATCATGTACGCCGTTGCATCCTACCGAAGCGGAGAAAACGTGTGGTACCGCTACCGCATGAATCCTGATGAGCCTTGGACGATAACTGATAATGCACAACCCATCCAATTGACAAACCTCTCGACTGGTACCTATAGAATCACCTTGCAGGCAAGCTACAACCCAGAACGCTGGGAAGGCGAAGCGGCCGTGCTGATTCTAAAGGTGGACACGCCTATTTGGCTGAGTCCATTTGCCTTCATCTGCTATGCAGCCGTCATCATAGGACTGGTTGTGCTCGTGATGTCGTTAATCAAGAAATGGGAAATCAAACAACTGAAAAAGAAGCATAAGCAAAAAGAAACGGAAAATTAAAAATGAAAAGAAAGGGGATTTTGATGATGGTGCTGCTGGTGGCGACACTCAATATGGCAGCACAAGAGGAGGAAGTGATGATGCGTGGACGCATCGAAAATGTGACGGATTACAGTAGCATGCCGTCATTAGCAAGGGAAGGACTACGAAAGGTCGGATCCCTTGCAGCAGCGCCATTGACCAACATGGGGTCACCTAGAGTGCCTGTGATTCTGGTGCAGTTTCCTGACAGGCCTTTCACGGTGCGCGAAACGGAAGAAGACGTTCGTCAAGTTTACCATGAACACTTCAATGCTGGCGAGGGGGTGTGTCCTGGCACATCGAGATGGTCTGTGAGGGAATTCTTTCGTATGCAGTCCGATGAGCAATTTACACCCGATTTTGATGTAATTGGCCCCGTGACCCTCTCTAAGAGTTACGCCTACTATGGACAAGACCAAGGCAAGTCCAAAGACACTCATATCCAAGAATTCTATCGCGAAGCATGTCAACAAGCCATCTTGCACGATGTAGATTGGAGCCTCTATGACAACGACAAGAACGGCATGGTGGATTTCGTTTTCTTCATCTATGCTGGACAAGGGCAGAATCAGGAGGGAACAGAGAATACGGCCATCTGGCCTAAGGAAAGCGTATCTCGTTTCACCGTAACAGGGGATGGATTCTCCGTTTCTTTTGGTGCCTCAGGATGTACCTGCGAATTGTATCAAAAAGAGATGGATGGCATCGGGGCTTGTATTCACGAGTTGAGCCACGGGTTAGGTCTGCCAGACCTCTATGATTACAATAATAAGGGATATGGCATGGATTATTGGGATTTGATGGACTCTGGCTGCTATAAATTACATGGATGCCAACCCATTGGATTCTCTGCATACGAACTCGAATTTTTGGGCTGGAGGCAAATGGTGGAACTCACCCCCGACTCCGCATACAGCCTAACGATTGACCCGCTGGAGAAAGGTGGTGTGGCTTACAAGGTGGTGAACAAGGCGAATCCCGACGAATACTTCATCCTTGAGAACCGTCAGGATATAGGCGTGGACAACTACATGGGCTATATCGTTTACTCACAATATACTACACATGGGCCGAATCACGGATTGATGATCACGCACGTGAATTACAGTAAGTCGGCATGGGAATCCAACACGGTGAATACAATAGACCCTTCACGCCAACGCTTCACCATCGTACCAGCCGATGGGGAACTCATTCCTGCCTTCGAACGAAGTGACGACGTATGGGCAGAGTCTGCACACGGCGACCTCTACCCCGGTCCAAACAACGTCACTGAAATCAGCTCTTATGCTGTCTTTAAGGGGGGCACACTCGGACAAACGATTGACAACATCGAGGAGCATAAAGACGGGACTATCACACTGGACATCAACGGAGGGAAACCCATCATCGAACCAGAAGACCCCAATGTCGAACCTGACATCCCTGAGATTGCATGAAGAAAATTTAAAGAGATCGTATAAAGACAGGACATAAAAAGGGCAGGCCCAATGAAGTTATGGCAACTTCGTTGGGTCTGCTGCTGTATAGTTATCCATTCTCAGATGGTAGTTCATCACTTGCTCCAACGTGAAATGGAATTCAGGGCTGTCTGGCGGCAAGGGGCGATGCGAGAATGTCTGGAAGTAAAGCAGGCATGCATCACGCCACCATTGTGCATCCTTCGCCTGACGTTCGAAACGCCACAACTGTTCTCCATACTGCTCTGCTGGCACATAAGGTTTCATCGCTTCCCAAGTCTTCACAAACTCGTTCGCTTGACGCACACCACGGTCGTAAGTGTAGCAGAGATTGTCCCAGAGGGAAAGTCCATTGCTCATCGTATAATCCCAAGGCACATGATGGAACCAAAGGATAAGGTTCTCAGGACAAGTGCCCATATTATTATATAATGTACGCAAAGGCTCTGGATATTGTCCTGCATTGTTTGAGCCGACATTGCCCTTCAAACAAGGCTCCTCGCGGTCAGAACGGTTGAATCCAATACCCAAGGTATCCACACGATGATAGAAACGTGGCAACCAGTCTTCACGAGATCCTCGAGGTGCATACCAAGGCTCAGGACCATAGTGATGACCGCCTGCAAAGATGTGGTGCAAGCCGAGTGGCATCATGTAATCCACCACTGTCTCGCGACTCTTCAACAAAAGTTGGGTCATCGAACGGATAAAGTCCACATTGTCCGTTTTGTAATAGTCACGAAGGAAATCCGCTGCAATCGTCTTGGAAGACACATTGACATCATTCGCCAATCTGCCAAAAGCATACCAATTGGCCATCGCCAAGTCATTAGCTGTCCAGTTAGGACTATCACCGATGTTTGCAACACCTGCCATTCCGACCAAGTTTGGCATATTCTTTTCCACCAGATTCAATGTATCAAAGAATTCGCGCCACATTGGAGCCAAGAAACAGGTGTGGATGCTCTCACCCGTATATTCCTGTGTAATCTGAAACTCCACCATCATCTTCGTCTTCTTCAGTCCAAAGAAAAGAGGAGAGACAGGTTCACGTGGTTGAAAATCCACAGGGCCATTCTTGATCTGGATGATGACGTTATCAGCAAACTGACCGTCGAAATGAATGAACTCTTCGTATGCTTGATTGGCACGATCACCTTCATAAGCACGCTGAGCAGGAGTCTTTTGGGCATCGCCCTCCCCTTTTGCCGAATAAACGAAAGCACGCCACATGACAATGCCGTTGTAAGGCTGCAATGCCTTTGCCAACATATTCGCACCATCCACATGGGTACGTCCATAGTCCATCGGACCAGGCTCTCCCTCACTGTTGGCTTTCACCAAGAAACCGCCAAAGTCTGGAATCAGCCCATAAATCTCCTTCACTTTCTTCTGCCACCATTCCTGCACTTTTGGATCCAGAGGGTCGGCAGTATCCACATCACCCAATGCCTTAGGTGAAGCGAAATTGACAGAGAGGTACACCTTAATGCCGTAAGGACGCAACACATCCGCAATCTTCGCCGTTTTCTTCAGCATATCCGATGAAAGGGCAATAGGCTTGGCATTCACATTATTGAGCACAGTACCGTTGATGCCATAGTCCTTGTTGATGCGGCCATATTCTTCATAACGGGCTTTCAGTTCCTTAGGCATAGAACCCTTGCCTGCAGGAATCTCTTCCCATTTCCAGATAGAACGTCCAGCAAATCCACGTTCCACTGTACCATTAGGATTGTCCCAGTGATTCAACAGGCGCAATTCAAAACGCTGTCCCCAAGTCAGGTGGCAGACCATCAACAAAAAGAGAGTAAAGATTGTTTTTTTCATTTTTACGGCTTTATTTCATGTCATTATTAATCACGACGGAAAATGTCGCGGGTATATACTTTTTCCTGCACATCATCGAGACAGGCATCATAGCGATTTGCGATGATGGCTTGCGATTGTTCTTTGAATTTGGCGAGGTCATTCACCACCTTCGAACCAAAGAACGTCGTACCGTCTTCCAAGGTTGGCTCATAGATGATGACCGTTGCGCCCTTCGCCTTGATGCGTTTCATGATGCCCTGAATGGATGACTGACGGAAGTTGTCTGAATTGCTCTTCATCGTCAATCGGAACACGCCAATGACGACTTCTTTCTCCACGTCCTTACTCCAACGTATGCGGTTAGAATAACTATAATAGCCTGCCATCTGCAACACGCGGTCGGCAATGAAGTCCTTTCTCGTACGATTGCTCTCCACAATAGCTGTCATCATCTGCTGAGGAACATCCTGATAGTTGGCCAGCAACTGCTTCGTATCCTTCGGCAGACAATAGCCCCCATAACCAAAGGACGGGTTGTTATAGTGCGTACCGATACGGGGGTCAAGACCTACGCCCTGAATGATCGCCTGCGCATCAAGCCCCTTCACCTCTGCATAGGTGTCCAACTCATTGAAATAGCTTACACGCAACGCCAGATAGGTGTTGGCAAAGAGCTTCACAGCCTCTGCCTCTGTCAATCCCATATGAAGTACGTCAATGTTCTCCTTCACGGCACCTTCCTGCAAGAGGGCAGCAAACGTGTTGGCAGCCTCACGCAGTTCTTCTGCATACTTCACTTCAATACGCTTAGGCGAACCCACGATGATGCGCGATGGGAAGAGGTTGTCATACAATGCCTTGCTCTCACGCAGGAACTCTGGCGAGAAGAGCAATTTCATCGCATAACCATATTTCTTATATAACCCCTCCGTATAGCCCACTGGAATGGTCGATTTGATGACCATCACAGCATCAGGATTCACTTCCAACACCAAGTCTATGACTTCCTCCACATGCGACGTGTCGAAATAGTTCTTCACAGGATCGTAATTCGTCGGAGCAGCAATCACCACGAAGTCAGCATCTGCATACGCTTTCCGTCCATCGAGGGTCGCTGTCAAGTTCAGATTCTTCTCTGCCAAAAATTTCTCAATGTATTCATCTTGGATAGGTGATTTCTTCTGATTGATCAGTTCTACTTTCTCTGGAATCACATCCACAGCAGTCACCTGATGGTGCTGTGCCAACAAAGTGGCAATGCTCAAGCCCACATATCCGGTACCTGCCACTGCCACCTGAATATCCTTAAATTCTCTCATAAGTAATTATATCTTATCACTTTACGCTTTTTTCGGCTCTCACCTTCTTGCCATATTCCGAAGGTGACATTCCATATTCAGCCTTGAAATTCTCTGTAAAACGCTTTGGATTGCCGTAACCAATCTCCAACGAGATGTCCGCAATCGGCATCGTCGTCTGTTCCAGATACTGCTTACCACGCTTCAGTCGGATCGTGCGGATAAACTCAGCAGGTCCCTTACCCGTGATGTTGATGAGTTTCTTGTATAAGTACGTACGGCTCAAAGACAGCTCCTGTCCCAACACTTCCACAGAGAACTCTGTGTCCGACATATGGTCTTCACATATCTTGATGGCACGCTGAATGAATTGCTCATCCACCGAGGTGATAGTAATTTCACTTGGTGCCACGTCCATCTTCTCACGGAACTGACGCTGACGATTTTCTCGTTTCTCAATGAACTTTTTCACCCTCAGACGCAACATCTCCACATTGAATGGCTTCGTAATGTAGTCATCGGCACCCAGACGTAGACCTTCCATCTCCAGTTGGTCGCCTCTTCGTCCCGTCAACAGAATCACTGGAATATGCGACCAACGCAAGTCTGTCTTGATGCGCTTGCAGAGTTCCAGACCATCCATCTTCGGCATATTCACGTCACTCACTACCAAATCAACATTATCGTTCTCTTCCAAGCGCTCCAATGCCACCTCACCATTACTTGCTGTGATAACGGTATATTCACCACGGAAATAGTCATGCACGAAACGGCACATGTCAGGGCTGTCATCCACCATCAACAACGTAAAGCGCTCCTTCGGCTCCTCACTGTTCTCTTCTGGCAGATCATCCCTGTTGGCAGCCACCTTCGCTACATTGCTATCATCAATGCCCACAGGCTTGCTTTCCTCCTCCTTAATTTCCTTCTTGACCGTAGGCGTAGGAACGGGTGTTGGTGTTGCCACCTGCGTCATCACGGCATCTACTGGCGGCACCAAAGCTGGCATCACATTTCCCTTCCCACCTGCTGGCAACATATTTACCTGATGCAACAGCAGTTGTGCATTTCTCAAAATCATCTGGACACGCACCCTCACATCGTCAGCCAAGGGTTCTGAAGCCAGTTGTTGCAATGGACTAATGATAAGTGTGATGGGTGTGAGCAAGTCCCTACTCACACCACTCAGCACACCTTGTTTTGTTTCTTCCAATTCTGTTCGATGTTCTGCACGCATCTTCTGCAATTCCGCTTCCATCTTTTGGCGTTCACGCGACAATGACCAACGACATATCGCATATGCCACCACGGCCACCAACAGCACACCAAACAAGACGGCCCAGACAAAGCCCTGTGAGAAGAGTCCAGTAGCCTGCGCCGTCATCACTCCTGCAATCAAAATGTTTCCCATTTGCGAGTTCATTTTATCCTTTGATGATGCAAAATTAGTAAAAATAATTCATTTCAAGCATTTTTACCTCTTTTTTTTCATCATCACGACCGCAGAAGTCGTTTTTGTTTCCAAAATGGCAAAGTTTTACTCCACAACAATGCGCTCAATCACGATACCTGGGTCAAGTGGGCAGATTGACAACTGGTGCTTACCTTGCGTCAAAGCAGGCAATGAAACACGCTGCTTATTCATGCGCGTCGTCTCCCATTCGAAGTTCTGGTCGTGCGACATCTGCACCACATAGCGGCTCGCTTCATTCACGTTCATCGTCTGCACTTCTTTGCCATCCAGCATCACGGTCATTCGCTGTCCACGTCCATCATTGAAGGGGAAGTTGGTAGCCAAGATAATGGTAGCCTGAGCGCCATCCTTCGCCTCCTGTACTTGGAATGCATAATCTATGGACGAACCTTCCGTACTCTTCGTATAAGGGAACAATGCCACACCCGCCTTCCAGATGCCCAAGTCTGGCACCACCTGCCACTTAGCTTCCTTCGCATCCTTCTTGTTCACAAACTCGTCGGCTTCGATGATGGCAACATACTTCTTGGGCACAGTCACCAGGTTGAAACCTTCTACAGCATCAGCAGCCTCCACGCGCTTCACCTGTGGCATCGTGTTCTGTCTTGGGTTATTCCACGAACGGTAACCAATATAAATCTCATCCATCATGTGATTCCACTTACCACCTGCAATCTTGTGGTTATACTCGTCACAGAGTTCAGCTGCACGACGGAAACACAACTCCACCTTGTCAGCCCATTCGTTGGCACGAATGTTATTCTGCTGGGCATAGTAGTTGTTCATTGCCACCGCATAATACATATTATACAAGTTGCAGAATACACGCACAGGGTGATAAATTAACTCGTTGTACGCATTTCTGTTCTGCACAGGCATCAACTCCCTGAGAATGGTGGCTTCACGTTCCAACTGGTCGTATTGATCCACATACTCCTTCCACTCGCCCGACATGAGGTCAAAGGTACGTGCATCCAACTGTTCTGGCGTACGACGATGTGCATACTTACATTGCAAATTCAAAATGCGGGCAGCCTCCTTCGCACATTTCTCGCCAAATTGCTGACGGCAGAAGTTCTCTGTATATTCCATCAAGTTCGAGGGGTTGAACTGCGAAGGATTCCAAGCCATCTTGAACCAGAAGTCAATAGGGAACTCCATCGGCTTCAAGTCACCCACGTTGAGAATCCAGAGCTTGTCCACTCCATAGGTATAAGTGAGCTGCAACTGCTCCCACATACGCTGCACCTGACTGATGTTCTGGAATTTAGAGTTACGTGGTGCACCCACATAATCCACATGGTAATAGAGTCCATAGCCACCAGGATGACGCTTCGAGAATGCACCCGTACCCTTGTTCCACTCCTGTTCTGGCAACACACGCACATTACCCCAGTTATCATCACAAAGCAGCAGAATCACATCATCTGGCACATTCATGCCCTTCTCATAATACTCCTGCACCTCCTTATAGAGCGCCCACAACTGTGGCGTCTCCTTAGCAGGCTTTCCTGTAGCCTCCTCGATGAGTTTGCGTTGGTTGGTCACGATGCGCTCCAAGAGTGCCACATCAGCATGGTCACCCATCGCTTCGTCACCATCACCACGCATACCAATCGTCACCACATCCTCGGTGTTTTTCATACGCTCCACTCCACCTTTCCAAAACTTGTCCAGTGTTTCCTGGTTCGTGTCGTAGTTCCAAGCACCATACTCTCTGCGATGGCTCGTCCACTCCTTATGCGCACGTGCCAAAGGTTCATGGTGACTCGTACCCATACATACACCCATATCATCAGCTGTCTGCATGTTCAGTGGGTCATCCGCATAGAACATCGCATCCCACATGGCAGGCCACATATAGTTACCCTTCAATCTGAGCACCAATTCAAACACTCTTGCATAGAATTCATGGTTATAGCCGCCATAATTCTCCTTCACCCATCCTGTCAGGCAAGGAGCCTCATCGTTCAGGAAGATGCCACGATACTTCACGGCAGGCTCACCATCCGTATAGACACCCTTCTTGATATAGAGTTGGTCGTGCTTCTCCGCAGGCACATCCGCCCAGTCATACCAAGGACTCACGCCAATCTGCTGACTCAATTCGTAGATGCCGTAAATCGTTCCACGCTTGTCACTGCCCGCAATGACCAATTGATCCTTCACCGTCGTGATGATGAACATCTCTGTCTTACCTTTCAAATCCTTGATGGCAGATACTTTCTTTGCCATCTGATCAATAGCAGCACTCTTACCCAGTGTACCAACTACGATGGGGTAATCCTGTCGCCCTGTCACCTTCTCCAAATCCTTCTTCAGGTTAGCGATGGCGATATGCACACCCTTCCAATCGTTCTGATCATACTGAATCGTTCCTTTTTGGTCAGTCAAACAAAAGGCACTCCCTTGAGGGGTAAAGGTCACAAACCGATCTGCTGCCCATACAGAGACAACAGCACAAATGCTGAATACAGCGCTCAATAAAATTTTCTTCATTTCGATAGGTTTTTGGATTCTGGCGGCAAAGTTACGGCTTTTTCATTTGACAGCCCCTCCCCTATCGTTACATTTTTTTTCCACCATGTTACAATAAACAAGCACCCAACACATGTTTGATGTGCTGAGTGCTTATTCGAATGTCCAAATGAGTGCAATCAGAATCTCACGTACATCTCTGCCCAGAGTTCATTGTAATCCTTGTGAACAAGGTTGCGGTTGTGCACGTGGTTGTACTGCACCTGCATCATCAGGTTCTTATGAATCTGGAAGTTGGGGATGATGCTGTAGATGGTCTTGGTGGAGCCCCAAGTCTTGTCAGCACGATAAGCGTCGTACTTGCCATAGACCTTGAGCCAAGGGGTGCAAGGAACACCCACGGTGGCATACCAACCATCAGCCTTTCCATTGCCCTGATAGTTGGCGAGTATGCCCTGCGCATGGGCATATTCAGCACGAACAGTCCAGTCGTTGTGTTCATACTTGACGGAAGCTGCCCAACGGTTACGGTCAATCTCCACACCTGTGTTGTCCACATAGTCGCCTGTCCAGCCAAAGATGCCGATGAAGAGGTCCTTGATGGGTTGGAACTGCAGAGAACCGATGAAGTCCTTGTGGCCGTTCTTGTCACCAGTGTTGATGCCCTGACCGTTCATCACCTGCAACTGATAGTGGAGAAAGCGATGACCATCTGACTTGGCAGGGAAAAGGTCACCCTGCACCTGAAGACCCTGATCACGACCACCATTGCCGACATTGCCGTCCTTGTCGCTGATACCAGCAATACAATTGGAAATCTGCGAATAGTCGCCAGCGCCCACATCCCATGGGTTGTAAGGGTTCTCGAAAAGGAAGGCACGCTTGTACTGACCCACCTTGACAGCGAGCTCCTTCCAGTGCGACCACTCCACAAAGTAGTCCTTCATGTGGAAGGTGGAGTTGTTCACCTGCATCTGAATGCGGTACTTGAAGTCTGTGAGGATGGTGCCATCCACATACAGACGGATGAGTCGCTGGCTGAAGCCTGCCCCACCCTTCGCGCCGTCTTGGTCGCTGTAGGCATACTTGCCAATGAAATAACCTCCGAACTTGGGAGCCGAAGCATAGTCAGTCAACTTCCTGCCCAACTGTGCTTTGCCTGCTGGAGCTGGGGCAGCACTCTGAAGCGCACTCTCCAGACTGTTGTTCACGAGGTCGGTGATGAAGCCTGCTCCAGGTGTGCCGTTGGGTTCAAACTCCGATGCTTCAATTCTCTCTTCAGCAGGTACATTGAATTCCTGCGTTTCTTCATTTTCTGCCCACATAGGCAAGGTGACCAATGTCACCACAAAAACAGTAGATAAAATCTTTTTCATATATTCATTTTAATAGAAAATCGTTGTGATAATCAAGCCCACGATGGTGCAGACAATGACGCTGACGAGACCTGGCATCATGAACGAGTGGTTCAAGAGATACTTACCAATCACAGTCGTACCTGAGCTATAGATGCCACGGCACAAGGACGCTCAGGACGGATGCCTTTCTTCAATGCGATGTCACAAATGATAGGCATCAGTGTATAGACCACATGTCCTGTACCAACAAGCACCGTCAAAAAGAAAGTGCAGAACGGAGCAAGGAATGTAATATGTCCAGGTTTTTTACGAAGCAACTTCTCTGCCATCTGTATCAGCCAATCCATACCACCCGAGGCTTGCATGATGCCAGCGCAAGTAACGGCTGCTATAATGATGTATATCACATCAGTA
Source organism: uncultured Bacteroidales bacterium (assembly GCA_902801475.1). Classification (GTDB taxonomy): domain Bacteria; phylum Bacteroidota; class Bacteroidia; order Bacteroidales; family Bacteroidaceae; genus Minthosoma. Next base: position 38,372 of record CADCIO010000017.1, read on the forward strand.
GGAGGACTACCAGGTTCCATACCGAAACCCAAAACGAGAATCGCAAGTCCGATGCCGGAGATGGCACCCAATGCCAAACTGCCGTAACGTGAGCCTACATAGAGGGCTCCCAGCACGACGAATAGTTGCAGAAGCATGACAGGTTCCATAAAAGTACAGTTTTTAATTGAAGATTATTGAGCAAAGGTATATAAAATTTCTAAAATAAACGAAAAGAATCTTTATTTTTATGTTTACGTGTGCTTTTTTACGTACTTTTGCAGCAAAAGATGATGAAACGACCATGTTCCAACTCTGCCGAAACGAATGCATCAGATTGACGGGAGTGAGTGCCTTGCTCCATTTCCTCGTCGACGGTTTGTGCATCTGTTGCCTGTATCTCACGACGGCAGACGGCAGCATCGACATCGTGCTTCCGTTTGTGACTTACAACGTGTTGGCATTCCTCACGCAGCCCCTCACTGGTTGGTGGGCAGACAAGATGCAGCAGAAACATTGGATGTTGCTCGCTTCTGTGCTGTTGCTGACATTGGCTGTGCTGATGGCGTCGGTGACGACAAACAGTCAGTTGGCAGAAATTCGCCCAGCGCATGGGCTTGTCAACGGTCAACTTTCAACGGCCGTACTGCTCGGTATGGGCAATTCGCTCTTTCACGTATGGGGTGGTAAACAGACCGCCATCCGCTCTGGGAATGATATCCGTGCATTGGGTGTGTTTGTCTCCACTGGCGCTTTCGGACTCGCCATCGGAGGGGTGTTCGCTTCGTGGTTCTTGCTCTATGCTTTCTTATTGGGCATAGGAGTGTTGGCTGTGACAGCCCTCAAGTTCTCCACAGGAAATGCGTCTTACAATGACCAATATCCCCATGACATGAAGTATTGGGAAGGTGTTTGGTACTTCATTGTCCTCATCATGCTCATCGTGGCAGGACGTTCGTTTGCAGGTGAAGCCTATACGACTGGCATCACGAAAAGCACTACGCTCCTCTTGGTGTTGGGCGCCGTGTCCATGCTGGGGAAGATGGCTGGTGGGTGGCTCGCCAAAGGGTTAGGAATATGGAAATCCTTGCTGCTCATGGTGGTGGGAGCCATCATCTGCTTCATCGGCAGAAACCTTCACATCGCCGTGATGCTCACAGGAATATTCCTCGTGAACTGCACGATGCCCATTACACTCTACTGGGCGAACACGTTGATAAGGGGCAAAGAGGGGTTGGCATTCGGACTGCTGGCGGCATCACTGATACCAGGGTATCTGCTCGCCACATTAGATTTATCTGCGATAAGACTATGGATGGACAACTGACCCTGCAACTCCTCGTCTCCCTCATCCCCACCATCCTCATCGAGTTGGGGGTGTTGTGGTTCCTGCTGGAACGGCGGAAGATAGTTCTTCTCTCGTCCATCGCGGTGAATGTGTTGACCAACATACCGCTGAACCTCTACGTGCTGCTCGTCAACGACAGCATGGGCGGTATCCTCATTGGCGAGGCGCTCGTCTTCTTCGTCGAAGCTTTATGGTACTGGTTCTTCACGCATAGCATCCGGCAGGCGGTCATCTATAGTTTCCTGTGCAATGCCATCAGTTTCCTCATCGGAATGCTCCTATGGCTCATCTTTTCATTCTGCGAAATTAACACATAACATCATAAATTATCAACTAAACAATTTGGCTTATGTTCAATCTTTTAGACATTGCCTATCCAGGCAGACCTTATCGGCCACCCATCAAAATCGATCCTGACACCGTTTACATCCTCAAGCCCGCAAAGGATTCAGTGATCGCACCAGAGAGTACCGACTCCATCATCCCCAAGGACATCATCGACTCCTGCGAAAACGTGATTGACACTCTCCAGTCTGCCATCAACTGGCTGAATGGCACAGGCACCGATGGTGGGTACGCCACGCTCCTGTGGACAAGCCTCGTCGTACTGGCATCCTTGTCCTTGTGCTTCTACTTCGCATGGAGCTACCGACATCAACTACAAAACAAGAAGAGACTGGTTTAATCCAGTCTCTTTTTCAGTTTCTTCATTTCCTTCAGCGACGCCTTGCCTGCCTTCTCACCCAAGTCAATCATCTCGGCTATCTTGTTCGGCATGAAATCCTCTGCCCCATAACCCTTCAGATTGGGATTGATGTAGATGTCGGCATCCTTGCGATTTCGCTGATATTTCTTCAGGTCTGGCCGCAATAGCGACAAAAGGGAGGAGGAGTTGTTTTCGTGCTTGTTCACCGTCAAATCCACCGCAATCACATAGTCGGCACCCATTTCCCTTGCCACATCCACAGGCAAGTTGTTCAGCACACCGCCATCCACCAACTTCATATTGCCTATCTTCACAGGCTTGAACACCACAGGAATCGCCATACTGGCACGCATTGCCTGCGCTATATCACCCTCTTTCAGCACCACTTCCTTCATCCTATTCATATCCACCGCCACACAACGGAAGGGTTTTTGCAACGACTCGAACGACACTTCTCCACCCGTCAGGTCTCTCAACGTCCTCACAATACTGTCGCCCATCAGCGAGCCTGTAAAGAGGTTTGCCCAAGCCCTTGTACGGAAAAGCGAATCCAACTGTTCACTCGTCTGCCCCATCGCATACAATCCCCCCACAATCGAACCGATGCTCGTACCCACCACCATGTCGATAGGTACACCCGACTTCTCCACATATTTCAACACACCCACAGCGGAAGCACCCTTTGCGCCTCCACCACCCAGCACCAATGCCACCTTCGGACGACCACCTTCCCCATCAGAAGCATGGTTTACCTTCTTACGTGCCTGCACCGTCATACACACGCACAACAACACGATGAAAAACAGACTCTTTTGCATATTCTTTATTTTTTACGGTACAAAGATAGAGAAAATTTGGGAGTTAGGAGTCAGGAGTTAGGAGTTTTTCGTATCTTTGCCCCCAATATTTCTCATTTATCATTTTTTATTGATCATTTAGCGTAGCGTCTCATGAAAAAAGGACTGGTACTCGAAGGCGGAGGAATGCGCGGGCTCTTCTCCGAAGGTTTCATCGATGTGATGCAAGAGGCTGGCATCACTGTCGATGGCATCATCGGCGTGTCGGCTGGCGCCCTGTTTGGATGCAACTTCAAATCTCACCAAGTGGGACGTGGTCTCCGTTACAATGTACGCTTCAAGGATGACCCTCGCTACATGGGATGGCGTTCCTTCATCACAACGGGCAATTTCGTCAATGCCCAATTTGCCTACCACACGATGCCGATGGAATTGGACGTGTTCGACATACCTGCATTCGAAGCTGACCCGACTGAGTTCTATCTGGCGTGCACGGACATCAAGACAGGCAAACCCGTCTATCAGCAGATTGACCACGTGGAGGACAGCACCCTCGAATGGTTTCGAGCTACTGGTTCTATGCCCATTGCCTCCACACCTGTGGAAATCGACGGCATGAAACTGTTGGATGGCGGATTGGTGGATTGCATCCCCCTACAGCATTTTCAGGAAATCGGCTACGAGCGCAACATCGTCATCCTCACCAGACCTAAAGGTTACCAGAAGACACCCAACAAATACAAGTGGCTCTTCAAGATGTGGTATCCCAACTATCCCCAAGTGGCGGAATGTATGGCACGCCGTCATGAGATGTACAATGCCCAATTGCAATACATCGAAGAACAAGCTGAAAAAGGGAATGTCCTCGTCATCTATCCCGACCACCCTTTAGAAATCGGACGCATCGAACTGGATGAGCCTAAACTACGTGCCATCTACCAGCACGGACGGGAGAAAGCCCAATCCATGCTGGAAGATGTAAAAAGATTTTTAGCTGAATAAGCAAAGCTTACTCACCAAATATTTCTTTCAGTTTTTTGCCCAATGCAGCACCTCTCAAGTCGCGTGCCACAATCTTTCCCTCAGGATTCACCAACAGGCTTGCAGGAATGGCATCGATGTGATACACCTTAGCAGCGACGGTCTCCCAACCCTTCAGATCAGCGAGGTGTACCCAAGGCATGTTCAGTTCCTTGATAGCCTTCACCCATGCATCCTTTTTCTGGTCGAAAGAAAGACCGACAATGTTGAAACCTTTGGCGTGATATTTCTCATAGTTAGCCACCACATTGGGCATCTCAGCACGACAAGGTCCACACCATGAAGCCCAAAAGTCGATGAGCACCCATTGACCTTTACCTACATACTCGCTGAGTTTGTGCAGGTTGCCCTCAGTGTCTGCCTCTTCAAGGTCAGTGAAGGGCTGTCCCATAATCTTCTGTTTCGCCTCTTCCTGAGCAATGCGATACTTGATTTCATCAAGGGCAGGATGGTTCGCATAGGGAGGATTGGCATCCAGCATCTCCTTGAAACCGTCCATTCCATAGAATGCAACGAGGTTATCAACAAAAGCGGCTGGAACAAGCGTCTTCTCGTTCTCCTTCAGCATCTGCGCCATCAGTTCCCTATCCTTGTCAGTCAGTCGATCTAACTCAGGTTTCACCTCCGCACCCTTCTTTTCCGCGTTGCTCTCCCGCTCTTCCTCAGATAAGGACATATCATAATAGGCATCCAGCACCTCTGACCTCAAGGCACTCATCTGCATCAGTAAGGAATCGTTCTGACGGTCATAATAGTTCAAACTCTGATTTTGAGCAGAACCTTTCAGGACGTTGGTGGAGAGATCAATAGTGGCGGGTGTGCCATCATTGAACATGATAACGAAACGTGGAGCTTCATCCACTCTCACAAAAAGAAGGGCATCCTTGGTGTAGGAGCCTTCGAAGGAGAACTGACCGCCACTCACCGCAGCACTGTCCAGCACCTCATGTGAATCACGGTTTCCCATATACACCATCTTACTACCAGCAGGGGCTGTACCCTTAATGCTGTACTTTGTCTGTTGTGCCATTACTGGCAGTGTAGCCACAACGAGGGCCACCATCGCTAATACTTGTTTCATATGATATGTTTTACTCAACTTTCTGAAGTTATCGCTACGCTCGAAGTAATCGAAGTTAAAGGAGTTAACGACTTATGCAATACTTGTCTCAATGCCTGCCAGCGGATTGTGAATGTCTTTCAGATATTTCCCGAACTCATCCAGTACACATTCAGTGGCAATCTCCACATTCTTCACCCTGCCGAAGTCTTCACGCAGACACAGCGAATGGACATCACCCTCACTACCCCATGCTACCCATATCTCCACCTCATGTCCTTCCCACGCCTCAGCATAACCTGTTGAAGCCAACGCATAATCGGTGTGGAAAAGGTGACACGCACCTTTCACCATCTGTTCTGCCACCTCACGCGACACCACCCCATACTCCGCAATCATCTCAGCTGGCACACCCAGCATCTGCACCTTCACCTCATTTTGGTATGCCACTAACCCACCCTCGAAGTAGCGACTCGCACCACTCTGCGCCGTAATGGCAGCCGCTATGCGTCCACCCGTACACGATTCTGCTGTAGAAATAGTCATAATAGTCTCTCTTGGTGATTCGAGCTACAAAGGTACGACTTTAAGTGAAAAGTGGAAAGTAAAAAGTGAAAAATCTACATCAGCAGCCATTCTGACAGTTCTTCATCGCATAGTAACTGGGATTTTTCACTTTTCAAGCCACTTAAAAAAACATTTCTCACTTTTTTTTGGTCACTTTTCACTTTATGTCGTATCTTTGCAAAAAATATCAACTTTCAATTCATTAATCTTTCTGTTTTCAGCAAATGAAAGCCTCTATCAAAACTCTCATCGCAGCCATTTGTTGCACAGCGCTGGCAACATCCTGCACCAACAAAACCACAGAAATGGAACAGACAAAACTGACCACCGTAGGCAACCCATTCATGCCCCTTTGGGAACACATCCCTGACGGCGAACCCTATGTGTTTGAAGACCCCGACCAACCCGGGAAGTACCGTGTGTATGTGTATGGCTCACACGATGACCTCATCAGCGAATACTGCGGACGAGACCAAGTGGTATGGTCAGCCTCTGTTGATAGCCTCAACAACTGGCGATATGACGGTGTCATCCTGGTGGTGGACAAGAATGCCAACGGGGAACCTTTTGATGCGAAAGGTACTGCCGATGTGCTTTATGCTCCAGATGTGACATTGGTGACTGACAGTACGGGCAAGAAGACCTATTACTTGTTCCCCAATGACCAAACAGGTGCCCGTAACGGGCTGATAGCGAAGAGTGACCGTCCCGATGGTCCTTTTGAGGTGTGCAACTGGAGCAAGAACAACCCCAATCAGGTGGATGGCGTGCTGCAGTTCGACCCAGCCGTGTTTGTTGATGACGACGGCAGCGTGTATGGCTATTGGGGATTTGAGCGCTCTTATGCTGCAGAGTTTGATTCCAAGACAATGGCAACGGTCAAGCCTGGAACCGAGATTGTAGAAGATATGATTTCAGGACGCTACCAAGAGGGTAAGTTCCGCTTCTTCGAGGCTTCCTCCATCCGTAAGATCAAAGACAAATATGTGTTCATCTACAGCCGCTTCACTGAGGAAGGGGAATTTGGCTTACCTATGTCCAACTACACCCTTGCCTATGCTTATAGCGACAACCCGCTCGGTCCTTGGACCTACGGTGGCACCATCATCGACGGACGTGCCCGTGAAATCAACGAGCAGGGTGATACCATCGCTTCGGCTACTCCCGACGGCAACACCCACGGCTCCATCTGCGAGATCAACGGACAGTGGTACGTCTTCTATCACCGTCAGACAGGCACCGACGAATATGCCCGTCAAGCGATGGTGGCTCCTATCAAGGTGAACGTGGAAGAAGGCCCCGGCGGCAAGGTCGAGATCTCTGAGGGCGAATACACCTCCGAAGGCTTTGCCCTCAACGGTCTGAATCCTCTCGAGTGTCATTCAGCCGGTATCGCTTGCTGGTACACAGGTCCTAAACCTGCCACCCACGAATGGCCAAACAACACCTTCTATGGCTCCTACGTGGCTGCCGGCTATGGTGGTGACAAGAAAGGCATGAGCAAGGAGGAGGCACAGGCATCCACAGCAAAGTATGAGGCACCTTACGACCTGCGCTACAACACCAACGACGTGGTGAACAACACCGACGGCTCCATCGTAGGCTACAAGTACTTCAACTTCGACTGCACCGAAGGACGCAACGACGTGACACTCCTGCTGAACCTCACTCCAGAGGGCGTTGACGGCACCATCGAAATCATGGCAGACCGTCCTTGGACATCACAAGGCGGCAAGCTCTTAGGCACCATCGAACTGAAGGCAGACGCCCCAAAGGAACCCGTCATTCAGACCGTGACGCTTCCTGAATTAGGGCAGCTGACAGGCAAGCACGCCATCTTCTTCAAGTTCAAGTCCGACACCAAGGAGAAGTCCCTCTGCACCCTCCACAATCTCGTGTTCAACTAATTACGGAAACAAAAACAGGCATCCAAATGAAACGCTCTCTATTCAGCATCATGCTCCTATGCGCTTGGCTGGCGGGCTATGCGCAAGAATCCGCTAAGAGTGATTATGTAAGTGACCAGATAACTCGTCAGAAGGTGATAGACAACGGCGGCACAGGTAATTATCGTGCTGTGATTGTGTCGGAGAAGACGCTTCCGGACTTCACGGTCTATCGTCCACGAAATGTGAAAGCTGCTGCACGGCGTGAGGGTCTTCTACCCCTGCTGATTTGGTGCAATGGTGCCTGCTCAGACAACTCGAAAGGATATGAGCGCATGTTGAACGAGATGGCATCACACGGTTACCTCGTGGTGGCTATCGGCAAGATGAAGGTGAATGACGACGACCGCGAGGATGGTGGCTCGAACGAGAAACAAGTGGTGGAAGCCATCAACTGGGTGGTGAAGCAGGTGGGGACAAAGACGAGCGACTACTATAAGGCAATCGATGTGAACAATGTGGCTGCGGCAGGACACTCCTGTGGTGGCGCACAAGCTATTGCCAATTGTGCCAACACCCGAATGAAGACCCTCCTCATCATGAATGCAGGTATGGGCGGCATGTCTATGGGTGGCGCATCGCCTCAGACACTCAAGCAGTTGCATTGTCCCCTCATCTATATGACGGGTGGTTCAGGCGATGTGGCGTATGAGAATGCAAAGACTGACTTTGGGAGCATCACAAAAGTGCCAGTGGTGTGGGCAGACCTGCCAACGGCTGGACATGGTGGTACTTACTGGGATCCGCAGGGCGGTGAATTTGGTCGTGTGGCACTGAAATGGATGGATTGGCACCTGAAGGGCTACAGTCAGAATGCCAATATCTTCCTGAAACCTTCTGTCACGAAGGTGTTCACCAAATGGAAGATTCAGAACAAGAACTTCGGCAAAGTGGATTATGACCACATCTACGACACCCCACTGACGGTGGGCGACCCCGTGTTTGACCGTCAGGCTGCTGAAGAGACCTTCGCCTTTGGTGCAGACATCAGTATGCTCACCCAGCAGACGGATAAGGGATTGAAGTTCTACGACCGCAAGGGCGAGAAGAAGGATGTGATTTCCATCCTGAACGAGGAAGGCATGAACTGCGTGAGATTGGGCATGTTGGTGAATCCCTCTGATGGAGTTTGCAACCTCTCCTACACGAGAAATCTGGCGAAGAAGGCAAAGAATAATGACATGAATATCATGCTCTGCCTGCACTATACCGACAACCGCGCTGACATCGGCACACAGCTGAAACCTGCAGCATGGAAGAACTATGATATGGATGCACTGGAGCGAGCCATCAAGACGCATACTTCCACCGCCGTGAGAGCTGTCAAGGTAAGCAACAACAAACTGAAATGGGTGCAGGTGGGCTACCAACTGGACGAGGGTATGCTTGGCCTGAAGGTCGATTGACCAGCGACGGTAATAATGTGGAGAACTTCGTCCGTCTCTTCAACGCGGCCTACGATGCTGTGAAGGAGGTGGATCCAAATATTCAGGTGGTGCTGCATGTGGCAGACCTGCAGGGAACATCTGCCATGAACAGTTATTTCGACCCATTACAGAAAGCAGGCTTGAAGTGGGATGTCATCGGACTTTCCGCCTATCCGTTGATGACGGGACTGACTACGGGTGTGCTTCCCAAACGAGCTGCCGGCATTGCGAAGAGTCTGAAAGAACGTTACGAGAAACCCGTGATGGTAGTGGAAACCGGACATTACAACGACCAGCCTCTGGCAACAAACCACTTCCTCTGTGACCTGATGAAAGAGCTGATTGATGCAGGCGCTGCAGGATGCTTCTATTGGGAACCAGAACTGGCTGATGACAACCACTTTGCTGCATGGAATCCTGAGACACGCAGAGTGTCTGTTGCACTCGAAGCCTTTAAGGGTATGAACCATACAGAGGTGCCCTACGTGATGGACATCGCATGGGACGGCGACATCGATAAGGTATTCGACAATCCTACCACCATCGAATTGCCCGTGAAGGCACGCCACATACGTGACCGCATCGAGAAGGTGGACTTGATGGAAGACAAACAGGTTCACGCCACCAGCACCGAACCACCTTACACCCTGCATTGGACGAATCCAGAAGCAGGACTGCACAAAATCTTCGCACAGGCTACCGCTACAGATGGTGAGACGGCTTCAACCGACGTCGTGGAAGTGGAGGTGAAGAAGGACATGACGGACATCATCGCCGTCACTACCCCCAATGGCGTCCAACTGAAGACCAGCAAGAACAAGGTGACCGTCGAATCCGACTCTCCCCTGTACTACATCCGTATCTATAGCCTCAATGGTATGTTGCAAGCAGAAAAGAAGGTGAATGGCAGCCATCGCGCCACCCTCACCGTTTCCGCATCCCAGGGAACTCTCCTGCTGGTGCAGGTGGAAACAGAAGCAGGCACCCAGACCATGCACATAAGAATGTAAAAATAAAAGCCCCGTTCCGGACTTCACAGTCCAACGGGGCAAAGATCATATACTGTTACGAAGTGGCCGACGAACGGCACACGTGTATTCTTAATTGTTCTGTTGCAAATTTACGGAAAAATCCAGCAGACCACCAAACTTTTTAAGAACTTTTACGATAAAAGGATAAAAAAACAATCACGACCCCGTTGCTGAGGTCGTGATTGTCATTCTTGCCGCATGGAACTTTCGCCCAGCGCGTGGGCTGGTTTGTTAGTTTTGCTTCTTCTTGTTCACATGAATCGGTGTGCTGTTCGGGAATGCAATCGTATAGGCCTTATCGAGGGCATGCTTGGGTGTTCTCGATGGTAATCATATCAGAAATTGATTTTGACCAAAATGACCTTGACCAAATGACCACGTCTTACATCTTTCATCCCGACTCGTTGATGAAGATAATGTTTCGCCGAAAAACGACCCGATTGATGCCAAAATCTCACGCAATGCCGATAGATAGAGGGATGCGCAAAGATGAGAAGAAAAAATTGTAAATTCGGAGATAGCAAAAGTCCAACTTTTTCACCCTCACACAAAAGATCACGCCCTTTTTTTAGTGGGACACTAGTGAAATACAATAGATGTTAATGTTATTTTACTATTATTTATGGAAAGAAACGCGTCGGATTTATTTTGATAATCCAATAATTGTACAAAAGAAGCATCTGGAGCATGTAGTGAACCACGCTGTTCTCTGCCCGTATTGTGTGATTCGTATAATTTTAAGTTATTGTTATTACTAACAACAAACTCTTTGTGGATAATTCCGTCAATATATGCGGCAATATAAAGACCCGTCTCATCACATACAACAAGATACAAATGCTTATCAATTCCAAATCCAGTGATAATCATTGGGGTATATATAAAATTAGATTTTGGAATCTCTTGTTGATGGACTTTTAATTGTATCATAGTGTTGGGCTTAGAGCATTTGTTTTGATAATACATAAGCGCCAAATCTTCTTCTTCCCATTGGTAACCTTTATGTGGTGTGTTGATACAATCCACTTGATTATGAGATATGACATAATACATGTTATCCAAACAAAGGAGTCTACCCATTGCTCCTTGATATGGATATAACTTGTTTGTTTTTTTATCATTAAATACCAAATATGAGGCTAACTGGTAGTCATTGAAATCCAAGTATGAAACAGAACATCTGTTATCTTCATACATGATGTCACTGGCTTCACTCGTTTCAATCCACTTCTTTGAAATAAAGTCGAAGCAATAATCACGAGGATGTTCTATTTCGTCATTGACGGAGAATGAAATAGAGTCATCTTCCTCATATTCCATATCATAATAGATGGAAGTGTTAGAAGAACGTGCCATCAAAATTAAAGAGTCTGAGCGATTAAACAAGGCGAGGTTCTTAAGACTCGGATTTATAGGACAATCGACAGAAGAAATTGTTCTTTTTTCTTTGTCAAAGACTAATGGCTTGATCTTGTAATCCTTGTCAAAACAGAATAACATCCAGTATTGTGGCATTTCTACTGCACAATAAATTTGTTTTGTCACATTGTGAATCGTAGAGTCGATAAAGATTGTATCCACATTGAGATGAAATTGATGTGTCCTCAAAGGATGATTGTCCCATTTAGGATAAAATGCATATTCATTAATCGTCCCATCGGAAGGTATCGCCTGTATAGTTTTAAATTTCCCCCAAAACAAATCCTGTTCATATCGTTTAACTGCTTTTCGTGGAACGTACAATGCGCAACGATTTTTTGCATATTTGGGAAGTATGTCGACAGGGGGATATAAATGTATTGGGTCTGTGACATTCAAACATATAGTTGTTATGTTTGGACAATATGCAAAACACCATTCGCCAATATGTGTTACAGACGAAGGAATATATACATAGATCAAGTTGTTGAAATCTGAAAACGCATAATCACCAATATTCAACACCCCGTCTTTGATGATTACACGTACAATTTGATCCTTGTAATCTGACCAAGGCATTCTTTCGTTACCCTGATATAAAGACATCATGCGTCCTTCACCTTCAATGATGAGCGAACTGTTTGATGTGATCTCCCAACGAACATTATTCTCATTTCCTTTATCACCACATACACCTTTGTATGTCTGAGCCGAGGAAGCCACAACACAGAGGAACAGAAGAAATACAATATAATTTTTCATTTTTTTGTAATGATAAACACCCAAACCACCAAGTAAATGGGTTTATTGAAGCTTGGTGAGTAATTCAGAATACTTCAAAATAGGGATACCGGCATGTTGACCAAGGTCGGTGAGGTCTTTGTCGCCACTGACAATATAATCGACAGGGACGCTCTCTGCCATTGAAAGAAGATATAGGTCTTTTGGATCGCGGATGTCGGACTCTGCTTCTATGGTGATGTCTGTGAAGAAACACACATCATATACCATTTCAAAGAAGTAATAGCGTGTTTCGTCGGAAATGAGTTTGTCGAACTTTGGGCGGGCAATGACTTGACGAATTTCATCCAACTGTTGGTCGCAGATGTAGACCTCCACATCGTGACGGCACAGCACATCTGCCAACGACGAGAGCCGTTTACCAATCATGAATGAAATCCACAAATTGCTGTCGAACAGAATCTTCATTGTCCTCTGCGTACAGCATTAACCTCTGCCTGAATCTCCTCGTCCGTCATCTGTGAAGTATTCAAGCAGGAATTGATGAAATTCTCAACCGATGTACGGCGACGACGCATTGTCCACCCCATACGCGATGCAAGGGTCTGCACAAAAGCTGCGTCTTGAGTCGGGATTGATAATACTAAATCTTCCATGTCCTTCCTTTCTTTTGGTTTTCGGTGGCAAAGTTACAACATTCTTCCCACACCACCAAACATCATGAGAATTATTTACGAGGGTCAAACCCGGTCATTTGGTCAATGTCATTTTGGTCAAAATCAATTTCGGGAACGCGGTCATTGCTCACTATATATAAATAATTTATATTATAGTGGCGGATTTTGACTAATCCGATTTCGATTTTGACAAATGACCAAATGGCCAAAATGACCGCACAACAGGTGGTGGGGTGCCAGATGTCATGAAAAAAAATTTTGAAAAAAACAGCATTTTTTTCGCCAAACATTCGTAGACCGCAATGTGGATGTTGTATCTTTGCAACGTCATTCTGAGAGAAGAAATAGCGCGCTAACTAAAGAAAAAAAAATTCCCAGTTGACCAACAAAAAACTAACAAACTAACAAACTAACTAACAAACTAACTAACTAACAAACTAACTATTATGGCACTAAAAGTAAAAGCGAAAGAACAACTGATCAAGGTGGGCAAGTATGCGGAAACCTACCGCTACGTGATGATGCC
>CADCIO010000018.1 GCA_902801475.1 uncultured Bacteroidales bacterium
TTACAAAATCAAGTCCGTTGACTCTCCAAACCGCTCGTAAAAGACTTTATTTCAGCGATTTCAAAGAACGATTAGTCCACTTTAACGGGACAGTAGTGAGGTTTCTAAGTAAATGAGAAAGGGCTGGAGACGAGTGTCTGCCAGCCCTTTTGTATGTGTGATGGGGTTCCATCACGTTGTGGATGGTTATTTCACAACGATCTTCTTGGATGTGCCATCGTTGTACTTCACCACGTAGATACCTGGTTCGTCGAGTGAGTTGAGAGGCAACTGGGAACCGGTGATGCTGTAAACGGCATTGATTTCAGAGTTGTTCTGGAGACTCAATTCCTGGATGTCATCGGGCTCCTCTGAACCGCCGTCGAGCATGATGCTGCGGAACTCTTCGATGAGTTCTTGGCTGATGCCCACTTCCTTTGTCCAGTAGGTGTCGAACTTGTCGCGGAGGGTTTCACCTTCGTAGGTCTTGATCTTCTCGATGAGCTTCTGGTGGTCACCATCGGCATATCCGCTCTTTGGACGGAGACCTGCGAATGAGAGTGATGTCAGCTCATATTCAAGGTTCATCTGCTCCTGAGAGAGTCCGAGGAGACCTTCGAGCAATACGGAAACGAGACCTGTACGGTCGGCACCCCATACACAGTGGTAGTAAACGGCCTTGCCTTCCTTGATGTGGTCGACGATGAATGGGAACCACTGCTTGTAGCGGCTCTTGGAAGCCGTGTTGGTCAGGTGCTCGAGCTTACAGTCGTAACCACCTTCCTTGAAGAAGTAGTCAGCTTTGGGGAATCCGAAGGCACACTTACCTACCTGACCGTTACCGCTGTCATAGTTGTTGTCCTTGCGGAGGTCGATTTCAGCACCAACGCCAAGGTCGATGAGGGTCTGGCGGTCTTCTGCCACTGATGGATGGAGACCATTTGCCTCACCACCACGATAGATGAGTCCGTAACGAACTGTTCTGCCGTCTTGAACTGTCCAGCCACCGATGTCTCGGATGTTGTTGATACTTGGTGCGTAAATCATGCGCACTGGGCCTTCCACCTGGAACTTACCCTGAGTCAGCACTTCTTCGCCAGCCTCAACCTTGAAGTAGTAGGTGTTGCCTGGGATGAGGTTTGGCATGTAAGCCATATCTGAGCCATCAAGAATCATGCGGCTCTGTGCATCGCTGAAGTCGCTCTTGAAACCGAACTTCACAACAGCGTCCTTCACCTTGTCGGCAGGAACGGGCACACCAATGTTGTGAGGAATGTCAAGACGTGGAGGAGCAGGCTTGAAATAGTTGCCAATCACGGATGTAGTCTCTGGCTCTGGATACTTGGTGTTCTCCAAATACTGACGAGCGCGGAAGTTTTCGATGTTGGCAACGAATTCCATGTTCTTTGCATCGACAAATTCGAAATTGGTGAAGTAGGATGGATCAAGCTCCTTCTCTGAAACGGTAGCAGTTTTCCATGTGAAAGTGCCATCAACACGGTAAACAAGTCCACCATCCCACATCACAGGAATCTTGTCTGCGAGAGCAGCTGCGATATAGGTGTTCTCTTCAACGGTGATCTCATCCACATCTTCGTTCGCCACTACGTAGCAAGGAACGTTTGCGCTGACGTGGTCAACAGGACAGAGCACAGCGGTCTTAGTCTCTTCATTGAGCGAACCGATGGCATAAACAGCCTTGAACTTCGAAGCTGGGATGTCGCATGGAACTGCCAATGGAGTCAGCTCGTCAGCCTTGAACTGCTTCTTCAGCACAACGCCTGCATAGGTGTCGTCTTTTACTGCTGGACCAGTTGATGGGTTGTCAGAAATCTCGACAGGAGCAGAAGCGCCATAGTAGAGACTGAAGTTGTCAGCAATAATCCATGACTCGGCAGGAGCGCTTGCAGCCAGGGAGATACCGATGGTGAGGTCGCCATCTTCAGCATGAGTGGCTGTCATCACGTTCCAGTAGTGACCATGATCGATGGCCTGCTTAGCAATGTCTGGAGTCTTGATGGAATTAGAACGGTTGTTGGCATCGATATAGTGGCTATGAGGATAACCCTTACCGCTTACGACAGCAAAGACATCGGCAGACTTGTGATGCTTGCCTTCCAGCATATAGCAACCGTCAGCAAAGATGCTCTTCAAAGGCTGTGCGTTAGCAATGTCATCGACATAGATGCTTGCCTTCACATCATCCTTGCCACGCTCGTAGTTAGCCAATGCCTGCTTCCACTCGCCATTACGATAGAAGCCCTGAACCTTGACTGTATATTCGCCTGCAGGCATGTCGCTGATCACCTGATAGAAACGGGAAGCCGATCGGGTGCCGAAGCACTCAACGCTCTTGCTTGCATTTTTGAAGATGTTCACAGGAGAAGATTTCCAACCATTGACACCGCGATCGAATGCTGGGTTGGTGATGAAGCTGGTGATGTCGTACTGACCAGAAATGGCAGGAACACTCTTCATCAGCTTGAAGATTTCAGCACGCAAGGTAACCTTTGCATTAGCAACATCCTCGTCAGACAGGCTGCCTGCTGCCAATTGCTTACTAAAATCGTCACGAACGGCATAGTAGGAAGATGGATCTGACGACTGCTCAGCAATTTCGTCGTAGAGGTTGAACTGATCATCACCACCAACTGCAGCCTTGAAATAGCGAGTCAAGGTTACATTAGCGAAAGTGAACCAGTCGAGGTCATAGTCGCCACCTGTATTGTTGAGGGATGGGATAGCATACTTCAGGGTCAGCTTGCCATCATTCACGTATGCCCAAACCGTTGTGGTGTACTTGGTGTTAGTGGTGAATTTATCGAAGTCGCCACGAGAGTAAGGCAAAGTGGCTGAAGTGCGAATCTTTGACCACTCCACAGCCTCAGCCTGATTGTCATTGGCAGCGAAGTAAGCGTTACAGATGCTGATGCCATCTTTATCCGCCAGCGTTGACAGATGTTCACGCTTGGATGAACGATAGGTGTTCTGGATCGTAGCCTTGTAGATGCCATTAGGAACTTCAACAGTCTGGGAAATCTCCATCGCAGAATTCTGATACAGCGTCATCGGATACTGCGACTTGTAATCAATGTTGTTGAGTCCAGCCATCACATTCACCGTCCAACCGTCCTGACTGGTAGCCAACGTTGGATTGGACACCAACTCAGTGGCATCTTCCACTGTATAAGCCTTCAAAGCCTCTTCAAACAGGGTCAACATGTTGCCATCAGCAGCCAACGTGATGCCAGCAGCCTTAGCAATGGCCTCAATCTGCGCCACTTTCATCTCTGCCACAATAGCATCGCGCTCTGCCTGAGTCAGCAACTTCCATCCTGCGTTGAAGCTGTCAGAAGTCGGGTCATCAGAAACGCCCAGCTTGTTAGTGTTTCCTTCAATGCCGAGGAACTGACCTTCCTTCAATTCGACACTATAGTTGCCTCCATCACCAGCCTTGATGGTAACATAGGCAGCACTCGACTGATCAGACTTGACCGTTGTGCCACTCAGAGCCAGAAAGAGACCATTGTCGAGGAACCTCATTGAATAAGAGCCTTCAGTGCTTCCTTTCGTGATCTCCACAGGAATGCCGAAGTTGTCGATTGTGGCATCACCATTAGCCGCTCGGCTAAGGAACGCCTTGTAAGAACTGTACAGATAAAACTTGCCCTCAGGTTGTGCACCCACCTGCAAGCTGACCATCACCATCAGAGAGGCGATGAACCATTTGATTTTCTGTTTCATGATTTAGTAATTGATTTAGTAGTAAAATTGATAATAATAAAGATATTGATCGTTTTGTTAGTTTTCAGCCAGCAAAGATACAAAATAAATCATTACCCACATCCATTTCTTGGGATTAAGTTGAAAATTTTTCATAAAAAAGGTAAAACGACGCCGAAACGAGCGATTTTTGTATTCCACCACCCCGCTTTTACGTTCATTATGGTCTTTTTGACACTCATTTATATTTAAATAGGAGAATTCATAAGTTCTGTTCACAAAAAAATGCGTAATTTTACCGCTCGAAAAGGGTAAAATAGTAAAAGCAAACTAAACCTATCGCCTACTTTATACATCAAAAGGAAAGTTTTATTAATCAAATCAAATGAAGAAAAGTATAAGTTTGGTTGCATTGGCTGTGATGTCATGCTTCCAAGTTGTCAGTGCACAAAGTACCGCATCAAAACTAGTAGTGAATGAGATCATGGCGAGCAACATCGACATGATGCTCGACCCATCCTACAATTATGGTGGATGGATTGAATTATACAATCCCACCAGTTCTGCCATCAGTCTGAATGGATTGTATATCAGTTGGGATAAAGACAATCTAAAAAAGGTGGCCATCCCATCAGGAAATGGCTCTGTACCTGCCCAAGGGTTCAAAACCTTGTGGTTCGACCACTATGATACAGGAAATGAATATAGCAACAATGCCAAGAATCAGATTGACTTCAAAATTGATGTCGAAGGCGACACACTCTATATTTCAGACAGGAACGGCAACAAACTCATCGAGCAAATCTGTCCACCAGCCATTGCACGCTGCAGCTATGCACGCACAACCGATGGAGGTGACGAATGGGGCTACACTTACACACCTACTCAGGGCAAAACAAATGCTGGTAGTATCTTTGCAAAGGAACAATTGGAGATTCCTGTGGTTGATTTGACAGGAACTGTTTACACCACCGATTTCGACATCCACGTTGAGATTCCTGAAGGAGCCACACTCCGCTATACGACTGACGGCACGACACCCGACCTTGAGAACGGCTCAACCAGCGAGAGCGGCGTGTTCCACATCGGCGAACAGAAGAATTATGTTTATCGTTTCCGTCTTTACAAGGACGGTTACCTCCCCAGCGACGTAGCTACACATTCTTATATTTATAACTCCAGCAACTACTACCTCCCTGTTGTGTCGATTGTCACAGCTTCCGACAATCTTTACGGCGACAAGACAGGTGTTCTCGTTGATGGAACAAACGGTATAGGTGGAAATGGCGGCTATAGGTATGTTCATGGAAAAGACGGGACAAGTAATAAGAACCGTGGATGGGAACGTCCCGTTAACTTCGAGTTGATTGTGCCCAATTCAGAAAAGGAATACAGTGTGGCACTCAACCAAGGCGTTGACTTAGAGGTGAGCGGTGGATGGAGCCGTCACTTCCCACCTTCCCCCTCCTTCAAGCTGAAAGCCGGAAAGTTATATGGTGCGAAATATTTCTCCTACCCTATCTTCTCCCAAAAGCCTTATATCAGAAACAAGGCCATCATCGTTCGCAATGGTGGTAACGACTGTGAATGCCGCATTGTGGATGCAGCCATCAATGAAATCCTCTCAAGCAGCGGATTCTATATTGACTGTCAGGTTTATCAGCCAACCCACGTGTTCATCAATGGTAAATACCAGTTCATGTTCAATCTTCGTGAGACCACCAACAAGAACTACGCCTACGCCAACTACGGCATCGACACAGACGAAGTTGACCAGATCGAGTACAGCGGAGGTTATGCTGTGAAGGCTGGTGATGACACCACATATAAGAAGTGGACCACCCTCTGCAACGACCTCTCATCCAAGCCTACAGATAACAATATTTGGAAACAAATCTGTGACCTCTGCGACATTGACGAGGTGTGCAACTACTTCGCCACCCAGCTTTACGTAGGTTCTGAAGACTGGGTGACCAACAACAATAACACCAAGTTGTTCCGCGACCGCAACGATGGCAAGTTCCACTTCGTTTTCTTCGATGTGGATGAAGCCTTCAAGCGCACCGACCTCTTCAACCAATTCAACGCCAACAAAGGCAGCAGCAGTGGCGGCGGCTGGGGCGGCTGGGGCGGCTGGGGTGGCGGCGGCGGCTGGTTCAACGACACCTCCCTCACTGACCTTCTCTCCAACCTTCTCACCCGAGCTGAATTCAAGAAGAATTTCATCGACACATATTGCGTTGTGAATGGTAGTGTGTTCGACATCAACCGCTCCACCGAAATCATCAACAGCATGGCAGCTTACAGCGAAGCAGCATTGGCGCTTGATGGTTTGAACCCTTGGACAGCAAAAGATAAACACAACCTTGCTGGCAACAGCATCTCAGGTAAGGACTTGCTCGATGACATCACCAACAAGTCGAAGCGCACCACTCGCATGAATGCCTTGAAGAATTTCTTCCAACTCACCACGAGCTACGAAGTCAACATCTCAAGCAACCTCGACAAGGCAGTCTTGAAACTCAACAACGTGACAATTCCTACAGGCAAGCTCAAGGGCACCGTGTTCGCACCAGCTGTCATCTCTGCAATCGCTCCTGCTGGCTATGAGTTCAAGGGCTGGAAAATCGGGGGAAAGGCCAATCTCGTGAATGTAGGAAAAGACAAACTCAACCTGAAGGACGTTGTGGCAGGCACCACTACCACCATCATCACAGCTTACTTCGAGCCTATCACAGACGAGGAAATCATCGCTAATCGCGAGGATGAACCTTATGCACCCATCCGCATCAACGAAGTAAGTGCAGGCAACACCATCTACGTGAACGAGCAATATAAGAAGAACGACTGGATTGAGCTGTACAACCCAACCGACATGACGCTCAATGTAGCAGGTCTCTATATCAGCGACAAGGCTGACAAGCCCAAGAAGTATCAGATACCTGCGGGCAATCCAGAAGTCCAGACCTACATCAAGCCAGGCGGCAAGCTCATCATCTGGGCAGACAAACTTGATTCAGAGGACCTCGTCTTCACCTCTACCCCACTCGGTGTGGTACGTGAAGGCATCTACTTCTCCAACCTCCACTCTCAGTTCAAGCTGAGCAACGATGAGGACAAGCATCAAGAGGTCATCATCTCATGGTCTGAAGAGTTCATCGCCAACAACCAGGCATACTTCGAGAAGCATCCATCTCTGAAACACTTTGCCGACCGCATCGTTTACGAGGCACACAAGGGCGACCAGACCGTGGGACGCTATCCTGATGGCGGTAACAGTTTCTACATCATGAATCATCCGACAATCGCTCAGACCAACTTCCTCCACACCTACGATAAATTCATCGGAAAGGATACAGGCGTGGTGGTTGAAGAGCCTGATGATATCGAAGCAATCCTGGCAAAGAACAACCAGATCGACATTCGCTTCGCAGGCACCAAACTCATCATCCAAGGAGAAGCGACAACTGTACAGCTTGACATCTACACGATTGCAGGTCAGCAGCAACAGAGCCAGACCATCAATCTCACCGACGGCAAAGTGACTGTAGCCATCAACAACCTCCCAGCAGGCATCTACGTAGCCAGCGTGAAGGGAGAGAATGGCAGCCAGACCAGTTGCAAGTTCATCATCAGATAAAGAAGAACATCTCTTTTTTCAGGAAACTAAACAAACATGAAAAAGATGAAATTGTTGAGCGCTTTGATGCTCGCAGTGATGACATTACCTGTTATGCAATCTTGCAGCAAGGATGATGATGGTGGAGGAGGTTCCAACATCACGGTCGTGGTAAACGATGATGGAACCACTTCAAACGGCAGTATTTTCTCTGTCATCGATGACAAGAATTTCGTCCTCGATCACGTTAAATACACCGTTTCAGAAGGGCATCTGACCGTCACGGGCTATGACAAAGCAGGTTGCAAGGGGAGAGTCAACATCGTTGCTCGCGTCGTGTACAAGGGGAATTCTTACGATGTGTTGACCATTGGCGATATGGCATTCTTGAGCTGTACTGACATGACTTCGGTCACAATCCCCAACAGCGTGACAGAAATTGCTTATGAAGCTTTCTATGACTGCGTCGGCTTGACCTCTGTCACCATTCCCAGCAGTGTGGTATACATTGGAACTTGCGCTTTCTATGGCTGCAGCAATTTGATGAAGATACATTGCAAGAATCCGGAAGCACCATTTCCTTCTGATTATTATTCTTCTTATAGAAATATATTTTTTAGTGATCCCACATACACAAAGGCCACTTTATATGTTCCAAGGGGTTCTCATGATGCATATAAATATACGTTAGGATGGGGGCACTTCACGCATATCGTAGAGGAATAATCATTAAAAATATATAGAAAAGCAAGAGTCGAGCCTGTGCACACCAGCGCAGGCTCTTCTCATATCCCCCATTTAGCCACTTGCCTCCCCATTTTCGAGGAAATTACGCCTGTTTGCATTAAATATTGTTGAAAAGATGGAAAAGAGGGGGCGGAGGTTTGGAAATGGGACGGCGGGCATCATGTTTTTAGGTTTCATTAAAAAAAGAAAGGAAAAGAACGAATGAAAGTAGAAACAAAGACGTACTTTTTAAAGTGGAATGCTTGCTAACGGCTTAGCAAACGCATTTCTGGAGAAAAAACATTTGCTAGAGGTTTAGCAGACGCATTTTCGGGAAAAAACTATTTGCTAGAGTCCTAGCAGACGCTTTTTCGAAGAAAGAACATTTGCTAGAGGTTTAGCAGACGCATTTTCGGGAAAAAAACATTTGCTAGAGTCCTAGCAAGGAGTTTTTCGAAGAAAGAACATTTGCTAGAGGTTTAGCAAGCTTTGAAAAAATTAATCAACTAAAAACGGTTTTATTATGAGCGATTTTTTAAGAATTCTCAAGACAGGACTGAAGAATGCACAGCATTCAGGGAGGCACGACCACTGAGCCAACAACTGAGCCAACGACCGAGCCTGGTGGTGAAGGAGGCGAACAAGGTGGTGGTGAACAAGGTGGTGACAGTGGTGGTGACGAGCCACTTCCTCCAAGCGGTGGCAACGGGGAGGATTAACTCTGTTGACTCATCGTATCTTCAGCACGCTTGGCCTGCCAAGAATTGACAGTTGATAATGTGAAATGAGAAGGGGCATCCGGGAGTCGGATGCTCCTTCGTGCTTGAAATGATGATAAATGACTTTTTTCGTGACATTTAGTCACAAGAAATCATCTTTTCACTTTCAAATATAAAAAAATCGGAGGGAAATGATGATAAAAAGAGAATAATTCCGTACCTTTGCACCAACAAAATGAAATGCAATTATGTGTGGAATTGTAGGATATTTAGGCAAACGCAGTGCCTACCCTGTTTTGATTAAGGGACTTAAGCGATTGGAATATAGAGGTTATGACAGTGCAGGAGTGGCTCTTCTGACTGAAAATGGCGATTTAAGAATCTACAAGACCAAAGGCAAGGTGGCAGACTTGGAGGCGTTTGCTTCGGACAAGGACACCACAGGCACCGTCGGCATAGCCCACACGCGTTGGGCGACACACGGAGAGCCCAATTCCACGAATGCCCACCCACACATTTCATTCACGGGCAATCTGGCTATCATCCACAATGGTATCATCGAGAACTATGCGGTGCTGAAGAAGCAGTTGCAGGAGAACGGCATCGAGTTCAAGAGCAACACGGACACGGAAGTGCTGGTGCAGTTGATAGAATATGTACGCACGAAGAAGAACGTGGACTTGCTCACGGCTGTGCGCATCGCCTTACGTTCGGTGATTGGTGCGTATGCCATTGCCATTCTGGACAAGGACGACCCTGACCAGATCATTGCTGCCCGCAAGAGCAGCCCATTGGTAGTAGGCATCGGCGAGGAAGAGTTCTTCCTTGGATCGGATGCCAGTCCTATCATTGAATACACAGACAAGGTCATCTATCTGGATGACAAGGACATTGCTGTGATTCGACGTGGCAAGGAGGTGGAAGTGGTCGATTTCAACAACGAGAAGATGGAGCATGAGGTGACGAAGGTTGACCTCAACCTGGCGCAGATAGAGAAAGGTGGTTTCCCCCACTTCATGTTGAAGGAAATCTTTGAGCAGCCCGATTGCTTGAAGGACTGCATGAGAGGTCGTGTGAATGTGGAGGCGAACAACGTGGTGCTTTCTGCCATCATTGACAATAGAAAGCACTTGCTCAATCCTCGGCGCTTCATCATCGTGGCTTGTGGCACGAGTTGGCATGCCGGACTCATCGGCAAGCAGCTCATCGAAGACTTCTGTCAGATTCCAGTCGAAGTGGAATACGCGAGTGAGTTCCGTTACAGCAAGCCTGTCATCAATGAGCAGGATGTGGTGATTGCCATCAGTCAGTCGGGCGAGACAGCCGACACGCTGGCTGCCATCGAACTGGCAAAGAGCAAGGGAGCATTCATTTACGGTATCTGTAACGCTATCGGCAGCAGCATTCCACGTGCCACCCACACGGGTTCCTACATCCACGTGGGACCTGAAATCGGTGTGGCATCCACCAAAGCCTTTACGGGACAAGTAACCGTGTTGGCGATGTTGGCACTGGCATTGGGAAAGGAGCGAGGAACGATTGACAATGTGCGTTACACCAAAGTGTTGGAAGCCCTCAATGCTATTCCTGAAAAGATGGAGAAGCTACTCAAGCAGGGTGATGCCATCAAGGACATCAGCCGCATCTTCACCTACGCCCACAACTTCCTCTATCTGGGACGTGGCTACAACTACCCCGTTGCTTTGGAGGGTGCGCTGAAGCTGAAGGAAATTTCTTACATCCACGCCGAGGGCTATCCTGCTGCAGAGATGAAGCACGGACCTATCGCGCTGATTGATGACGAGATGCCGGTGGTGGTGGTGGCCACACACAATGTGCTCTACGAGAAGGTGGTCAGCAACATTCAGGAAATCAAGGCCAGAAAGGCACGTGTCATCGCCATCGTGAGCGAAGGAGATGAGACCATCCGCAAGATGGCTGACGCTGTGATTGAACTGCCCAGCACGGAAGAATGCCTCGAACCCCTCTTGGCATCTATCCCATTGCAGATGCTTGCCTATTACATCGCTGTGGCGAAGGGCAAGGATGTGGATCAGCCTCGTAACTTGGCAAAGTCAGTAACTGTAGAATAAAAAACAAACACACATAAATGAAAAATGTAACACTTCTTTTAGAAGACGGCACAGCTTTCCACGGCAAGTCTTTCGGTTACGCAAAGCCTGTGGCTGGGGAGGTGGTCTTCAATACAGCCATGATGGGTTATCCAGAGAGTTTGACCGACCCATCGTATGCTGGTCAGATGATGGTGCTCACCTACCCTCTTGTCGGAAACTATGGTGTGCCCGCTTTCAGCGTTGAACCCAACGGCATCGCCACGTTTATGGAAAGTGAGAAGATTCATGCCGAAGCCATTATCGTGAGCGATTACAGCACAGAATACTCCCATTGGAACGCCAAAGAAAGTTTGGCTGATTGGCTGAAACGGGAACATATACCTGGCATCACAGGCATCGACACTCGCCAACTGACAAAGGTGCTGCGCGAGCATGGTGTGATGATGGGCAAAATTCTCTTCGATGACGAACCTGACAATATCCCCACCGCTCAGTATGAGGGTGTGAACTACATCGCCAAGGTTTCCTGCAAGGACGTTCGCCATTATGGTGAGGGAATGGGCAAGAAGGTGGTGCTGGTCGATTGTGGCGTGAAGAACAACATCATCCGTTGCTTGCTGAAACGCTGCGTGGAGGTCATCCGAGTGCCTTGGGATTATGATTTCAACACACTCGAATTCGACGGTCTCTTCCTCGCCAATGGTCCTGGTGACCCAGACACTGCTGTGGAGACGGTGGCTCATATCAAGAAGTTCCTCGATGCAGAGAAGGCGAAAGCGGAGAAAGGCGGACAGGTGCGTCCCTGCATGGGTATCTGCATGGGAAACCAATTGCTGTCAAAGGCTGCTGGTGCCACTATCTACAAACTGAAATACGGCCACCGTTCGCACAACCAACCCGTTCAGCAGGTGGGTACGCAGCGTTGCTTCATCACCTCACAGAATCACGGCTATGCTGTGGATAGCAAGACGCTCCCTTCTGATTGGGAACCGCTCTTCGTCAATATGAATGATGGTTCCAACGAGGGCATCTGCCACAAGAAATTCCCTTGGTTCTCTGCGCAGTTCCACCCAGAAGCTGCCAGCGGTCCTGTCGATACAGAGTACCTGTTTGACGATTTTGTAAAACTTCTTTAAGACACAAAGACCATGTTAGATTCAACCATAAAAAAAGTTCTTCTCTTAGGCTCTGGAGCCTTAAAGATCGGTGAGGCTGGCGAGTTCGACTACTCTGGCAGCCAGGCGCTGAAAGCCCTGAAGGAAGAGGGTGTCGAGACAGTGCTGATCAACCCAAACATCGCTACGGTGCAGACTTCCGAAGGTGTGGCTGACAAGATTTACTTCCTGCCCGTCACGCCATTCTTTGTGGAGAAAGTTATCCAGAAGGAAAAGCCACAGGGCATTCTCCTGGCATTCGGTGGACAAACGGCTCTGAACTGCGGCGTCGAGCTGTATCAGCAGAAGATTCTGGAGAAATATAATGTGCAGGTGCTGGGTACGCCCGTTCAGGCAATTATCGATACAGAAGACCGTGAACTCTTCGTGAAGAAGCTTGACGAGATTGATGTCAAGACCATCAAGAGCCATGCTTGCGAGACGATTGAGGAAGCACGCCAGGCGGCTGCCGACCTCGGCTATCCCGTCATCATCCGTGCCGCTTACGCTCTGGGCGGTCTTGGTTCTGGCTTCTGCGACAATGAAGAAGAACTGAACAAACTGGCAGAAAAAGCCTTCTCGTTCTCTCCCCAGGTGTTGGTGGAGAAGTCGCTGAAGGGATGGAAAGAGATTGAGTATGAGGTGGTGCGTGACCGCTTTGACAACTGCATCACCGTCTGCAACATGGAGAATTTCGACCCACTCGGCATCCATACGGGTGAGAGTATCGTCATCGCTCCTTCACAGACACTCACCAATAGCGAATATCATAAACTCCGTGCCCTCGCCATCAAGATCATCCGTCATATCGGCATCGTGGGCGAGTGTAACGTGCAATATGCGTTCGACCCCAACTCCGAGGATTATCGTGTGATTGAGGTGAATGCCCGACTCTCACGTTCATCCGCTTTGGCATCGAAGGCTACAGGTTACCCATTGGCATTTGTGGCTGCGAAACTCGGACTTGGCTATGGCCTCTTCGACCTGAAGAACTCCGTCACCAAGACCACTTCTGCTTTCTTTGAACCAGCGCTTGACTATGTGGTATGTAAGATTCCTCGTTGGGACTTAGGTAAGTTCCGTGGGGTTGACCGCGAGTTGGGTTCATCCATGAAATCAGTGGGTGAAGTGATGGCAATCGGTCGCACCTTCGAAGAGGCTATCCAGAAGGGGCTTCGCATGATCGGACAGGGTCTTCATGGTTTTGTCGGCAATAAGGAGCTGAAAATTGACGATGTGGATGCTGCCCTCAAGGCACCAACTGACAAACGCGTTTTGGTGGTGGAGAAAGCCCTTCATAGCGGCTACACCATCGACCAAATCCACGACCTCACAAAGATTGACAAGTGGTTCCTGCAGAAGTTGCAGAACATTCTCAACACCTACGTAGAACTGCAAGAGAAGGGGGCTATCCAGCATGTGGATGTCGAACTGATGCGTCGTGCCAAGGTGCAGGGTTTCACCGACTTCCAGATTTCTCGTGCCGTAGGATTGGAAGCATTGATTGACCCTGAAATCGCCACAAAGTTGGTGCGCGAACTCCGCAAGCAGATGGGCATTGTCCCAGTCGTGAAACAGATTGACACGCTGGCTGCCGAGTATCCAGCTCAGACCAATTATCTGTATCTCACCTACCAAGGCAGTGGTTCCGTGTGCAATGAAAATGCTACAGCCAATGGAACCCCAGCTCACGACATTGCTTACGAGAACGACCGCAAATCCATCATCGTGCTGGGTTCCGGAGCCTATCGCATCGGTTCAAGTGTAGAGTTCGACTGGTGTGGCGTTCAAGCACTTAACACCATCAGAAAGAACGGTTATCGTTCAATCATGATCAACTATAACCCTGAGACGGTTTCCACCGACTACGATATGTGCGACCGCCTCTACTTCGATGAACTCACCTTCGAACGTGTGATGGACATCATCGAATTGGAGAACCCGCATGGTGTGATTGTCTCGACGGGTGGACAGATTCCAAATAACCTCGCCATGCGTCTCGACAGCGAGCGTGTGCCTATCCTCGGCACCTCTGCCAAGAGCATCGACAATGCCGAAGACCGCGACAAGTTCTCTGCCATGTGCGACCGCATCGGTGTGGATCAGCCAGCATGGGCAGCACTCACCTCGATGGATGACATCAACCAGTTCATCGAGAAGGTCGGTTTCCCTGTGCTCGTCCGTCCTTCGTACGTGCTCAGCGGTGCAGCCATGAATGTATGTTCTAACCAAGATGAGCTGGAACGTTTCCTACAGTTGGCTGCTAACATCAGCAAGAAGCATCCTGTGGTGGTGAGCAAGTTCCATGAACACAATAAGGAGATTGAGATGGACGCCGTTGCCAAAGACGGTGAAATCATTGCATACGCCATCAGCGAGCACATCGAGTTTGCGGGTGTTCACTCGGGCGATGCCACCATTCAGTTCCCCCCACAGAAGATTTATGTGGAGACCGTTCGACAGATTAAGAAGGTATCAAAGAAGATTGCTAAGGAGCTGAACATCTCTGGTCCTTTCAACATCCAGTTCCTCGCCGAGCAGAACCACCTGCGCGTCATCGAGTGCAACTTGCGAGCATCTCGTTCGTTCCCATTCGTCAGCAAGGTGCTGAAGTTGAACCTCATTGAATTGGCGACCAAGATCATGCTGGGACTTCCCTTCGAACGTCCAAAGAAGAATCTCTTCGACCT
The DNA here is from genome assembly GCA_902801475.1 of uncultured Bacteroidales bacterium. Lineage (GTDB taxonomy): Bacteria > Bacteroidota > Bacteroidia > Bacteroidales > Bacteroidaceae > Minthosoma. The sequence continues at coordinate 14,686 of CADCIO010000018.1, forward strand.
CGACTATGTGGGTATCAAGGCATCGCAGTTCTCCTTCAACCGTCTCCAGAAGGCCGACCCTGTGCTGGGTGTCGATATGGCATCCACGGGTGAAGTGGGCTGCTTGGGCGATGACACCGCCTCTGCCCTACTCTGCGCCATGTTGTCCGTTGGACATCGCATTCCGAAGAAGGGAATCCTGCTCTCCACAGGTCCTGGCAAGCAGAAGGCAGACATGCTCCGTGCGGCTCAGCAACTCATCAAGCATGGCTACCAGCTCTATGCCACAGGTGGAACATCACACTACTTGGAAGATAACGGCATCGAGAACACGCTCGTTCATTGGCCCAGCGAGGAAGGTCAGCAACCACAGGCACTCGACCTCTTGCACAGCCACGACATCGACATGGTGGTGAACGTGCCGAAGAACCTCTCTGTGGGCGAACTCACCAACGGCTACAAGATTCGTCGTGCAGCCATCGACCTCAACATTCCGCTCATCACCAACTCCCGACTTGCCTCCGCATTCATCGACGCCTTCTGCACGAAGAGCCTCGATGACATCGAAATCAAGGCATGGGGCGAGTTCTGATTCACCGTTGATGACTCCTATTTGAATTATCATATCTGACATTTCTCATGCGAATAGACATCATCACCGTTCTCCCCGAGCTGATAGAGCCTTTCACCCAAGAGAGCATCTTGGGCAGGGCTCAAAAGAAGGGACTGGCAGAGATTCATGTGCACAACCTACGCGACTACACCGCCGACAAACATCGACGTGTGGACGACTACCCCTTTGGTGGTGCGGCAGGAATGCTCATTCAATGCCAGCCTCTCGATGCCTGCATCTCGGCATTGAAGGCGGAGCGCAACTATGATGAGATCATCTTCACTGCTCCCGACGGTGAGAAGTTTGACCAGCCCATGGCGAACGAGCTTTCGCTGAAGGAAAACATCATGATCATCTGTGGACACTACAAGGGCATCGACTACCGCATCCGCGAGCACCTCATCACCCGAGAGGTTTCCATTGGCGACTACGTGCTGACGGGTGGCGAGCTCGCTGCTGCTGTAATGGCAGACTCCATCGTGCGTGTCATCCCTGGCGTAATTGGTGATGTGGAGAGTGCATTGTCGGACTCCTTCCAAGACAACCTCCTCGAACCTCCCGTCTATACCCGTCCTGCAGAGTATCACCCCGTAAGCAATCCAGAAGATACATGGGCCGTACCTGAGATTCTCCTCTCAGGGCACGAGGCCAAAATCAAGGAATGGGAATACGAAAAAGCCCTGGAACGAACCAAGGCCTTGCGTCCAGACTTGCTGGACTAAGTATCACTTATCCTATCTATCAAGTATCACTTTTCAAATCTTTCGCCCCACAACTGTTTCATACGTTCGTGGAGCTTGTTCTCCGATGCATTTTCCTGCGGGTGCCAGAAACGGGCATCGGTAGCACCATCAGGCAGAAACTGCTGCAGGACAAAGTTGCCTTCGTAGGCATGAGCATACTTATAGTCCTTCCCATAGCCGAGTTGCGACATGAGTTTAGTGGGTGCATTGCGCAAGTGGAGAGGCACAGGAAGATTACCAGTCTCGCCCACATATTGCAAGGCATCATTGATAGCTTGATAGGCTGAGTTGCTCTTGGGCGAGGTTGCCAAATAAACCGTCGCTTCAGCCAAAGGTATACGTCCTTCTGGCATGCCAATCTTTGACACAGTATCGAAGGCTGCGTTTGCCAAAAGCAGGGCATTGGGATTCGCCAGTCCAATGTCCTCGCTGGCAGAAATGACCAAACGACGCGCAATGAAAATCGGGTCTTCCCCTCCTTCAATCATACGAGCCAAATAATAAATGGCTGCATCAGGATCGCTGCCTCTAATGCTTTTGATGAAGGCAGAAATGATATCGTAATGCATCTCCCCATCTTTATCGTATGCCAACGGATTCTGTTGAAGCGTCTCCGTAACTATTTTATCATTAATAACTGAAGATGACTCTGTTACCAATTCCAAAATATTCAAGAACTTTCGTGCGTCACCACCACTATAACGCATCATGGCGGTCGTCTCCTGCACGTCTATCTCTCGGTTTTTCAGAAACACATCCGTCTTCAGCGCATGGTCGAGCAGATTCAACAAATCCTCCTTCTCGAGACTCTTCAACACATACACCTGACAACGGCTCAGCAATGGGCGGATGACCTCAAACGATGGATTCTCTGTTGTGGCACCGATCAGCGTGACAACACCCTGCTCCACTGCCCCTAAAAGACTGTCTTGTTGCGACTTCGAGAAGCGGTGGATTTCATCGATGAACAGGATGGGCGACACCCCACCCCTCACGTTGCCAAAGAACGATGATGCTTTTGCTTTCTCAATCACCTCACGCACATCTTTCACACCCGACGTGACCGCACTCAACGTGAAGAACGGCACATCCAAAGTCTTGGCGATGATGCCTGCCAGCGTGGTCTTACCCACTCCGGGAGGTCCCCACAGGATGAACGAGGCAATTCGCTTCTGCTCAATCATACGGCGAATCACAGCCCCCTCACCTACGAGGTGCTTCTGTCCTATATACTCATCCAACGTCTGCGGACGCAATCTTTCAGCTAATGGTTGCATGGGGCATTATATTCTGTCAAGATGATTATAACATGGCAAGAAATTCTTCTTCGGAGACAATTGGCACACCCAAGCTTTGCGCTTTTTCCAACTTGGATGGTCCCATATTGTCACCAGCAAGGATGAAGGTGGTCTTTTTGGAGATGCTGCCCACGTTCTTTCCTCCATTTTGCTCAATGAGAGCCTTGTATTCGTCGCGTGAATGGTGCTGGAACACACCTGAAATGACGATGCTCTTTCCTGCAAGTTTGTCGGTTTGACCCGCGAGCTGGTCTTCGGAGAGCCGCATCTGCACCCCATAATCTGCCAGCTTGTTCACGATCTCAGCGTTCTTGGGGTCTTGGAAATATTTCACGACGGATTCGGCAATGACTTGCCCCACTCCATCGACTTCCATCAACTGCTCGACGGTGGCATTCCTCAGCGCTTCCATCGACTTGAAATGACGGGCTATCAGCTTGGCGGTTGTCTCACCAACGAAACGGATGCCGATGGCGAAGACCACACGTTCGAAGGGTACTTGAAGGGTCGATTTCACACCATCCACCACCTTTTGTGCTGATTTCACACGCGTTCTGTTGACGCCACAGATGTCAGCAACCGTCAATGTGTAAAGGTCTGACACATCATGAATGAGTCCACGCTGATAGTAGTCATCGACCGTTTCAGGGCCAAGACTATCAATGTTCATTGCCTTGCGTGAGATGAAGTGTTCTATACGTCCCTTAATTTGAGGGGGGCATGCACTGTCGTTAGGACAGTAATGTGCTGCTTCGCCCTCGAAACGTACCAGTTCAGCCCCACATTCAGGACAATTCTTGATGAACTGCACCTTCTGCATGCCAGGTTGTCGCTGGTCTTTATCGACACCCACCACCTTGGGGATGATTTCACCACCTTTCTCCACATACACCATGTCGCCAATGTGAAGATCAAGTTCCTCCATCACATCGGCATTGTGGAGCGAGGCGCGTTTCACAATCGTACCTGCCAACTGCACAGGGTTCATGTTCGCAACAGGAGTCACAGCACCCGTTCTTCCCACCTGATAAGTCACTTCGTTGAGCCGCGTACAAGCCCGTTCTGCTTTGAATTTATAGGCAATAGCCCAGCGAGGACTCTTTGCCGTATAACCCAAATGGCGCTGCTGACGCAAAGAGTTCACTTTCAGCACGATGCCATCCGTCGCCACAGGCAGGTTCTTGCGTTCCTTGTCCCAATAGTCGATGAATGCCAGCACCTCCTCAATGGTCTTGCACTTCTTCATGCCTTGCGAAATCTTGAATCCCCACGAGGCAGCTTTCTGCAAGTTCTCATAATGGAAACCGTCGTTGGGAATCTCATCGCCTAATAAATAATATAGATATGCGTCCAATCCACGCTCAGCCACCACCCTTGAACTTTGCGACTTCAAGGTACCGCTGGCAGCGTTTCTCGGATTGGCAAATAAAGGTTCTTCTCGTTTCGCCCGTTCCTCGTTCAGTTTCTCGAACGATGTCCAGGGCATCAGTATCTCGCCACGTATCTCAAATTCATGCGGATAATCGCTACCTTCTCTAAGTTTCAAAGGAATGGAACGAATCGTACGCACATTGTTGGTCACGTCATCACCCTTCACGCCATCGCCCCTCGTGACCGCCTGCACCAGCTCGCCATCCACATACGTCAAAGAGATGCTCAATCCGTCATATTTCATCTCGGCACAGATCTCGAAGTCCTCGCCTTCAAGACCCTCCTTCACACGATTGTAGAAGTCCCTGACCTCACCCTCATTATAGGTATTAGCCAACGACAGCATCGGGTATTTATGCGCCACAGCCTTGAACGACTGGTTCAGGTCGCTTCCCACCCTTTGCGTCGGAGAGTTCGGGTCGGCATACTGCGGATAGAACAACTCAAGATCTTCCAGACGATGCATCATCTGGTCAAAGTCATAATCCGAAATCGTTGGCTGATTCAACACATAATAATTATAATTGTGTTGCTCCAACTCCTTCCTGAGTTGATCTATTTCTTCTTTTGGAGTCATAATGGTTTTAGATGAGTGGCATGCCTGCCTTAGCGCATTCCGCACGCATCTCATCCGGCCAGATCGAAGCCTGGATTTCGCCCACATGAGCCTTGTGGAGAAGCACCATGCAAAGACGGCTCTGACCAATGCCTCCACCCACGGAGAGTGGAATCTCATCGTTCATCAACTTCTTGTGGAAGAACAAGTTGAGACGTTCCATCTTATCCTCCAGCTCCAGCTGACGAACCAGTGCCTCCTTATCCACACGGATGCCCATAGAACTCAATTCGATGCTGCGTTCAAGAATCGGGTACCAAATCAGGATATCACCATTCAGTCCCTTGTAACCATCCTCATTTGGCGTGCTCCAGTCGTCATAGTCAGGAGCTCTTCCATCATGCTTCTTACCATCGGAAAGCTTGCCGCCGATGCCCATGATGAACACCGCTCCATACTTCTTGCAGATGGCATCCTCACGCTCCTTCGGCATCAGATCCGGATACATCTGCACCAGCTCTTCAGAATGGATGAAATGAATCTCCTCCGGCAGGAATGGCTTGATCTGCGGATACGATTCGCACACCAGATATTCCGTACGCATGATGGCAGCATAGATGTCCTTCACAATGTTCTTCAGGAACGTCAGGTTACGATCCTCCTTGCGGATAGTGCGGCACCAGTCCCACTGATCCACATAGAGCGAGTGCGTATTGTCCAGTTCCTCATCACCACGGATGGCATTCATGTCCGTGTACAAACCATAGCCAGGCTGAATGCCATATTCCGCCAGCATCACACGCTTCCACTTGGCGAGGGAATGCACCACCTCTGCCACTTGGTCGTTCATGTCCATAATCGGGAACGACACGGGACGTTCCACGCCATTCAAGTCGTCATTCAGACCTAATCCGCGCAACACAAACAGAGGTGCTGTCACACGACGCAGACGAAGTGCCGTCGAAAGGTTCGCCTGAAAGAAATCCTTGATTTGCTTGATACCCAGCTCCGTCTGGATTGGGTCAAGCAGCTGACGATAACCCTCGACTTTAATGAGTTTGCTCATATCTTTCTTTGTAATTTTGTATCGATTTAGTATCTTGCCCAAGACTGTTTTCGCCTAAAAGCGATGCAAAGTTACAACTAATTTTAATAACAAAACAAACTTTTACCAAAAATAATTGCAAAGTGTAAGAAAAACACCTCGTTTTTCTTACACTATTGCATAAAATTATCACTTTCAACTGACAAAACACTCATCGAGGCCTTGGAGAAAAAGTACAACCTCAGTGCCGAAAAAATCGAGGAGATGAAAGGCAAAAAGAAAAGTTGGTGGGAAGACTTCGGCCTTGTGATGGGTATAGGAGGAAGCGAAATCCGCGATTATCATTCGAAGATGAGTGAAGCGTCTGACCGTGTGACCACTGAAAAGATGTTCAAGACCGAAACGGAGATTCTGGAAGGCATCGCCGCAACGGAGTCTTGCGTCATCACTGGTCGTAGCGGCTTTTATGTGTTCCGCAACCATCCCAACCATTTGTGCATTTTGATACAGGCCTCAATGCCTTACCGTTTGGAGCGTGTAATGCGCAAGCAGAACATCAGCGAGAACGAGGCACGCAAGCTCATCGACAAAGTGGACCAGATGCGTGAGAACTATGTCAAACGATACACCGAAACATCTCGCTATGACACCCGCAACTACGATCTCGTCATCAAAGTAGACGGCAAGACAGAGGACGAAATCGTGGATTACATTTTACAGTTTATTAACTAAAACAAACAGGAAGGTTCGCAAACCTCCCTGTTTCTTTATTCGTTCACTTATTCTTATTCATCCTTAATATTCTTACTTGCTGTCATACCTGCCAGTCTGCCATTAACGACAATGTCTGCCACACCGTTGCCACCCAGGCGGTTAGCACCATGAAGGCCTCCTGTCACCTCGCCGGCAGCATAGAGTCCTGGGATGGGCGTGCCGTCAGTGCGCAGCACCTGTGTCTCAGTGTTCACGCTCAGTCCGCCCATCGTGTGATGGATGGCGGGAGTGACACAGACAGCATAATACGGCGCTGTCTGTAGAGAACCTGTCATCTCTGTGGCACTGCGTCCGAAGTCTTCATCAACACTCGCCTCCTGCAGGGCATTGTAGCGGTTCAGGGTCTCTGTCAGCGCATTGGCAGGGATGCCCACAGCGTTGGCGAGTTCGGTAACCGTTGCACCCTCGTTGAGCAGATGCTGGTTGGCGTAGGTCTCGATAGAAGCCAGCGACTGGCGCACGCCTTGGTCGAAGATGAGGAAAGCCTTGCCGTCTGTCTGTGCGAGGATGGCGGCGGACACCACATCGCGTGTGCCCATCTCATTGCAGAAACGCATACCTTCACGGTTTACCAAGATGGCACCGTTGCCGCGTACAGCCTCCGTGATGAGGATGTGGTTTGTGGCTTCTGCCGTAGGGTGAATCTGGATGTTCGCCATCTGTATGGTCGCGCCACCGATGGCCGTCACCCAGCTGAAAGCGTCACCCGTGGCACCGGGATGGTTCAGCGTGGCAAAGCCCTTGAGCGAGGGCTGCAGACTGGTCACCATATCTAGGTTGGCACCAAAGCCGCCAGTGGCGATGATGACAGCCTTTGCCGTGAGCAAATAGTTGCTGCCGTCAGCATTCTGCACCTTCACGCCTGTCACACTGCCGCTTGCGTTCGAGAGCAGCCCCGTGACTTTGTTCAGTGTGCGTATCTCAATGTTCTTGGAAGACGTCGCTGCCCTAAGCACTTTCATCAGATGCGGACCAATGGCTGTGCCGCCCTTGGGTCGATGTGTCCGCTTCACGCTGCTGCCGCCCATCAGTCCCACGTCGCTCAGGTCGGCGCCAAGCCCTGTCAGCCATGATATGGTGCCAGGCGCATGCTCCACGAAGTTCCTTACCAGCGATGGGATGTTCTCATATTTGCCGCCTCTCATGATGTCATCGTAAAACAGCTGCTTGCTGTCCTCGATGCCGAGTTCTTTCTGAATATCCGTCTCTGCCGCATTGATGCCGCCGGTCGAATAGTTGGTGTTACCGCCGATGATTCCCTGCTTTTCCAGCACGACAATCTTCAGGCTGCTGTCGGACTCTGCCGCCGCCACTGCTGCCGAGAGTCCCGCTCCGCCAGCGCCTATGATGGCAATATCGCATGTACCGTCTTTGTAGGTTTTGTTCCCATCCGCATGCTTGCCCATTGCCACCTGTAGCGCCATGTTGATGGCATCGATGACGCCTGTTGAAGTCAGTGTGGCACCCGTTATGCCATCCACCTCCACACTCATCACATCAGTCTTTCCCACGGCATTTGCCACAAGCGTGTTGATGGTTTCCTGTGCAAAGGAAGACTCTGACTGGCTGACAACGGTCACCTTTTTCACCTGATGGTTCTCGACCGTCACCTTTACGATAATGCTTCCGCTACGCCCCTCACCGCTACCTGTCCACGTGCCATCCTGCAGCACCTGTTCTACAGGCTCCTGTTTGCCTTTGTCATCATTTGAGCAGGACGCCATAAAAAGAATGTTGAAGGCCAGTATGGCGGCCATCATTCATAGTTTTGTCCATTTTGTCACCATGTCTGCTTTGGTTTAGTTTTACGATTGCAAATTACGTGAAAACAAAAGAAGCCACCAAACTTCTCTGAAAGTTTTTTCAATAAAAGGATAAAAAACATCACGATCCCGTTGCTGAGGTCGTGATAGTCATGAATGTGATTCAGTCCTCTCCCTTCATCCATTTTCCATCATCCCTTTTCTCTCTTCTGATTCTTTGATGACAAAAGAGTGGTTCCCAAACGAAGAATCGACAAACTTTTGAAACCTTTACCAGTAAATCAACTGAATTTACAATAATCCCTGTTTTCACGAACATATGTTCAAGCGGCGATGAACATATGTTCATTGGCTATCGAACATATGTTCATGACCAGAGGAACAGGTGTCTGTACTAAATCGAAGCAGTACTTTCATTGACAACTTCACACGCCTAAAGGCAAAAGGTCGTGTGCCTTTAGCCATTTAATCGTGTGCCTTTAGGCAAATGATGGTGTGCCTAAAGCTGGTATCCGTATTAGCTTGATAAATTCTCCGTTTTGAATTGACAAGTTTCCCCTTTTAAGTAGAGTGAATTTATAATGTTTGTGCTGATTAACTAAAATATTCTTGAAAATCCACAAAAAAACGATCCTTTTGTCACAATTGTCACACAGCATGAAAAAAGTAGAGGAATCCCTTGGTGGTGTCAGGAACAATCTCTATCTTTGCAAATGGAATCCCAATGATTCCCTTCACAATATGAACGAGATACTGAAACACGCACATCCATACATCACAACCTTATGCCGCAAACATGGGGTTAAGAACCTGTATGTGTTTGGTTCCGTGCTCACCACATCGTTCTCTGATAAGAGCGATGTAGATTTCCTTGTGGAGTTCGATACAGACAAGATTCCAGACTACTTCACCAATTTCTTCGATTTGAAGTACGCATTAGAAGACACGATGGGACGTGACGTTGATCTTGTGGAAGAGAAAGCCATTCGGAATCCCATCTTCAAACGGAACATTGAAAGGACAAAGATGAAGATATATGGATGAGAATGTACAGAAACATCTCTATGATGTGCTCAATGCATCATCATCAATCATCTATAACTATTGAGGCTGGAAGTTGCATCTTTGTTGGGAGAATAATAATTACCTCTCCCTTTTTCATTCTATCTTACGATAATTCCAGGGACGAGTACATCGTTTGAACATCTTGCCAGAATAAAAGAAGTACTTTTTCTTCTCTTCTTCTGGAAGTAGTTTAAACTCCTCTTTGCTTATATCTTTTATTTCTTCTTTGATATAGTTTCTGTTTTTGTCCTTTATATATCTCCCATGCTCGTCTTTTTTGTATGCCGCAACATTGACTCGGCTTTCTGTTTTATATCCTCCAGTTGTTGTATGTTCTGTTACCCATTGAATATTGATGCCACTAAAGACAGAAATCCCCATTAGCATATCCTCATAAATATAGGTTGGGCGTTGTTCCTCTTTCCATCGTTTATTTACCAAATCATAAACTTTATATTCACGAATCAAGAATGCAGCACGGTATTGTTTATCTTTTTCAAAAGTGACATCCATTCCTGAAACATGAAAATTGAGTGATCCTAATGGATAATACTCCAAATCTCTATTCTTGACACGATCTGAAGTGTGGTACATAACAGGATCTTTTAATCCATTAGGATTTTCTTCATGATAATAGAATTCTATCTCCATAGGATAGATTCTACGAATATCATTAACCTGAAAGTATCCATCAAAGAAGACACCTTTAGCTATTTTTTCAAATTGCCTCTTCAACTCAGCGTTTTTTTCTTTTTCATCCTGTATAGAAGTAACGCCAATGAATGAATTAAGAATTGTTTGTAATGAATCGCAACAATTAGTCATAATTAATTTTTACGTCTTGAAACTTAATTAAATCGTTTGCAAAGATACAAATACTTTGTCACAATAACAACAATATTATATTTTCTTGTCAAAATGGGTGTCTTGTATGAGAGGATTATCATGTATTATCAATATCGTATCGACACATACCTTATCATTTTCATAATGATTTATATCTGTTGTTGTTTTATTATCGGGTGAAAGATAGTCGAGGTCTATCACGTTATTCCAAATTTGCATAAATGGCAGCATCCTTCCTGGGTCTAAACAAAATAAACGTAAACGACTTTTGCTTTCTCTTTTGTATGCAATAGCAACAAGGGCATGACCCTTCTCTGAATTTCTTTTAAAGCCGAGTAGTACAGGTCTCCTCACATCCAATTGAGCCCTAATCTTTTCATGCAATTCTCTCCGGCTGACAGAATTAAATCTTTCTGGTGTTGTCGTAAATACTTCAGAAAGTTTTTCACCAAAACACACGTTCAATTTGCTGGAAAGGTCATCAAATATATGGCCACCTCTACAAAGCGATTTAAAACTATATAGAAATAGACGTTGGATGCGGTCAACAAAATCGTTGTCTTTTGCGCATCCGCGATCTGTCAAATCTTCCCAGTCAAGTTTCTTGTGAAAGATTAACATCATCAACAAGCTGTAAACAGCACATGAGCCATCAAGGTCACCTTGCTCAGCAAACACTCTTGTGGGACGACCGCTTCTTCCTATTGCACGCAGTCTTTCTCCATCAAAGATGATATTTTTTATGAATTTGGCAGTAAACATATTGTACTTGGTTTTGGTAATTCCTTACTTTCTTCTTCTATCGGTAAATCCATTTGAACATTCCACGTTGTGCAGTTCAATGCACCACCTTCTTGAACGATGCTTTCACACCCCCATATGGAATGGCATTCACATTCAGGGAAAGCCTCAGTAATCTGTCTGAAAGCTTTCTCTATCAACTTGTCTTCCATGGTAGGGATGAAAATGTGCTGACCTACATGCAGGAAATTGATGTAAGCCCAACTTTTGTCTGTATATGTGCCATAGTGAAGTTCAGATATCTCAAAATGAGCTTTCAGGACAGACAACATTTTTTTGCGCAATGCTTTGTCGAAGTCGCAATAGTTGTTCAGCAGCACTCGCCCTTCGCCCATATATCTCACCATCCCGTCCGCATGCCCATATTCATCATATACATCTTGTGGAATCAACACCACCTCAGCTTCCAGCAATTGGCTAAGGGCATGAATCAACGCACTTTTCTCATAGTGAGGATTTTCTCTGATGATTTTATCGGTTAAGATAACTTTGTCGCCACAACCGACCACGTTGCCACCATCAAGGATGATGTCTGAATCTATCACTTCAATACAAAGTTCTGAAAGAACAGCAGAAGTGTCGGGTTTGTATTCAGGGCTTTCACGAAGATAATCAGGGTCGTAGCAGAATCTCACAAACTTATCTTTACGCACCTGCACAGGCATGTAGTCACGTGCCCAGATATGGAGTGGCGATGAAGTTTGCGGCAACATTTCCCACGCAATCTTTTGACGATGGAAGACATTAACCAAACGTGTTGCAACATCCAAATATTTCACAAAAGTAAGTCCTTTTGCAAAATACACCTTGTTTGTATAAAAATTATCAATCATAATAATTAAATTATTAATATTCAGTTATTTACGTTTTTCCACAAAGGTATATACTTCTTCCTTCCCCACCAAATAAAACTTGTTAAATCTTGTTAAGGATTTCGAAAGAGTTATTATAAATAATTTATTAATATTCAATCATTTGTGTAGCAATTAATAATAGCACCTATAATGCATACAAAAAACGGGGTGTCCTTTGTCACAATTGTCACAGATTGGTGAATTTTCAGGAAACATCATTGTTTTTCAACAAGGCACGGTTATTTCTCAGCAGAGGCAGGTTATTGGGCAATAAGGCACCATTATTGGAAGATTATCTTTGGTTCATCCGACAAATGCATAGTTAATCAACAAATAAATGAATAATAAGAAAGATAGCTTATCTTTCACTCGACAGTCTCAAATCTCAGTCTCAATTAGAAAAAAAGCCATCATTTACTTCAAAACATCTCTTTATAAAGCTTATAACTAATTAATAATTAAATAGTTATATATAGACAAGGCGGGTATTGACACCTCTTAAAAATTAACTGAGATTTGAGACTGAGACTATTTTTATTGGTAATGGACTGGTCAAAATATTGTCAATCAATAAATTGCAATACTTTAGTAAGGCCACTCCGATGATGCTGAGACTCCAAAAAAGGTATAGAAAGCATCAAATTCCTTCTCTCAAAGGCCTCAAATGACATACTAAAGCTACTTTTCCGATGCTTTTCCTACTTTTGGGCACATATCAGCTTCCCAAAAAATCAGCACCTCAACCTCATTTGGATGGAACTTTGTGGCATAATGGCTACCATTGTTGCAGAAAACAACGTTGAATGCCGTCATTTTTGCAACCAAAAAAAGAAAAAATTGCTACCCTACGAGGGAAAAAACACGCTCCAACGAGAGAGCATAAATAGTACGCCGTTTCGAGATCAACGAAACGCCGTATAAAGACCCTCGAAACGCCGTTGTTTAAATTGCTAACGGCAAAGCATCAAAGAGGTGACGGCAATCCATTGCTTTGCCGTCGGCAAAAAGCAAGAAAAAAAAGAAGCACATCCGAGGGGGACATGCTTCTTTCCTGTTGGACAGTGTGAGGTTTATTTCTTCAGTTTTGCAATGCTTTCTGTCAGCGCGGCAATCTTGGTTTCGGCATCGCTCTGCTTCTTGCGTTCGAGTTCGACCACCTGAGCAGGTGCATTGGCCACAAAACGTTCGTTGCTGAGTTTTTTCTGCACGCCGATGAGGAAACCTTGCAGGTGCTTCAGCTCTGCTTCCATCTTGGCAATTTCTGCTTCTGTGTCGATGAGGTTGCCAAGTTGCACGGCATATTCGGTGGTCCCAATCATGAAGGTGGAAGTACCGTCGCTCTTGGCCTGTACATAGAGGATGTCGGCAAGAGAGGCCATCTTCTTGATGATGGAACCGAGAGCAGGATCCTTGGTCACATTCTTGTCATCGGCAGCGAGCACCACCTCAAGGGTGAGGGGTTCGCGTGGTGCGATGTTCTTGCTCTGACGAACGGCACGCACGCCTGAGATGACTTGCTTGGCCTCTTCAAACTGGGCGAGGAGACAGGCATCTGCTTCGGTTGGTGCATCGAGAATGAGGGTGTCCACCATGATGCTCTCGCCGTCCTTACGCTCTGCGATGTGCTGGTAGAGTTCTTCCGTGATGAATGGCATGAATGGGTGAATCATCTTCATCAGCTGCTCGAAGAAGTTGAGCGTTGCCTTGTAAGTGGCTGCATCGATAGGTGCCTGATAAGCGGGCTTGATCATCTCGAGATACCAGCCAGAGAACTCGTCAGTGAAGAGCTTGAAGACTGCCATGAGTGCCTCGTTGAGACGATAGCGTGTATAGAGGTCATTGATTTCGACGAGTGCCTTCTTGATGGTAGCTTCCATCCAAGCAATGGTCTTCTTGTTTTCTTCAGGCTGCGCCAGCGAGTCGGACACTTCCCAGCCCTGCACAAGACGGAAGGCGTTCCAAATCTTGTTGCAGAAAGCTGCACCCTGCTGACAGAGCTGCTCATCGAAGAGGATGTCGTTACCTGCAGGAGCAGAGAGGAGCATACCCATACGCACACCATCGGCACCATACTTCTCAATGAGTCCGATGGGGTCGGGAGAGTTACCAAGTGACTTAGACATCTTACGGCCAAGTTTGTCACGCACAATGCCTGTGAAATAGACGTTGCGGAAAGGTACATCCTTGAGATATTCCTCACCTGCCATAATCATGCGTGCCACCCAGAAGAAGATGATGTCTGGACCAGTCACAAGGTCGCTGGTGGGATAATAGTAGTTGATTTCCTCATTGCCAGGATTGTTGATGCCATCGAAGAGGGAGATAGGCCAGAGCCATGAAGAGAACCATGTGTCGAGGGCATCCTCATCGTGTGTGAGCTGGTCGATGGTGATGTTCTCGTAACCAGGAATCTTCTTCGCTTCCTCCAATGCCTCTTCGGCTGTGAGTGCCACCACATACTTCTCTTCCTCTCCTTCTGGTGTAGGCAGGAAGTAAGCAGGGATGCGGTGTCCCCACCAGAGCTGACGGCTGATGCACCAGTCCTGAATATTCTCGAGCCAGTTGCGATAGGTGGTCACATACTTGGTCGGATAGAACTTGATTTTGCCTTCGAGCACAGGTGGCAGGGCGATGTCGGCAAAGTGCTTCATCGAGAGGAACCACTGCTTGCAGAGACGAGGCTCAACGGCTGTGTCCTGGTTGCGCTCTGAATAGCCCACCTTGTTGTCGTAGTCCTCAATTTTCTCCATCAAACCAGCTTCTTTCAGGTCGATGGCAATCTGCTTGCGCACTTCCATACGATCCATGCCCACATAAAGACCAGCCTCCTCTGAGAGGGTGCCGTCAGGGTTGAAGATGTCGATAGTTTCGAGGTTGTGTGCCTTACCCAATGCGTAGTCGTTCACGTCGTGGGCTGGAGTGACTTTCAGACAGCCGGTACCAAACTCGATGTCCACATAGCGGTCTTCAATCACAGGGATGACACGATTCACCAATGGCACAATCACCTTATGACCACGCAACCACTGGTTCTTGGGGTCTTTAGGATTGATACACATGGCCGTATCGCCCATGATGGTCTCAGGACGTGTGGTAGCCACCACAGCATAATAGCCCTTGGCATCCTTGTGGATGATATTACCTTCTTTTTCCAACGTATCAATGGACACCTTGCCACCAATGGACTTCAGGTTCTCCGGGTCAGCCACATAATATTTCAAGTGGAAGAGGTGGCTCTTCTCATCACGATAGATGACCTCCTCTGTAGAAAGCACGGTCTGTGCCTTTGGATCCCAATTGACCATGCGGAGACCACGATAGATGAGTCCCTTCTTGTAGAGGTCAACGAAGACTTTGAGCACACTTTCACTACGCTTCTCATCCATCGTGAAAGCAGTTCTATCCCAATCGCAGGATGCACCCAAACGGCGCAACTGCTTGAGGATGATGCCTCCGTGTTCGTCTGTCCAAGCCCAAGCATGCTTCAAGAACTCCTCACGAGTGAGGTCGCGCTTCTTGATGCCCTGTTCTGCCAAACGATTCACCACCTTTGCCTCCGTAGCAATGGAAGCGTGGTCTGTGCCAGGCACCCAACAAGCATTCTTGCCGTCGATACGAGCCTTACGAATGAGAATGTCCTGAATGGTGTTGTTGAGCATGTGGCCCATGTGAAGCACACCCGTCACGTTTGGTGGGGGAATCACAATCGTGTATGACTCACGACCATCGGGTTTGCTGGCAAAGAGTTTGTGGTCCAGCCAATACTGGTACCATTTTCCCTCCACTTCGGAAGGGTTATAATTTTTTGCTAATTCCATAATATATATAATGTGTTATTTTTATTCGTATCTAATCGTTTCTGATGGTTTGCCAATGCTGATGAGGTGTGAACTTCCCCAAATAACAAATGTCGAAATGAGGAGAGTTGCCACATTGATAGCAAGGATGAGCCACCAGTTGAACTGAATCGGCACAGAGTCGATGTAATAGACGGTGGCGTCGAGCGAGATCAGGTGGAACTTCTGCTGAATCCAACAGAGGAGCAAGCCAATCACATTGCCCCAAAGCAAGCCCTGCCCCACCAGCATAACGCTGAACTGGATGAAGATTTTGCGCACAGACACGTTCGTTGCACCCAGCACTTTCAGCGTACCAATCATATTGATGCGCTCCAGCATGATGATGAGCAAGCCACTCACCACTGTGAAAGCACTCACCAGAATCATCAGCACGAGAATCATCACCACATTCATATCCAACACTGAGAGCCATGCAAACGTGTGCGCTGCGATATCCTTGATGCTGAACACGCCATAGGTCACTCCATTGCGGTCTGTGTCCTTATGGATGAACTGAAGTTTGTTCGTCAACTCCTCTACCCTATCGAAATCATTCACCGTCACTTCCAATCCCGATGACATCTCCTCATCCCATCCGTTCAGTTTACGAACTGTGTAGATATCGGTGATGACATAGTTCTTGTCGTAGTCATTCATGTTGGTGGCAAAGATGCCCGCCACTTTGAAGCGACGTGCCCGCATGGATTCCTCACCCATGAAATAGGCGAAAATCTTCTCATCGACCTTTACTCCCAAGTCACCTGCCACCTTCTGCGAAAGAAGGATCTCGTTGGAGGCTTCCTTAGCAGAGAACTTCGGCATCTTGCCGCTTGTCAAGCAGGACTGAAAGAACGAAAGGTCGTAGTCCTCTCCCACTCCCTTGAAGGTCAAGCCTCGGAAGTCCTTCTCCGTCTTCAGAATGCCAATCTTCGTGGCAAACTTCTGAATGCGCCCGACACCCTGCACCTTCTTCACCTTGCGAATCAACGTGTCGTTGGTCAGGACGGGCATCATCTCGTAGTTCTGGTTCTGCGTCAAACTCAACACCTGAATGTGACTGCCAAAACCTATGACCTTCGAACTCACCTCATGCTTGAAACCCAGCACGACTGCAAGGCTGATCAGCATGACCGCCACACCAATGGCGACACCTAACATCGCTATACGAATGGCAGGACGGGAAAACCGTTCCCCGTCCTCTGCCTTATCTGCATAAATGCGCTTTGCTATGAAAAGTTCGAAGCTCACACTTCTATGTTCAATTTCTATTCCTGCACTCTGCCTGGATATGCTTCCAATGCCTTTCTCAACACGAAGAGCGCTCTGACGAGGTCTTCCTTCTTCAACACATAAGCAATACGCACCTCATTCTTTCCAGCTCCAGGCGTGGTGTAGAAACCTGCTGCAGGAGCCATCATGACTGTCTCGCCTTCATAGTTGAACTCAGAAAGACACCACGCACAGAACTTTTCGCAGTCATCCACAGGCAGACGAGCCACCGTGTAGAAAGCGCCCATCGGGATAGGTGAATAAACACCAGGAATACGATTGAGCCCGTCAATGAGGCACTTGCGTCGTTCCACATATTCGTCGTAGATGTCACGGCTGTACTCCTCTGGTGCATCCAGACTCGCCTCAGCAGCAATCTGTCCGATGAGTGGAGGAGAAAGACGTGCCTGACAGAATTTCATGACCGCCTTACGGATTTCCTCGTTCTTGGTGATGAGCGCACCAATACGGATGCCGCACTCGCTGTAACGCTTTGACACAGAGTCAATCAGCACCACATTCTGTTCAATGCCTTCGAGGTGACAAGCAGAGATATATGGGGACCCCGTGTAGATGAACTCACGATACACTTCGTCGGAGAAGAGATAGAGGTCATACTTCTTCACGAGGTCGCGAATCTGATTCATCTCACGACGTGTATAGAGATAACCTGTCGGGTTGTTGGGGTTGCAGATGAGAATGGCACGGGTACGCTCGTTGATGAGTTCCTCAAACTTCTCCACCTTTGGGAGCGAGAAACCCTCGTCAATAGTCGTAGCAATGGTACGAATCACAGCACCGGCAGAAATGGCAAATGCCATGTAGTTGGCATAAGCAGGTTCGGGCACAATGATTTCGTCGCCAGGATTCAGACAAGCCAAGAACGAGAACAATACCGCCTCAGAACCACCACTGGTGATGATGATGTCATCCGCAGTCAGGTTGATGTCATACTTTGCATAGTAGTTCACCAACTTCTCGCGATAACTGCGATAGCCCTGTGATGGGCTGTACTCCAAAATCTTGCGGTCAATGTTCTTGATGGCATCCAATGCCACCTGGGGTGTAGGCAAGTCGGGCTGTCCAATGTTCAGATGATAAACTTTCACACCCCGCTTCTTTGCGTCTTCAGCCAGCGGTGCCAGTTTGCGAATAGGCGAACTCGGCATCTCCGTTCCTCGTATGGATATTTTAGGCATATCTAAAAGATATAAAGTTTTTACAATTAAAAAACACAATAATTGTGCAAAGGTACGGATAAATGAGAGAACAGCCAAATTTCTTCACTCATTTCTTATGATTTTTTCGTGAAAGCGCTGTGACTTCACTTGTTCAGCATTCCTTCGAGGCGGACAATTTCCTGCTTGTACTCTTCGGCCTTGAGGAATTCGAGGTGCTTGGCTGCCTCCTTCATCAACTTGCGATTGCGGTCGATGGCTCGTCGAAGTTCATCGGGCGTCATGGCCTTGTAGATGGTGTCCACCTCTGACTCGGCAGCCAAGGAAGCGTTCTCTTCGATGTAGGCTGTGCCGACATAATCGACGGGCTTGTGCTGGTTGATGGCGATTTGCGCTTTCTGAATCTGTGTAGGTGTGATGCCATGCTCTTCGTTGTATGCCATTTGCTTCTTGCGACGTCGGTTGGTCTCATCGATGGTCTGCTGCATGGTCTCAGTAATGGTCTCAGCATACATGATGGCAAGTCCATGAACATTGCGGGCAGCACGTCCTATAATCTGAACGAGCGAGCGATGGTCGCGCAGAAATCCCTGATAGTCAGCATCGAGGATGGCTACGAGGGACACTTCAGGAAGGTCCAGTCCTTCGCGCAGGAGGTTAATGCCAATGAGCACGTCGTAGGTGCCGGCGCGGAAATCGTTGATGATATCGACACGATCGAAAGTGTCAACATCGGAATGGATGTAATTGGCCTTGATACCCACGCTGTTAAAGAAGGCGGACACTTCCTCTGCCTGGCGCTTGGTGGAGGTGATGACCAGCGTACGCTCCCCCACTTCGTTGCGCTGATGGATCTCCTCGATGAGGTCGTCCATGAAGTTGAGCTTGGGACGCACCTCGATGGGCGGGTCGAGCAATCCTGTGGGACGAATGAGCTGTTCGACAATGACACCCTCAGCACGTTCCAATTCATACTCGGCAGGCGTGGCTGAGACATAGATGGTCTGAGGCGTCAAAGCTTCAAATTCTTCGAGCCGCAAGGGACGGTTGTCGAGTGCAGCCGGTAAGCGGAAAGCATAATCGACAAGGTTCTCCTTTCTATGGCGATCACCTCCCCACATGGCTTTCACCTGTGGAATGGATTGGTGGCTCTCATCGACAATGAGCAGATAATCGTCTGGGAAGAAATCAAGGAGGCAATAAGGGCGTTCCCCTGCTTCACGTCCGTCGAAGTAGCGCGAGTAATTCTCGATGCCAGAGCAATGTCCCGTTTCACGAATCCACTCCAGATCGTTGTTCACACGCAACTCTATCTGCTTCGCCTTCTCCATATCGCCCCGTTCCTCATAATAGTCAATGCGTTTCTGCAGGTCTTCCTCGATGTCATGGATGGCCTTCTGCGTCTGCTCCTTGGTGGTCATGAAAAGGTTGGCAGGATAGATTTTATACTCCTTGTAGGAGGTGATGGGATAGAGCGTATGCACATCCAATTCCTGAATATCGTCAATGGTATCATCGAAATAACAAATCCTCAGAATCTTCTCATCATAAGCAAGATACACATCGACAGTTTCGCCCTTCACTCGGAACTGACCACGTTCCAATTCATCGGCAGAAGCAAGGTCGTTATTGGTGTAAAGCATATCCACCAACTTGCGACGCAGAACCTCCTGGGGAAGGTCTTGATCCACTTGAATGGTCAGGATGTTTTCTGCATAACTGGTGGGAGCTCCCATACCATAAATGCACGACACGGACGAGACAATGATGACATCTTTCCTGCCTGAGAGCAATGCCGAAGTGGCAGCCAGGCGACGACGGTCAAGGTCTTCGTTGATGGCCAAGTCTTTCTCGATGTATGTGCCTGTGGAAGGGATGTAGGCTTCAGGCTGATAGTAGTCGTAATAGCTCACATAATATTCCACCGCATTGTTGGGGAAGAACGCTTTCATCTCCGTATAGAGTTGGTGCGCCAAGGTCTTGTTGTGACTGAAGATGAGGGTCGGCTTCCCCACATTCTGGATGACATTCGCCATCGTGAAGGTCTTGCCCGAGCCCGTCACACCCAACAACACCTGTGCCGGCATACCCTCCATCACGCCTTGAGTCAGTTGCTCAATGGCTTGTGGCTGGTCGCCTGTCGGTTGAAACTTCGATATGAGCTGAAAATCCATTTGCTTTCCCTTTTGGACTGCAAAATTACGATTTATATCCGTAAATAACCCCCAATTATCCCGTTTTTTTCTAAAGAAAAGTAAAAAATCAGCCCCAAATGAAAAATAACTCTCAACTCTCAACTCTCAACTCTCAACTTTTTTGTACCTTTGCAGCCGAAATATCCGTTAAGAATGAAGAAAGCATTAACAATCGCGTTGATTTCGGTACTGTTGTTGAGTTCCTGCAACTCCTACAACAAACTGCTGAAATCAACTGATTATGGTTATAAATACGAGGCAGCAAAGGAATATTACTTCGCAGGCCAATATACCTGGTCATATCAGCTGTTGGAGGAGCTCATCATGGTGATGAAAGGCTCTGACCGTGCAGAGGAATCACTCTTCATGCTGGGCATGTGCTTCTACAATCTCCGTGACTACGAGACTGCGGCCATGTATCTGGACCGATACACAAAGACCTATACGAAAGGTGAATATACGGAACTGGCACGCTACTATAGCGGCAAGGCATCGTACATGCAAAGTCCAGATCCAAGACTTGACCAGTCTCCCACGTATGCAGCATTGAACAAGTTGCAGGAGTTTCTGGAATACCACCCCTACTCCGACTTGAGCGAGGAAGTGAACGACATGATGTATGAATTGCAGAATCGACTCGTGCAGAAAGAGTATGAAAATGCTCAGCTCTATTATAACTTAGGAACGTATGTGGGCAACAGCGTCTATGGAGGCAACAATTATGAAGCTTGCATCATCACTGCAGAGAACGCATTGAAGACTTTCCCCTACACTCGTCTGCGCGAAAATCTTTATATGCTGATTCTGCGCAGCCGATATGAACTGGCACAGCGAAGCATCATGGAGAAAAAAGATGAACGTTTACAGCAAGCCATTGACGAGTACTACGGATTCAAGAACGAATTTCCGAACAGCAAATACATGAAGGAGGCAGACCAAATCTTCAAGCGCTGCTCTTCCAAGGTGAAAGTGAACGTGGACGAAGACAAAGCAATGAATTAAAAACAAAGATAAACAAGATAACATTATGGATTTCAAGAAGACAAATGCACCAACGACAACTGTGACACGCAATCTGATGGATTTAAGCCGTGACACCAACAATGTGTATGAAAGCGTGGCCATCATCTCTAAGCGTGCCAACCAGATTGCCGCAGAAATGAAAGACGAACTCAGCAAGAAACTGGTGGAGTTTGGTGCACATACAGACACACTTGAAGAAGTGTTCGAAAATGAGGAGCAGATTCAGATTTCCCGCTACTACGAGCGTCTGCCTAAGCCAACCCTCATTGCAACACAGGAGTTCCTCGAGGACAAGATTTACTTCCGCAACCCCTCTAAGGAAACCGACAGAAATCTCTAATCCCCATGATTCAACGAATACAGACCGTCTATTTGGCACTGGTTCTCATTTTCTCGTTCGTGGGGTTGATCTCCACCATCGGGGAATGGACTGTGGCAGAAACCGTTGTGGCACATTTCAGCAACTTCACCTTTGGCGCTGAAGGACAATTCGAAGCATTGGATTCCATTTGCGGCCCTTGGTGCTTAGGAGTGTTGCTGATCATGGTGATGTTCCTGACAACGATGAGCATCATGCTGTTCCGAAAGAGAATGCGCCAATTGAGGCTCACGATTTTCAGCACCATCCTGTTGGTGGGTTATGTGGCTACTTATGCCCTCTTCGCGTATTATTACGATTTGAATCTCAATGTCCACGCGACGACGGTATATGAACAAGCGGGGACAGAGGCTGCAAATCTTCTGCCCACCTTCCACGTGAAGTTCGTGGCGGTCTTCCCCGTGTTGAGCATCATCCTCAACTGCCTCGCCATCCAAGGCATTCGCAAAGACGAGGCACTGGTCCGTTCACTTGACAGAATCCGTTAAAAAGGCACTCTTACCCCACTCTCCCTATATATAAATAATGTATAAGGAGAGGCTGCAAAAAGAAATAACAATTTCAAGGCATTTTTTTCCTGAAATGTTTTGTCGGTTCAAGAAAAAGTAGTACCTTTGCACTCGCAATCGGAAAAGATGCGGAAATAGCTCAGTTGGTAGAGCACAACCTTGCCAAGGTTGGGGTCGCGAGTTCGAGTCTCGTTTTCCGCTCTCCTGCAACAAACAAGACGCTCTTTGAGAACAGAAGACAATGCCCACGTGGCGGAATGGTAGACGCGCTCGTTTCAGGTGCGAGTGTTGAGAGACGTGCAAGTTCGATTCTTGTCGTGGGCACCAGAATGGAGAGGTGGCGGAATGGTAGACGCGCTACTTTGAGGGGGTAGTGGGCTCAGCCCGTGGGAGTTCGAGTCTCCTCCTCTTCACTCACAAGGGCAACTCAAGGGAGAGCTTCCCTATCTTAAATCCCTGCGGAAATAGCTCAGTTGGTAGAGCACAACCTTGCCAAGGTTGGGGTCGCGAGTTCGAGTCTCGTTTTCCGCTCATCATTTAGACATTCGTTTTTTCATAGCATTCGTGTGTCAGAGGCCGTGAGGTTTCTGACACATTTTTTTGTGAACATAAATAAAGCGTCCAAGACGGAATCCTATTTCTCGTCCTGGACGCTTCGTATTGTTATCAAGAGTTACTTCTTCTTCGGAGTGGCTTTCTTTGGAGCTGCAGCCTTAGCAGGAGCCTTCTCCTCCTTCTTCACGGCTTTTGCCTTAGGAGCCGCCTTCTTGACTGGTTCTTTCTTGGGAGCAACAGCCTTTTTGGCAGCAGGGGCTTTCTTGGCTGGTGCAGCCTTAGGTTCCGGCTTCTTCTCTTCCAGTTCCGTAGGATTGTACTTCTCCAGTTTCTTGCGCAAACGCTCGATTTCCTTGTCCTTGGCAGCCAATTCGTCACCCTGGTTCTTGATCATGGTGATGAGACCATCAATCTCTTCGTTGTCGGCACCTCCGTAAAGGTTGTTGACACGAGAAATGAAGTCACCAAGGATGTTCATATAGTTGGTGAATGCATCGTATGGACTGTCATAGATGCCACGATACTGGTAACCAGGCTTGGTAGTCATGAAACGGAAGTTGTTGGATGCCTGGAGAGAATCCCAGTCCATCTGGATACGACGGTCGCCACAGACACGTACGCGATCTGCCACGCTATAGAGCTTGTTGAAGGCTTCGCGCTGCATCACGTTACCGAGCCAGCAGGAAGTATCACGTTCTTCGTCCACCCAAGAGATGTTGTAAGGCACTTCAATCGCACCTACGCTCTTCTCCTCGCAGAGGTCAGAAGGAAGGGCGAAGCCAATACCACGATCTCGTGCCAAGGCAGGAATAGCCTTGAGGAAATCGAGGATGCCACTCTGAAGAGGATGGAAAATACCAAAGGTCACCAACTCACCAAAGATGTTGATGAAGTTCTCCCCTTCTGGTGTGGAAGCAATCCAGTCAAGCCACTGGTCTGCCATGATAGGATTGGAGGTGAAACGTTCTGTGATATCCTCAGAGAGATTGATGTCACGCAAGAGAAGCTTGAGGCGTGGGTCAGTCGCACAATGATAAATGTAATGTGGAGACTTCCAACCCAGCACTTGCTTGGCACCTTCTGTCAAGATGCCCTTGAAGCCCATCGATGCAACCTGTGCACCAATCTCGTCATTGTAGATGAGAGAGGAATTGCGGAACACTTTTGGACGCTTGCCGAAGAGTTCCTTGATACGGTCACTCATGCGTTTCACTTCAGCAGCAAAACTCTCTTCGTTGGCAAGAGAAGCTAGTCCGTGACTATAAGGTTCACAGAGGAACTCCACCTGACCTGTGGAATTGATTTCCTGCAAAAGGTCAACCACTTGAGGTGCATGGAACTCAAGCTGCTCCAGTCCACAGCCAGACAAAGAGAAGGCAACCCTAAACTCTGGGTAATCCTTACACATCTGGATGAGTGTCTGAAGAGCCGGCACATAACTACGTTCTGCTATATCGTTGATGGAACGCTCATTCTCGTAGTCATCATAATAGTAATGGTCGCGACCGATGTCAAAGAAACGGTAGCGTTTGAGATGGACAATCTGGTGTATCTCAAAATATAGACAAATCTTTTTCATGATTCTATGATCTTATTTGTTAGTTTAATGTAAAAATCCTCCGTGATAAATGCACTCATCGTAGAGTTTGCGGATGCGGTGTCCCACTTTCACCCAAGTGATTTCTGCCACTTCCTTGAGACCTTCATCACGCAGATAGGTGTGCAGACCCTCGTTGGTGCAGAGAGAATAGATGGCATCTGCCATAGCGTTGATGTCCCAATAGTCCACCTTGATGACCTTGTCGAGAATCTCGCCACAACCAGATTGCTTGGAGATGATGGATGGCGTACCACACTGCATCGCTTCCAGTGGTGCAATGCCAAATGGTTCTGACACGGATGGCATGACAAACACATCGGATGCCTTGTAGCACTCGTACACCTGCTTGCCTCGCTGGAAACCTGGGAAGTGGACACGGTCAGCAATGCCTTTGGCAGCTGCGAGGTCAACCATCTCCCAGTACTTGTCACCGGAACCAGCAAAGCAGAATCGGATGTTCTTAGAACGCTTGCACACCAAGTCGGCAGCCTCCATGAAGTACTCTGGACCCTTCTGCATGGTGATACGTCCCAAGAAGGTAACAACCTTCTCCTTACCATTGTCCACACGTGGAATATCCAGATACTCCTGTGGCAATGGATAAACGGCATTGTGCACGGCAAAGCACTTGCGTGGATCCTGATGATATTCGCGAATGACCGTCTGACGAGTCAGTTCCGACACACACATGATGCAGTCAGCATGATCCATACCGTTTTTCTCGATGGAATAAACCGTAGGATTTACCTTACCACGAGAACGGTCGAAGTCGGTGGCATGCACGTGGATGCACAATGGCTTGCCACTTACCATCTTGGCATGAACACCAGCAGGATAGGTCAACCAGTCGTGCGCATGGATGATATCGAACTGTTCGGAACGTGCCACTACTCCTGCAATGATGGAGAAGTTGTTGATTTCATCGTGCAGATTGCCAGGATAACCACCAGCAAATTCCATGCATCCCATATCGTTGACATTCATATAGGAGAAGTCGGCATAGATATGGTCACGGAAGTTGTAGTATTCCTCAGGAGTCATGTAATCAGGGATGCGACTCTTCACATAGTTGTAGTCGTGTCCACGATATACAATAGGCACCTGATTCATACCGATGATACGAAGGAACTTCTCTTCTTCGCCACAAGGCTTAGGAAGGCAAAAAGTGATTTGTGCATCGGGTTGACCTTCAACCATTCCCTTGGTGATGCCATAGGAAGCGACTGCCAATCCACCATAAATCTTAGGAGGGAACTCCCAACCAAACATTAAAACTTTCATACCTCTGTCCTCCGTTAATAGTTATAGAATTTAGAAAGAACCTTATTCACACGCAATACAGCAGCCACATTCATAGCAAATGAGAGGGCGCCACGACCGCTGAACGGCGGGTTACCATCGAAGAGTTCTGGCAAAGTGCCGATTCCATGATAGTTCATTTCTTCCTCGAAGCCCAAGAAGCAACGGTCAACCCAAGAAAGACCACTACGCTTATAAATCTTGAGGCAGGTTTCGAGATAGAAGCCCGACAGCCAAGGCCAAACTGTTCCCTGGTGATAAGCGGCATCACGCTGAACCTGACCACCCCAATAAATCGGGTTGTAAGCACCAGACTTTGGAGAGAGAGAACGCATGCCCTTAGGAGTGAGCAACTCTTTGGTACAAATATCAAATATCTTCTTGCGCTCAGGAGTAGTAAGTGGACTGTACTCCAAAGATGAGGCGATCAACATATTAGGACGAACCTCCCATGAGATGTAGTCCTCATCGACATAATCCAACAAATAGCCATGCTCATTCAAGAAGGTCTCCTTGAATGACTGACCAGCCTTTTCTGCCAATTGAGTATATACTCCAGCCTCCATATGACGTCCTTTAGCCATCAGCATCTCTGCATTGAACATCAAGGCATCATACCACAAAGCATTGATTTCCACCACATAACCAGAACGTGGCACAACAGGTGAGCCATTTATCTCAGAGTTCATCCATGTTACAGCATGTTCGCGGCCATTGGTATAGAGCAATCCGTTGTCGTGGAGCAAAAGATTGGGGTGCTTGTTCTGACGGATAAAATCAACAATTTGATTGACCAGCTTCCCATACTTCTCATTGGCAGCCTCAGCACCAACAAGGCGAGCATATTGCTGGATACACCACACTGCCCACAAAAGGACATCTGGCTTGTCCAACTCATACATCATGATGTCAGATTTTCCTTTCTCCATGAAATCGGTCAACGCCTTGATGGCCGTCTTCATGGCTTTCTCAAAGTACTCCACTTCATCAATCGCCAAAGTAAGACCAGGCAGAGAAACGAACATGTCACGAGCACGACATTTGAACCAAGGGTAACCAGCAATGATGTAGGTTTCACCATCCCGCTCATAGTGGAATTGGTGAGCGGCATTGACCAAACATGACTGGAAGTTAGTACGTGGCACATGCACGTCATACTCATGGTCGAAGATCTTCTTCATCTGATTGGTCTTCAACTCTTTCAATCCTGCGGCAAACACCACGCTCTCTCCCTTCTTGATGTCGAATTCGAAGTAGCCCGGCACGTACAAATCCTCCTTGTATTCATAACCCAGTTCCTGTTCCTTCTGGTACTCGATGCCACGATACCAAGCAGGTTCGAACACAAACTCGTTCTTCTTGTTGAGTTGCATCATCAGTTCAGGATAGCCTGGGTACATACAGGTCTTAATGCCGTTGTCAATCACATCATACTTTCTGTTGGCTCCTGCATTCTCATGCGTACATTCCTCCACACTGCGGAAGGCAAGGAAAGGACGCAAACGAAGAGTAGTAGCAGAATGAGCATCAAGGAGTGTGTAACGAATCAAGATGCGGTTCTCAAAATGCTGAAAGACCTTCTCCTTCTTCAGGATCACACCACCTACACGATAGATGGTCGTCGGCAGTTTTTCCCACTCACACGAACGGATGTATTTATGTCCGTTAGGACTGAACACATTGCCCGAATACTTGTGCAGTCCAAGATTGAACTGCGCACCATGCTGGATGACGGTCTCGTCGAGTGATGAAAGCAAGACATGATTCTCGCCATCCAGTTCTTTGACAGGAACTACCAACAAACCATGATACTTACGCGTATTGCAGTCCACAATGGTGGAGCAAGAATACGCACCAGACCTATTTGTCCGCAATATCTCTTTAGGCAGAGATTCTTGCAGATTGGTCATTTGGGCTTTATCAAAATGCAAATAACTCATAGTTTGTTTTTTAAGGTATTATTGCTTTTAGAATTTTTAGCGTTAGTTTTGACTTTTCAAATTTAGGGACTTTTTTTGGTGTACACAACCTTTCTTCGTTTTTTTTCAAAAAAAAGTTGCACAAAAACAAAAAAAACGCGAAAAACATGCTAAAAAGCAGAAAAATCAAAGAAAGTTTTGTTTAATTTATAACTTGTGTGTAACTTTGCATTACAAAATTGTTTTTAAGGTAATGAAGAAGAAAGATGTAGCTGTCATGACCAATGCTGTGGACAGTCTTCAGGATATCATGCAGATGCTTTCACCCAAAGAACAGCAGGAGTTGAAAGATCACATGTCCATACAACATTTCAAAAAAAATGAAACACTTTACCAAGAAGGTGAAGTGCCTCAGATGTTTCATTGCCTCATTAGCGGAAAGGTGAAGATTTATAAGGATGGCATTGGAGGAAGAACCCAAATTGTGCGTGTTATCAAGCCTGTTGAGTATTTCGGTTACCGTGCCTACTTCGCCAATCAGAACTACGTGACTTCAGCTGCAGCTTTCGAAACCAGCACCGTCTGCCTCATCCCCATCGAGATGATAGAGAAATGGATGATGGAAAATAATCATTTGGCGCTCTTCTTCGTTCGACAGTTAGCTGTGGAAGTAGGTAATTCTGATCAGCGCACCGTCAACCTCACCCAAAAACATATCCGTGGACGTTTGGCTGAGTCTCTCATCTTCCTTCGCGACAACTATGGACTGGAAGAAGACGGAGCAACTCTCTCCATCTACCTCTCTCGTGAAGACCTTGCCAACATGTCAAACATGACCACATCGAATGCCATCCGAACGCTGTCGGCATTCGCACAAGAAAAGATTATCGCCATCGATGGAAAGAAAATCAAGATCATCGACGGCGAAAGTCTGGAAAAAATCAATAAGATTGGATAGTTTATTCTGGCGACACTATTGGAACGATAAAGTTCAGTGCCTCCTTTTCTATGCCTATCTTCATGGGCGTAGGATGCTTGGACTGCAATACAACACCATCCAGAGACACCAACGCCTTGTCGATTTCGTTGACAATCACTTGACGTGCACGATACGGATGCACATTCTTATAGTTGAGGAAGCGTCCCTTACCCAACAGCCAAAAGCCTTCAAACAATTGCCACCATTTCGGACGGGTGATGAGCGAGAGATCCAATAGTCCGTTGTAAGGAACAGAGTTAGGCGTCTGCCCATAACCATGACAATTGCCGATGCACACGGACATGAATTGCTCCACCACATCTTCCGTCTCAATCTTAAAGGAGAAACCATATTGCTTGCGCTCGAAGATGCGACTAATCAGCGCTGGGATGATGGAGAGTTTCCGTGAGCCAATGATATGGGTGGCATCATTGGTGGTCTTGATGAGTCGTGCGCCAAGACCCATATTGATGCAGTTCAAGAAATAGCGTCGTTGAGGGATATTATCGTCCTGATAGGTGCAACGACCCACATCTATCTTTCTGACATTACGTGCAATAATGCTGTCAATCATCACCTTGTAATCATCCACCGATACGCCCCAGAAACGAGCGAAATCATTCGCGATGCCGTTAGGGATATTGGCAAGGGCAAAATCCTCGGGCAAAGACTCACGGTACTGCATGATGGCATTGACCGCGCGATTGAGAGATCCATCGCCACCCACCACAACGATGGTGCTGTAGCCGTTCTCACACATCATCTTCGCCAACCGCTCCACGGATTCAGGAGTCTCCGACTGCAAGAAGTCATACTGCACTCCCCTCCTCTCCAGATACTTACGGATCTGCTCCCAACGCTTCTTCGACTTGTCAAAGCCTGAATGCGGATTGTAGATTACACCTATGCGATTTGTTGCTTCCATAATTCTTTCACTTGTTCAATACGTTCCTCCATCGGCATCTCCACACTGAGCCAATGAATCTGAATGCCACGACGTTCCTCCATGCCACGAAACCAGGTCATCTGCCGTTTGGCAAACTGATGAATGGCTATCTCCAGCAGGGACACCATCTCGTCATACTGAAGGTCACCCAACAGATAGAGCGTGACGTACTTATATTCGAGTCCATACCTGATGAGCCGCTCTGTGGACACTCCCCTATCAATGAGCCTCTTCACCTCGTCAATCATGCCTTCTTCCAAACGGGCACGCAGACGCCGACTGATCTTCTCGCGACGGAGATTACGACTGATGTCCAGTCCAATGATGAGGGAGTTGAAGGGCGGGAACTTTCTCCCGTCGAACTCATATCCTTTGATGACACTCTCGATATACATGCCCGTTCCTCCACAAAGGATGGGCGTTTTTCCTCTCTCCGTAATATCTGCATAAGCGTCCAGAAAACCTTTCTGCCACTCATACACGTTGTATCTCGTTCCTGCCTCGGCGATGTCTATCAGATGGTAAGGAATATCCTTGTCCTTCACATGATAATCCGCCAAGTCCTTCCCCGTGCCGATGTCCATACCGCGATACACCTGACGGCTGTCCGCACTGATAATCTCCCCATCCATATCATAAGCCAACTGTGCAGCAAAAGTGGTCTTGCCACAAGCAGTCGGTCCTAATATCGTCAGCAGGTTGTTCATGTTAGAGGTGGGAAGTTAGAGGTAAAAGGTTAGATGGACAGTTCGTCCAGCACCCTGATCAGTCCCTTGTTCAATCCCTTGTCTGAGCGGATGGCGTCAGAGAAAGGCACATACACCACTTGGTCGTTGCGGATGCCAATCATCACATTGCGCTGACCGTCGAGGATGGCGTCGATCACACCGGCACCCAATCGGCTGGCAAGGATGCGGTCGCGGGCAGAAGGTGAACCTCCACGCTGCAAGTGTCCCAAGATGGATACACGCACATCATACTGTGGGTATTCCTTCTTCACACGGTCGGAATAGAACATCGCACCGCACTTCGGGCTTTCGCTCACAATCACGATGCTGGAGTTCTTGCTCTTGCGGATGCCTCGTCCGATGAATTGCTCCAGCTGGTCGGCATCCGTGTTATCCTCTGGAATGATGGCAGCCTCGGCACCGCTGGCAATGGCACTGTTCTGCGCCAGATAACCTGCATCACGACCCATCACCTCCACGAAGAAGATGCGCTCGTGCGAGTTGGCAGTGTCGCGAATCTTGTCCACACACTCCACGATGGTGTTCAGCGTCGTGTCGTAACCGATCGTGAGATCTGTGCCATAGAGGTCATTATCAATCGTGCCAGGCAAGCCGATGCAAGGCACATCATATTCCTGTGCAAAAGTACGCGCTCCGGTCAATGAGCCATTGCCGCCAATCACGACCAAAGCATCTATACCCTCCTTCTGCATCGTCTCGTATGCCTGCTTGCGTCCCTCGGGCGTCATGAAGGCCTTACTACGAGCACTCTTCAGGATGGTGCCACCACGAGCGATGATGTTGCTGACACTCTCGGTGGTGAGTTCCTCGATTTCTCCATTCATCAGTCCCTCATATCCACGATAGATGCCCTTCACACGGAATCCTTTGCAGATAGCGGAACGTGTCACGGCACGGATAGCGGCATTCATGCCAGGAGAATCACCTCCCGACGTCAAGATGCCTATGCAATTGATTTTACCCATATATAGTTTAGCGTTTAGTTTTTAGCGTTTTTCTTATATATATATTAATGTGTCAACCAGAACACGCCAAGACCTACGAGCCATGCCACCAACGCACGCCAGAGGTAATGACGGATGTACCACTTGAAGCGGATGTTCTCCACTTCCAGCACGGCCTGTCCTGCCAACGAGCCCACGAAGAGCAAACTGCCGCCGCAGGCACAGCAGAACGAGAGCAACTGCCAATAGATGCCGTTCTGCACGAATTCGGAGGCGGAGTCTGCCACAGTGTCCACTTGGAACAGGTTCATGCCCGCCATCATCAGCGGCACATTGTCCATGACGGATGACAAGGCACCCACTGCCACACCATATATATACACATTGTCGATATTCTCTTCCAACCAGTTGCCCACGTAGTCGAGCGCACCGCACTCAGCAAAAGCGCCCACACCGAGCGAGATGCCGATGAAGTAGAGGATGATGCGCATGCCGATGAACTCCGTGTTGCGGAAATAATGACGCTGCACCATGATCACGTTGCCGTCACGCTCCAGATTGCACAAGCCTTCCACCGCCCAAATCAGTGCCAGGACAGACAGGGAACCCAGGAAGGGAGGGAGCTTGGTGATGTAGTGGAACGAAGGGATGAACCACAGGCCCGCAATGCCCACAATCAGCAGCAGCACTTTCTGCCACGCCGTCAGATAAGAGTCGTCGCCGTCATATCGGGACAGCGCCGAATAGATTTCCACCCGACCGCGCAGTTTCATGCCGATCAGGACATTGAACACACACAGGCTGGCGAATGCCGGCAAGAAAAGACCCGCCGCATAAGCCGAAGGAGTGATGGCGCCACGCACCCAGAGCATCACCGAAGTGATGTCGCCAATCGCCGTGAAGCATCCGCCCAGACAGGCGGCCACCATGATGGTGCATGCATAAATGACGCGCTGATGATGGTTGCGCACCACCTGCGAGATGATGCTCATCATCAGCACCACCGTCGTCAGATTGTCCACATTGGCGGAGATGGTGAAGGTCAGCAGGGAAACCACCCAGAGGAACACGCGGCTGTTGCGCATCCGGAGCCAGTCGATGAGCGAGTCGAACACGCCGTTGTTGTGGAGCACCTCCACAATCGTGTTCGTGGCAATCAGGAACAGAATCACAGAACAAGCCTCGGCGATGTACTTCGTGATGACATTCTCCGCCACGAAATACTTCAGGCTGTCAGCCGTCGATGTTCCGCCATCCAGGAACTCCTTGTACTCGTCGCCGTGCATCAGCAGGACGAAGCTCTCGCCATTGAGCAAGTAAATCACCCATGCAATCACACCACAAACCATCGCCACCGTCGCGCGGTTGATGTGATGCATCTGCTCCGTGCTCATCAGCACAAAGCCGACGAACAGCACAGCGACAATAATCAAAGTCATTAACAGCATAGTTCCCTCCTATATTAAAAACTAAAAACTAAAAGTTAAAAGTATAAGTCACTTTGCCGTCCGGATGGGGGTAATCATCACTTTTAGATTTTAACTTTTAGTTTTTAGTTCCAAATTAGAGCGGTAGACGGGACTCGAACCCGCGACCCTCGGCTTGGGAAGCCAATGCTCTACCAACTGAGCCACTACCGCAAAACCTCCTCGGATGAGTTTTGTGGTGCAAAGATAAAGAAAAGTTAGGAATTAGAAGTGAGGAGACAGGAGTTTTTTTCCATCAACTGCATTTTTTTATGAAAAAGGTGGTCAATCCCAATCCCCAATTCCTAACTTTTCTTTATCTTTGCAGCATGATTCTGAAAAAGCTTACCATATTAAACTACCGCAACATCGCCACCGCCGAGCTCGACTTCTCGCCCAAGATCAACTGCTTCGTCGGACACAACGGCGAAGGCAAAACCAACGTCCTCGACGCCATCCTCTTCCTCTCGCTCACCAAGAGCATGGCCAACTCCATCGACTCCATGAACATCCGCCACGGACAGGACATGATGATGCTGCAAGGCATCTACGACCTCAACGGCACCGAAGAGGAAATCTCCATCGGCATGAAGCTCCATCAGAAGAAGCACGTCAAGCGCAACAAGAAAGAATACAAACGCCTGACCGAGCACATCGGTCTCCTCCCCATCATCATCGCATCCCCCAACGACTCTGCCCTCATCAGCGGAGGAAGCGACGAGCGGCGCAGGCTCATGGACATCGTCATCTCACAATACGATGCCGAATACATGACCGCCCTCGCCACCTACAACAAAGCCCTCCAGCAGCGCAATGCCCTGCTCAAGGCTGACGAGGAACCGAGCGACGACATCATGACCCTCTTCGAAGAGATGATGGCAGAAAACGGCGAGCGCATCTACCAGAAACGCAAAGCCTTCATCGAAGAATTCATCCCCGTCTTCCAGCACTTCTACAGCCTCATCTCCGGCGGCGACGAGCCCGTCTCTCTCCAATACATCAGCCACGGCGACCGCGGCAACCTGCTCGACACCATCCAGCGCGACCGCCAGAAAGACCGCATCATGGGCTACTCCCTGCACGGCATCCACAAAGACGAGCTCGAAATGACTCTCGGTGGCTACCCCATCAAGCGCGAAGGCTCACAGGGGCAGAACAAGACCTACATCATCTCCCTCAAGCTCGCCCAGTTCGATTTTCTCAAGCGGACAGGCAGCAAGACCACTCCCCTGCTCCTGCTCGACGACATCTTCGACAAGCTCGATGCCCAGCGCGTCGAACAAATCGTCAACCTCGTCGCCAGCGATGCCTTCGGACAAATCTTCATCACCGACACCAACCGCCAGCACCTCGACAAAATCCTCCAGCGCACCCAGGGCGACTACCGAATCTTCCAGGTCGAGGCCGGCAACATCACCCCGAAACCCTAAACTCTCCTACTCATGAGAAAGTGCAACACCGAACGCATCGACGCAGTCATCCAGCAATTCATGCGCATCAACGGCATTGAGACCCCCTACAACCAATACCGTCTCATCGAGGCATGGCCCGAAGTCATGGGTCCCATCGTCGAGCGCCACACTGCCAACATCTTCATCAAGAACCAGACCCTGCACGTCCAGCTCACCTCTCCCGCCATCAAGCAGACTCTCATGATGGAGCACCGCGCCCTGGCCCGTAAGCTCAACGAGCACGTCGGTGCACAGGTCATCGAGGACGTGCAGTTCCATTAAATTACGGCTTCACCACCACCTTACGGGAAAGCACGCTTCCATCTTCCGCACGTCGCACTTCGATGTACACACCTTCAGTCGGCTGAGCAGTCAGTCGCACGCCACTGAGGGTGAAGATCTCCGTCGATACAATGGGTGATTCCTGAGCGTCCTGCAAAGTGATGGAAGTCGGGACAGCAGTTCCGCCCATGCCCGATGGTGCTTCAGGATTTGTCGTGATGCAAAGTTTGTCGAGACAAGCCCCGTCCTCACGGCTTCCGATATAGAGCGTGTGCTCACCAGCCTTCAAATTGCCGTGATAGAATTCCTTCCAATCCCACGATGCGGTTTGCAGACCATTGACAAAGTTGCTGTTCAGTGCACCATCGACGCTCACAAAGTAGCTGTCGTCGTCCCATGTAGGACACATCACACGTCCATATATATAATATGTGTCGGCTGTCGGTGCCGTGAAATGAGCTGCAAGGATATAGACACTGTCGGTAGGCGTATTGATTGTCTGCACCACGGTCTGCAGATACTTTCCCTTCGATGCCGTCGCGTCCTCGTCCAGTTGGAATGCCGTTCCAGACCCCTCGGTGGGCAGGTCTTCGGCCTCTATCCACACGGCATTGTTGTCGTAAGGTTCCTCCTCATCTTCAGCATCGGACACGGGGTCGGTCTTGGTGAACAGACTCAGATCGACGCATCCGCCCATCGTCTCATAGCCTTGCGCATTGAGGTGCAGCCAGTCGTTTTCGAAGAGAAACTTCGACTGCATGGCCTCGGGGTCAAGCGGATTGCGCACTGCCTCATCGAAGTCAATCACGCCGTCGAGCATCTTCGTGGTGCGGATCCACTGATTGATGGTCGAGCGACCCTTCTCGTGGTCGGCCGAATAGTAGCTGTTTCCCTTGAACGGGGTGATGGTGCCGCCGAACACATAGATGCCCTTCTCGTGAGCCTCACGGATGATCTGCTTATAGACATCGATGATGCGCTTGGCGGTCTGCACACCGTTCCCGGCACCGCCCAAGTCATTGACCGCCTCGAACAGGATGATCCATTTCACACCCTCCTGCCCCAGCAGGTCACGCTGGTAGCGGCTCGATGCAGTGGGACCCAAGCCTCCGCCCAACACGCAGTTGCCGCCGATGCCCATATTGAGCACACCCACCTGACTGGTCGGCTCGTTGTCCAGCAGACGGCGAGAGAGCACATCGGCCCAGCGGTTCTGCTGATTGGTGGTCGAGCCACGGCCGTCGGTGATGGAGTTGCCCAGAATCGCCACAGCACCAGCCTCCTCGGGAGCCTCCACCTCGAGCGCCAGGATGTTATACCAATGGTCGGTCTTCGTCGCACCGCTGAAATTCGTCGTGTTGCCCGACTTCAGATACGACGTCGTGCGCGAGCCCGGATGTCCGCTCACACTCGTCGATGACGCCGAACCGTAATGGATCGTGATGGCCACATTCTCGCGCGGCCCGATCTTGAAGTCCACCGGATCCGACACTGCCTTGCCCTTCGCAGGCATCGTCACACCGGCCTGTCCGTCGAACGTCAGGCTCACCGTAGTACTCTCGTCAATCTCGCTGCTGCTTCCCGCCGTCTTGGCCACAGCCAGCTCCACAGCCTTGATCTGCGTGCTGCCCGCACTGAACTCATTCGTCAGCTTCAGTCGCACACGCTCACCCCCGATCGACACCTGCACAATCTGCCGCAACGAATTGTTGCCCAGCCCCGGCGAAGGAGGATTATTGTTGTTCTCAACCAATTGTGGAGCCGTGCCCCACGTACCGACCCAATGGCCCTGCGCCAAAGCCACGCCACCGGTCAGCAACCAAGCAAATACCAATGCAATCTTCTTCATAATAGTCTATTTTTAACCATTTCGGCTGCAAAGCTACACATTTCTTTTCACTCCACCAAACAGAAAGGGCACAAGACAAGAAAATCTCCCAAATCATTCTGCTCTCGACACCTGCGGGTATCTCGAAAAACAATAATTCCCAATAATTGCCAATAATCTTGTCCAATAATTTTCACGAATCACATGTTTATTATTGGAACCAATTATTGGCAATTATTGGTAATTATTGTTTATCCCA
>CADCIO010000019.1 GCA_902801475.1 uncultured Bacteroidales bacterium
CGTGAAGCTCGCGTGGACGGACAAGACCAAGTCCGAGATCGCAGCTGCCAAGGGTGGCAATGCCGGAACGGAGAGTGGCGGTTCGAACACGAATCCAACGAATGGCGAGGGCGGCCAGAACGGTGGCAACAACGGTGACAACGGTGGCGGCAACGACAATGGTGGTGGCGGCACGCTGGTTGATGACCCTGATGGCGATTAAACAAATTGAAAGTTGAAAGTTATGAAGAACAAAGAGTTTTGGAGAACCATCATTCAGGTAGTGGTGTCCATCCTCACGGCAGCGTTGACTGCTCTGGGAACTACGAGCTGCATGAAACTGGTCAGTTGACAGTTGACAATTGACAGTTGAAAGTTGAAAGGGACTACTGGAAATGAGAAGGAGAAGGTTGCACAGGGTTGCAGCCTTCCCCTTTTGAAAATAACAAGGGAAAATTTTGTGGTGTGGGTAAAAGTAAGTAACTTTGCCTCGAAATGATTAAAAGATTGCTTCACATATTGCTCCTGATGTTTGCCGTTTCCTCGCTTTATGCACAGAGTGAGGAGACAAACCGTATTTTGTCGTATCTTCAGAAAGCGATGAACTTCAACAAGGTGGTGCCACAGGAGAAGGTGTATCTGCACTTTGACAACATGGGGTACTTTGAGAACGAAACCTTGTGGTTCAAGGCGTATGTGACGAGGACGGATAATGGACATCCCTCTGATTTGAGTAAGGTTTTGTATGTGGAACTGCTGAATCCGATGGGTGATGTCATCAAGACGTGTAAGTACCCAATTGACTCGTTGGGTGTGTCGCATGGGGACATGAAGCTGGACACGCTGCTGGGTTCTGGCTTTTATGAGGTGAGAGCCTACACACGTTATATGACCAACTGGGGCACGAATGCTGTCTTCTCACGCGTCTTTCCAGTCTTCAAGACCCCCAAGGAAGAGGGAGACTACTCTGACCTGAACATCAACAGCGGCTTGTACAAGCATCGTGAACCCAACAATCGCGACAAGACGGATTCACTCTATTTCAGAGCCATTGACAACGGTATTGATGTGCGCAAGCTGATGACCACCATCAGTGTGCAGTTCTATCCAGAGGGAGGTGACCTGATTGTGGGCAAGCGATGTCGTGTGGCGATGATGGTGGTCGATGATAATGGACGTCCCTACGAGAGCGAAGGCTTCCTGATGAACGAGAGAGGTGATGTGCTCACCTCCATCGAGACCGACTCGCTGGGCAGAGGATGCTTCGAGGTGGTGCCCGACACAGGAAAACTCACCTTCCAGATGCGCAACCTGAAGAAGAGTGAAAAGAGGCAGGTGCAGTTCTTCGCGCTGCCAGAAGCCAAGAGGGAGGGATGTGCCCTCAGTGTGGATGCCGTGAGTGAAAGGATGCTCGCCACCATCCAATGCACAGACGGCATCTGTGGCAATATGCTGGGCTATGTGCTGATGCACAATGGAAACATCATCCGTTGTGACACCATCAAGGCAGTTCCTTTGCTGGAAATCGAGCTGGACAGAAAAACGATGCCAGAAGGTGTGAACCAACTGACCGTCTTTGATAGCTGGGGAAGAATCATGGCTGAAAGGTTCTTCTTCATTTGTCCCAAGCCAGACAAGGCAGACAGCATACAGGTCACCACGCTCACACAGCGGTTGAAACCCTGTGGCAAGGTGGAGATGGAACTGCAGACACAACCAAACGCCCATCTGTCCTTCTCAGCGATGGATGCCCACACAATGACCAATGGCAAGCAAGGCAACATGAAGACGTGGATGCTCTTGTCGTCGGATGTGAGAGGATATATCCACAATGTCGATTATTACTTCGAATCAGACGACAAGAAACATCGTCAAGATGCCGACTTGCTGCTGATGATACAGGGGTGGAGACGATACGACTGGAGACTGATGTCAGAACGGTACATCTTCCGCAAGGCACAGCCCATCGAAGACAAGTTCTATCTGAACGGACAATTGAGAGTGTACAGGAAACGCAATCCTGTTGCAGGTGTGCATCTTCAGGCCATCCTATACAACAAGGAAGGACTGAGCATGATTGGTGACACAAAGACGGATTCTGTGGGCAACTACGCCTTCAAGATGCCATTCCTGGACGGTGAGTGGAAGATGTGCATCTATACGGCAAGAAACACAAAAAGGGGAGAAAAGATCAAGACCTACTATGTGGGCATTGACCGTCAGTTCTCGCCCACGCCAAGGTACATCACCCCAACGGAAGCTGAAATCCTGCATCCGCTCAAGCCCAATGCCTTCGTGAAGAAACCACTTCAGGAGTGGGAAGAGGAGGAAGATGCGTTCGTTCCCATCACCAAGAAGGAACATGTGTTGCAGAACGTGACGGTGAAGGCGAAGAAAAGGTACTTCACCAATGACAACTGGCGATTCAAGGACGAATCGTACGGACGTCGCTATGCAACCCTCTATTACAATGCAGATAAAGAACGGGACGATGCGCTCGACAGGGGAGAGTCTGTGCCTTATCTCTATAGTTTCTTGAAAGCAAAGAACTCGCTCTTTTATTATAATGAAAAAAACTGGACCGAACCACCTCGATATGATGGATATGCCATCAATTGGATCATGGACAACGGGGAACGCCCCAATATGCAAGTTCCTCCTGACCAACTTTGGTTAGACGACATAAGATCCATCTATATTGCACCCAGCGACCCACGAGTGATGGATGGCAGTGTCAACATCTATTTATATATGCACACCTATTTCACCACTGCCAGCAACAAAGGCATCCGCCGCACCTACTTCCAGGGGTTCAACCAGCCTTCCACCTTCAAAATGGAGGACTACAGCGTGATTCCCCCTATGGCCGACTTCCGACGCACCATCTATTGGCAGCCCGACATCACCACAGACGAACAGGGCAAAGCCAAGGTGGAGTTCTTCAACAACTCGACCTGCGAGGAGATGTACATCAGCGTGGAAGGAATGACCCCAGATGGAAAAGTGCTGGTGAATGAATGACAAACACCTCGGTTCACTTAGCCATTACAATTGTAAGTCTTTTATGTTTGTATCAAATTCCGCGGCTTCCTCGGGTGAAAGAATGGCGAAGGTGTGGTAGGCCTCGCCGTTGCGGATGAGGATGGTGCCGCCAAGCCATTCGGTCATGGGAAGTTCTCCCTGGAGGGGATAATGGCAGACGACGTGATGGTCAAAGAGTTCCACAACATGGTTGGTGCGGAACTCTTTTTCGTTGATATATACACGGGATGCGGCTATTCTTCTCATGGCTTAACACTCTTATCTTTTCCTGCGGCGTGGACCGATGCTGTTCGGCGTGCGGACAGATGGCGCACGTTGGATGTTGATGTGTTCGTTGGACTTGTTCATCTGTCGGAGTTCCTCGGGCGAGAGTCTGCGCTCGATAGGCTTATTCAGGGTATCGGTAGCGAGGGAATCCGTTTTCACGCTGTCGGTTTGGACAGGCTGTTCGGGTTCTTTCTGGTGCATGCGGACAAGTGAGATGTTGTCGATGAGGCAGAGGTTGCGCGTGGTCTTTTTCCCTCTATAATAGAAGAATCCTGTGATGGTCTTGATGTCCTCGTCTGGACTGGTCTGGAGGGTGAGCTGCTGGATGCCGCTGGTGTTGAGCATGCGGGTCATGCCGGCGTGCTTGCCGCTGGCGTAGAGGATGCTGAGACCGACGTGGAGCTGGATGTCATAGTCACCCTGATTCTCGCGGATGAAGAGTGG
Organism: uncultured Bacteroidales bacterium; assembly: GCA_902801475.1. Lineage (GTDB taxonomy): Bacteria > Bacteroidota > Bacteroidia > Bacteroidales > Bacteroidaceae > Minthosoma. The sequence continues at coordinate 3,733 of CADCIO010000019.1, forward strand.
GTTGAGGGTGAGAATGAACTGGTCTTGCCGGCGGAAAGAGGTGTCGGCCTGGATCGTGAAGCTCTCGCGGTTGAGCAGGTCTTTGTTGCGGAGGGCGAGAAGCTTGGCAGAGTTCCAAAGGTTGGTGGTGTCGCCGCCAGTGGCAAAGACTGCCATCATGTCGTTATTGCCGTTAACGAGCTGGATCTCGTCGTTGACGGTAGAGTAGCGCTCCTTCAGATTGGAGTAGATCTTGTGCAGATCCTTTGTGTGGCGGTTGTAATAGACGATGGAAGAATCGAACTGCGCCTCGGTGATGCCGTGCTTCTCAAAGACGGCGTTGATGTAGTCCTGCGCCTTCGCCTCGCGTTCCTCGCTGGGAAGCTCGTCGATGATGCCCTGCATGATGTGGTAGTCGTAGAGCACATCTTCCATCTTGCCGCGTGAGAGAACGTCTTTCGGACGGTTGTCGCATGCCATCAAGAGGAACATGAGCAGGGCGAGTGTGGGGAGAATGCGCTTCATAGGAACTCCAAGTTTTCTAATCTTTCAATTCTTCAATCTTTCAATTCCCTCAACTCTTTCTGATCTGGTATTGGCTGACCAACTTATGATAAAATATCAGCAAGGCGACGATGCCGCACGAGATGGCTGCATCGGCAAAGTTGAAGATAGGGGAGAAGAACACGCAGTGTTGACCTGAGTAGATAGGCATCCACGTAGGCATGTCCCATTCGACGAGCGGGAAGTAGAACATATCGACCACCTTGCCGTAGAGGAACTCGCCGTAGCCATATCCGTAGGGTTGGAAGTCTGCAACCTCGGGATAGGGTGGCGTGTTGAAGATGAGTCCGTAGAAGAGGCAGTCGATAATGTTGCCCGCTGCTCCTGCCGCGATGAGCGTAAGGCAGACGATATAACCTGTTGGTCTTCTGTGCTTTATCTCGCTGTGGATGAACCATCCGATGAGGATGACTGCCACGATGCGGAAAAGTGTGAGGAAGAGCTTGCCGCCCCAGAGTTCCCATCCGAAGGCCATACCGTTGTTCTCCACGAAGACGAGGCTGAACCAGCTGGTGATTTCGATGCGCTCCCCCAAATACATGCCCGTCTTGACACTGACCTTGATAATTTGGTCAATGACAAGAACGGCCATGAAAAGGATGATGGAAAGAATATGTTTGTTTCTTCGGGTCATCTGTTTTAATTCTTTACGACACTGATGACAGCCTTGAAGTCGTCGAAGTCAATCGCCTCGCCTTCGGGATTGCCGAGGGTGATGGAATTGGCCAGCACCTGAGCGGCGATGTTCTCCTTGAAACCATCGAGCACTGCCTTTGTCTCGGGCGTCTCTGTAATGACGACTTGGATGCGGTCGGTTATTTCGAAGCCTTGCGACTTGCGGAGACCCTGGATCTGCTTGATGACTTTGCGGGCATTGCCCTCGTTCTTCAGGGCAGGCGTGATGGTGATGTCGAGCGCCACAGTCGTCGTACCCTCGTTGGCAACGCTCCATCCTGGGATGTCCTGCGACATGATATCGACGTCAGCCAACTCAATCACGGCATCCTGTCCTTCAGCTTGCAGCGTTACCTGTCCGTTGGCTTCGAGTTCAGCGATCTGAGCCTGCGACATCTCTGCCACCGCATTGCTTACCGCCTTCATCATCTTGCCAAACTTCTTACCCATCACACGGAAGTTACACTTCACGTTCTTCACGAGCATCTTGCCATCCATCAGCTGGAGCTCCTTCACGTTCACTTCCTTCATGATGATTTCCTTCATGCGCTCGATGCGACCGCTGAACACGGCATCTGTATCAGGAATAGCAATCGACTGCAAGGCCTGAATTACAGGAATCTTCACCTTCTTGCGGATGGAGAGTCCCATCGAAGTCACCTTCATGGCTGCCTCCATTGCTGCCTCCAATTCGGAGTCGATGTAAGCTTCATTGAAGGTTGGGAACTTTGCCAAGTGCACGCTCTTTGCCGTATCCTTGCCCGTGGCGTTGTTGAGGTCGCGGAAGAGCTGGTCGGCATAGAACGGAGCGACAGGAGCGATGAGTCGGCTCAACGTGTCGAGACATGTATAGAGGGTCTGATAGGCCGAGAGCTTGTCGGCAGTCATCTCGCCACCCCAGAAGCGTGGCTTATTCAGACGGATATACCAGTTGGAGAGATTGTCGATGACGAACGACTGAATCAGACGACCAGCAGGGGTCGGGTCGTAGTCGTCGAGGTAAGTCTGTACATTCTTTACTAATGTATTCAGCTCAGAGAGCAACCAGCGGTCGAAGTCAGGGCGGTCGGCATAAGCGATGTCTGCCTCCTTGTACTCGAAGCCATCCACATTGGCATACATCGTGAAGAACGAATATGCTTGTTGCAACTTGATGAAGAACTGGCTTGTCACTTCCTTCACACCTTCTGGGTCGAACGAGAGGTTGTCCCAAGGCGAAGAGTTGGTGATCATGTACCAGCGCACAGCGTCAGCGCCATACGTGCCGATGCACTCGAATGGGTTGATGACGTTGCCCAAACGCTTCGACATCTTGATGCCATTTTTGTCGAGCACGAGACCGTTGGAAATCACCGCTTTATATGCCACCGAGTCGAACACCATCGTGGCGATTGCATGGAGCGTGAAGAACCAACCGCGGGTCTGGTCAACACCCTCTGCAATGAAGTCGGCAGGGTATGCGATGCCCTTGTCAATCAAGTCCTTATTCTCGAATGGATAGTGAACCTGAGCATATGGCATAGCACCAGAGTCGAACCACACGTCGATGAGATCAAGCTCACGGGTGAGCACATTGCCCTTGTCCGACACCAGCTTGATGTCGTCCACGTAAGGACGGTGCAAATCAATCTTGTCGTAGTTCTCCTGATTCATGTCGCCAGGTACGAAGCCTTTGTCCTTAAGAGGATTTGATGTCATCACACCAGCCTTCACAGCCTTCTCAATCTCATTGTAGAGTTCCTCGACGCTGCCGATGCAGATTTCTTCGCGAGTGTCACGGTTGCGCCAGATTGGCAGTGGCGTGCCCCAATAGCGAGAACGTGAGAGGTTCCAGTCGTTCAGATTCTCCAGCCATTTGCCGAAGCGACCTGTACCGGTTGATTCTGGCTTCCACTGGATAGTCTGGTTCAGTTCAAACATGCGGTCTTTCTTTGCCGTTGATTTGATGAACCATGAATCGAGAGGGTAGTAGAGCACGGGCTTGTCGGTGCGCCAGCAATGAGGATAATTGTGGATGTGCTTCTCAATCTTGAATGCTGTTCCCTCCTCCTTCATCTCCAGACACAGTACCACATTCAAGTCCATATCCTTGTTGGCAGCCTTCTCGTCATACTTGCCGCCCTGATTGTATTTGGGGTCGTAAGCGTTCTTGACAAAGTCACCGCTATGCTTCCAGTAGCTCTCATTCACACAAAGACTCACGAAATCTTCGTTCATGTCATCCTTCACGAAGTACTTACCCGTGAAATCAACCATTGGACGGGTGTCTCCAGCCTTGTCGATGATAAAGAGCGATGGGATGCCAGCGTCCTTTGCCACCTTGGCGTCGTCAGCACCGAAGGTCGGAGCGATGTGCACAATACCCGTACCATCCTCGGTGGTCACATAGTCGCCAGGAATCACGCGGAAAGCCTCGTCTTCCTTCACCACCACTTTGTTGTTCTCCAATGCGCAAGGCTTCACCCAAGGCATCAGCTGCTCGTAGTGCAGACCCACGAGGTCTGTACCCTTGCCCTTCCATAAAATCTCCGGCTGCTCATCTTCACCAAACTGGAAATAAGCGGACAGACGTGCCTCTGCCATGATGTAGATGGCTTCCTCTTCTGTGTACGGATTCTTGCCCTTAATGGCCACATAGTCAATCTTCGGACCCACACAAAGCGCCGTATTGGAAGGCAATGTCCAAGGCGTGGTTGTCCAAGCGAGGATGTAAAGTGGAGCACTCTGATCATTCAGAATATTCAAAGTGTTAAGAGAACTCTTCTTCACTTTGAATTGTGCCGTTACCGTTGTGTCCTTCACATCGCGATAGCAACCAGGCTGATTCAGCTCGTGGCTTGAAAGACCCGTACCTGCTGCTGGCGAATAGGGCTGAATGGTGTAACCCTTATAAAGCAAGCCTTTGTTGTAGAGTTGCTTCAAGAGATACCACAGCGTCTCGATGTACTTGTTATCGTAGGTGATGTAAGGATGTTCCAAATCGACCCAATAGCCCATCTTGTCCGTGAGTTCTGTCCACTCGTTGGTGTACATCATCACGTTCTTGCGGCAGGCATCATTGTAGTCATCCACACTGATTTTCTTTCCGATGTCCTCCTTCGTGATACCCAATGACTTCTCCACAGACAACTCCACAGGCAGACCGTGTGTGTCCCATCCAGCCTTGCGCTTCACTTGGAAGCCCTGCATGGTCTTATAGCGGAGGAAAGTATCTTTAATTGTTCTGCCCATCACGTGGTGAATACCTGGATGTCCGTTGGCAGATGGTGGTCCTTCAAAAAAGATGAATTGAGGACAGCCTTCGCGTTCCTCAATACTCTTGTGAAACATGTCTTCTGCGTTCCACTGTTCCAGAACCTCCTTATTCACATCCGAGAGGTTCAGCTTTGCTCGTTCTGTAAACTTCATTTATCTGGTTAATGTCAAAAATCGCCCAGCGCGTGGGCTGGTTATTTCAATTTTATGTCTTTTAGTTTCTGTTCCTTGCCACAATAACGGCACTTCAAGGTTTCTATGTCCTTGCGGTAAAAGACCGTCTTCATGGGCTCGTTGTTGGTGATGCACACGGGGTTGGCGCATTTCACGATGTTTGTCAACTTTTCGGGCAGTCCAATCTCTCGCTTCTCTGCCACTTCGTAGTTGCGGATAACCGTCAGTCGCATATTGGGGCAGAGCACAGCTAATTTGCTGATTTCTGCTTCTGAGAAGAACTTGCCGGCAATCTTGATGATACCTTTCTTGCCCATCACCTGACTTTCGAGGTTGTTACCGATCAGCACAGGCTCTGTGCACAGCTCCAGTTGGAGCAGTTGAGCCACTGTGAAAAGTTTGTCTGTTGGTATGTGGTCGATCACTGAGCCGTTCTCCAGCGCAGCCACCAGTTTCTGTTGCTTTTCCATGATTAGTCGATGATTGTGTTGTCGTTCTTAATTTGGTCGAGGGTGATGCCCAGCACATCGCAAATCAGCGCCTCACGAGCATAGAGTCCGTTTTGTGCCTGGTCAAAGTAATAGGCATGCTTGCTCTCGTCCACATCATATTCAATCTCATTCACACGTGGCAGCGGGTGCAGAATCTTCATGTTCTCCTTGCACTTGCCCAGCATGTTCGCTTTCAAGATGTAGGCATCTTTCACACGCTCATACTCCATCAAGTCCGTGAAACGCTCGCGCTGAACACGGGTCATATACAAAATGTCCGCATCAGCAATCGTGTCCTCTGTAAAATCCTGCTGTTCGATGTACTTGATGTTGTTCTGCTTGCAGTAGAGCTTGTACTCCTCTGGCATCTCCAATTCCTTTGGTGCGATGAAATGGAATGTCGGGTTGTACTTCCGCATCGACATCAGCAGCGAGTGTACCGTGCGGCCATACTTCAAGTCGCCCACCATGTAGATGTTCAGATTCTCCAGTGTCCCCTGTGTCTTGTAGATGGAATAGAGGTCGAGCATCGTCTGTGATGGGTGCAAGTTCGAACCGTCACCCGCATTGATGATGGGCACGTTCGTCACTTCACTCGCGTACAGCGCTGCACCTTCCAACTTATGACGCATCACAATCACGTCGGCATAGTTGCTCACCATCTTGATTGTGTCCTTCAATGTCTCGCCCTTTGACGAACTTGTCACCTTGGGATCGGTAAAACCAATCACCCTTGCACCCAGACGGTTTGCTGCCGTCTCGAACGAAAGCCTCGTTCTCGTGCTCGGTTCGAAGAACAGCGTAGCCACCACCTTGCCCTTCAGCAACTGGCGGTTCGGATGCGCCTCAAACTCAGCCGCCATGTCGAGCAGATACTGAATCTTCTCCTTTCCATAGTCGGCAATCGAAACAATGCTCCTATTTTCCATATCTCCGTTATTATTGAGTTCTTTTTCATTCCCGTCCTTTTCAGCCCCACAAAAATCGTGCAAAGATACGAAAAATTTCACTAATTCCGTGAAAAGCCACCTCAATATCTTTTTCGAACACATAAAAAAGGTACGAAAAGGTTCAAGTGTGAACTCAATTCGTACCGATGAGGTCAAATTCAAGCGGTGTGGAAGCCGCTGAAGACTTATCTGTGAAGATCTTACTGTTTCAGCGCTTCGGACAGGGCGTCCATTGCCTTGGCGGGGTCTTGGGTCTCTTCGTAGAGCTTGACGAACTTGCTGCCGATGATGGCGCCAGCGGCATTGGCTTGGGCAGTTTCGAGGGTCTGCTTGTTGCTGATGCCGAAACCGATCATGCAGGGATGCTGGAGGTTCATGCTCTTGATGCGTGAGAAGTAGGCCTGCTTCTGGTCGCCAAAGGACTGCTGTGCGCCTGTGGTGGCGGCAGAGGAAACCATGTAGATGAAGCCGTCGGTGTGCTCGTCGATGAAGCGGATGCGCTCGTCGGAAGTTTCAGGTGTGATGAGCATGATGATGCGGATGTCGTAGCGGTCGGCAATGGGTTTGTACTCCTCCAGATAGTCCTTGAAGGGGAGATCGGGGATGATGACGCCGTCAACGCCCACTTCGACACAGCGCTGGCAGAAGGCTTCGAAACCGAACTGCATGATGGGGTTGAGGTAGCCCATGAGGATGAGGGGCATTTTGACTCCGTCAGTTGACTGTTGACTGTTGACTGTTGACTGTTGTCCCCTGATGCCCTCCAGTTGTGAGAAGAGCTTCTTGAGGGTCATGCCATTGCGGAGGGCTTTGGTGGCAGCGTCTTGGATGACGGGACCGTCGGCCATGGGGTCGGAGAAGGGGATGCCGACCTCAATCATATCGACGCCTTTCTGTTCGAGGGTGCGGATGGTGTTGGCGGTGCCGTCTAATGTGGGGTGTCCTGCGCAGAAATAGATGGACAGGATATTGTTGCGCTTGGTAGCGAAGAGTTGATTGATTCTATTCATTGTTGTTTGATGGAGTTTAATGGGGTTAATGGTTTAATGGGTGAGTTGGGAGAGGAAACTGCGGAGGAGCGCAGTGTCCTTCATCGCCGGGGCTGTCTCGAAGCCTGAGTTGAGGTCGATGCCGATGCATTTGTCGATGGGAAAGCCATCAAGTGCGAACAGGGCTTTGATGCGTTCTGCATCGTCGGGACCTATGCCTCCGCTCAGCAGGAAGGGTGTGTCGCCGTTGTAGTGGTTGAGCACGTTCCAGTCGAATTTCTCGCCGTTGCCTCCTACGGATTTGCCCTTCGTGTCGAAGAGGAAGTAGTCGGCGATGCCTTCGTAGGGCTTGGTGCTTTCCAAGTCGGAAGGTGTGGCGATGTTGAAAGCCTTGATGATTTCCCATTCGCGGAGTTGTTGGCAATAGTCGGGCGACTCGTGGCCGTGAAGCTGGATGAGGTCGAGCGCATAGTCGTCGGCGATGCGTTTGACCTGTTCGATGTCTTCATCGACGAACACGCCGACACGCTTGGTGTGGATGGGCATGTACTCGGGAAACTCGCTGGCGAAGCGTTTGGAATGGGGCCAGAAGATGAATCCCATCCAATTGACACTTTGCAGGGTGTCCACTTGTCGGATGTTGTCGGGGTTGCGCATGCCGCAGACTTTCACTATCATGGAGTTGATGGGTTTAATGGGTTGATGGGCTATTGGGTTACTTGGGCGATGAAGTCGGCGAGGGCTTGGCCTGGGTCGGGAGTCTTCATGAAGGTCTCGCCGATGAGGAAGCCTCGGAAGCCTGCTTCGCGGAGCTCGCGCACGGTTTGTGGGTTGCTGATGCCGCTTTCAGAAACAAGCACATAGTCTTTGGGCAGCAGGGCGGCAAGACGATATGAATTTGCAACGTCCGTGTGGAAGGTGCCGAGGTTGCGGTTGTTCACGCCCACCATATCGATGTTTTCCCCCATATACTCCAGCTCGGGTTCGGAATGCACTTCGAGCAGGGTTTCAAGTCCCAGTTCGTGGGCTTTCTTCGCCAGGGTGCTGCATTCCTCTTTGGTGAGGTCGGCAGCGATGAGCAGGACAGCATCGGCTCCCACCATCTTGGCCTGGTAGAGTTGGTATTCATCGACGATGAAGTCCTTTCTGAGGATGGGGCAGGAGACGGTCGGACGGGCGATGCGAATGTATCGCAGGATGCCGCCAAAGTATTTTTCGTCGGTGAGGATGGAGATGGCGCTGGCACCATTCTTGCTGTAGGAGGCAGGAATGACGTCGGGCTTTCCCTCTTCCTTGATCCATCCCTTCGAGGGGCTTTTGCGCTTGAACTCCGCGATGATGCCCGAGGCGCTGTTGGCAAGGCTTTCGCGCATGGAACGGCGGGGCTGTGGGTCGTCTGCCAGCATCTGCTCCACATTGGCATATAAGGTGGCAGGAGGGATGATGGCCTTCTGCTGCTGGATCTCGATGCGCTTGTGGGCTACGATTTCTTGTAGAATATCTTGCATGGGGATAATGGGAATTGATGGGAATAGATGGGGACTATGAGTTCAGTTCGACGAATTTCTTGAAGGTCTGGAGGGCCTTTCCGCTTTCGAGCGATTCGCGTGCCATTGCCACAGAGTCGGCCATCGAGAGGTTCTTGTCCATCACGCTGATGCCGCAGGCGGAGTTGGCGATGACGACGTTCTTCTGTGCCTCGGTGGCAGTGCCTTCCAGCACGGCGTCGAAGATCTTCTGGGCTTCTTCAGCCGTCTCGCCACCGTAGATTTCGTTCTGCTTGATGTACTTCAGACCCAAATCGACAGGTGTGAGCACTTTCTCGAAGTCGTTGGTGCAGATCTTGAATCCGCTGGTGAGGGAGATCTCGTCGTAGCCGTCGTAGGAAGTGATGACGCCAAAGTTGTCGCCGATGCGCTGGTGCAGATTGGTGTAGAGGCGCAACTGTGCCTGGTTGGCGGTGCCGTGCAGCGAGTTCTTCGGATGGCAAGGGTTGACGAGAGGGCCCAAGAGGTTGAAACAGGTGGGAACGCCCAAGGCCTTGCGGGTCGGGCCTACGAATTTCATGCCGTAGGCGAAGAGGGGAGCGTGGAAGTAGCAGATGCCCGCCTCGTCGAGCGAACGCTTCAGCTGGTTGATGTCGTCGGTGAACTTCACGCCGTGACCTTGCAGCACATTGCTGGCACCACTCACGGAGGAGGAGCCGCCGTTGCCATGCTTGGTCACTTTGTAGCCAGCGCCTGCGATGACGAAGGCCGAGCAAGTGGAGATGTTGAAGCTGTTCTTGCCGTCGCCACCCGTGCCGACGATGTCGAGTGTGTCGTATTCGGTGAAGTCCATGTACTTGCCCGTCTCGAGCAGTCCCTGACGGAAGCCGAGCAGCTCGTCAACGGTCACGCCGCGCGTCTGCAAAGCCATCAGCAGGGCGGCAATCTGCTGGACGTTATACTTTTCCTCCACGATGTTGAGCATGATTTCGTGGGTGTCTTCTTGTGTGAGGGTGTTGCCCTCGATGAGTTGTAAAAGATACTTTTTCATTTTTTATGTCGTTTTATTGGTTTGTTTTTTAGTTCTAAAGCCTTTAGAGGTCTATTTATTGAGCCAGTTCTGGATGATCTGCCTTCCGTCAGCCGTGAGCACGCTCTCGGGATGGTATTGGATGCCACGGATGTCGTACTCCTTGTGTCGGAGCGACATGATGTAGCCCTCGTCGGAGACGCTGGTCACTTCGAGGCAGGCGGGCAATGTGTCTGCATCGACCACCCACGAGTGGTAGCGTCCCACCTCGATGCGTTGGGGAAGCCCTGCGAAGAGGTAGTCGTCGGCGGTGATGGTGGCAGGAGTCGCCACGCCGTGATAGACTTCGGAGAGGTTGGTGAGTTGGCCGCCAAAGCTTTCGCCGATGGCCTGATGTCCGAGGCACACACCCAGGATGGGCTTCTTGCCGGCATAGGCTTTGATGACATCGAGCAGGAGACCTGCCTCGGAGGGGATGCCAGGACCTGGCGAGAGGATGATCTTGTCGAACGCCTCGAGCTGCTCCATCTGGAACTGGTCGTTGCGATAGACGGTCACTTCGGCGCCCAAGGCCTTGACGAGATGACTCAGATTGTAGGTGAATGAGTCGTAGTTATCGATGATTACTATCTTCATGGGAATTGTGGGAATGATGGGAATGGATGGGAAAGGATGGGGCTTAGAGCTTTTCGGCAATGCTGATGGCCTTGCGGAGCGCGCCCAGTTTGTTGTTCACTTCTTGGAGCTCGTATTCCACGTCGCTCTTGGCCACGATGCCGCCACCTGCCTGGAACCAGAGTTCGCTGTTGCGAGAGACGAAGGTGCGGATGGTGATGGCCTGGTTGAGCGAGCCGTCGAATCCGATGCTGCCCACACAGCCTCCGTAGGCACCACGGTTGTGTGGCTCGTATTCGCTGATGAGCTGCATGGCACGAACTTTCGGAGCTCCGGAGAGGGTGCCGGCAGGGAAGGTGTCGATGAAGGCCTTGATGGGATCAGCGCCTTCGTTCATGGTGCCGCTCACTCGGGAGACGAGGTGGATGACGTGAGAGTAGAACTGCATGTCCTTGTAGAAATCGACCTTCACATCGTGGCAGTTTCTCGACAGGTCGTTGCGGGCGAGATCCACCAGCATCACATGCTCGGCATTCTCCTTCGGGTCGTTCTTCAGATAGAGGGCATTCTGGCGGTCTTGCTCCTCGTCGCCAGTACGCTTGGTGGTGCCGGCGATGGGGTCGATGTAGGCACGGAAGCTTGCTCCTGCGGGAGAACCGCCGGAAACGGACTCTCCCGTCCTGTTTGTGGCGACTGAGTCGCCGCCCGTCTTCTCAATCCTGCAATGCGTCTCAGGCGAAGAGCCGAAGATGCGGAAACCGCCGAAGTCCATATAGAAGAGATAGGGCGAAGGGTTGATGCTACGCAGCGCACGATAGAGCTTGAAGTCGTCGCCCTCATACTTCTGCTTAAATCGCCGCGATAGCACAATCTGGAACACGTCGCCGCGCAGACAATGGCGTATGCCCCGACGGATGTTCTCGCGATGCTCGTCGTCGGTCAACGTGGAGGTGCAGTCGCCCACGGGATGGAACCCGTACTGCTGATAAGGGCGGTTGTTCACGTCGTGCTCCAGCTGGTCGAGGTCGTCCTCTTCACCGTCTGCCAGCAACTCGATGATGGTCACCTCGTTCTTGAAATGGTCGAAGATGATATAGTCCTTATAAAGAATGTAGAGGAGGTCGGGCGCATCGTTCTCAGCCTGCGTCTCGTCCTTCACGTCGATGTGCTCGAAATAACGCACGGCATTGAAGGTGGTGTAGCCAAAGATGCCGCAATCAGCCTTGTTCGTGCCCTCGATGTTGAAGTTGCCGAGGAAATCGTTGATGAGCTGGGCTGTATCGTCGGTGTTGGCAATGGGAGTGCGCTTTTCCTCTCCGTTGGGGAAGCGCATCACACCCGCACCATGCTCCACCGACACGCTGCCGATGGGGTGCAGACAGATGAAGGAACGGCTGTTCTTGCCGTCGTGATAGTCGGAACATTCCATCAGGGCGCTCTGCGGATAGGCATCGCGCACACGGAGATAGACGCTCACAGGGGTGTTGAGATCGCCCAAGATCTTCTTGGAGGCGGTATGATAGTTGTACATGTGTTTGTTGTGGCTATGGGGTTATGAATTATGTTTGAGATAGGTGTCCAAGTCCTTGTCGCCTCTGCCGCTGACGGTGAGCACAACGACAGTATCCTTGGTGAACTGGTTCTTCACTTTCGGCAGCAAGGCCAAGGCGTGAGCACTTTCGAGGGCCGGAATGATGCCTTCCATGCGTGTCAGTTCGAAGGCAGCTGCGAGCGCTTCGTCATCATTGGCAGGAAGCACTTGTGCACGTCCGGTCTCGTAAAGATTGCAATGGATAGGACCCGTGCCTGGATAGTCGAGACCAGCCGAGATGGAATAAGGCTCGATGATCTGACCGTCATCCGTCTGCATCAGTTTGATGCGACTGCCATGCAGAATGCCGATGGTGCCCACCTGCATGCTGGCAGCGGTCTGACCAGATTCGATGCCAAGACCACCAGCCTCGCCAAGGATAATCTTCACGCGCTCGTCGTCGATGTAGTGGTAAATCGTTCCTGCAGCATTGCTTCCACCTCCCACACACGCCATTATCACGTCGGGGTAATCACGACCGATCTTCTCCTTCAACTGCCATTTGATTTCCTCGGAAATGACCGACTGCAAGCGTGCCACCATGTCAGGATAAGGATGAGGACCGACCGTGCTTCCAATGATATAGAAGGTGTCAGCAGGATGACAGCACCAGTCGCGAATGGCCTCGTTGGTGGCATCCTTCAGGGTCTTGTTGCCACTCTCCACAGGTACGACCGTTGCGCCCAACATCCTCATTCTTTCCACGTTCACATGCTGGCGCTGCACATCAAGAGCACCCTGATACACGGTGCAAGGCATATCCATCAGCGCACAAGCCGTAGCTGTTGCGACACCGTGCTGACCTGCACCTGTCTCGGCGATGATGCGTGTCTTGCCCAACTTCTTGGCCAAGAGAATCTGTCCCAACGCATTGTTAATCTTGTGGGCACCCGTGTGGTTGAGGTCTTCACGCTTCAGATAAAGCTGACAGCCATACTTCTCACTCATGCGCTTGGCATAGTAGAGTGGGGAAGGACGACCCACGTAATCCTTCAGCAGGGCATGATACTCACGCTTGAACTCCTCACTTTCCAGGATGGGAAGGTAAGCTTTCTTCAAATCCTCCACCGTCTTGTAGAGAATCTCTGGAATGTAGGCTCCTCCGAACTGTCCGTAGAAGCCATTCTGATCTACTTGATAAGTCATGTATATTTACTTTTTTATTATTTACGATATATTGTTGTTATGTTACTTTGCAATTATACTACTTCGCAATTATACTACTTCGCAATTTTCTGTTTGATAAAAGAAAAGAGCCTATCGCAAGTACGACAGGCTCTTTTGTGCTATGCTGTATGTGGAGTTTGCATAGGGGTATGACCATTTGACTTACGATTTTTTGAATCCCAAGTTACGCCACCACCAATATGCGTTAAACTTCTTAGTCATTTTTTTGTGAATTGCGATGCAAAGTAAATACTTTTCTTTTAAATGAACAAAGAAAAAGGGTAAAAAATCACCCTTACGTTGATTTTCTTACCCTTTTAGTACGATTTGTAGTCCTCGGAGGCTTATTTTACAGCCACAGTCTTGCCATTGATGACATAAATGCCAGGCTCAAGACCTTCGATGCTGTCAGCCACCTTCACGCCTGAAAGGTTGAAGACTTCCACCTTGTCGCTTGTTTGAGCAACCTCCTTGATGGTAGTAACTTCTCCTGCTGCGAGGTGGTTGGTCTTCAGTTGTGTGAAGTTGCCGCTGGACATCTGCACATAGCAACGAGTGGCATAGAAACCATTCGTGGTCTCATCCACATTCACGAATGCTGCTTCTTTGTTGTCTCTTGCAAGGATGCCATACAATCCCTGTGCGTCGATTTGTGTGGAAGCACCAGCCATCGTGACGGTTTCGCCAGAACCTTCAGCCGTAAAGGACACAGATGCTGGGCTATTGACGATAAGTGCATTTTCAACGGTAAATTTGATGCTGGCGCTCTCACCTTGGTAGTAGAGGATGTAAGGAGTGTTGGCCTGGATGCCTTCTGCCTTGCAGTCCTGGAAGTTGAGGATGAGATTCAGACCGTCGTTCTCAACACCGACGAGCTTCTCCAGCTTGCAGTCACTGCCGAAAGCATCATTCACTTGCTCCTCCGTCATGGCGAAGGGGAATGCGATGGTGTTCCATTCATTAAAGAGATAGCGACTCACGGAGACCTTCACAGTCTTGCCGTCATACTTTGAGAGGTCAGTACCTTTGTAAGTGCTCAGTGTCAGAGTCTGCTGAGCTGATGCGCTGATGCAACCAAGTGCAAAAGCAGCCATGAGTAATAGTTTCTTCATACGCTTTTGGTTTTATTTATTATTAATAATGTATATGCCATTTGGTGTTTGTATAAATTCGGCACAAAGATAGGGAATAAATCAGTAATGAGCAATGTTTTTTGCCGAAAAAGTTATAACTTTGCAGCCAAAATATAAAATTGACATCAAATTATGGCTGCAAGACTTAGATTTAAGGTGGTAGATGAGGCGTTCAAACGTGCTCCTGTGTATGTGGAGCAACCTGCGGAACGTCCGAGTGAGTATTTCGGCAAGTATGTTTTCGATAGGCAGAAGATGTATAAGTATCTGCCTTCAGACGTGTATGAAAAGATGTGTGACGTGATTGACAATGGCGCGCCTTTCGACCGTGCGATTGCTGACGCTGTGGCATTGGGCATCAAGAAATGGGCGATTGAGAATGGTGTCACGCACTATACCCACTGGTTCCAGCCCCTGACGGAAGGTACGGCTCAGAAGCACGACGGCTTTGTGGAGCACGACGGCAAAGGCGGTATGGTGGAAGAGTTTGAAGGCAAACTCCTTGTGCAGCAAGAGCCTGATGCCAGCTCGTTCCCTTCTGGTGGCATCCGCTCCACTTTTGAGGCGCGTGGCTACTCGGCATGGGATCCTACATCTCCAGTCTTTATCATTGGCGATACGCTGCTGATTCCGACCATCTTCATTTCCTATACAGGTGAAGCCCTCGACTATAAGGTGCCACTCAAGAAAGCGCTCCATGCTGTCGATAAGGCGGCTACGGCGGTGGCACAATACTTCTATCCTGATGTGAAGAAAGTCATTTCCAATCTCGGATGGGAACAGGAATATTTCCTCGTGGATGAGTCACTCTTTGCTGCGCGTCCCGACCTTGTGATGACGGGGCGTACGTTGATGGGACATGACTCTGCCAAGAATCAGCAGATGGACGACCACTACTTCGGTTCTATCCCTGCTCGTGTGGAGGAGTTCATGAAGGACATCGAGATCCAGGCTTTGCAACTGGGCATCCCTTGCAAGACGCGTCATAATGAGGTGGCACCTAACCAGTTCGAGTTGGCGCCGATCTTCGAAGAGACCAACCTTGCCGTCGATCATAACATGCTGATGATGGCCATCATGAAGCGTGTGGCTCGCAAGCATGGCTTCCGTTGCCTCCTGCACGAGAAACCTTTCAAGGGAGTGAACGGTTCGGGTAAGCACGAGAACTGGTCATTGGCTACAGATACGGGCGTACTGCTCCATGCGCCAGGCAAGACGGCGATGGACAACCTGCGTTTCGTCACCTTCATTGTCGAGACGTTGAAGGCGGTCTATGACCATAACGGACTTCTCAAGGCTTCCATCATGAGCGCCACCAACGCGCATCGTCTGGGTGCCAACGAGGCTCCTCCTGCCATCATCTCCTCCTTCCTCGGCAAGACCGTCACGGATTTGTTGGAACATGTGGAGAAGGCGGATGACGACAACCTCGCCGTGGCTGGCAAGAAGGCGTTCAAGCTCGACCTCCCATCCATTCCTGAGTTGCTCATCGACAATACCGACCGCAACCGCACCAGTCCGTTTGCTTTCACCGGCAACCGTTTCGAGTTCCGAGCCGTGGGTAGCGAGGCCAACTGTGCCTCTGCCATGCTCATGCTCAATGCCGCTGTGGCGGAAGCCCTTATGGATTTCAAGACCCGTGTGGATGCGCTGATTGCTCAGGGCGAGGCGAAGGAGGCTGCCATCCTGAAGGTGGTGCGTGAGGACATCAAACACGTTAAGCCCATCATCTTCAACGGTAATGGATACAGCGACGAATGGAAGGCGGAGGCAGCCAAGCGTGGTCTCGACTGCGAGACGTCCGCGCCTATCGTCTTCGACAACTACCTGAAGGAAAGCTCCGTCCAGATGTTCGAGAAGACCCACGTGATGACCCGCTTCGAGCTGGAGGCCCGCAACGAAATCAAGTGGGAGACCTACACGAAGAAGATACAGATCGAGTCGCGCATCTTCGGTGACCTCTGTCTCAACCACATCATCCCCGTGGTGACGCGCTACCAGTCCGTGCTCATCGACAACGTCCACAAAGTGCGTGACATCTTCCCAGCCGACAAGACCCAGAAGATTTCCAAGGAGAACCTCCACCTCATCGAACTGATTTCCGACCACGAAAGCTTCATCGTCGAGAACGTCGAGAAGATGGTCGAGGCTCGCAAGGTGGCTAACCGCATCGAGTCTGAGCGCGAGAAGGCCATTGCCTATCACGACACCGTGGCACCCCTCCTTGAGGACATCCGCTACCACGTCGACAAGCTCGAGACTATCGTGGACGATGAGGCATGGCCCCTGCCCAAGTATAGAGAACTTTTGTTCATCAGATAATGCGAACAGGAAGTGGAATACGAGGGCTATTCCATCAATGAAAAGGAGGTGGACGAGGACACTTACAACGAATTCGTCTTGAAGCTGGGCGATACGGTGGAGGTGACGCCCGAATGGATAGCAATAGAATAACAAAAAGGATAATAATATAAGAAAAACGCATCATGTTTTGTATGGTGCGTTTTTTTGTCGTATCTTTGCACGCTGAAAAATCAAAACATTATGGGCATTACGTATAACCAAGAAGAAAAGAAATTCGTGTTTGATTTTCAGCACGATGGCAAAGAGGATATCATCTCTCTGACAGGTGGCGGTTATCAAGTGGAAGCATTCGGCAAGTGTTTCTACTATGGTTATGAGTTCACGGAACAGGTGGAAACTTCTGTGCGTAGTGCCTTTATCAAGTACCTGAATTTCACGGATGCTTTGCAAGAGCATCCCGATTTGACGAACTTCATCAAGGGAGCCGTGGATGATCTCGACAAACAAATCAGTCTCTACAATTACGACCTTGTGGTGATGCCCGAATCATCCAGCAAAGTCAATCAGTACATGCTGAGGTACATCTATCGTTTTGCCCAACCATCGCTTCACAAGATGGAAGAATTATTTGCCGACAAAGCAGATGAAGAACTTTGTGCCTCGATTCGGAAACAGAACGTGCTCATCATCGACGATGTGACAACCAGCGGTTCCACGCTTAACGAGATTCTCCGAACTCTCCGAATCCTCAACGAAGACAACGACATCACCATCTTCAGTCTTATCGGTCGAAAGGATTTGATGGCAGAAGCATTCTAAAAAACAGCATCAGCGGACTCTCTTGAAATGATAGGTGATACCAAGGCTGAGGAAGCCCTCCGTTCCATACCCCAGCTCGGTAAAGAAACGGAAGTTGCGGCGTCCCACCTCGATAGCTATAGGAGAGAACTGAAAGGCTGGAAGCCATTTCTTCTCATCGAAGAAGCGGTTGTCAGCCTGATTCTTGTATGCACGGAAATAGAGGTGGCGACGCTGTACTCCGATGCCGCCCTTTGAGTAGAGCGACACAACGCCCGTTGGTTTCCAATAATATTTGGTCGTTGCCATCAGGTAGGGTGAATGCAGCAGAAGGTTAGCATCTTGTTCTTTCCCGTCAGCACTATTCTTGGCGTAATGAGTATAGTATCCCACACGCCCCAACTGCAATCCGACCGCCCAATGCTCATCCATGTGATAATAATAGCGCAGTCCCACAGATGCCGCACCCATATACATGGTTTGATTTTCGGATTTGTATCCCAACCGTCGCTCAACTACATCTTCCATCTCGTGGAATCGGCTTTTATTCTCGTATGCGGCCACAGCCATTCCACCGCCAATCTCATGACGATAAAAATTGGCAGGCTTCTTCACTTTCGGAGGGTATTGTACCATGATGCCCGATTGTGTCCTGTTCAGCACACACACATCATGGGCAGGCTCATAGATGCTGCCCGTAGCCCAATCTATTCCCATGCCTACTACATCTACGAATGCCAGATTTCCCCAAAAGTAATCATTGGTCTTTCTTCCTGGATAAACTTGTGCCACCTCCATACTGTCCTTCAACACCTGAATGGGCTCTTTCAAACGTTTTCGCTTCACTTCCACCTGTTGAGGAAGCACTACGTCAGCATAAGTTGTCACATTGGTTTGGATGGTCAGTGTGTCAGGCAACTCCCCTTCAAGCAACACGGTCGCTTTTGAACCCGTCACGATGCTGGCGCAAGAAGTGAATGCCATCGTCACCAGCATTCCCAAAACATTTTTTCCTATATTCTTCATCATACACATTTTATAATTACACGAAAGAGGCGCAGACTTTCGCCATACGTCTCACGGCTCACCACAAGCCACATGTAAATATGGGAAATCTGCGCCCTGTGGGTGCAGCGCCAATATTACATGTTTGCTCTTTCTCGTGGTGGTGATTGTGAGACTATTGAGCAATATGTCTTGCACTCTTTGCTGAATGCGGGGACAAAATTACGGAAAAGGATTGGAATAGACAAAGAAAAAGAGGAAAAAATAAAAAAGGAGGGGAAAGGGCAGAGGGTTGTTGGCATCAAGGCTTGGGGTTATGCTAGTTAATTTTCTGTTTATCTATGGAAACTTTTTCCTTTTGCTTTGGATAATTCTTTCATTTACCTAATCTAATTCTTCGTTCCAAGTCTTTGAATATATATTCCAAGGTTTGGAACAAATATTCTATGATTTGGAATATATATTCAAAGACTTGGAATATAAAATTATTTAGGGATAATTTGGAAATTAGCTGGGGAGATTGTAACTTTGCAGCGGCGTTAATGAGAAAATTCATCGGCGTCAGTGATTTAATGCATCAGTAGCAACTATACAAATCATCTTGAACTATGGCAAAGTATATCAAAAAGGAAATGGCTGACATGCGGCAGACGGGTGTGAAGCAGGTGTGTTATAGGTTGAAGTCGAACGGGACGGTGGATCTGGGCGATCTGGCTCGGCGGATTGCCCGGAGCTCAACGTTTGCGGAGGCGGAGATTAAGGGTGTGGTGTTGTCGCTCATCGAGGAGGTGGTGGACAGGATGGCGAGTGGGCATAGTGTGCACATCGATGGGTTGGGGACGCTGATGCCGAAGATTGGGCTGCGCGAGGATGCGGAGCGGGAGGTGCTGGATGGTGAGGGACGGAAGCGGAATGCGCAGAGTCTGCATGTGACGGGTGTGAGTTTCCGGGTGGATAAGGGGCTGGTGAGGACGTTGGATAGCAAGTGTCGGTTGGAGAAGGGGGCGGTGTCGCGGATTCGGAGGTCGAAGTATACGGAGGAGCAGCGGCTGGAGAAGGCGAAGGCATTTTTGCGGGAGCATACGGTGATGCGGCTGGGTGATTATTACCGGTTGGTGGGGTTGTCACGGACGGCGGCGTCGTTGGAGCTGCGGAAATGGGAGAGGGATGTGGCGACGGGGATTACGTCGGAGGGTAGTTATTCTGCAAAGGTGTATGTGTTGAGGAAGAATTGAAGGATTGAAGGATTGAAGAATTGAAGGATTGAAGTTCTTTTGAAAATGAAAGAATGAGAAGGGAGGGGGAAAAGATAAAAAAGGAGCATCCGAGGGGGTCGGGTGCTCCTTTTGTTGGGAGGATGGTTGGGAGGGGGGACCTCCCAACACATACATTAGATATATCGCATTACTCTGCTGAGTAGTCGATCTTGCTCATGCGAACGTAGGTTGCATAGCGGTGCTGTGCTGCCTTCTTGGCTGCGTCGAAGAGCTCTTGAGCCTCGTTTGGACATACCTTCTTGAGAGAGAGGTAACGAACCTCACCGTCGAGGAATGCCTGGAAGTTGTCCCAGTTTGGAGCCTTGGAGTCGAGCTGGAATGGGTTCTTGCCTTCCTCGGCGAGACGTGGGTCGAAACGCCAGAGGTGCCAGTAACCGCACTCAACGGCCTTTGCCTCTTCTGCCTGAGACTTACCCATGCCGCCCTTAGCCTTGAGGCCGTGGTTGATACATGGAGCGTAAGCGATGACGAGTGATGGACCTGGATATGCCTCTGCCTCGCGGAGAGCCTTGAGGCACTGTGCATTGTCGGCGCCCATTGCCACCTGAGCCACATATACATAGCCGTAAGTTGACTGCATGAGACCGAGATCCTTCTTGGTGATGCGCTTACCACCTGCAGCGAACTGAGCGATGGCGCCGATTGGAGTAGCCTTTGAAGACTGACCACCGGTGTTGGAGTAAACCTCAGTGTCGATGACGAAGATGTTGATGTCCTCGCCTGATGCCAGTGCGTGGTCGAGACCGCCGTAGCCGATGTCGTAAGATGCACCGTCACCACCGATGATCCACTGTGAACGCTTCACGAGGTAGTGAGAAAGCTCAGAGAGCTCCTTGCAGATTGGGCAACCAGCGTTGCGACCTGCCTCGATAGCTGGAGCGAGCTTAGCGGCTGCTGCTTTAGATGCGTCGGCATTGTCCTTGCCTGCAATCCACTCTTCGGCTGCTGCCTTGAACTCTGCTGGCGTGTCGTCCTTGGCGAGAAGTTCGTTGAGCATTGCCACGATGCGAGCACGCATCTTCTTGTTGGCGATGGCCATACCGAGACCGTATTCGCAGAAGTCCTCGAACAAAGAGTTAGACCATGCAGGACCCTGACCCTTGGCGTTCTTGGTGTATGGAGTGGATGGGATAGAACCTGAGTAGATAGAAGAACATCCCGTAGCGTTGGCCACCATCTGACGGTCGCCGAAGAGCTGAGAGATGAGCTTTACGTATGGAGTCTCACCGCAACCAGAGCATGCGCCGCTGAACTCGAAGAGTGGAGTAGCGAACTGGCTGACGCGTGGGTTTGCCTTGTAGTCGATGAGGTCTTGCTTGCTGGCCACGTTCTTCACGCAGTAGTCCCAGTTCTTTGCCTCGCCGAGCTCGCCCTGCAGAGGAACCATCTTGAGGGCCTTGTTGCCCTTCTTGCCTGGACATACATCCACGCAGTTGCCGCAACCGAGACAGTCCATGACGCTCACCTGCATGCGGAACTTCATGCCCTTGAGCTGTGCTGGAGCCAGCATGTCGAGCTTAGCAGCGTCGATGCCAGCAGCTTCCTTCTCGTCCATAACGAATGGGCGGATGGCAGCGTGAGGACAAACGAATGCACACTTGTTACACTGGATACAGTTCTCAGAGTCCCAAGTTGGAACGAAGGCAGACACACCGCGTTTCTCATAAGCAGCTGTGCCCTGCTCCCACATACCGTCTTCGTAGCCCTTGTAAGCAGAAACTGGGAGGAGGTCGCCGTTCTGTGCGTTGATAGGACGAACGAGCTTGTTGATGAATTCAGGATCGTCGTTAGCCTCAACAGGATCAGCTGGGAGATTCTTCCATGCTGGATCAACGTCGAGCTTCTTGTACTCGCCACCGCGGTCAACGGCTGCGTAGTTCATGTTCACAACGTCTTCACCCTTCTTACCGTAAGACTTCACGATGGCCTTCTTCATCTGCTCAACAGCAAGTTCAACAGGGATTACCTCTGTGATGCGGAAGAATGCAGACTGGAGGATGGTGTTCGTGCGGTTGCCGAGACCAATCTCCTGCGCAATCTTGGTAGCGTTGATATAGTAAACGGTGATGTTCTTCTCAGCGAAGTACTTCTTCACGTTGTTTGGCAGGAAGTTCACGAGTTCCTCACCCTCGAAGATGGTGTTGAGGAGGAACTGACCGTTCTGACGCAGACCACGGAGCACATCGTACATGCGGAGATAAGCCTGTACGTGGCATGCCACGAAGTTAGGAGTCTTAATCTGATATGTGGAACGGATTGGCGTGTCTCCGAAACGGAGGTGTGAGCAAGTGAAACCACCTGACTTCTTAGAGTCGTAAGAGAAGTAAGCCTGGCAGTACTTGTTAGTGTTGTCACCGATGATCTTCACGGAGTTCTTGTTGGCACCTACAGTACCGTCGGCACCAAGACCGAAGAACTTAGCCTCGAAGATGCCCTCGCCACCGAGTGCCATTTCCTCTTCGATAGGAAGTGAACGGAAAGTCACGTCATCCACAACGCCCACGGTGAAGTGGTTCTTTGGCTCTGGGAGTTCGAGGTTCTTGTAAACGGTGAGAATCATGGTTGGAGTCACGTCGGCAGAACCGAGACCGTAACGACCACCTACGATGAGAGGAGCATTCTCCTGACCGTAGAAGGCATCCTTCACGTCGAGGTAGAGTGGTTCGCCATTAGCACCTGGCTCCTTTGTGCGGTCGAGCACAGCGATGCGTTTCACGCTCTTTGGCACAGCTGCGAGCAGACGCTCCACTGAGAATGGACGATAGAGGTGAACAGACACCATACCGTACTTCTTACCGTTGGCGTTAGCGTAGTCGATAGCCTCGCGAGCAGCCTCAGTGGCAGAACCCATGAGGATGATGACGTCGGTAGCGTCCTTGGCTCCGTAATATGTGAATGGCTTGTACTCACGACCTGTGATCTTAGAGATGGCAGCCATGTACTTCTCAACAGCGGCAGGAACCTCCTCGTAGAATGGGTTGCAAGACTCGCGGTGTGCGAAGAATGTCTCAGGGTTCTCAGCCATACCCTTAGCCTCAGGATGCTCTGGAGAGAGGGCGCGAGAACGGAACTCAGCCACCTTGTCCATTGGAACGAGTGGACGGATGTCTTCCATGTCCATCTCCTCGATCTTGTGGTACTCGTGAGAAGTGCGGAAACCGTCGAAGAAGTTGATGAATGGAACGCGAGTCTCCAATGCTGCCAAGTGAGCAACAGCAGAGAGGTCCATCACTTCCTGTACAGAACCTTCGCAAAGCATAGCGAAACCAGTCTGACGGCAAGCCATCACGTCGCCGTGGTCACCGAAGATACAGAGTGAGTGGCTGGCAACAGTACGTGCAGACACGTGGAATACAGATGGAAGCAACTCGCCGGCAATCTTGTACATGTTAGGAATCATCAGGAGAAGACCCTGAGAAGCAGTGAAGGTGGTAGTGAGCGCACCTGCCTGGAGAGAACCGTGAACAGCACCAGCTGCACCAGCCTCTGACTGCATTTCCTGTACGAGAACTGTGTCGCCGAAGAGATTCTTGCGACCTGCTACAGCCCACTCATCCACGTGCTCAGCCATTGGAGACGATGGAGTGATGGGGTAGATGGCAGCCACTTCAGAGAACATGTAAGCTACATGAGCCGCAGCGGTGTTACCATCACAAGTAATAAATTTCTTTTCTTTACCCATAATAAATAATTATATTAAGTATATTACAATTCATTGGAAGTGCCGTAGATGATATACGGCACTCTTTATTGTCTTTATGAATCTATTTGTAAAACGATGAATAGAGGAAGCCGAAAGCCAGATTGTCAATAGAGGAATCCGAAAAGCCAGAGCGGAATCTGGTTGCCGTCGCCAATGTCGCATTGGTTGACAGCGTAGAGCGCCTTGGCCTTGCTCTTCAGCTTCGTGCTGTGCTCGGCAATCTTGAACTCCACCTTTTCATCCACGAGGAAGGAGCAGAGGTTGCCATGCTTGTTCACCTGATGGTCTTTCCAGAGCGCATTGCAGAAGAAAGTCTCCAGCACATCGTGCTCGTCGAAACAACGAGGATAGAAACTGTACATCAGGTTGGAGTTGTGGAGCAGCACACGGGCTGGCTTCTTGGGGAACTCATCGCCCTTAGCATAAATCATGTTGACCAGACGAGCCTCTTCCAGATATTTGATGTAGTGCATCACGGTTGCGCGGCTCATGCCCAGTTCCTGTGCCAGCTGACTGACATTGGGAACGCTGCTGCCGCTTGTGGTGAGCATATAGAAAAGTTGCTTGATTTTTGCCAGATATTTGAGCTCGATCTGCTTAACGAGCAAGATATCAACCTCAATCATCATGTTCATGTTCTTCAACAGGTTCTCGCTATAGTTGACCTTGTCGAGGAAGAACGGATAAAAGCCATGATGAAGATATGCCTGGAAATATTCGCGAGGATTGACCTTTGAGAGGATGTCTGTAGCAATCTGCTTATGATGAGAAATGATTTCCTGAAGAGAATACGGTCGTAACTGCAAACCAGCGTTGAGGTTGAGGAATTCACGGAAAGAGAAGCCGCGCAAGTTGTAAGATTTCACAATGCCATTCAACTCAGGATTCTCTTCTTTCAGACGCATCACAGGAGAACCTGTGAACACGATTTTCAGACCAGGGTAGCGGTCGTAGCACTCACGGAGTTGCGTGCTCCATTCGGGCTGCTTAAACACTTGGTCAATGAGCAACACCTTGCCCCCAGAATGATAAAACTCACCGGCGAACTCTGCGATGCCGATGTTTTGGACGTAAAAGTTGTTAGTATTGATGTACAGACACGAATGGTCGTACGGTGAAAAATGCTCTTTGGCATATTGCAGCAAGAAAGTGGTTTTACCCACGCCACGAGCACCTTTGATACCAATCATACGGTCTTTCCAATTGATCTCGTCCATCAGGTCACGACGCACGGGAGCTTTCAGATGCTCTACCAAATAAGCATGTGTACGGAAAAAAGATTCCATAAATTTTTTGTTTTATTAGAAAATCATTCGCGAATATCACAAGGGCAAAAAATCCCTTTGTGATGAATTTTCGTGCAAAAGTACGACATTTTTCCCTAAAATGCAAACTTGACTTTGCAAAAATTGGGTTTTCTTTGAAAATATTTTCTCAAAGTTTACTTTCGTTCTCAAAAAGGTTTATTTTTAGGTGTTTGTGGTACTTTTTAGCGTATCTGTGTGTCGTTGATAGAGTTGAGTGCCGTGATGACTGTTGCGCCATAGCAACCCATCGCCGTGATGGTCTTCAGGTCTTGTTGAATGCCTGCGCCTGCTGAGGGGTCGCTGCCTGCTATGCTTAATACTATTTCCATGCGTTGCCGAGTATCATGGCTCCTCCGAAGCCCATTTGTTTGACGAGTTGAAGTTTGTCGAATGTGATGCCTCCGAGTGCCATCACCCGATGGTCGATGATACCTTCTTCGTATGCCTTTGCAATGTCTTCGGCTGTGAAAGCGGAGTAGTAGCCTTGTTTGGAAATGCTGTCGAAGATGGGGCTAAGGCTGAGATAGGTGAAGGGCTGGCGTTTCTTTTCTGCCAGTTCCTCGATGGAATGGCACGAGATGCTGAGTTGTCCTTTCCATCCGTCGGGAGGAACAGGGTTGCGGCTGTTCAGGTGGATGCCTCTCAGTTGATAGGAAAGGGCAAGGGTATGGTGGTCGTGTAGAACCAACCGTTGGTGCAGCTCTTCAGGGATGGCGCGGATGAGTGCCTCCAGTTCATCGCGGTTGGCTTGAGGTTTGCGCAGATGAATGAGGTCAATATCTCCTCGGCGGAGCAGCTGAGCAATCCGTTCTGCCTCTCCGTCGAAGAAATGGGGTAGTGTGATGACGATGGTCATGCCGTGTGTCCGAATAAATCGAAGGAAGCATCCCAATCCTTCCAGACGGGTTCGCGCCCTAATTCCTTGAGGCGTTGGTTGATGACCTTCGCGGTGCGTTCGTCGCTGACAGTGAACTGTTCCAGCGCCTGTGGATAGGTGTGGTAGCCACCAGGATTCACCTTGCTCTCTGCCGACATGGTGGTGACTCCAAGCGTACACATGTGGTCGCGGATGAAAGCCGGTTCACGTGTGGAGTAGGAGATATCGACATCGTGGTCGAAGATGCGCATGGCAAAAGTGGCTTGTGCCAGTTCGCGGTCAGTCATGTAGCAGTTGGGATGGAACCCCTCGTTTTGTGCAGGCCGCATTCGTGGAAAATTCACCGAGTATTTGGTCTTCCAGTAGTGCTTCTGCAGGTAGCGCAGATGGTGCGCCATCATGGTCACGTCTGTGCGCCATTCTTTTTCCAAGCCGATGAGGACTCCCATGCCGATGGAGTGAACCCCCGCTTGTCCCATGCGGTCAAAGCCGTCGCAACGCCATTCGAACTTGCTTTTCATGCCGTGAGGATGGTACAGGTTGTAGTGGTCGCGGTTGTAGGTCTCTTGAAAGCAGATGACACCGTTCAGACCGTGGTGGGTCAGTTCTTTGTAGTCTTCGGCAGAGAGCGGCATCACCTCAATCTTGATGTTGGAGAAGTACTTCTTGGCGATGTCGATAGCCTTGGCGAGATAAGGCACACCTGCTTTGGCAGGGTTTTCTCCCGTCACGAGCAGGATGTTCTCGAAGGGCGCCAACTGCTTGATGGCTTTGTACTCGTCTTCAATCTGTTCAGGGGTGAGAATGGTGCGCGCCATCGGATTTTCTCTGTGAAAACCGCAATAGACGCAGGAATTGGAGCAGGAGTTGGTGATGTAGAGTGGAATGAACATCGACATCGTTTTACCGAATCGCTCCTCTGTGTATTTGCGCGACAATCGTGCCATCGTTTCGAGATAAGGCTCCGCTGCAGGTGACAGCATGGCCATGAAGTCATTCACGTCGCAGTGTTCCTTTGCCAAAGCGCGTCGCACGTCAGTGTCAGTCATGGAGGCAATCCGTTCGGTTGTCTCTTCCCAACTGAGTTTCTTTAATTCTTCTGAAAACATAATCTCTATTTCTTTTTACTACATGGCTGAAAAGCGTACTCTTTCAGCCTTGTGATAGTCGGATGATTGCCACAAAGGGCGCATCCTTCGTTCTTGGGAAATTCAAATCTTTGCCAGTTCATAGTGAGGGCATCGAAAGTGAGCAAGGCGTTGAAAAGCGGTTCACCCACACCTGCCAAGCACTTGATGGCTTCTGTGGCTTGCACTGTTCCAAGCATGCCGGCAATGCTGCCCAGCACACCTACCATGGCACACGTCTCCACCTCGGAAATTGCAGGCGGTTCAGGAAACAGACAGCGGTAGCAAGCGGTGCCAGGACTGTGTGTCATCACCTGCCCAGCATATTTGCTGATGCCACCCATGCAGAAGGATTTTTGGAGCATCAAACAGGCATCGTTGACCAGATATTTGGTGGCGAAGTTGTCTGTGCCATCTATCACGAAATCATAAGGACGAATCAGCTCCAGTGCATTGTCCTCGCTGAGATATATCTCGTGCTTGACAATGTTGATGTCGGGGTTGATGGCTTTCAATTTC
Source organism: uncultured Bacteroidales bacterium (assembly GCA_902801475.1). GTDB lineage: Bacteria > Bacteroidota > Bacteroidia > Bacteroidales > Bacteroidaceae > Minthosoma. The sequence goes on from CADCIO010000019.1 coordinate 30,750, forward strand.
TCTTCAGCAGAATCCACCTTGGGTCTTCCTACATCGGGGGTGGTGTGGATGACTTGTCGCTGAAGATTCGTCAAACTCACTTGGTCACCATCCGCTATTCCGAGGGTACCTACTCCTGCAGCCGCAAGATACAGGGAAACGGGCGAACCTAATCCTCCTGCACCCACAATGAGCACCTTCGATTGCAAAAGTCGCTGTTGCCCTTCCTTGCCAAATCCGTCCAAGATGAGATGGCGATTGTATCGCTGTTTCTGTGTAGAGGTCAGTTCCATTGTTACTTCAGTTTGCGAAGGTCGTGTGTCAGTTTGGCTGCACAGAAGTTAGGACCGCACATGGTGCAGTATTCTCCATCTGTGTGTCCAGCCTCTTCAAAGTATTGAAGCGAGCGTTCTGGGTCAAGTGAAAGGTGGAATTGATCGCGCCATCGAAAGTCGAAACGTGCCTTGGAGAGGGCGTTGTCGCGGATGGTTGCGCCAGGATGTCCTTTTGCTAAATCGGCGGCATGGGCGGCAATTTTGTAGGTGACCACGCCTACACGCACGTCTTCTCTATTGGGGAGTGCCAAATGCTCTTTTGGGGTGACGTAGCAGAGCATGGCTGTACCCAACCATGCAATCTGTGCACCTCCAATGGCACTGGTGATGTGGTCGTAGCCAGGAGCGATGTCTGTCACAATGGGACCTAAAGTGTAGAAAGGGGCTTCGTGGCAATGGTCGAGCTGGCGTTCCATGTTCTCCTTGATTTTGTGCATGGGCACATGACCTGGACCTTCGATGAATGCCTGCACATTCTTGTCCCATGCACGGGTGACGAGTTCGCCCATCGTGTCCAGTTCAGCAAATTGAGCAGCATCGTTTGCATCAGCCGTGCAGCCAGGACGAAGACCATCGCCTAAAGATAACGCTACATCATACTGTGCCACAATGTCGCAAATGTCGTCGAAATGTTCGTAGAGGAAACTCTCCTTGTCGTGAATCAGGCACCATTTGCTCATGATACTGCCTCCTCGGCTGACGATGCCACAAAGGCGGCTGTCGGCCAAGTGTACGTTTTGTCTGCGGATGCCGGCATGGATGGTGAAGTAGTCAACTCCTTGCTCACATTGCTCAATCAGCGTGTCTTTGTAGATTTCCCATGTGAGGTCTTCTACACGACCATTCACTTTTTCCAATGCCTGATAGATAGGTACAGTGCCCACGGGAACGGGGCAGTTGCGGATAATCCACTCGCGTGTCTCGTGAATGTTGGCACCTGTCGAAAGGTCCATCAGCGTGTCACCTCCCCATTTGCAGGACCATACCGCCTTGTCCACTTCTTCCTCAATGGAGGATGTGGTGGCGGAATTGCCAATGTTCGTGTTGATTTTTACGGCGAAGTTGCGGCCAATAATCATCGGCTCACTTTCTGGATGGTTGATGTTGGCTGGCAGCACAGCACGTCCTCGTGCAATCTCATCGCGCACAAACTCTGGGGTGATGTGGCTCTTGATGCCCAGTTCCTCGCAGTTCATGTTTTCGCGAATGGCTACATATTCCATTTCAGGAGTGATGATGCCAGCTTTGGCATACGCCATCTGCGTGATGGCTTTCCCCTTCATGGCGCGTCGTGGCAATTGGATATGCTCAAAGCGCAACTGATCCAGCGAATGGTCTGCCAGACGTTGTTTTCCATATTCTGACGTGATTTCTTGCAACTGCTCTGTATCGTTACGTTCCAAAATCCATGACTCACGCATGCGGGGCAACCCTTTTTTGAGATCAACCTCGATGTTGGGGTCGGAGAAAGGACCGCTGGTGTCGTAGATATAGACAGGCGCATTAGGCTCAGTGTGTGGAATACCTCGTTCGTCCTTGGTCACGGTGGGAGTCAGGTTGACTTTCGTCATGCCCACTTGAATGTGAGGGAAGAGTTTTCCCTGCATGTAGGCTTTTTCGCGCTTAGCGTAGGCTTTATTGTCTTGTGGCATATTTTTTAGTTTAAGAATGCGGTTAAAGGACTGGATGCTTCGGCACAATCGGCAATGGCACCAAGACCTGCCTCGTATGCCTGACGGCCTGCGATGACTGCTTGACGGAAGGCATCTGCCATAGCTACAGGGTCACCTGCTACGGCGATAGCGGTGTTGACCAAACAGCAGTCGGCACCCATCTCCATTGCTTCAGCTGCATGGCTGGGAGCACCGATGCCGGCATCCACCACAACAGGCACGGTGGCTTGTTCAATGATAATTTGCAGGAAATCCTTCATGCGCAGTCCCTTGTTCGTGCCGATGGGTGCTGCCAAAGGCATGACAGTGGCGGCGCCTGCTTCTTCCAGATGTTTGCAGAGCGTGGGATCTGCTTGGCAGTAAGGAAGCACAACGAATCCCAGTTTGACCAATTGCTCCGTTGCTTTCAGCGTTTCGATAGAGTCGGGCAGTAGATAGCGTGGGTCGGGGTGTATCTCCAGTTTTAGCCAGTTTGTGCCAAAAGCCTCACGCGCCATCTGGGCGGCAAACACAGCTTCTTCTGCATTGCGCACACCAGAGGTGTTGGGCAGCAGTTGGATGTTCTTGTTCTGTGTGATATGGGTGAGCAGGTCATCCTGCTTATCTTCCAGTTCGATACGTTTCATGGCCACTGTGACCATTTCTGTCTGCGAAGCTTCAATGGCGCGTGCCATCAAGTCGTTGTTGTTGAATTTTCCTGTTCCTAGGAAAAGGCGGGAGTTGAATTCTCGTCCCGCAATAACTAATTTACTCATGGTTTTGTGATATTGATGATTTTCTTCATTTCTTCAATCGGGTTCTCGGCATGGAGGATGGTGCCGCTGAGGGCGATTCCCGTGACTCCCGTCTGCATGATGGCCGGGATGTCTTCTGCTGTGATGCCTCCAATGGCAACAATGGGCAGTTGGATGTTGGCATCCTTCATTTGCTTCACTATGTGGCGATAACCATCAAGCCCCAACACAGGGGAAAGGTTTTTCTTCGTGCTCGTGAAGCGGAAGGGGCCGCAGCCGATATAGTTGGCTGAAGCTTCATGGTGAGCTTTCACATCTTCAAAGGTGTTAGCTGTTCCGCCGATGATGAAGGAACTCCCCAGCATCTGTCTTGCCTTGCTGATGGGCATATCATTTTTTCCCAAATGCACACCGTCAGCACCCAGTTCCTTGACCAGTTCCACACGGTCATCGATGATGAAGGTGGCACCCACATTCCTGCATAAGTGCAGCGCTTCAAGGGCGATGGGACGCACTTCTTCATCAGACGCGTCCTTCATGCGCAGCTGAATCCAACGGCATCCGCCCTCAAGTGCCAAGCGGATGGAGTCGAGATAGGAGTATTGCTCCGTGTAGTGCGAGATGAATTGCAGCATGGTTTATCCTCCGCAAGCGGCTTTGATGATCACGACGTCGGCACCTTCAGCGATAGGGGTGTTTGCCCATTCTGTGCGTGGAATCATCTGATTGCTGATGGCAATAGCCACCCCCTTTTCGGGCAGATTCATTTCCTGAGCCAATTCTTGCAGATTGGTGGAGGTGACGCTTGTTTTTTTGTTGTTGATGTTGATGTCCATGTGTAATTGTAATTATTTAAAAATAAACAACCTCAAATAGTTGACTCTTACGTTAACTACTCGAGGTTGTTTGTTCTTTTGAGATTAAACTAAATCCGCTGTATATCCCTGTGTCGGCATTATCCGTATCAGGTTCAATGGGTGTAATCTCAGCCTTTACTTATTCAGTATCAGCACCCCGAGCATGTAATTCGCTTGCAAATGTAGTAATTATTTTTCACATACAAACAGGAAAAAGAAAAATTCTTGTTTCAGAATGTCTGTTACGGCTTCCTTGTTAGCTGATTTGTGGGTATTGCATAGTGGAACAATGCAATGAACCGTGCTGAAGGATGAGGGTACGACAATCAATAGGAATGATTTCTCGTTCAGGAAAAGCGAGACCAAGCATGGCGATGGCTTCTTTATCCTTATTTGTTTGATTATATGTGGGGACAAGGACGGCACCGTTGACAATGAGAAAATTGGCGTAAGTGGCAGGAAGACGATTACCATCATCGTCAAAACAAGGGTTGGGAAGTGGAATGGGAAAGAGCTTGTAGGGTTGGTTGTCTGCTGTTTTGAGAGCTTGAAGCTCTTGTTCCATTGCTTGCATTTCTTCGAAGTGCTCATCATTAGGATCATCGCATTTTACATAAGCGATGGATGTGGGTGAGCAGAAGCGTGCAACAGTGTCAATGTGCCCATCTGTATCGTCACCAGCAAGCCATGAATGGTGAATCCAAATGACACGTTTGGCATTAAAGAATAACTTTAACTTATCACTAATATCATGCTGAGACAGTGTATTATTACGATTTTCAGACAAAAGACAACTTGAAGTAACCATCAGCGTGCCTTCTCCATCACTTTCTATGCTACCACCTTCAAAGACAAAGTCAAGATGATTCAAGTATTCTATGGAAGCATCTCTGTAAAGAGAAGTGATTTTGGAAAGAATCCGTCGATTGATTTGGTTGTCTTCATTAGCTGCAAATTTCAATCCCCATCCATTGAATTGGAAATCTTGAAGGAATATTTTCTGTTGCTTTGTATCAATGCAAGTGATAAAAGCATGGTCGCGTGCCCATGTGTCATTGGTAGAGCATTGGACGAAAGTGACATTATCAAGAGAAATGCCTCGTCGTGTCAATGCCTCTTTTGCTTCATTAGGCTCTTTGGCCACAATCAAGAGCGGTTCCCGTTTGGTCACTTCACGAGCAATGTCGCAAAAGCACGAAATGGCATCAGCCAACACTGGTGCCCAATCCGTGTCCTCATGTGGCCACGTGAGTTGCACAAATGCTTGCTGATGCCATTCTGCTGGGAAAACCATAGACTTATTTCTTTAGTGGAGCAGGACCATTAAGTGTGGGTTTGACAGGGATGATCTTGCCATTCTTGTCGAAGGTCATTTTGTCGATGCACACCTCACGATGAATGCCTGGCTCTCTTTTCACAAAGTTCTTATTGATGCGATGGTAGCAGATGTACCACTCGTCCTTGCCTGGAATCTGCAGGATGGAGTTGTGGGCTGTGCCGTAGATTTTCTCTTCAGGCACTTGCTCAATAACACGGTAGTTCTGCTCGTCAATCTGAATGTCGCCTAATGGAGTCTTGCTGGTACCATAGCACACATGATAATTAGGAGAACCTGTATCATCCACCGACCAAAGGAAATAATAAGTTCCCTTGCGATAGAACACATAAGGAGCTTCACGATAAGCCCATGTTTGCAGATTACCTCCCTGTGGAGTCATGTGCTTGACGGTTTCCTTCTTGATGGACAGCATGTCATCGTTGAGTTCTGCACCTGCCATAAACCCATTACCCCAATAAAGGTAATACTTGCCAGATTTGGGATCTTGGAAGACATCGACATCAATGGCTTGTCCACCACGCGCTTCCTTTGGACGGTCATTATCCGTTACGATAGGTGATTCTGTCGCCACGAAAGGACCTGTAGGATTATCGCTCACCGCTACACCAATCTCTTTACGATTACCTTGGGGATTGTGTGCAGAGAAATAGAAGTAGTACTTGTATGAGCCATCCTTTTGCTTACGTTCAATGATACAGGGTGCCCATGCGTTGCCTGTTGCCCATTTCACTTGGTCACCTTTCACATCAAGCATTTTCCCTTCGTCTTTCCAACTGACGAGGTCATCGGAAGAGAAGACGCTGAAGTCATGACCTCCCCATCCTGGTGTTCCGTCTGTAGTGCTGTAGATGTAGTACTTCTTGGTCTTGTTGGAGTACATGATCTCAGGGTCAGCATGGAAACCTGTCAGGATGGGCTGATTAAAATTTCCAAATTCTTTCAGAAGACGATCCTTTTCCGCCTGTGTGATAGGAATGATGGTGCCATGACGTGGCGTGAACTTTCCTTTCGTTTCTGTATTTTGAACAAATTCAAAGGTCTTGAGATCGTATGACTTACAGAACTGGTAGTGTCCGTTCGCATAGCAGTCGTACATGATGATCCAGGATTTTCCATCAAGGCTCTTGCATACACCTACGCCTTCTACGGCTTCCTTTGTTTGCTCGACATGACCATCAAGCTTCTGCCATCTGTCTGTCAAATTCTTGGCCACTGCCTGATAAATACCTCTTCCTGATTCTTGCTTATAGAAGAGGTGATAGAGCTGATCTGCTTCGTTATAGACGATGTCGCCATCAATCGTAGCATTGCCAGCATCGAAAAGCCATTTGGGTTCACCTTCGAGGTCTGTGAAGTCTTCGTTGGCATACTGATAGTAGATTTTGTCAAACGAGCCTTCATCGCTGGTGCGCAATGAATAGAACACCATGTACTTCCCGGCTTGTCTGTCGTAGATGGTCTCAGGAGCCCACACGCGAATGACATTTTTCCATTCTTTCGTGTAACGGGTGGGGAAGTTGATGACGGAGTGCTGCCAATGAATGAGGTCTGTTGATTTCAGCAGCACCATACCACGGTTGCTTGACCATCCGAGGCTTGACTTCATGTCTGTCACCACCATGTAGAAGGTTTTGCCGTCTTCTCCACGCAAGATGTGTGGGTCACGCACGCATTGGGTGAAAGCGATGGTGTCTGAAGAGATGACAGGCTCGCCGTTATTCAATGGTGTGAAGTTGTAGCCATCGTCACTAATGGCATAGCAAATCTGTTCATCCTCAGGAGCATTGCTGTTGAAGTAGGTGAACAGGTAAGCCACCATCTTGTCTGGATTTTCTGTTGAATCCTGCATGCCGCTGTTGTTTGCAAAGAGAGGCATTGCAAACAATGTGCATAGCGTTGTGGTTAATAAAAAGTAGTTTCGCATAAGGGTTGATTTTATTATTAGTAATTAGTATATATTCTTATTCCTTCTCATTGAGGAAATCTTCGGCTTTTTCGATGTCGCTGGCATGGTCAACGTCAAGAATCTTGCTGAAAGGGTAGGCTTTCAAATGGAGTCCGTCCTTCACCAGTTGCCTTTGGAAGTTCCGCATCCTTGATTGTCCCTCTTCGATGCATTTGTCAATGACGGGGAAACTCGTGTCACTCAATCCATAGATGCCTCCTGAGATGTAGCGTTGAGGCTCTTTGTCCAGAAAGGCGGTGATGTTGAGTTGCTCGTCTGTTGCGATGTACAGTGGCTTCTCGTCATCAATGTAATCTGTCACCGCCATCAAGCCATCTTCATCAGCATTCTCCCACGTCTGGATGTATTGTCTGAATTCGTCCTCTCGAAAGATGGTGTCCACTGTCGTGAGACAGAATTTCCCATTTCCCATCACCTGCCTGAGTTCGTAGAAACTGTGCATGGACGAGGGTGTGGTCTTGACAATCAGATGAATCTTCTTGTCTTTCTCTTGCAGTTGACGAAGATGCCCTTGCGTCAGTTCCGTCAGGTTGTTGGTGATGATGTAGATATTCTCCGCATCACAATCGTTAAAGACGCGAATAAGTCGGTCAATCATTGCCTCACCGTTCACCTTGACCATCGGCTTGGGCAGTTCCACGCCTTCCTGCGCCAGTCGTGACCCTTCTCCTGCAGCAAGAATAGCGAACTTCATCAGAAACTGAACTCTTCGCTGACGCTCTTCTGCTCCGACACGGCACGGATGGCGCGGGCAAACATGTCAGCAATGGAGAGCTGCACCACCTTCGGACACTTCTGTGCGTATGGAATGGAGTCTGTGAATACGATTTCTTCCAATGCAGACTGTTGTACGCGGTCACTGGCTGGGTCGCTCATCACGCAGTGGCTTGCCACAGCGCGCACACTCTTGGCACCAGCTTTCATCATCTCATCAGCAGCACGTGTAATTGTACCAGCGGTGTCCACCATGTCATCAACAATCACAACGTCCTTACCTTTCACATCACCAATAATCTGGATGGAATCCACCACGTTTGCCTGCAAACGTACTTTGTTGCAGAGTACCAATGGAGCATTCAACTTCTTGGCAAACAGACGTGCACGCTTAGCACCACCCACATCTGGTGTAGCGATGACAAGGTCGGACAGATGTAGATTCTCCACGTAGGGAACTTCCACGAGTGAGCCATACAAGTGGTCAACAGGTACGTCAAAAAAACCCTGAATCTGGTCGGCATGCAAGTCCATCGTGATGAGACGGTCGATGCCTGCCACGCTGAGCAAGTCTGCTACAAGTTTGGCACCGATGCTGACACGAGGTTTGTCCTTGCGATCCTGACGAGCCCATCCGAAATATGGAATGACAGCCACGATGCTACGGGCGCTGGCACGCTTGGCGGCATCAATCATCAGCAGCAACTCCATCAGATTGTCGCTGTTAGGGAAGGTCGATTGTACAAGGAACACATCATGGCCACGAATGGACTCCTCGAACGACACTGCAAATTCTCCATCGGCAAAGTGTGAAATCACCATATTGCCAAGAGGACAACCCAAACTCTGGCAGATGCGCTCTGCCAAGTACCTTGTTTTTGTACCTGAAAATACCTTGAAAGGTCTTACTTCACTCATGTTTTTTCTAACTGTTTAGAACGTTGGTAGGTTATATTTTGTGCAAAGGTAGTAAAAAGTTAGGAGTTAGGAGATAGGAGTGGGGAGTTTTTTTCATTTTTGGTTTTCACTTTTTGTTTTTCTCCCTCAGAAAGCACTCTCCATGTGGAAATAGAGTCCAGTTCCGTGTTCGTCTTCCACATCGCTGGCAAAGATGTTGAAGTCCACACGAATGTTCTCTCTGTCGGCAAATGGTACAGCAATCACCGCCTCTGCCTTTTGTGCATTGCCCGATAGTGTTTCCACGATGGTTAAATCGAACTTTTTGTTGGCTTCTTCCACGAAACGTCTCAGCAGCTCGATGGCACTTGTGTCGTCACGCTTGTTTTCCACGCTGATATGAACGGGAAAAGTCATTGTAGAATGAGTTTTATTCATGAAACATGGCTTTTTATCATAAATAAGGTTAAAAAACGAGCCAGACGTGTGTCGGCAAACGTTATAACACCTATCTTTGTATCACTTTTCGAATGCAAAGATACAAATAATGCTCAAAACGTTCATCACTTTATTCATCATTTGTGTTATTTTAATAGGCATAGCCATGCTTTTCTTGAGTGTCCGTGTGATATTCAAGAAGAATGGTCGTTTTGTGAAGACACATGTGGGTCAATCGAAGGCAATGCGTGACAGGGGCATCACTTGCGTGCAGAGTCAGGACTTCGCCATGCGACACAAATCACCTTATGCAGTCAAAGAGTGAGAAATAACTACTAAACAAAGAATATGAAGAAAATTACTACACTTGTCCTTCAGGGACTTCTGATGGGTGCTGTCGTTGCAACCATCATTTCTTGTAACAATGCCAACAATGAAGATGCCGCAGAGAAAACTCCAGCGAAGGCTACGTCAAAAGATGCACCCAACTACAAGATTGCCTATGTGCTGATTGACACCCTCACTTCTCAGTATCAAAAGTGCAAGGATCTGGAGGAAGAGTTCACGAAGAAGCGTGCGAATGCTGAATCCACCATCAATGCAAAGGGAAAGAATTTCACAGCGCAGTTGCAGGATTTCAACCGCAAGTACCAGAGCAACCAGTTCACGCAGCAGCAGTTTGAGGCTGAACAGGCTCGTCTGCAGAAGTTGCAGCAGGATTTGCAAGACCTCGAGGCACGTCTGAGCAACTCGCTTCAGGAGGAATACCAGAAAGAGTTCCAGGCGCTGACTGACACCATTCAGAACTTCACCAAGTCTTACGCCAAGGAGAAGGGTTACGACTTCATCCTCTGCAAGTCTTCGGGCATCGACAATGTCCTTTATGCCAATGAGGCGTATGATGTGACTGACGAGGTGGTGAAAGCGCTCAACAAGCGTTACAGCAAGGATGCTCCCAAGAAGGAAGAGAAGAAGAAATAATATACGGACATATATATAAATAATGTAAGAGGGCTTTTAGCATTTGCTAAGAGCCCTCTTTTGAATGCACGTTTGATTTCCGTGAATAGCTGACAGCCGCTTCTTTGCGTATGGCTGGCTGGTTAGATCAGTTCGATGCTTCTCTTCACAAACTTGTTCAGAGCCTCGCCTCTCAGCAGTCCGTTCTGTAACAGTGCCAAGTCAATGAGTTGGCTCACCACTTCAGCTTTTGCATCCTTGATGTTTGCCTTGATGAGCGGATGGTCTGTGTTGAGCACGAGGTTGAGCATCGTTGGCATATCGCCATAGAATGCCATACCAGGCTGCAGACGTGACATGTCCTTCATGCGACGCATGTACTCGCTTTGGGTCATCACTACTGGTGCAGCAGTCTCGCCAAGAGCCTGTGGCTCCACGTTGAATTCAATCTTGTCCAGCTTTGGCAGCGCGTTCTTGAACGTCTCCGTGAGTGCCTTTTTGTCATCCTCTGGCAGTTCTTCCTTCTTCTCGTCTGTCTTCACGATGAGTTTATCGACCACATCAGAATCCACGCGGGTGAATCTGCTCTTTTCGAACTTCTCCTCAAAGAGATTGCACATGGCTGGGTCGAGCTGTCCGTCCATCAGCAGCACATTGTAGCCCTTCGCGTTGGCAGCGTCGATGTAGCTGTACTGGTCGTCCTTGTTGTTGGCGTAGAGGTAGATGAGGTTGCCGTCCTTGTCGGTCTGCTCGCCCTTGATGAGGGTCTGGTACTCCTCGAAGGTGTACATCTTGCCCTCCGTATCCTTCAGCAGGGCGAAAGCCTTTGCCTTGTCGTAGAAGTCGCTCTCGCTGAGCATGCCGTAGTTGATGAAGATCTTGATGTCGTCCCACTTTTCCTCGAACTGCTTTCTGTCGCTCTTGAAGATGGATGACAGTCTGTCGCTCACCTTCTTCGAGATATAGGTTGAGATCTTCTTCACGTTCGAGTCGCTCTGCAAATAGCTGCGGCTCACGTTCAATGGAATGTCTGGCGAGTCAATCACACCATGCAGGAGTGTCATAAAGTCAGGCACGATGCCCTCCACATTGTCAGTCACGAACACCTGATTGCAGTACAGGTTGATCTTGTTCTTCTGGATGTCGAGGTTCGTCTTCACCTTCGGGAAGTAGAGGATACCCGTCAAGTTGAAGGGGTAGTCCACATTCAAGTGGATCCAGAACAGCGGTTCGTCGCTCATTGGGTAGAGCTTCTTGTAGAACTCCTTGTAGTCCTCGTCCTTCAGTTCGCTGGGCTTGCGGGTCCAGAGTGGGGTGGTGTCGTTGATGACATCATCCTCATCCGTTTCCACGCTCTTCTTCTCCTTGTCGTCCCACTTCGTCTTCTTGCCGAAAGCCACGGGCACAGGCAGGAACTTGCAGTACTTGTTCAGCAGCTCACTAATCTTGTACTTCTCGAGGAAGTCCTTGCAGTCGTCGTCGATGTACATCACGATGTCCGTACCGCGGTCTGCCTTCTCCGTATCCTCGATGGTGAACTCTGGACTGCCGTCGCATGACCACTTCACAGCCTTCGAACCCTCCTGCCAGCTCTTCGTGATGATTTCCACCTTCTTGCTCACCATGAAGGCCGAGTAGAAGCCCAGTCCGAAATGGCCGATGATGGCGTTCGCATCCTCCTTATACTTGTCCAGGAAGTCGTTGGCGCCTGAGAAGGCAATCTGGTTGATGTACTTGTCAATTTCCTCCTCAGTCATGCCGATACCTCGGTCACTCACCGTCAGCGTGCCGGCATCTTTGTTGATGCTCACGTGCACTGTCAGGTCGCCTGCCTCCTCTTTCAGTTCACCCTTCGAAGCCAACGTCTTCAGCTTTTGGGTTGCATCCACTGCATTGCTCACAATCTCGCGGATGAAAATGTCATGATCGCTATAGAGAAACTTTTTGATGACGGGGAAGATGTTCTCAGTCGTAACCCCGATGTTACCTTGTTGTGCCATTATCTTGTTTCTTTTAGAATTTGTCTTCGTAATCGAAGAGCAAAAAAAATGCCAGCCACCCGCATGACTGACATTTTGTCAAAAAGGACCTTTTGGGTTATTTGTTGATCCTCAGCAAAGTTTTTGCTTATGGAATTAAACTTTTCCAAGTTTCATGTATCTATTCAATTGTAAATCTTTTATCAATTATTAATCACTCTAATCTAAAAACAAGACTTATGAAGAGTTATTTGAAAACATTGGCACTTGGTGCTACACTAATGAGTGCAACTGCCATGATGGCTCAGCCTGGTGGTGGTTTTCCTGGTGGCGGCTTCCCCGGCGGCGGCTTTGGCGGCGGCTTCGGCGGCTTTGGTGGAGACCAGAGTTCTCAGGCTAAGGCTGAGTATTCTGAGAAGTTCACGGACATCAATTATGCTGGCGATGACGGTCAGGTGTATCACATGCTGGACATCTATCTCCCCAAGGAGGTGAAGGACAAGTATCCTGTGGTGGTGCATATCTACGGAAGTGCATGGGGCAGTAACAGTTCGAAGGGTGCTGCCGATATCAACACGATCTGTGCTGCGCTGCTGAAGGCTGGTTATGCTGTGGTGACTCCTAACCACCGTTCCATCGCTGATGGCAAATGGCCGGCTCAGGTGAATGACATCAAGGCTGTGATCCGTTTCATCCGTGCCAATGCTGCCAAATATAAGTTCGATACTTCCTTCATCGCTACGTCTGGATTCTCATCTGGTGGTCATCTGTCGGCTGTGACAGCACTCTCTAACGGTGTGAAGGTGGCTAAGCAGGGCAATGCTGAGTATGACATCGAGGGTAGTGTAGGTCCTTACACAAAGGAATCAAGCTATGTGAACGCATTCTGTGACTGGTCTGGTCCTACAGAACTGCTTCAGATGGAGTGTGGCAACGCAATGGTGTTTGGCGGTAAGGGCAACACGCCTGAGGAACAGCTCATTGGTGCTCCCAAGGAGGGTAATGAGAGCAAGTTCTTGCTGCTGAGTGCATCTGGCTATATCGACAAGGACGATGTTCCTGGCTATTTGTTCCATGGTGACAAGGACTTCGTGGTGGCATCCTGCGTGAGCCAGTACCTCTATGACCAACTGCAGAAGGCTGGCGTTGAGAGCTACATCGTTCGTGAGCCAGAGGGTGGTCACGGCATGGGCATGTATTCAGAGGCTAACCTGCAGAAGATGGTGGACTTCCTGAATGGAGTGCGTACAGCCAAGAAGAAGAAATAAATAAAGAGATATAAGAAAGAGAGAAAGTGAAGAGTGAAAAGTGAAAAAATCCGCTTTTCACTCTTCATTTTTCATTTAAAATTCTTACCTTTGCACCTTAGTTTAGAACATAAAAACATAGAAAGACAATGGAAATCAATAGTTGGTTTGAATGTAAGGTGAAGATGGACGTGATGCAGGACGACGGCACCACGAAACCTCAGACGTTCGTCTATCTGGTGGATGCGCTGAACTTCACGGAGGCGGAGTCGAGAATCATTGAAGAGGTGAAACCTTTTGCACACGGAAATCTGGACGTGACGGACATCAAACGTGTGAAGTACGCTGAGATCTTCACGAGCGACAGCGATGTGGCTGACAGATGGTATAAGGTGTGTTGCCTCTTCATCACCATTGATGAGAAGACGCAGACAGAGAAGGAGATTGCCAACAACATGCTGGTGCAGGCTGGCACTTTCCACGATGCTGTGGAAGGTTTCGACAAGGGGATGAAGGGTTCGCTGATGGACTATCGTATTGCGAGTGTGCAGGAGACGAAGATTATGGATGTGTTCCGTTACGTGGCGAGAGAGAAAGTTGAAAATGATTAAGGAAAACTTACAACAGATTCGTGCGACGCTGAAACCAAACATTGAGTTGGTGGCTGTGTCGAAGTTCCATCCTGCGGAAGCCATCCAAGAGGCTTACGAGGCTGGTCAACGTGTGTTTGGTGAGAGCCATGTGCAGGAACTTGTGGAGAAGGAGAAGGTGTTGCCAAAGGACATCGAATGGCACTTCATCGGACACTTGCAGACGAACAAGGTGAAGTATATGGCACCTTTCGTAAGTCTCATTCATTCAATGGATTCGCTTAAATTGATGAAGGAGATAGATAAGCAGGGACAGAAGTGCGGAAGGGTGATTGATGTGCTTTTGCAGATCCATGTGGCGAAGGAGGAAACGAAGTTCGGATTCACCCCTGAAGAGGTGGTGGAGATGCTGCAGGAGGGCGAGTGGAAGAACTATGCCCATGTGCGCATCGTGGGACTGATGGCGATGGCGACCAATACAGATGATGAAGAGCAGATAGCGCAGGAATTTGACGTTGCGCATCAACTCTTTGATACCCTGAAAGCCGATTTCTTTGCTGACAAGCCTGAGTTTAAGGAACTCTCTATGGGCATGAGTGGTGACTACCTGATTGCCCAAGAACATGGCAGCACGATGGTGAGGGTGGGGAGCATGATATTTGGTGAACGTATCTATCAATAGTCACATATTATTATATTTATCATGGCAGCAATAAACCTGAACGACAGACGACGTGATGTGGCAAGAGAAATTTGCCGCATTTATGAGGTGACTCTCAGTGTGGAGGCACTTCATGCTTTTGCCAGCATCCTGGTGCCCATGAAAGTGTTGCGTGGACATAGGCTGGTCAACGAAGGAGAGGTGTGCAACAGCATGTTCTATGTTGATAAGGGGATGGTGCTGCAATACTACAAGAAGAACAACACTACGGTGACAGAGCATATCAGTCACGAGGGTGACATGGTGATTTGTATCGAGAGCTATTTCCTGCGTGAGCCTTCCAAGATTGTTGCTTCCACCATCGAACCTAGCGTGGTTTACAGCATCCCTCGTGATGCGATGGAGACTATTGCAAGCCATTCGTTCGAACTCTGCAAACTTATCTTCAAATTCTATCAGCGTTCCCTCATCATCTCCCAGCAGAAGGCTGATGTCCTTCGTTTCGAGACAGCCAAGGAACGCTATATCCGCACGATGCGTGAAAATCCTGAAATCATCCGTCGTGCCCCTCTGCACAATGTGGCTTCTTTCCTCCAGATGACGCCAGAAACCCTGAGCCGTGTGAGGGCACAGGTGACAGAAGAGGGGATTAAATAGTGGGGTTAGTTCACCTGGTTGACAGGTTCGCCGTCTAAATAAGCTCTGACATTTTCCGTACAGATATTGATCAATCGCTGTCTCGCTTCGCGTGTTGCCCAGGCAATATGAGGAGTGAGATAGCTGTTTTTTGCAGAGAGGAGTGGATTGTCAGCAGTTGGTGGTTCAGTGGTGAGCACATCTGCACCATAGGCGGCGAGTTGGTCGCTGTTGAGGGCTTCGGCTACGGCTGCGTCGTCCACAAGAGGACCTCTGCCTGTGTTGATGAGGATGGCGGACGACTTCATGGTGGCAAGACGTTCGGTATTGACAAGGTGTCGGGTGTCCTCTGTCAGTGGACAATGGAGCGACACGATGTCACACTGTTCGAAGATGGTGTCAAGGTCTGCTGACTTGATGCCGTAGGGGAGGTCATCTTCGTCTTTTGACGTGTAAGCAAGTACCTGGAGTCCGAAGCCAGTGGCGATGCGTGCAGTTGCCATACCCGTGTTGCCCAGTCCGATGATGCCCATCTTCTTGCCATTCAGTTCGAAGAGGTCGTGGTCAAGATAGCAGAAGTCGGGTGAGTTTGTCCATCTCCCACTGCGATTCTCAATGGCATAGTAATCCACGTGGCTGACGATGTTGAGCAGGTGGCAGAAGACCATCTGTGCCACACTCTCAGTGGAGTAGGCAGGGATGTTGGTCACCACAATGTTTTGGCGGCTTGCCACTTCGAGATCAACGACATTGTAGCCTGTGGCCAGCACACCAATATATTGCAGGCGTGGCAACATATTCAGCACTGAAGCATCGAGCACCACCTTGTTGGTGAGCACCATCTCAGCCCCTTTGCATCGTTCAATCACTTCATCGGGCGAGGTGCGTTCGTAGGCCTCCACCTCAGCCAATTCATTCAACCCGTCCCAAGTCAGTTCACCTTGGCCAACTGTATATGCGTCAAGTATAACTATTTTCATAAGTCAATGTTTTCGCTGCAAAATTAGTCAATATTCAAGAAAAAAGCATTATCTTTGCACGATATTTTATCGAAGATGGCAGAAAATACCCCCAAAAACTCCATAGATGGTGCAAGAGAGAGTGATGCGACCTACGACCACGTGATCAAATATACGGGGTTGTTTGGTGGCGTTCAGGGCATCATGATGCTTGTTTCTGTGGTTAGAAACAAGATTGTGTCGGAGTTGTTGGGACCATCGGGATTGGCCATTATCAATCTCTTTAATAATGCCATCAAGCTCATCAATCAATCTACCGATTTTGGCATATCGTTCAGTGCAGTCAAGCATGTGGCCGAACTCTTTGATCATGGTACGGACGAAGAGGTGAGGAACTTTGTGCGCACAGTGCGTACCTTCTGTCTGATGACTGGATTGTTGGGCATGTTGGTCTGTCTGGCTTTATGTCAGCAGATTAGCTACTGGACATTTGAGAGTTATGACTACACTTGGCATTTTGCTGTCTTGTCGGTCGTGGTTTGCATGCTGACTGTGCAGGGTGGCGAGATGGCGATACTGAAGGGTTTGAAGAAATTGAAGAAGGTGGCTGTCATCGCTTTGTTTGGAGCGATTGCCACCTTGGTCATCAGCGCTCCCATCTATTATTTCTGGCGTACTGAAGGCATCATCTATTCGTTGGTGCTGTCTGGCGCGGCTGTGTTGGCCATTCATCTGCATTATTCCAATCAAGTGGTTCCTTGGCGTGTGTCGCTGTTCTCCAAACAGGAATACACGAATGGTATTCCAATGGTGAAGCTGGGTATCGGTTATATCATTGCAGGCATCTTCGGACAAGGGGCTGAATACATTATACGAACACTCATTCTCCGTTTTGGTGAATTGGCTGATGTAGGACTTTACACCAGTGGTTACACGTTGGCAGTCAGTTATGCCAATCTTGTGTTTGTGGCCTTCGAGGCTGACTATTTCCCTCGGCTTTCAGCCTCTCAGCATGACCCAAGACGGATGAATCAGACCATCAATCAGCAGATAGAGGTGGGCACGTTGCTCATGGCTCCTCTTCTGACGCTCTTTGTGCTTGCTATGCCGATTCTTGTGCCGCTGCTCTTCTCCTCCAAGTTTGTGGATGCTGTGCCAATGGCAATTTGCGCGTCATTCTACATCTTTTTCAAGGCACTCACCTTGCCGACAGCCTATCTGGCTTTGGCGAAGGGTGACTCACGTATGTACATGATGACGGAATTGATTTATGACATTTTCATCGCCATCGCGATACCTTTTGCTTTCAAGTGGTGGGGACTCGAAGGTGCTGGTTGGGCTTTGTCGGTGGCCGGATTCTTGGATATGGTACTCATCCATACATTATATAGTATTAAGTATGGCTATCGGATGGATGTGAGCAAAATAAAACTCTATCTTTTGCAGTTCGTCTGCTTCGCTGTGGCTGTGTTGACAGCTCTTCATGCGAACCCTTGGATGAAGATTGTTACGGCTGTGATGCTGATAGTTTCGACCCTCATCTCCTTTGTGGTCTTGAAGAAAGAGACGAACATTCTTCCTAAACTAAAGAAAAGGCTATGGCGAAAGTGACGGTGTTGACAGCGGTGTATAATGCGGAGCGCTATCTGCGTCCGTGTCTGGATTCACTCAAGAACCAGACGCTGACCGATTGTCAGTTCATCTGCATCGACGATTGTTCCACAGATTCGTCCTACGATATCTTGCAGGAATATGCAAAGGAGGATCTGCGTTTTCAGGTGCTTCGTACACCCGTCAATAGCGGTCAGGCAAAAGCGCGAAACTTGGGAATTCAGTTTGCGAAGGGAAAGTACATGGCTATGCTGGATGCTGACGATTGGTATGCACCCGACACGTTGGAACAGGCTTGTCGCTCTTTGGAAGAAACGGGTGCACAATGTGCCTTGATGGAACTGGTGTTGCACTATGAAGAGGATGGACGTGAAGAGCTATACCCTCTTCGAAGCACCCAAAGAGAATGGAGTGGGGAAGAGGCTTTCCGACTCAGTCTTGATTGGTCTTTGCATGGTGTGTATGTGGCGACGGCTGACCTCTATAAGCGTTTCCCTTATGATGATAGTTGCCGACTCTACAGCGATGACAACACCACACGCTTGCATTATCTCAATTCCGACAAGGTCGTATGCTGCAAGGGACGTTACTACTACCGTCAGCATCCTGCGTCGATGACCACAGCCTGCTCCATTCGACGCTTTGATTATATGCCTGCCAATCTCTCCATGAAACGTCAGCTGGAGGCACTTCCTCTTGCCGACAAGCAGGGCATTCTTGACTTCTACGAGCGTCATCGCTGGATCAACCTTGTCGATTGCTATTGGTATTACCGTCTGCATCATGATGCCTTCAAAGAAGAGGAACTTCAACAGATACAGGAGCTGTTTGCCCAAATGCTTCAGACCATCGAACCACAACGCATTCCTTGGTCGCTCAAAGGAAAGTTGGGCTATTATCCCTTCCGCAGCTATTCCACCTTCTGCTTTTGGGAAGACCTGTATTTCCGTCTGCGTGAATGGATGGGAAGATGATTCCAAGGATTAGACAGACACATTATATAATAAAAAAAGAGGTCTCACGATGATGTGAAACCTCCTTTGTGCTATGATAGTGCTTGCTGGTGAATTATATACTGAATCCTGCTTCATGGAAGGGTCTCCCATATACCAATGAGGCGGCATAAGGGAATCCTGTTTCGCTACGCATCCATTGTCCCTGCAACCGATATATTTCTGTGGCGTGGGCAATCATGAAGAAGTCAAGGAAGGTCTTCTCGTAAGTATGGTAGAGTTGTTCTTCGTCCATTGCGGCTTCTGTCACGTCCAAATGCAGAATGTGACCAGGAATGGTATAGACGTATGGCAACTGACTAGCACGGTCAAGAAAAGTGGTGCTGTCGGAGTTGACCAGCAAGGGGCTGTCAGGATGTTGGCGGTGAATCTTTTCCAACGTTGTGATGCAAGCTTGGAGCAGCTGTTCCTGCTGATCTTTTGGCAGAACCTCCACGCCTACCGTGTCAACAAAGTCACCCAAGACACCCATGAATCGGGCAGAAACGCTTACATAATCATTGCCCAAGTTCGCCAGCTCTCGGTCAATGGCGCTTTGTAATCGTTCTGAAGGTTTGAACAGTTCGTGAAATGCCCCTTTGAAGTCCTCATGGTAGGCAAACAGAGCGTTGGTGTAGACGTGTGCCTGCTTTCTCTTGCTTTTTTTCAAATGATGTTTCAACCGAGCCTTTTGCTTTTTGGTTTGCCAACGGCTTTGACCGCATATCTCCAAAATAATAGGACGCGATTGCTGTATGGAGAAGCTGATGTCTTTCTCGTCAATACGCCAGTCGTAAGTGTTGGGCAGAAGGAACAATTCTAACGGAAATGGGTGCGTGAACAGAATTCTGAACTCTCGACCTAATTCTTTGCAGAGGAGATAAGTGGATACAATGCCTCTTAATCGGTCTGCCCATCCATTGCTATACACCCATCCATTGTGTATCATCACCACTTCATTGCTGCATGTTCTTTCATTGGGTAAATCCTGTGTATAGTGTGGTAAGACACTCTCTTTCTTCCATTTCGACCACATTGAAGTAACCACATACCATTGGTAGTATCGGTTTCTTTTCCGCAGCCTTCTGGGCATGTGATAAATTTTAGTCCATAAATGGGGTTGGGTCATTTTCTGCAGAGATTATGCTTGTATCACTAGTGTCTCTTAAAATTATTTAAATTCAGAATTAAAGTTCTCATGCATAACGTTTTAGCCCAGCGATACCCTATCCGGGTTTTGAAATGCTTACCTTTGTATCCGATTCAAAATCGGAGCAGATATGCATATTGGGACATTCGTTTTTGCACAGATAGTACAAATCCTCCCT
>CADCIO010000020.1 GCA_902801475.1 uncultured Bacteroidales bacterium
AGTTAGGGGTAACCAAAGGTAGTGATTTTATCTTAGCTATCTTTCTTATTATTCATTTATTTGTTGATTAACTATGCATTTGTCGGATGAACCAAATATAAACGTGTTGTCTGTGAGAAATATAAAAAAAGTTGGGGGAGGATTTGCGGTGGTGAGATTTTTTGTGTACCTTTGCCAGCGAAACTTAAATCGACAACATAATATTAACAATCTAAAACTAACGACAAATGAAAAGACAATTCTTTTGGATGATGGCCGCCATCCTCACCATCTGCGGCTCGGTGATGTTCACCTCATGTAGCAAAGACGACAGTTCCTCAACGACCGACCTCAACCTCGCCGAGAAGATCATCGGCAAATGGATGAAGGTCGAGCAGAACGGCCTGCCTCTACCCACCGACGGAAAGATGGTCTATACGTTCGTCTCTCCCACCAAAGCTTACATGAGTGCTTCCATCGACGCCAGCGCCGAAGTGGGCACGCACTGGGTGAGCCAGCTGGAGACCGAGATGAGCATCAGCGGCAACAAGGTGTCGCTGACCAGCTACTCCGAAGAAGGCGCGACAATGGTGGTGGACTACCTCATCACCGACATCAACGACAAGGAGTTCACAGCCAACCACAAGGTGACCATCACGCTTGGTGGCTCCGTGGTGTACGTCGTTGAAGATGTCCTCCGCTTCGAGAAGGTCACCAAGAACTACGCCCCAGCCATCATCGGCATGTGGGAGTGTGAGGGAATCAAGGGTGGTGAGACCTATAACGACCCCAACGCACGCCTCGAGTTCAAGGACGACGGCACCTACAACTTCTACCGCCGTAACGACGCTGGTGAGTGGAAGGCAGTCACTACGCGCGAGTACCAGGACTACTTCGTGGACGGCTACCTCCTGAACACCCGCTGGAAGGACATTGACAAGACGGAACAGCGCGAGTGGTGGGAAATCGACGAGATCGGCGACGACGAGATGCAATGGACTGCCCTGCGCAAGAATGACGACGGCACCACGTTCGAGCAGAAGACGAAGTGGAAGAAGGTGGAAGGCGTCGAAGTTATCGACGCTCTCGCCGAGAAGATCTTGGGCAAGTGGATCGAGGTCGAAATCGATGGACAGCCTGCGCCAAACACCGGCAATTCAGCCACCACCTTCGTCTCAGCCACCAAGGCCTACCTCAGCTCATCAAGACCCGACTACACCGAGACGCAGCTCAAATGGAGCGCCCATCGCGAGTACGATGTCAAGATTACGGGTAACCAGATCTCTCTCACCGGTCATCCTGAGAGCGAGCCCGAACTGACGCTGCAGGAGAACTACCTCATCACCTCCATCTCAGCCACCGAAATCGTTGCCAAATATAGTCACACCACCATCCGCGAGGGTGAGATCAGCCGTAAACCCGTCGAGAAGAACGTCCGACTGGTGAAGACCGACATCGACTACCGCTATGATGTCATTGGCACTTGGGAAGGTCAGACATCCTCGGGGCTGAACGTCCGCTGGGAGATCAAGCCTGACGGCACCTACGTCTATTCCCGTCAGGAAGGTGATGGCGACTGGGAGACCATGGTCGATTACTTCAACGAGTACTTTGCCGACGGCTACCTCTTCTGTGCTCGTTGGAAGAACATCGCTTCCGGCCTGCCCGAGCAGCGCCAGTGGTGGGAGATTGAGTCCATCCACGACGACGTGATGAAGTGGAAGGGGTTGAACACCGACCCCGACGGCCCCACCTATGCCGAAACTGCCGAGCTGAGAAGGGTGGAGGGAGAGTAGGAAGTTGAAGGTTGAACCTTTAGCTCGGCGAAGCCAAAATTGAAAAGTCTTCCGTGTTCTTGTGAATGCGGAAGATTTTTTAGGTCACACGGAAAGATAATTTTTAGTTCACACGGAAATCACAGAAAGGACAGAAATTAATTAAAAGAAAACGAACACGAACCTTCAGCTCGGCGTAGCCAATTTCACGAATAAAAAGATTAGTGAGATTAGTGAGATTCGTGTTCAAAAAAATATATATTTGACTACGTCGAGCTAAAGGTTCTGTGCTTTCTGTGTGAAATATAAATCTGCTTTTTGTGTGAAATAAAGATTTCTGTGAGAAATAAAAGACAAGGGGGGGCGGTAGGATGCGCCTCAACAATAAAAATAAAAACGTTTTTATTTTGTATTGTGTTCGGCTTTCACTACCTTTGCAACGATTTATCACTAAGAACGAAAGCCAATGAAGAGTTTATTGAATTTATCCAAGGTGATTCTGCTTCTTTCTATCCTTTTCTTCTGTGGGGAGGAGGCCTTTGGTCAGCAAAAAACTGACCCAGCGGAAATCTTAAAGTTGAGAAGGTTGGGGCCCATTGTGTATCCCAACTATGGCATGCATATCGAATGGATGCCTGATGGGGAACATTACATCCATATGGAATGGAATTGTGAAAAAGACAGAAACAATTGCATACCGGAAGTGGTGGCATACTCAGCCAAGGATGAGAGCCAGACGGTGCTGATTCCATCGGAACAACTTTTGGTGGATAAAGAAAGTGGCACGTATTTCTATAAACAGAAGCCCGTGGATGATTTGATATTCAGTGAGAATCAGGAGAAGGTGTTGCTGTTTACCGACACGAAGAAGGTGTGGAGATATAACACGCGGGGTGCGTATTGGGTGCTGAACCGCCAAACTGGAGAACTGCATCAGTTGGGAAAGGGATTGCCCGAGAGCAGCTTGATGTTCGCGAAGTTCTCGCCCGATGCCAGCAAGGTGGCGTATGTGAGCAAGAACAACATCTATGTGGAGGATTTGGCGACGAAGACCTATAAGGCCATCACGACGGATGGCAACGACACGATTGTAAACGGAACGTTCGACTGGGTGTATGAGGAGGAATTTGATTGTCGAGACGGTTTCCGATGGAGTGGAGACGGAAAATATATCGCTTATTGGCAGAGCAACACCAGCGGAACGGGATGGTTCGACATCATCAACAATGTGGATAGCATCTACCCCACCATCCAGCACTTCCCCTACCCCAAGGCTGGCACGACGAACAGTGCGGTGAAGATTGGGTATGTGAGTGCAGAAGGTGGTGAGACTACTTGGCTGCCCATCCCAGGCGATGAACGCAACAACTATCTGCCGAGGATGGAGTTTGTGCCTGGCACCAATCGGTTGTTCATCCAGCAGATGGACCGTCCGCAGCACACCAACAAAGTGTGGACGGCAACAATTGGGCAGGATGACCTGAAGAACATCTTCGAGGACAGCGATGTGGCTTGGGTGGAGACTAACAACAAGGTCCAGTGGCTAAAGGGCAACAAGTACTTCACTTGGATGAGTGAACGTGACGGATGGAGACACCTGTATCGGGTGAGTGCCGACGGCAAGCAGATGAGCCTCATCACCAAAGGGAATTTTGATGTGATCAGGCAAGTGGGCTTGAACGAGAAGAGCGGTTATGTGTATTTCATTGCCTCGCCAGACAATGCCACGCAAAGGTATCTGTACAGAGCCAAACTCTTCGGCAACGGACAATGCGAGCTGGTGAGCGACATCAACCAGAAGGGACAGCATAGTTATAATATGTCGCCCACCTGCACTTGGGCTGTTCACACCTTCAGCAATGCCCGGACAGTGCCACAGGTTGAGATGCAATCCTTCCCCTCGGGCACGACGGTGAGAAAGATGGTGGACAACAGCGCTTCCCAGAAGGAATTTGACGAGTTGGGGGTGCATCCCAAGGAGTTTGTGAAGGTGAAGTCGGGCGAACTGATGCTCGATGCCTGGATGATCAAGCCTTACAACTTCGATGCCAGCAAGAAATATCCAGTCATTATCGAGGTGTATGGAGAACCTGCCAGCTCGACAGTGCAGGATGTGTGGTCGAGCAGCACGTGGTATCAGTATATGGCCAGCCTTGGCTACATCATCGTGAGCATAGACAATCGTGGTGCTGCGGCTCCTCGTGGCAGAGAATGGAGGAAGTGCATCTATGGCGAGGTGGGTACATTCGCCAGCGAAGACCAGGCGAACGGCATCCTCGATTTGGCTCGCCAGTTCCCCTTCATCGATACGGAGCGCATCGGCATCACTGGTTGGAGCGGTGGTGGCAGCCAGACACTCAACTGCATGTTCCGCTATCCTAAGATATTCAAGACGGGCATTGCCATCGCCTTCGTGGCTGACCAGCGGCTCTACGACACCATCTATCAGGAACGCTACATGAATACGCCACAGAACAACCCTGAAGGTTACGAGAAAGGGTCGCCCATCAGCTATGCAGAAAAATTGGAGGGCAACCTGCTCCTGATTCATGGCACAGGCGACGACAACGTACACTACCAGAACTGCGAGATGCTGGTCAACAAGCTCATCGAGGAGGAAAAGATATTTTACCAGGTGTCCTACCCTATGCGAACCCACAGCATCAGCGAGAGGGAAGGTACGGATGTACATCTGTGGAAGACCATTGAAAACTTCTGGTTGAAATTCTTACCCGCAGGAGGAAAATAACAAAACCTGTATGGGAAGAAGTAAAATGAAAGAAGAGCAACACAAATAACCATATAATGCCTCAGTTATGATTGACCAAATTATTAACTACAACAAGACTTTCGTGGAACAAAAGGGCTACGAGAAGTATATCACAGACAAGTATCCTGACAAGAAGTTGGCTGTGCTTTCGTGTATGGACACCAGACTGACAGAGCTGCTTCCTGCGGCACTCGGTCTGAAGAATGGTGACGCTAAGATTATCAAGAACGCTGGTGGCTTGGTTATCTCTGCTTTCGACTCTGCCATGCGTAGGAAGAAATAAGATGAAGTGCATTGCCTTTACATTTGTATTTGTAGCCTAACAATAAAACTATTGACTGTTGTATGAGACCACTATCCACACGCACAGCGGGTTTCACGGATTCCATCATCCGGCGCATGACCCGCATCAGTAACCGTTACGAGGCCATCAACCTCTCGCAGGGATTCCCTGACTTTGACCCGCCACGGGAAATTACTGATAGGCTGGCAGAAATTGCACCACATGGTCCTCATCAGTATGCAATCACTTGGGGCGCGCAGAACTTCCGCGAGGCACTGGCCAGGAAGCAGAGCCGCTGGACGGGTCTGCCGATAGATGCCAACAAGAACATCGTGGTGACGTGCGGTTCGACGGAGGCGATGATGGCGGCGATGATGACCGTAGTGAACCCGGGCGACAAGGTGGTCGTCTTCTCACCGTTCTACGAGAACTATACTGCTGATACGATTCTTACGGGGGCTGAGCCTGTGTATATCCCGTTGGTGCCGCCGACGTTTTCGTTCGATGCCAACCTGATTGAGGATGCTTTCAGGCAGGGAGCCAAAGCGCTGGTGCTGTGCAACCCGTCGAACCCCTGCGGCAAGGTGTTTACCCGCGAGGAGTTGCAGCAGATAGCTGACATCGTGATCCGCTACGACGGCTATGTCATCACTGATGAGGTTTACGAGCATATTGTCTATGCCCCTCACCAGCATGTCTATATTTCCACGTTGCCCGGCATGTGGGAGCGCACCATTTCGTGCAGCTCACTCTCGAAGACCTACAGCATCACGGGCTGGCGCTTGGGCTATGTCATCGCACCAGAACGTATCATCGACCGTGTGAAGAAGGTGCATGACTTCCTGACCGTTGGCGCAGCGGCTCCACTGATGGAGGCTGCCACCGTCGGACTGTGCTTCCCTGACAGCTACTACGATGAGCTTCAGGCACACTACACCCACATGAAGCAACTCTTCTGCGACGGTCTGCGCCAGTTCGGACTGACGTTCACCGACCCGCAAGGAGCCTATTACGTGCTGCTCGACGTTTCCAAGTACGGTGTGAAGGACGACCTGCACTTCTGCGAATGGTTGGCCGAGCATGTCGGAGTCGGAGCCGTACCTGGCAGTTGCTTCTTCAGGGAGGATGTGAATCACCTGATCCGTTTCCACTTCGCCAAGCGTGACGAGACCCTTCTCGCTGCCCTCGACCGTCTGTCGGAAATGGATACAAAAGCTCTGAAGTGTTATCGTTAAAAGGGGCGTAGATCATTTCTTTGTGCAAAGGGAAAGAATGGGAAATGTTTGGTGGTGTGGGGAGAATGTCGTACCTTTGCAAGAAATTATTTGACAACTAATAAAAACAAAGAAAATGAAAAGGATTTTTATGGTGGTTGCGGCCTTGATGATAATGGCTGCGACGAGTATTGCGCAGGATGCAGTTCCTGCAACGAAAGTGAATGGGAAGGGCGATTTGGAGACGCTGCTGAAGCCTCTGACGGAGAAGCTGAAGGATGTGGCTGATGACGATGATCAGAAGGCGGCGAAGATCATATTCGACTTTGCAAAGGAGAATGCCAACGAGGCGGGAGTGTACGTCATCACCAACCTGCTGGCCTATATGACGAAGACCGAAGACCTCATCGAACTGGTCGATGGGAACGAATATTTCCGCAGCAATGAGGCGATTCAGCAAGCCAAGAAGGAGTGGTTGCTCCAGCTGGAGACGGGTGAGGGCAAGATGTTCAAGGACTTCGAGGCTGAGTATCAGGGTAAGGTGACGAAGCTGTCGGACTATGTGGGCAAGGGCAAGTATGTGCTCGTGGATTTCTGGGCAAGCTGGTGCGGGCCTTGCAGGGCTGAGATTCCGAACCTGATCAAGGTGTATAATCAGTATAAGGGCGACAAGTTTGAGGTGCTTGGCGTGGCTACTTGGGACGAGCCGAAGGATACGGAGAAGGCCATCAAGGAACTGAAGATTCCTTATCCTCAGATGATGAACGCCCAGAAGGCTGGAAGCGATGCTTACGGCATCACTGGCATTCCACAGATCATTCTCTTTGGTCCTGACGGAAAGATTGTGAAGAGGAACTTGAGAGGCGCTGGCATAGAGAGTACGGTGGCCGAGGTGCTGAAGTAAGGGGAGCCAAACACATGAGTCTATCGAAGGACGAGCTGTTGGCGCTGGTCAGGAAAGGCGCACGGAATATGTCGTGGCAGGAGAAGCTGCGGCTGACTGTTTTATTGAGTCTTCCGGCCATGGTAGCGCAGGTCTCTTCGGTAGCTATGCAGATCATCGATGCGGCGATGCTGGGACACTTGGGCACGAGGGAGAGCGCTACGGTGGGTCTGGTTTCGACGACCATCTGGCTCTTTGGAGGGTTGTGTTCTGCGTTCGCTGCGGGCTTCTCGGTACAGGTGGCTCATCGTGTTGGGGCAGAAGACCTTGAGGGGGCAAGAAGGGTCATCCGGCAGGGGTTATTTGCCGGACTTGCATTCAGTCTCGTACTGGGTTTGATCGGGGTGCTGATTGCACCATCTCTGCCCATCTGGCTGGGTGCGGACGAGGAGATACATGCAGGTGCAACGGAGTATTTCACGATCGTAGCCCTGGCGCTTCCCGTGCTGGAGATCAACATGCTGGCTGCAGGAAGTCTGCGATGCAGTGGGAACATAAAGGTGCCGAGTTTGCTCAATGCGATGATGTGCTTGCTGGACGTCATCTTCAACTATATCTTCATCTTCGAGTGCCATCTGGGTACGGCCGGAGCGGCCTACGGCACCTTCCTTGGATATGCCATCACCATGGTGCTGATGCTCTATTTCATGGCAGTGAGAGACAGACAGTTGCGTTTCTCGCTCGACCAGCCCACGCGCTGGGCGGATGCCAATTCCACAAGTCTTGTACGACATTGGGATTTACATCGCTACATTCCCACCCGCATGACGCTTCGGAAGGCTCTCGTCATTGGCTCTCCGATTAGTCTTGAACGCGGTGTCATGTGTGGTGCACAGATTGCCATCACCGGCATCATTGCGCCATTAGGGTCTGTTGCCATTGCCGCCAACACATTTGGCATCAACATCGAAAGCCTCTGTTATATGCCTGGTTATGGCATTTCCGAAGCAGCAACCACACTGGTGGGGCAAAGCCTCGGAGCAAGACGAAAAGACCTCATGCGCAGTTTTGCATGGATGTCAGTAGGTTTGGGAATGGCCATCATGGCATTGATGGGCTTACTCATGGGCGTTTTTGCTCCCGAACTGATGCAGATGATCACCACTGATGGCAATGTGGTGAAGCTGGGTGCTGAGATTCTCCGCATCGAGGCATGGGCAGAGCCAATGTTTGCTGCGAGCATCGTGGCATACGGGGTTTTCGTAGGCTCAGGAAAGACCCTCATTCCAAGCATCATGAACCTGGGCAGCATCTGGGTGGTGCGCCTCACGCTTGCTCTGGTGTTAGTGCCAACAATGGGCTTGACAGGCGTATGGATTGCCATGTGCATCGAACTCGGTTGGCGTGGTGCTGCATTCCTTTTCCGACTGCGTGGAAGGAGTTGGAGCAATATTGCCTCTTTGGAGCACAGACCACAGTCCACTGACAGCAGACAGCGGACAGATGAAATAAGAGCAGAGGAATTGATCAGAACAGACACAATTTATGAACTATGAGAGTTATTAGAGACCAAGAATTTGGAGGCGAGCGCCCTCTCTATGCTTCTCACGACCTACGTTTAGAGAACGTAACCATACACATTGGCGAGTCATCCATCAAAGAAAGCAGTAACATCGAAGCGGAGAATTGCCGTTTCGAGGGGAAATATGTTTTCTGGGAAACGGATGGATGCAAAGTAAACAATTGCTACTTTGCTGAAAGTGCGAGAAGCAGTCTGTGGTACTCACGCAATTGCCGTATGACCAACTGCAAAGTGGATGCGCCCAAACTGTTCAGAAGGATGGATGGCATCTATGTGGAAAACACCAACTTTCCCAATGGCGAGCAATATCTGTGGGATTGCAAGAACATTGAGTTGAAGAACGTGCGCATTGACAATTGCGACTATGCCTTTATGCACTGCGAGAATATCAAGATCTCCCACTATCATCAAGAGGGGAACTATGCTTTCCAATATGCCAAGAACGTAGAAATACACGATGCCGTCATCAACTCGAAAGACTCCTTCTGGGAGTCGGAGAACGTGACCATCTACGATTCTGAGGTGGATGGAGAGTACCTCGCATGGTATGGTAAAAACATTCGTCTCGTACGTTGTCATCTGACGGGCGAACAACTGCTGTGCTATGTGGATGGTTTGATTCTGGAAGACTGCACCTTTGGTGAAGACGCCAATCTTATCCTTGAATACTCTACAGTGAATGGTACCATCAAGGGTAATGTACACAGCATCAAAAATCCAACCAGCGGCACTGTCATTGTGGAAGGCAAGGTGGGTGAACTCATCTGGGATGAGAACCAAAAGGCACCAGCCGATGCCAAAGTCATTATCCAAAACTCCCCATGAACTGCATAAAAGCCAATAAGAGACCTATGACCTACGACTTTGACAAAATCATCAATAGAAGAGGTTCCAACTGCGTAAAGTGGGACGAGGTAGAAGACCCTGATGTCATCCCCATGTGGGTGGCTGACATGGATTTCGAGACAGCATCCTGCATTCAGCAAGCCCTGATGGAAAGGATGAAGCATGGCTGTTTCGGTTACACCCACGTGCCTGAAAGCTACTACGATGCTACCATCAATTGGTTTCAGCGTCGACACGGATGGAGCATCGAGAGGTCTTCCTTCATCTACACCAGCGGGGTTGTGCCAGCTATCTCCGCCATCATCAAGGCGACTACCAGTCCACGCGACAAAGTTCTTGTACAGACACCTGTCTATAACTGCTTCTTCTCCAGCATCAGGAACAACGATTGCATGCTCGCAGAAAGCCCACTCCGTATAGTGAATGGACGCTATGAAGTGGATTGGGATTCTTTCGAGCAACAATGTGCTGACCCTGCCGTCAAAGTCTTCTTGCTTTGCAATCCTCATAATCCTACAGGACGCGTATGGACGAAAGAAGAGTTGACACGCATAGGGAATATCTGCCGTCAGCATGATGTTTTCGTCATTAGCGACGAGATTCATTGCGAGTTCACAATGTCAGGACACACCTACACTCCCTTCGCCTCCATTTCCGAAGATTTTTCCAAGAACTGCGCTGTGTGCCTTTCTCCTTCCAAAGCCTTCAACATCGCAGGATTGCAAATTGCCAACATCATTGTAAAAGATGCTGACATCAGAAAAAAAGTGGATAAAGCCATTAACATCAATGAGGTGTGCGATGTCAATCCTTTCGGCGTTCTTGCCCTGCAAGAGGCTTACACTCTTGAAGGCGAGGCATGGCTCAACGAACTTTGCCATTACATTGAGGGCAACTATCAGTTAGCCAAACAAATGTTGGAAGAGGCACTTCCCCACTGCCCTGTCACGACGCTCGAAGGCACTTACCTTCTGTGGCTCGACATCCGTGCTACAGGCAAGACTTCACTACAAGTGGCAGACCATTTGATGCAACGCCACAAAGTCTATGTCAACCCTGGCACCCTATATGGTCAACTGGCAGGCGAAGGATATATTCGCATCAATCTCGCCACCCGACGAAGTCTTGTCAAAGAAGGAATTCAACGCGTCATCAATGGAGTCAGCAGTTGCTGATTCAACTTTTTTAACCACAGATCACATAGACTACAACAAGAAAGAAGGCACCCAAACGGATGCCTTCTTTCCTATATATAAATAATGTATATGACTCAACAAATCATCTCATGTGACTATTTCAGCAAATCATCGAGGGCTGACTTGAAGTCGCCACCCTCCTGCGCTGGAGCCTCATTGCGTGGCTCGTTGTGACGGGGACGATCGTTGCGCTCTGGGCGCTGACGACGGTCGCCTCTCTCGCCTCTCTCTGGACGGGGACGGCGCTCACGCTGTGGACGCTCCTGGTAGTCAGCTGGCTTCTCGATGAGGACACGGCGTGAGAGCTTGTACTTGCCAGTCTTCTGATCGATGTCTATCAACTTCACGTCGATTTCGTCATCTTCCTTGATGCCCGCCTCCTCGACAGTGTCAAGGCGCTTCCAGTCAATCTCTGAGATGTGGAGCAGACCGTCCTTGCCAGGAAGGAACTCGACAAAGCATCCGTAAGGCATGACTGAGCGCACCGTTCCGTGGTAAACCTGACCGACCTCGGGAATGGCCACAATCGCCTTGATCTTGGCCATGGCGGCCTCGATGGCGGCGCGGTCTGGAGCAGAGATCTGCACCTTGCCCACACCATCCTCTTCGTCGATGGTGATGACCGTCTGAGTGTCCTCCTGCATCTGCTGGATCACCTTACCACCAGGACCGATGACAGCACCGATGAACTCCTTAGGAATGATGATCTGCTCAATGCGTGGTACGTGTGGCTTGAGCTCAGGACGTGGTTCAGAGATGGTCTTCATCATCTCACCCATGATGTGCTCACGACCAGCCTTAGCCTGCATGAGCGCTCTTTCGAGAATCTCGTATGAAAGGCCGTCGCACTTGATATCCATCTGAGTGGCAGTCAGACCGTTCTTCGTACCCGTGGTCTTGAAGTCCATATCGCCGAGGTGGTCCTCATCACCAAGAATATCTGAAAGGATAGCGTACTTGTCCTCACCTGGGTTCTTGATCAGACCCATAGCGATACCAGCTACAGGGTTCTTGATAGGTACACCAGCATCCATCAGCGCCAAAGTACCAGCACAAGTGGTAGCCATTGAAGAAGAACCATTAGACTCGAGCACGTCAGAAACCACACGGATAGTATATGGATAATCCTCAGGGAGCTGACCCTTGATACCACGCCATGCAAGGTGACCGTGACCAATCTCACGACGTCCCACACCACGCTGTGCCTTTGCCTCACCAGTAGAGAATGGAGGGAAGTTGTAGTGGAGAAGGAACTTCTGGTAGTAACGCTCCAAAGCACCGTCCACGAGCTTCTCATCCAACTTCGTGCCGAGTGTGACAGAAGCCAGAGCCTGTGTCTCACCACGAGTGAAGATAGACGAACCGTGAGGACCAGGCAGTGGAGAAACCTCGCACCAAATAGGACGGATGTCAGTAGTCTTACGACCATCCAGACGGATGCCCTCATCGAGGATGCAACGACGCATGGCATCACGCTCCACATCGTGGTAGTAGCGGTCAACCAATGTGTACTTCTCCTCCAACTCCTCCTCGCTCAAGTCAGTGTGAGCGGCAGCATATGCCTCCTTATAGTCTTCGCGAATCTTCTCGAACGCCTCAGCACGCTCCTGCTTCTCCAGTCCCTGCTTCGTCACATCGTAAGCAGGCTGGTAGCACTTCGCCTGGATGTCAGCCTTCAGGTCATCGTCATTCACCTCGTGGCAGTACTCGCGCTTCACATCCTTGCCCAACTCCTTCATCAGCTCCTTCTGCAACTGGCACTGTGGCTTGATAGCTGCATGCGCAGCCTTGAGCGCCTCAAGGAGGTCTTTCTCCTGCACTTCCTTCATCTCACCTTCCACCATCATGATGTTCTCTTCAGTGGCACCTACCATCAAATCCATGTCAGCCTCCTTCAACTGCTCGAAAGTTGGGTTGATCACGAACTCGCCATTGATGCGTGCAACACGCACCTCAGAGATAGGGCCCTCGAAAGGAATGTCCGAGCATGCCAGCGCTGCAGAAGCAGCAAAACCAGCCAATGCGTCCGGCATATCTTTGCCATCGGCTGAGAAGACGATGACATTCACATAAACCTCTGCGTGATAGTTCGATGGGAACAGAGGGCGGAGGGCACGGTCAACGAGACGGCAAGTGAGAATTTCCTCATCGCTTGCCTTACCTTCACGCTTGGTGAAACCTCCAGGAAAACGGCCATTAGCCGAATACTTCTCGCGATACTCTACCTGGAGTGGCATAAAATCTGTTCCCGGTACTGCATCTTTCGCTGCACAAACAGTGGCGAGGAGCATGGTGTCACCCATACGGAGCATCACCGCTCCATCCGCTTGCTTTGCCAGCTTTCCTGTTTCGATGCTGATTTCTCTTCCATCAGGCAACGAAACCTTCTTTGTAATTACGTTCATCTTGTTTGTTGAAAAATATATAAAAACATCTATTGTCGTGCCACGCACGGCACGAACCTTTTTAGTTTGCTATCTTCAAAAATCGGACAAAGGTAGCCTTTTCTTTGCAGATAAGGACTATCTTTGCCCGAAAATCTTCCTTTTCTTATGCTTTTTAGCAGATTATGAGGGGTTTTGACCTCAAACTTCCCTTCAGTCATCCGATTTTACTGCATGACAATGAGATAAGGGGATGTCTCCCAGAATTCCTCCGAATTGGTGATTTTCAAGGTGGTTGTACCGTCATTGTTCTTCGTCATCGTATAGCTCGATGCCGGTTTTTCAGTCAGCAGTTTGGGTGATTTCGAATCAATCACCAAGGTGCTGAAACTACGTGCATCCACCTCATGGAATTGACTATTATTGATGTTGGAATAGTTGGCACGCTTCTTGCTCAATGCATTACCCGACAGCAGACCCAGGTTTTTCAGTTCATTCTTCGTTCCCACGATGTAGAAAACCTGGTTCAGACGCTTCTCCTGCTCATCGTTTTTGGCTTTCAAATTGTCCGATTCGACCGTCAGCACATCCACCGCACCACGAAGTTCTGCAATCTTGGCTTCCCTTTTCTTCACAGCTTCCTCAAACTTGGCGATGTTGGCGCTCTTCTCCTCCAGTTGCAGACTCAGGAACTCCATCACCCTCTTCAAATCGGCAATGGCGCCCTTGTCTGAAATGCTATCTGCTGTCAGATTGTCTATTTCCACCTTCTTTCTATCCAACATCTCCTTATAAGTTTCCAATTGTGCAAGAATCACCTCTTTCGGAGTGGAATCATCGAATTGGTTCAACAAAAACTCCTGCTCCTGAATAGAATCGAGGCTCAAGGCCACAGATTGCAGCATCAGACTCATTTGTTCAGCTTCTTCTGGCGGGATGGTTGCATCCAGCAGTTCTTGATCAACACCCAACATTCGACTGGTCAGATTCGAGATATTGTCACAAGCCGCCAATGCTGTGAGCATCAACCCGGCAATAAGGATTTTAACCGCCTTCATCATTCGGATGATATTCATTTTGCTTGATTATTTTTTAATGAAAATAGAAATATATTGCAAATGTAGATATTTTCTTCTTTTCCACAAAAGAAAACCAACAAAAAAATCGTACCTTTGCATAAGAAATTGGAAAGACATGAAAAAAATACTGACTCTCATAGTGACTGGCGCCATGATGCTGGCTGCCTGCGACAAGGCTCCGAAGTTCCAAGTGGAGGGAACGATTGAGGGAGCCAAGGATTCGATGCTGTATCTGACCCTGAACGGATTAGAAGGAGCACAACGGTTGGACTCGGTGAAGCTGAAAGAGGATGGAACATTCTCCTTCAAAGTGACCGCACCGACAGAGTCCCCTGAGTTCTATGCGTTGCAGATTGGAGGGCATGTAATCAACTTTGCGGTAGATAGCACGGAGAACATCACCGTCACAGCCCAACTGCCAACGATGGAAAGGGACTACACCATCGAGGGCAATGAGAGCAGCCAAAAAATCAAGGAAATCAGTCGGATGCAGCAGGAAGTGCAGACAAAGATTGTAGCGTTTGAAAAGAATATGGACATGTTGCCTGGCGACCAACGTGACAGCATCGAACATGTCCTGACAACCTACAAGGAACAGATGAAGATCAATTATATCTTTGCCGACCCGACCTCTGCAGCAGCTTACTATGCAGTATGCCAGAGCATCACGGACTTGGGAGGCACATTCATGCTGTTCAACCCTCTCACCGACCGTACCGACGTGAAGTGCTATGCGACGGTAGCGAATGCATGGGACAATGCTTATCACGATGCACCCCGTACACAGCAACTCTGCAACATGGCCATCAAGGGAATGGACAACACAGCAGCGCCTCAGCAGAAAGTGCTCGATGTAGATGAGAGCAAGGTGTCCGAAACTGGCATCATCGACATCAACCTGCCCGACATCAATAGCAAGATGCGCAGCATCAAGGACTTGAAGGGTAAAGTAGTGCTACTTGACTTTGCCATCTATGCTGCTAATGGTTCCTCCGAGCGCACCCGTCTGTTGCGTTCACTCTACGAGAAATACCATGCACAAGGTTTTGAGATTTACCAAGTATCCATCGACCAAGACATGCACTTCTGGAAGTTCTCATGCGAAAACCTTCCTTGGGTGTGTGTACACGAGACCGATGGCACCGTCATCAGTATATATAATGTGACCGACATCCCCACCTTCTTTCTCGTGAACAGAGACAATGAAATTGTCCTCCGCAGCGACTTCATGGAAGGCACCTTGGAGGACAATATCCAAAAACTTCTCTAACCCCTCTACAACTTATAACTTCACACAAATTCCTCTCCCAAGTTCAACTGGGCATCGTTCACAAACTTGCGGATGTTCTTCTGGTCACCCTTCTTGCAGATGACCAGCACATTGCCTTCTTCCACCACGACATAATCTTCGAGACCCTGTACCACCGCCACATGTCCGTCAGGTAACTTGATGATGCAGTCCTTGCAATCGTATAGGAGAGATTTAGAGTCGATGACCACATTGCCCATATCTGACTGAGGCAGTGCTTCATGCACAGCTGCCCACGTACCGAGGTCTGCCCATCCGAAGTGGCAGAGCATCACATCCACGTTGTCAGACTTCTCGAGCACACTCTGTTCGAGACTCATGTTCGGGCACTTAGCGAACAATTCCATCAGAAGGTCTGGAATATATTCCCCTGAACGATAGCGCTCCACCACATTCTCCACAATACCAGCAAACTCTTCGCTGGCACCCTTCAACGCATTCAGGAAAGTATCTGCACCCCACATGAAAAGACCCGTGTTCCACAAGAATTCACCACTCTCGAAGAAAATCTTGGCAAACTCATTGGCAGGCTTCTCCGTGAAACTCCTAACCTTATAAATATGTGCATAATTCTCCAACTCATCTGCCATCTGGATGTAACCATAGGAAACTTCCGGACGACTGGGTTTAGCACCCATCGTCAGTTGCACATCATTCTTGCCCACAAACTCCAGTCCCCGTAGCACATCCTCCTGAAAGGCATCGTAGTCGGTGATGTTCTGGTCAGAAGGGCTCACAATGAACCTGCCTTCTGGACAGCGACGTTTCACCTCCATAGCAGCCCATGTTACTGCCGGCACCGTATTTCTGCGCATCGGCTCCATCAGGATGTTCTCATACTTGATGCCAGGAATCTGCTCCGTCACCCATTGTCGGTAAGTTTCGTTTGTCACGATGATGATGTTGTCTGTGTCAATAAACCCCGCAAATCTATCGTATGTCATCTGGAGCAGGGTCTTTCCCGTTCCCAGTACATCGATGAACTGCTTAGGCTTCTTCTCACGGCTCATAGGCCACAGGCGAGAACCCAGTCCGCCCGCCAATATCACGCAATAATTTCGTTTGTCCATGTTCACCTTATCGTTTTAGTTGGTATATTAGGTTAGTTCGTTAGTTTATTGGTTTGTAAGTATTATTTCTTCTGTTGTGACGCACCCGAAGTGGCATCCACAGGCACCTTTTTCTTCTCCGACGGTGCACCATCGCTCACCACCGAAGCCTCATAACCGCCTTTCTTCAGCGCAGCCACTATCTTCTTCGCATTGGTCTTATCAGCATCATAGGTCACCATCACCTGTTGAGCCGAAAAATCCGCCTCAACCTTCTTCACTCCAGCTGTCAGTCGCAACTGATCCTTCACTTTCGTCTGTGCCTCCACATTCTGCACCGCCGGCGATGTTTTCACCACCAGCATTTTCAATTCCTTTGCCATAGTAGTAGCACCCATCATCAGTGCCACAGCCATCAATGTCAATGTCCTCTTCATATAGTTTTGGTCTGTTAAAATTCAAATTCAATCGCAAAGATACACATTTTCCGTTATCTATTCTCACTCTAATTGGTTCAAATCCTTTTTTTCCATTTTTTTAACTCTTTATTCTATAAATTATCCGTAACTTTGCACCCATTATGAGCATATCGATTGAATTGAAGAACCTGACGACAGGTTATAAGGTGAAGGGCGGTGAGAAGGTCATTGCCCAAGGTTTGACTGCATCACTGAACAGTAGTGAGATGATTTGTCTGCTAGGTCCTAACGGAGCAGGTAAATCAACGTTGTTGCGCACATTGGCAGCTTTTCAGCCTGCATTGGGCGGTACGGTGGAGGTGATGGGGCAGAACATCAAGAAGTATCAGAGTAAGGACTTGGCAAGGTTGATGAGTGTGGTACTGACGGATAATTCGGACATCAAGAACATGACTGCCGAGGAAGTGGTGGCGATGGGACGCAGTCCCTACACTGGTTTCTGGGGCAAGTTGCGGGAGAAGGATAAGTTGGTGGTGAAGAAGAGCCTGGGATGGGTTGGCATTGAAGAATTAGCACCCAGAAAGATGCAGACACTCTCTGACGGTGAAAGGCAGAAGGTGATGATTGCCAAAGCCATTGCACAGGAAACACCCATTATTCTGTTGGACGAACCGACGGCCTATCTGGATTATCCCAGTAAGATTGCCATGATGCTCCTGTTGCACCGTTTGGCAAAGGCGTTGAAGAAGACCATCTTCATGAGTACACACGATTTGGAACATGCTTTGCAGGTGGCAGACCAAGTGTGGTTGATTGACCATGAGAAAGGACTGACCACAGGTATGCCCGAAGACCTGAGCATTGATGGCAGCATCGAGCGGTATTTTGCCAAGGAGAATATGATGTTTGACCGTGAGTCGTGCACCTTCTCCATCGAATATGAGACAGCCAGAGACATCATTGTGGAGGGCAAGGAGGACACACTTGAATACAGACTTTGTTGCAAGGCATTGTTGAGGAACGGCATGAAGCCTGTGTCAAAGACAGAAGAGTCCAACGCCAGCACCGATGTGACCCTCAAGATACCAGGCGACGGAACCTATCGTCTGATTGAGAAAGGCAGGGAGACCGTGAAGGTGGAGAAGATGGCACATCTGTTGCACATGATTGTGCCAGCCATCACCAAGTACCATATATCAGCCATCAGAGAGGCTGCTGAAATGAATCAATATGAATAGACTCTTCGTATTAATATTGGCGATGCTGTGTGCCAGTGTATCCTTATGGGCACAGGAGACGATGGAGCAGGACATGTTTGAGTCGATGAAAGACGATGACAAGGCTGTGGTAGTGGCCGTGCATAAAGACACCAACAGCGGCATGGGTCAGGCAGGCATTGACCGTCTCACCTTGCGCTTGCGCGAATGCTATCCCAAATACGATTATTGCGAGGCATGCACCACACCAGGAGCGATGGAAGAGACACCCAACCTTGATGCCCTGTTCACCCAACTGTATAAGGACGGCTACACTCATGTGCTGGTACAGTCATCCTGCATCACAAATGACATAGACATGCAGTATCTGCGTCATTTGGTGGAGACAGCCCAAGGGAAATTCAAACAGATGCGATTGGGAGAGCCACTGCTGAGTGACTGGGCAGATTATCAGGAGGTAGCAAACCTTGCCATCAGCACCAACAGTATGCCCAAGGAGGTGAATGTGCTCGTGTGTCAAGGTACAGGAACGGAGATGGATGCCACTTACACCTTGCTTGATTATGCCTTGCGCGACAAAGCACAAGATTGGATGCTCGCCACCATTGACGGCATTCCTACGATGGACCACCTCATCCAGCAATTGAAGAAGCAGAAAATCAAGAAAGTGCATCTCGTACCCTTCGATGCTGAAGTAAATGGTAAGATACATGGTGAGTGGGTGAAGAAGCTGCAACAAGCAGGATACAAGGTGACAGCAGAGCCACACAGTCTGTGTGAGCAGGAAGAAATCATCCGTCTTTTCGAGCAACATGCCCGTCATGCCGAACAGTTCCGTAGGTTGACTGCCAATGAACAGAAAATCATCATTCGATAAGTTTCCATGCCAAGCCCCTATCTCGAAATCAAAGGACTGACCAAACGCATCGGACACCGTGTGCTGTTTGAGGACATCTCGTTCACGATCAACGAACGTGAACACATTGGACTCATTGCCAAGAACGGAACGGGCAAATCGACCCTGCTCAGTATCATTGCAGGGAAGGAAGGTGACGATGGGGGTACGATGATTTTCCGCAACGACCTCAAAGTGGGTTATCTGGAACAGACACCTAGCATCGAGGCACAAGAGTTGGAGGGAAAGAATGATGAATACTTGCAACGGTACAAGCGATTCCTAACGCTGATGAAAATCACGGAAGAAGAAGCTGCACGACCTGAAGCACAATTGAGCGGTGGACAAATCAAACGTATCGCTTTAGCAAGAGTGTTGGCAGGCGAACCCGACCTGCTCATCCTTGACGAGCCCACCAACCATCTTGACTTGGAGATGATTGAATGGCTCGAAAATATGCTGGGCCGTTCGACGATGGCGATGCTGATGGTGACCCACGACCGTTACTTCCTCGACCGCATTTGTTCAAGCATCATCGAGATGGACAACTCGCGCATTTATACTTATAAAGGGAACTACTCCTACTATTTAGAGAAGCGTCAAGAACGTATCGATAACATGAATGCAGAGATTGCACGCGCGAACAACTTATATAGAACTGAGCTGGAGTGGATGCGTAGTACCCCTTGTGCCAGGACATCGAAGGCACGCTACAGGATTGCATCCTTCTACGAACTGGAGAAGCGTGCCAAGCAGCGCATTGAAGAACGGAATGTGCGGTTGGAAATGGGGGGCACGTATATCGGCAACAAAATCTTTGAGGCGAGAAACGTATACAAAGCTTTTGGTGAACACATTATTCTCAAGGATTTCAACTACAACTTTGCACGCTACGAGAAGTTAGGCATTGTCGGAAATAACGGTACAGGTAAATCGACATTCGTGAAGATGCTTTTGGGCATTGAACCCCTTGACAGTGGTCGCTTTGATATCGGCAAAACCGTTCGTTTCGGCTACTATTCCCAACAGGGAATGGCGTTCAAGGATGAACAGAAGGTGATTGATGCCGTTAGAGACATTGCAGAGTATGTGGATATGGGCAATGGGGAGAAGCTGTCCACCAGTCAGTTCCTGCAACACTTCCTCTTTTCACCTGAAGAGCAGCACAGCTACATCTATAAGTTGAGTGGTGGAGAAAGACGCAGGCTCTATCTCTGTACGGTGTTGATGAAAGCACCCAACTTCCTCATCCTTGACGAGCCCACCAATGACCTTGACATCGTGACGTTACAGATTCTGGAAGACTATCTCAAAAACTTCCGAGGTTGCCTTATCATCGTGAGTCACGACCGCTACTTCATGGATAGAGTGGTTGACCACACGTTGGTCTTCCACGGAAATGGTGACGTGCAGGACTTCCCTGGCAGTTACAGTCAGTATCGTGACTGGAAAGAGCAGAACGCAAAGCAAGTGTCAGCAGAGAAGGCGCCAGAGAAAGAAGAGAAGAAGCCCGACGGCAGGAACCAGAACCGTGCCAGACGACTCACCTTCAAGGAACGTCAGGAGTTCAATCAACTGGAAAAAGACATCGCTACCCTCGAAGCAGAAAAGAAACAGATAGAAGCTGCCCTCTGCGGAGGCACCACCTCGGTGGATGAAATCACAACCATGAGCAAGCGTCTGCCCATTCTGACAGAAGAATTGGAAGAAAAGGAGATGCGCTGGCTCGAACTCTCAGAATTTGCATAACAATGAACATCACATCAGCCACTTACATCGGTTCTAAGTCCAACCACACCCAATGCCCCAACGACGGACGTCCTGAATATGCGTTCATTGGACGAAGCAACGTGGGCAAGTCATCGCTCATCAATGCCCTCACTGGCAGGAAAAACCTTGCCCTCACCTCCTCCACCCCAGGCAAGACCATGTGCATCAACCACTTCCTCATCAATGAGCAATGGTACATCGTCGATTTGCCAGGTTACGGTTATGCACAGCGTGGAAAGAAAGAAGTGGAGAAGCTGAAGACGATGATCAGCAGTTATGTGTTGGAACGTGAACAGCTGACCTGTCTGTTCGTGCTCATTGACATCAGGCACGACCCCCAAAAGGTGGATCTCGCTTTCCTGCATTTTTTGGGCAGCAATGGAGTTCCCTTTGCCATCGTATTCACCAAGGCAGACAAACTCACCCTTTCGAAAGTGAAGCCTGCAGCAGAGAAATACCTTCAGGTGTTGAAGGAGGAGTGGGAAGAGTTGCCTCCATATTTCATTACGAGTGCCAGCAGTAAATTGGGGAAGGAGGAGTTGTTGAAGTATATTGAGGAGGTGAATAAAGGGTTATAGATTAGAGGTTAGTGGTTAAAAATGACAGGGGACAGTTCTGTCATATTAGAAAAGAAAGACAGACTAGATGCATACTTGGAAAAGATATTTGAAGAAGTGTATATTCCAAAAGCACAAAACATCAAAACGAAAGTCAACAAATTGTTTCTTTTCTTCATGACTCCTTGTCAATATTTACTTCATCCATGACTACGTATAGTGGGCGGCCTTTCACTTGATCAAAGACTTTGCCGATGTAGATGCCAACGATCCCGATCTGCATCATGATCATTCCGCCGACGAACCAGATGGAGAATACGGTGGTGGTGAATCCTGGAACTTCTATCATGTGGCAAAAATAGGCGATCACATTGTAGAAGGCCATCATCATTGACAGGAATGACAAGATGAAGCCCAATGCTACCATCAACCGCATGGGCTTATTGGTGTTTGATATGATAATTCCCGAAGCATACTTCAATAACGTCTTCAGTGTATAGGATGAACCACCTTCTTGTCTTTGTCCATGAGTGACAGGTATGTGCGTTGTTTTAAATCCCACATAACTCACCTGAACGGGGAATGATCTGTCACGTTCTGGCATGTTCCTGACAGTTCGAATGACAGATTGCTTGTATATTCCGAAATTAGCCACTTGATTGTCAAATTTGACGCCGCTAAGGAACCTGAAGACAGAATAGAAAATGGTGGAAGACATCCTTTTCAATAAGTTGTCCTTTCGTTCCACTCTTTGTGCGAAAACAACATCATATCCTTCTAAGGCCTTTTTATATAGAGTCGAAATTTCCTCTGGCTTATCTTGAAGGTCACAATCCATGACTATCACCCAATCGCCTTTAGCATATTGTAAGCCTGAAAGGATGGCTCGGTGTTGTCCAAAATTCCGACT
Source organism: uncultured Bacteroidales bacterium (assembly GCA_902801475.1). Classification (GTDB taxonomy): domain Bacteria; phylum Bacteroidota; class Bacteroidia; order Bacteroidales; family Bacteroidaceae; genus Minthosoma. The sequence continues at coordinate 22,118 of CADCIO010000020.1, forward strand.
CAGGTTGATGCCCTTGATGCGATGATCTATAGAACATTCTTGCAAGATGGCTTGCCAAGAATTGTCTGGTGAAGCATCATTGACAAGAATTATTTCATAGTCTTCAGTAAATCCAGAAACATTTTTCTGAATTCTACAAACCAATTCATGAACCATTTTTTCTCCTCTATAAACGGGAGAGACAATCGATATAACAGGCATGGCTATCTTGACGAATAGAATGAGTAAATATTATCTATTATATAAGAAACTTCATCATCCTTTAATTCATAAAACATAGGTAATCTCACTAAGCAATCAGCATAATGGTCACAATTGGGCAATTCACGTCCATCGTGCTTATCCATATAATAAGGGCTGGAGTGTAGGCTCAGATAATGGAAAACGGCACTTATACCATCTTCTTTGAGCTTTGCTATCAGCGCTGTACGTTCCTCCAAGCTATTACATAGCAAATAAAATATGTGCGCATTGTTGGTGGCATTATCTGGCATGTCGGGTAGACGGAAGTAGCCTTTGTCAGCAAGGGGTTTCAACTGCTCGTAATAAGTCTCCCAGAGCTGCTTTCGTTTGCTCTGAATCTCGTCAAGACTCTCCAGCTGTGCCCAGAGGAAGGCCGAATTGATTTCAGCAGGAAGGAAAGAAGAACCTGTATCTATCCAACGATACTTGTCCACTTCACCACGGAAGAACTCTGCACGATTAGTTCCCTTTTCCCAAATGATTTCAGCCCTACGGATGAATCGTTCATCATTGACTGTCAGTAAGCCACCTTCACCACCTGCGGTAACGTTCTTTGTCTCATAGAAAGAGAAGCATCCGAAGTGGCCGATGCCACCAAGAGGTTTTCCTTTATAATAGGAATCTATAGCTTGTGCAGTATCCTCCACTACAAAAAGGTGGTGGCGATTGGCAATGTCCATGATCTTGTCCATATCACAAGCAACACCTGCATAATGGACTGGCACAATCACCTTGGTCTTATCGGTAATCAATGCTTCAATCTTGTCGGCATCGATATTCGGATTATTATCACGACTATCAGCGAATACAATCTTTGCTCCTTGACGGACAAATGCCAAGGCAGTTGATACGAACGTATAGGAGGGTACGATCACTTCATCACCGGGCTGCACATCACAAAGAATGGCCGCCATCTCCAGGGCATCTGTGCCAGAGGTGGTCATCAGGGCCTTTTTAAAACCATACTTCTCCTCGAAGAACTGCTGACACTTCTTGGTGAACACACCATTTCCAGACAATTTACCGGTATAAACTGCCTGATACATATAATGAGTTTCCTTACCTGTAAGAAAAAGTTTGTTAAATGGAATTGGCATGTTGTTCTTAAAAAACTGTCTAGAATCAGACTTATACATCAAATATCCACTACGATCTCCACTGCACTCAATTCGATGCAATTGTTGGTCTGTTATTTTAGCTTCTATTATTTCTGGTAAATCTTTCCATTTTTCAATAATCGGCTTGAGTCGCTTGGTCTCTTCGGAAAGGAAATAGACACCGGAATGGTTGTGTTCGGTGAGCTGCGGCTCATGAAATTTGCCTATAGCCACCTCGACAACACCTTGCAGGAAGTCGTAGCCTGTGGATAATTGCACTAAATTGGAACCTATGAAATCACCACCCATGCGAGCACCTATCTCTATCACCTTGATGTCATCATTCTCAGTTATCTTCAACTCTGAATGAGCAGCACCATATTGTATGTGAAGTGCATCGAGTGCATGTAGTACAATCTCCTTCACACGTTTCTGAATGTTTTCAGGGAGTGATGAGGGTTGATGATGCTCCAACTCCACAAAATAGGGCGCACCTGTTGTTACTTTGTCTGTCATCTGGAGGATATAATGTTTTCCTTCGAACGATATAGACTCTACACTAATCTCTCTGCCTGTAACAAATTCCTCAATGATGGCTTCCTTCCTGAAGGAGACATCTTGTGCGCGTTGGATAGCAGCATCAAGTTGCACCGGGTCGAGCACCTTTTCGACGCCTTTGCTGCCTGAACGATCCGTGGGTTTGACAATCAGCGGAAATTCAAAGCCTCTGATATGATAGCTTCCATTGGAATCAACCAATGTGAACTTGGGCGAAGGGATGTCATTCTCCAAGAAACAACGATGCATCATGTGTTTATTGGTCGTTGTTTGAGAGTATTCGTCAGAATTGGAAATCAGCCCCATTCTGGAGGCGACATAATTGATGGTGGGCACAGGTAGGTCTGCTGCAATGGTGGTGATACCATTGATACCAACACGTTGGCAAACCTCCAAGATTTCTTCTTTCTTCTTTACGTCGATGGGATAGAAATAGTCTGCTACATCTTTACAGACTGCCCCATCTTCCCATGCAAAGCAGTGAACCTCTAAGCCCATTTCTTGGGCTTTCCTCACCAAGGGTAGCTGTAGATAGCTTGCACCAATCACTGCCAGTTTTTTCTTCTGAGTCATCATGTCGTTGTTTTACGGTGGCGGTTCTGTTTACCCACTAACCTTCATCCGTGCTTTTGCTCCGAGGTGTTTGCTCGCCTGTCGCCTGGCACTAGTGCTGACGAACTGACGGAGGTAGGGGGCGGTGGAGAGGAGAACGAACCAGAAAGAGTTTGTCAAATTGAAAATTAAAAGTTTATTACATTGATAATTGAAATTGTTTGAGGGGTTGAGGAGAGACGTCCCAGGCATCGTGAGATGTTTGGGCTATCCGATTCATTGATAGGTGGTTAGAATGCATATTGATTATAAATCACGTGACCGAAATTCGAGAATGGTTGCGTCCATCTTTTCGGTTGCAACTAACCTGTCTGTCCCGGATCCGTGTGATACGGAGGAGGGAATGTGCCATTTTGTGCCGACAAATGGAACATTTGGAATTGCAAAGGTACAAAAAAATATTTTCATAAATGTAAAAAGATGAGAAATTTGTACGATTGGGAAAAAGAACACAAAGAAGGGAAATTTTTTGGGGGGGAGTAGAAAGGGAAGTAGAAGAGGATGATACTCAACCAACAGCTTAACATTCGTCCTGCAAGAAGTGCTTAACTCCCAATTTGAGTCCCATTTTAACTCCCCAAATTTTCAATTTAATAAATTTTCTCTAAAAATTTGGCGGTTTCAAAAATTATCACTACATTTGCAGCATATTTTTGGGACAAACGAAAGACATTTCAATGATAGCATTGTCTCAAAACCTATCTCAAACATCATTCTAAACTATTTATACGGTCTTGCAGTTAAGAACTGCAACCCCGACAAATCAATAATTTATGTACAATTTAGAAGAACTTAACCGCAAGGAAAAGGAGGAATTGCTCAACATCGCGAACGAGTTGGGCATCAAGAATGCTGAGAAGATGGACGACGTCACTTTGCGTCTGACCATCATTGATGAGCAAGCCACCACTTTTGCTTCCAATGCGGCAGCCACTGAGAAGAGCGGACGTAAGCGTTCACGTGTCAGCATCAAGAGTGTTGACCGCGTATATACCGCCAATCAAGACAAGGCCAAGAAGATTGACAAGACCATGAAGGTGACCAAGGATGAATCCATGTTCGCTGCCCTGTCTGATGACGAGAAAGCTATGCTCACCACTGCTCCTGTGGCGGAAGCACCTGTAGCAGAAGTGGCAGCAGAGCCGAAGAAGCGTGGTCGCAAGACCAAGGCAAAGGAAGAGACAGAAGTGGTGAAAGTGGAGGAAGCCAATGTGCCAGAAGCTGCAGCAGAAGAAGCTCCAGCACCCAAGAAGCGTGGTCGTAAGCCAAAGGCAAAGGAAGAGGCCGAAGAAGTGAAGGTGGAAGAAGTGAAAGAGGCAGTGGTAGAAGCCATCGTGCCCGAGGAAGCATACACCCCATCGGAGAGCCGTCCAAAGACCATCTTCTCCACAGCAGAAGAGACAGCCAAGGCAGCTGCCGATTCCGACTTCATCATCCTGCAAGACGTACCTGCAGATAATTCATACATCCCAGCTGTGAGTGTGTTTGACCGTTTTGACAACAGACAAGCAGCCATGGACAGGCAACCCGTCTATGAAGCACCTTACGATGACTTCATGTCTACGGCACAACCCATTCGGAAGGAGAAGCCTCTGAAGGAAAAGCCATACGAGTTCGACAACATCATCCGTGTGAGCGGTGTGCTGGAGACAGTGGACAACTACGGATTCTTGCGCAGCAGTGATTACAACTACCTGCCATCACCCGATGACGTGTATGTGAATCTACAACAGATCAAGCACTACGGTTTGAAGACCGGTGATGTGGTGGATGGTTTCGTGCGTCCTCCCAAGGAAGGAGAGCGTTTCTTCCCACTTGTCAGTGTGGAGAAAATCAATGGTTGTGATCCTGCCCGTGTACGTGACCGTGTAGGATTTGAGTTCCTCACCCCACTCTTCCCAGATGAGAAATTCAAACTCTGCAAGGGTTACGATGACAGCAAGTCATCTCGTGTGGTAGATCTCTTCTCCCCTATCGGTAAGGGACAGCGTGCGCTGATCGTGGCACAGCCCAAGACCGGTAAGACCATGTTGATGAAGGATATTGCCAACTCCATTGCAGCCAACCATCCAGAGGCCTACCTTATGATGTTGCTCATTGACGAGCGTCCAGAGGAAGTCACTGATATGGCGCGTACGGTCAATGCCGAAGTGATTGCAAGTACCTTCGATGCTCCTGCAGAGAATCACGTGAAGATTGCCGGCATCGTTCTCGAAAAGGCAAAGCGTATGGTGGAAAGTGGACATGATGTGGTCATCTTCCTAGACTCCATCACGCGTTTGGCTCGTGCCTACAACACCGTATCTCCTGCATCAGGTAAGGTGCTCTCAGGTGGTGTTGATGCCAACGCCCTCCACAAGCCCAAGCGTTTCTTCGGTGCTGCACGAAACATTGAAAACGGTGGTTCCCTGACCATCATCGCTACAGCCCTGATTGACACGGGTTCCAAGATGGATGAAGTCATCTTCGAGGAATTCAAGGGTACGGGTAACATGGAATTGCAGCTTGACCGCAGCCTTGCCAACAAGCGCGTCTTCCCAGCAGTCAACCTCACGGCATCTTCTACTCGTCGTGACGACCTGCTGCAAGACCAGACCACCCTTAACCGCATGTGGGTGCTCCGCAACCATATCGCCGATATGACCTCGATGGAAGCAATGGACTTCGTGATGAAACAAATCGAACGCACGAAGAACAACGAAGAATTCCTAATCAGTATGAATGGATAATAAAAATAGCCGCTCAAATTGAGCGGCTATTTTTATTTACCTTCACACAGCATCATATACTGTTTTACATCTTTATTATTTCGGAAAGTCTCTGGGGCACGTCCATAAATCTCGTCAATTTGTGGTGTAGTGGTCGGGAACCCAAATTGGTTGTAGGCATTGTCGCACAGCACCAGGAAGTAAGTCAAACCTAACACATTGTCGAAATTGGCTGTCACGAAGTCTGTCTCCAGCTTATCAATCGCCATACGGAGACCACCCTCCTCTTCGCCCAACTGACGCAGAATCTCATCGTGGTCATAACCCTCCAATATCATCTTGCTCTCCTTACGAGGAAGTTCCTGCAAAAGGAACATCAGTGAATCACGCTCAGACATGAACGCATAAAACCTATCATTCAGGGGCGTACCCTCCACTTTCATGGCATTGTTCAGGTCTATCACCTTGATATTGCCCTCTTCCAAAATGATGGGGATATTGTCGCCACTATTGCCGAAGAACATTCTCACACACATCACCGAATCCACTGGACCAGTCATGGTGAAGGTGCCATGCAGAATCTTGCACGAATCCACTGCCCTCGAATCCTCACCACCAATGGGACGCAGATACACCATGTCGCCGTCGTAGAACGACTGCAACGAAGTGCCTGTGATGTTGTAATTGGTCGAGCAAGCAGCCAGTACCATCAAAGGCACCAACACACCCAATCCTGTACGTAGAATACGTTTCATCTCCGTCTTTTTCATTGATATACGTGTGCAAAAGTACAAATCCTTTCCCACCCACACAAACCATTTAGCATTTCTTAATACTGCATTAATCTTTTTTAATGATTTCAGACGAAAGAGGCACAAAGTCCGCTTGACTTTGTGCCTCTTTAATCTATTATATATGTGTGTAATCGTTAGAACTCAGCAGTCTTTGGTGTACGTGGGAATGGGATGACATCGCGGATGTTCTGCATACCCGTCACGAAGAGGATGAGACGTTCGAAACCAAGACCGAAACCTGCATGAGGGCAAGAGCCGAACTTGCGGGTGTCGAGATACCACCACATGTCCTTCATTGGGATGTTGCGTTCCTCGATCTCTCCCATGAGTTTGCCATAGTCTTCCTCACGAACAGAACCACCAATGATTTCACCAATCTGTGGGAAGAGCACGTCAGTACCCTGTACGGTCTGTGCCATTTCCTGACCATCGAGCACAGGATTCTTTTCGTCTATCTTCATGTAGAAGGCTTTGATTGCCTTGGGGTAGTGGGTCATGATGACTGGCTTCTTGAAGTATTCCTCCACGAGGTAGCGTTCATGTTCAGAAGCAAGGTCATCGCCCCAATTGCAAGGGAACTCAAACTTGCGACCGTCCTTGATAGCCTGCTGAAGGATACGGATACCCTCTGTGTAGTCGAGACGTACGAAATCCTCACGAAGCACACCTTCGAGGCGTTCGATGAGTCCCTTATCAATCATCTTGTTGAGAAACTCAAGGTCGTCCTTACAGTTATCGAGTGCCCAACGCACACAATACTTGATGAAGTCCTCTTCCAAGTCCATGAGATCATCGAGATCCATGAAAGCAATCTCTGGCTCAATCATCCAGAACTCTGCCAAGTGGCGAGGGGTGTTGGAATTCTCTGCACGGAAAGTAGGACCAAAGGTGTAGATGGCACCCAATGCTGTAGCACCAAGCTCACCTTCCAGCTGACCAGATACGGTGAGTGAAGTCTGCTTGCCGAAGAAGTCGTCATCGTAGATGATGGAACCATTCTCGTCCTTCTTCAAGTCGTAGAGGTTCTTCGTCGTCACCTGGAACATCTGACCTGCACCCTCACAGTCGGAAGCTGTGATGATGGGGGTATGGAAATAGAAGTAACCATGCTGATGGAAATAGGTGTGAATCGCCATTGCCATGTTGTGACGGATACGCATCACAGCACCAAAGGTGTTGGTACGCAGACGCATGTGGGCATACTGACGCATATACTCAAACGACTGTCCCTTCTTCTGCATAGGGTAGTCGGCAGGACATTCGCCAAACACCTTGATGTCGGTTGCCTGCACTTCCACAGCCTGACCTGAACCGATAGATTCCACCATCGTACCTGTCACAGAAAGACAAGCACCAGTGGTGATCAGTTTCATCATCTCAGGGTCGAACTTCTCCACATCAGCAACAATCTGCACGTTCTTGATGGTGGAGCCATCGTTGAGTGCGATGAAGTTGACAGCCTTGCTGCCGCGCTTGGTGCGCACCCAACCCATGACGGTGACCTCAGCACCAAAGTCGGTGCGTTGCAAGAGGTCGATTATCTTAACTCGTTTCATCTTTTTATTTCTTATTCATAATGTCCTGTGTGCAACATAGCCACCTCCTGTTCAGTGAGGAAGCGCCAGTCTCCACGCTTAATTCCTTTCTTGGTAAGACCTGCAAACATCACGCGGTCAAGTTTGCAAACACGGTAACCAAGGCTCTCGAAGATACGACGCACGATGCGGTTCTTACCAGAGTGGATCTCGATGCCCACCTGCTTGCGGTCAGTCTCGGAAGCGTAGCTGATAGCATCCGCCTTGATTTCACCATCTTCAAGCATGATACCCTCTGCTATCTGCTTCATGTCGGCAGCTGTGAGGTTCTTGTCGAGATGCACGTGATAGATCTTCTTCTTCAAGAACTTAGGATGTGTGAGTTTGGAAGCCAAGTCACCATCGTTGGTGAAGAGGAGCACACCAGTTGTGTTGCGGTCGAGACGACCTACAGGGTAGATGCGTTCACGGCAGCAGTTCTTCACGAGATCCATCACCGTCTTGCGCTGCTGTGGATCATCAGAAGTGGTCACATAATCCTTTGGTTTGTTGAGGATGACATACACCTTCTTCTCGATGCTCACGAGCTGGTCGTGGAAGTGCACCTCATCTGTGCGCTGCACCTTCGTACCCAACTCCGTCACCACCTGTCCATTGACAGACACCACACCAGCCTGGATGAACTGGTCAGCCTCACGACGAGAGCATACACCAGCATTGGCCAAGAACTTATTCAAGCGGATTGGTGCATTAGGATCCTCAAGGTACTCCTTGTACTCAATCTGCTTCTTCATGCTGTACTTAGCATTGGGGTTGTAGCCGCCACGATTGTTGTAGCCACCACGACCACCCTGCTGATAGCCACCACGATTGTTGTAGCCACCACCACGCTGCTGATAGCCACCACGGCCACCTTGCTGATAGCCGCCACGCTGGTTGTAGCCACCACCACGCTGCTGATAGCCACCACGCTGCTGGTAACCGCTCTGACGTGGCTGGTAACCACCCTGCTGTTCGAAGCCGCCCTCCTGTTCACCATTCTGCTGCTGATAACCACGATTGTAGCCACCACCACGCTGCTGATAGCCACCACGCTGATTGTAGCCACCACCACGCTGCTGATAGCCACCACGCTGGTACCCACCATTATTGTTATATGAACGCTGCTGGTAACCACCCTGACGAGACTGATAGCCACCCTCTTCCTCTGAAGAAGAGGAACCACCAAAACCAGCAGGACGGAAACCACGCTCATTCTGTACTCCATTTGAACTGTATGCAGCACGCTCATTACGGTTGAAACGAGGGCGCTGTGGACGGTCGCCACGACTATACTGTGGACGACTTCCAAAATGACTTTCACGGTTGTAAGATGATGGACGGAAGCCCTCACGGTCACCGCCATTTTCAGACTTTTCTTCTGATGCAGGCGCATTGCCCTGCCATTCTTCTAATTCGGACATAATTTTAATTTACGATTTAACGATTTACTATTTATTTTGCGATTGTATCATTTAGGTTTTAACAATCTTTTTTTACATTCCAGTATAAGAGTGAGGGGTGATAGCTCTCAGTTCCTCCTTCACGCTCTCTGACACCTCCAGACCATCAATGAAAGTGCTGATGCTCTCAGCTGTGATGGCGGCGTTGGTGCGGGTGAGTGCCTTGAGTGCCTCATAAGGATGAGGATAAGCCTCACGGCGAAGGATAGTCTGAATGCCTTCTGCACAGACAGCCCAGCAGTTGTCGAGATCGCGGTTGATGGCATCCTGATTGAGCAGGAGCTTGCGCAGACCCTTCAACGTGGATTGGATAGAGATGACCATATGACCCATCGGTACACCCACATTGCGGAGCACGGTAGAGTCGGTCAAGTCACGCTGCAGACGGCTCACAGGAAGCTTCTGACTGAGGAAGGCAAGAATAGCGTTTGCCATGCCAAGATTACCCTCTGAGTTTTCAAAGTCGATAGGATTGACCTTGTGAGGCATAGCTGAAGAACCCACCTCGCCAGCCTTGATCTTCTGCTTGAAGTATTCCATAGACACATACATCCAGAAGTCACGGTCGAGGTCGATAATGATGGTGTTGATGCGCTTCATGGCATCAAAGATGGCACCCAGATTGTCGTAGTTGCTAATCTGCGTGGTCCACTGTTCACGCTCCAGACCGAGTTTCTCGCTCACGAACTTGTTGCCAAATGCTTTCCAGTCATATTCTGGATAAGCGATGTGGTGAGCATTGTAGTTACCTGTAGCACCACCAAACTTGGCAGTCATCTTGCAAGCCTTCAGCTGGTTCAGCTGCTCAGTCAAACGATAGACATAGACCATCACCTCCTTACCCAAACGTGTGGGTGATGCAGGCTGTCCATGAGTCTTTGCCAACATGGGGATGTCCTTCCACTCGTCTGCATATGATTGAAGCTGAGCGATGAGTTCCTCCACCTGTGGGTAGTACACCTCGTTGAGTGCATCCTTGATGCTGAGGGGCACAGATGTATTGTTGATGTCCTGGCTGGTCAAGCCAAAATGAACAAATTCCTTGTAGTCTTCGAAGTTACCAATCTTGTCCAGTTCCTCCTTGATGAAGTACTCCACAGCCTTCACGTCGTGGTTGGTCACCTTCTCGATGTCCTTCACACGTTGTGCATCTGCCTCAGAGAAATTGCGGTAGATGTCACGCAGACGTTCGAAGAGGTTGTGGTCAAAGCCCTTCAACTGAGGAAGAGGCAACTCGCAAAGCGTGATGAAATACTCGATTTCAACACGTACACGATACTTAATCAATGCGTATTCTGAAAAGTATGAAGCTAAGTCCTGTGTCTTGCTTCTGTAACGGCCATCAATAGGCGAGACTGCCGTAAGTGCATTCAGTTCCATATCCGTTTACTTTCTACTATGTTAGTTGAAAATGCGTCACCGAGACGCCAATCACAATCTTCTTATCTAATATGATCTGTAATATCAATTGCTTTTACGTTGCAAAGGTACGGATTTTTAATTGATATTTGATGATTGATAATTGATAATTTTGCTATCCGACCCCTCTTTTTTGCATTTTTAACCCTTTTCGACCGCTGAAATACGAAAAACAGTATATACTTCCACCACCACAAAGAACACAAAAGGTATCAGCCATGAGGTTTTTCCCACATACATCCCTGCATAGAATCCAACAGGCAACCACATTAGCACGGTGGACAGAATCAGAGCAACGATGCCAAACACCCGTTGATGATACAAACGGCGCATCGTCAGTTCACGCGGGTCAGTCATCGGATACTTCAGATAGAAAGGTGTCTGCAAGAATCTGCCAAAGACCAATGCCACAGTGCCCACAGCCATCCCGATGGATGCCATCAAGCGCGTGTTGTCTTGGGGAAGCACCCACAGGGCTGCCGCCAATACTACCAGCGTCAGACCCACCACCTCTATGATACCTAATATTTTAGCCTTATTCGTCATCTTCGTCCTCCACAATAAAGATATCCTCATTATCCGTCTTCATGAAATAACGACTACGAGCCACCTCACGGATGGCTTCAGGGTCATTCTTCAACGCATGGAGCCTCTTCTTATCCTGTTCGAACTTGCGGTTATAATCGTCAATCTCCCCCTTCAATCTGGATATCTCCTGCTGTTGACCGAGGCGGTTCACGATACTGCTTTCGCCCACAAAACCAATGGCGATGATGAATACGGCAAAAGCGATCACATACTTCAACTTGAAAAACCAATGTTTGATACTACTTCTCATATAATTCTCACTTTTTTGCAAAGTTAGCGATTAAAAAAGACTCATCACATAAAAAGCACCGATAAAAGTTGTTAAATTGGCAAATTAACCCTAACTTTGGGGCGTTTTTTCAAAACAATCACTATTTTCTACTTTTTTATTAACAACTTATCAAAAACAAAGCAATGAAAAAAAACATTCTGAAGATGGCAGTGGTGGCACTGGCAGTGTTCGCTATGCCTACCATGATGCACGCACAGCTTGGTAACCTGGCAAGAAAGGCCAAGTCTGCTGCTCAAACTGCAAAGACACTCACCACCAACGAGAACCTGATTGGTACCGAAGAAATCAAGGTGGCACAATTGGCAGCCACATGGTCTTACACTGAAGCTGGCGTTTCATTCGCTGCAGGCAACGCTGCCGAGAAGGCTGCTGGCAATGCTCTTGCACAAGAGGTGGAACCAGATCTCAGAAACGCGCTCTCTGTTATTCGTCCAGGCATGCTGAAGTTCAAGTTTAACGAGGACAAGACTTGCCAGCTTTTAGCACAGAACAAACCCATTGACGGCACTTACACCATCAGCGGTCCTGACATCACTGTCAACCTCTCTAATCCAGCCACTACCCTCAAGTTCAACGGCAGACTTGACGGCAATCGCATTCAACTCTCCATGACTCCCGACGAGTTGACCAGCTTCATCAAGGCTGCTCTCCCAGAGTCTGCTGACAGTTATGCATCTAAGATTGGCACTGTAACTTCTGCACTTGAAAAGGCCAAGAACCTCTACCTCGCTCTCTGGTTCTTCAAATAAGACAAGTCGCTCAGCGCATAGACTGGTTATTCCACTTTCACCGTCACTGGATGGTTCACCTGGTCTTTCCAGTCATCGAGGGAGGCAAACCAATCCTTAGCTGTGTGGTAGCCCTCATCTTCCTTGTCGGCACAGAAACTGACATGGTAGCGTAAGCAATGTTTCTTGTCGGGCTGCACCACGAAAAGGTAGTTGAGTTTGTCCTCTTTCGTATCGCTGATATATTCCTTGGGCACATAGACAGCCAAACCTACGGCTTCTGGTGCCCATTGTTGTTTCTTGCCCATGTCGGGATAGTCGCAACCCCATGAGGCAGCAAGCCCCTCCTTCTTCACAAAACCCTGGGACTTGTGTCCCTTGCGAGTAGCCTCATCAGCCGTTTCACCCACCTTCTGAACACCTGTGCAGAAAAACTTCTTCTCAAAAGGCTTCTTACCTGACGAAGGAGTGAACTGCACCTCTACCTGCATATCGCGATGACCGGCATATAAGGTGTAATACTGGTGCATGTCGTAGAGCAGATCATCCTCTTCCTTCACCCCAAGGTCATACACCTCCACTATGGTACGCAACGGACCCGTAGTCACCACTCGCTGTCCTCTCACACCCACTTCCGTCCAGTTCTCAGGTTGTCCCTTCTTCCAATCCTTGAACGAGCCACAACCAATGGCATCACCTGCCCAAAGCACATCCACACCATAACCTTCTGCCAGTTGCTCCTCAGAAGTATAGAACTGAGTGACAGGCAATTCGATGCGACGATGTTTCTTGCCATAGAGGTCGATGTTCTGGCGATGGTCGAAGTAGATGCGATAGCCCACCACATCCGACTCGAGCGTGATGCCATGCATGTAGATGTCGTTGAAGATGTTGCTCTTGCCTGGTGCCTCCACACGCAGCACATCAGGATGCTTGTCCTGCTTGTCGCGCAGTTGCAAGGCAGTATAAATCCTGTCCTCTTGCTCCTTGCCCTTTGCCCCCTGCTCCTTTGCAGAGAGTTTCACCTCAAACGTCTTGGTGTCCTTATCCTTGATGTCGGCAAGGAAGAACACCTCATCAGGACGCCCATTACCATCCATATCATCGAGTTGGCAAGGCACATCCTTTCCCTTGCACTTGACAGTGACACTCTTCACCTCGAAGTTCACCTTCTTCATGTCCGAGAACTTCACCACCACCGGTTCGTTGGTCTTGTCCTCCTTCCAGTCATTGGTAACGGTCACCTTCACCGTCATGCTCTGTGCTGATGCCACTACACAACAAAGCAGCATCATCCACATCGAAACTGTTCTTTTCATCCGTTCGTTGTTTTTGATGCTGCAAAGGTAGCGATTTTTTCTGACAACCGCCTTCTTATTTCGTCATTTTCATCACATCGTCAAGCGTGAAGGTGCCTGAGAAGACAATCACATTCACCTCGTCATCCTCTTCCACCAACATCACAACAGCCGAATTCCGCTTGTCCACATGATAGTAGATATCCACTTTATCGCCGTCTTCTTTCACCTGCATCAACAAGGTATATTTGTCTCGTGCGATGATGGAAGACACGTCGTTCTTCAGTTTTGTACGTGCTGCCTTCTCATCCGAATTGATGAGTTGAATACCGGTCAACTTGTTGGTCAGACTTTTCATGTTCACATTGGGCACAGAAGGAGCAGCATTCTTGCCTGCCATCGAGAACATATATTTAGAGATGTACACATAGGACACATTCTTCATGTCGGCATACTTTTCAAAAGCTTTCACTTGAGCATTGGCTTGAAGGCTGGTCACCACCATCGCCACGACCAATAATATTCTGATTGCTATTGTTTTCATATCATTTCAAGATATTTAGTTGTTTATTCAATGTCGTTTCCGTTCTATCGCTGATGGCTTTCGCCTTTTCCAGTTGTCCCATGCCCTTGTTCAGGTTGTACGCCAAGAGATTCAGCGCCTTTTCGGCCTCTCGCTGTGCAACAACAGGGTCTTGGTAGGTGTCCTGCTCGGCAAGGTTGACAGGATCTTTCTGACTGAGGAAGTAATACCCCACTCCAAAGACAAGGGCGATGCAGGCAGCAATGGCAGCATAGCGCATCGGCTTTGGGAACATCAGACGCTTTGCCTTCTTCTGTTCTTCGGCACGTTCCCACTCGTCTATTTTCGCCGAAAGCCTTTCCTCCAATCCTTCAGGGATGGGGATTTGTTCGAGTTCCTTCCAATTCAGCTTGTCCATGTCTTTGTGAGTTTTAAGTATTGTTGTTTCAGTTTCTGTTTTGTTCGCATCATGATGATGCGGAGGTTGCCTTGCGAGAGTCCCGTGTCTTGTTCCATCTCTTCGTAGGACTTGTCTTCCACCAGATGCATTCGGAGGATGCTGCTGTCCCGTTCGGGCAATCCGTCCATCAGGACTTTCATCTGCTGAGCCTCATCTTTCGCCTCTAAGGTTTCAGAGAGGCTGCGTTCATCTGGCGGGTCAGCGTGGTCTTCGATGTCCTCTGAAGTGTCAATGCGTTTCAGTCGCCGTTGGTCTCTGAACAAGTTTTGCATCAGCGTCACGAGATAAGCCTCCGTCATAGCCTCCTCCCTCAGGTCATCACGCTTCTGCCAGAGCTTCAGATATGTGTCCTGAAGCAGGTCTTCGGCATCTTGCGCATTACCCGTCAGATGGTAGCCCACCCGATAGAGCCGCCTGTGGAAAGGCATAAACCGCTGCTTAAATTCCCGTGCGTCCATTCGTCACCTCTACTTCTTCTCTTCTCGTGTAAATTCAATCACCACTTTCTTGTCCGTATGAGGGTACTTCTCCTTCACGGCTCCACCAACGACCCACGTTTCATGGTTCCAACTGATATCCTGTGCCCTCATCCATTCGTCAGCTTCCTTCGTTGAATGGAGGTCTGGATACTCCTGACCGTTGATGACGATGAGCACATTACCGGCCTCCACCTCTTTCACCATCTCCTTCATGTCCACCGCATCATCGTCTCGGTCAAACTTAACTACGTCATCAGAGAAGACCTTCTCCAAACTTACCTTCTTGATTTTGCAATCGAGATGAGCCAGCACCACCTTATTCCAGATGTCCCAACGCACCAGCACATCTTCCACCACATCCTTCTTCTCCTTTCCGTAAACACTCAACTTACTCTGGGGGGTCATCACCTGACTCATCAGCTGCTGAAAGATATTGTCTTCCTCATCAGGAGCATTGTTCTCGTTCAGCACCATCAGCAGTTCATATCCCTTCAACGACTGTATGTCCTTGTCCAGCGTTTCCATCAGAACAGAATCCGCCTCCATCGTCACCTGCTCCGTCCCTTTGAAATTCTTCCTGATGAAGGCAATCTCCTCCTCGCTCAGTCCATTCGCAGCCATCTCCCCATCACTCACCATTCCGATAGAATCCCCAGTCACCTCCGTATTCTCATACTGAACACCCGGCATCGCCTTCCATTTGGCAATCAGCTTCTCTGCTGTCTGCCCCAGCATACTGCCCACACAGAGCAGCATCGCCATTGATAACAATAACTTCTTCATATCGTTCTTAACCTTTAGATGTTGTATATTCAAATGCCATTTTCTTCTTCGAGTCCGGGTACTTCTTCTTCACATCCTTTCCCTCCAGCACATTCATGTCTTTGGGACTTCCGCTCCAACCCATATTGTGGTCGAACATATACCGTACAGCCTCATCCTGCGTATGGAGGTCTGGATAAACCTTTCCATCAATCACAATCAGGCAATCCCTGTACTTACGAGGTTCCTGCTCATCCTCGTCATCATCCTCCCACTGATTCGTCTTCACAGAGAGCGACATCTTCTGGGCCTCCGAGTCCTTTTCTTCCGCCATCAGCTTCGCAAAATCTAACTTGCCATCAATGACAATCAGAGCCGACTCATCATCTTCTTCTGTATAAATGACAAGGGTGGAGTTCTTTCCCTTTCGGAGCTGATAGATTTTCATCTTCTCGCCATCATCGCCATTTGCATTAACGAGCGGTTCCCAGCCACGACCACCCAAGATACGTTTCACTTGCGTGCTCAAATTCTCTGCAGCCTCCTTTGCCTCGCAATGATAAATACTAAGACTTTCCATTTTCTTGAGTATATCGCCTGACATACCACCGACAGAGAGATTCTCACCAAAATCTAAATCGCCCCCACTCTTGGCTACCATGTCAAGCATTGATTTATTGATACTGACATGCTCCACACCCTCAATCTTTGCCAGTTGCTTAAAGGCATCTTTCTGTCCGAAGGCAACACTCACCATGAGTGCCATTGCCACGCATAAGATTGTTCTTTTCATATTCTTCTATTATTATTTAAATTGTTAATACTATTTCAAGAGCCCTTCTATCTGTACAAACGAGACTTTTCACCCCCTTGTTACACAAAAAGCAACATTTTTTTGCAAAGATACGATTAAGCGAGTACAATACAAAGGAAAAAGAGATTTTTTACTTTCATTGTCGAGCGTGAGTAACTTCGGCGTAGCCAACGTTACGATCTGCCTCCAAGCCGATGATTTTATGGATTGGAAGCGGATTGGTATGGGAAAGTGGAATGTAGAGGTTGCAAAGTGGGAGGACCTCCCACTTTGCAACTGGACACTATTCGAGATGGTAAAAATGGATGATGAATTGTGCGATTACAGTACCTTGATGTCTCAAGTTCTTAATGGACAATACCGCCTCCTTCTTGACTTCTTCATCTTCGTGCTGAGCATGATTGTTGAGCAAATACAGTTCGTATTCAGGTGTGTATTCAGGATGACCCTGAAAAGTCAGGATGTAATTCCCTATTCGGAACCCTTCGTATTGACAAAATGAGCTTTGGGCTATGATGACGGCATCAGCAGGAAGCTTGGATACTTGATCATGATGGTTATACAAGAGGCGGAGATAACCGTCAGAAAAATAGGGGCGCATGACTCCATCTAGAATGAAGGATTCCCGAATGCCAACACCCCATCCTCCCGCATATCGCTGTACATTGCCGCCTAATGCCTGTGCTATGGCTTGATGACCGAAACATATGCCGACCAGCTTGATGTGAAGCGTCGCTGCATTCCTAATCCACTGTAGCAACTCAAGAATCCAAGGTTCTTTGTCGTAAACAGAACTGTTGCTTCCCGTTATCAGGTATAGTTCCTCCTGGTTCAATTTAGGAGGGAAGACACCTTTCATGACAGGAAAGACTTCAAATACAACAGATTCGCTGACAGAATGGAACAAATCCCCGAACATGGATGCATACGAGGGAATGTTTGGCGGCAATTGCCCTGGGAATGTGTCGCATAAGAGAAGATTTATCTTTGGCTGTTCGTTCATCATATCACATGTATCATGAAAAGCAAGGCGTTTTGGAACACCACAGGACGGTGGTGGGCAAAGAACACTGTGCCTTCGGCTGTTGCCTTGATGTCGCTGAGGATTTGACCGTTGTACGGGTCGATAATGTGGGCAAGCGATTCACCTGAAGCAACGCGGCTGCCTGCATCCACCAGACGATAGAAGATGCCCGCATGACGTGCCTTGATATGCTGGAGACTTGCCTCGTCGATGCAAATGGATTCATAGGCAGCACCAAGAGAGCCGTAATTGATGATGCCCGTCCGCGTCATCATGCGGAAGATGGCGTCGATGGTCTCGCCGCTGGTGTTCAGATCAATCCTATCGGTCTGTCCAGCATAGACGGAGAACGCCTTGGTGCTCCATAATTGCCAGTTATAATTGAGCAGAGTGGTGTCGAAGGGACGCGGTTGGTAGGTTGTGACGTATTTCATGCCGAAAAGGCGCGCGGTCTCTACATCCTCATAGCCTGTTTGCAGCATCCGCACATGGGGGATGAAGTCGCCAGGCACATAGTAGCTGGCCAACTGTATGCCGTA
The DNA here is from genome assembly GCA_902801475.1 of uncultured Bacteroidales bacterium. Classification (GTDB taxonomy): domain Bacteria; phylum Bacteroidota; class Bacteroidia; order Bacteroidales; family Bacteroidaceae; genus Minthosoma. Next base: position 40,093 of record CADCIO010000020.1, read on the forward strand.
CTCGAAGCCGTTGAGGGCCGAAAAAACTGCGGAGGCAATACGCTGTGTCGTCTCACCTTGGTCGTAACCAGGGAACATGCGATTGATGTCGGTGTTGTCCATTGCCCAGAAACGCCGATTGACGTTCATCGAGAACGGGTTGCACGAAGGGATGATCAGAATGCTTTTCCCTTCGGCTATGCCTCCACGCTGTTCAAGCATCGTCAGACGATTCACCAACTGCGAGCAGATATATTGTTGCTGCACCTCATCACCTCGCATGGCACCCACGATAGCCAATGTCTTTTCGCCCTCTCCAAAGCGGTAACCCTTGACGCGGAAATTGTCACGGCAGGGCGATGTCATCTCAAATATTGTCTCTTTTCTCATGCTTCTTCCGTGTTAAAGATTCGTGCCATCAGCGACCCTTCGTAAACGATGGGATAGGCACGTATGGTGAACAAATAGCCATCAACGGGCGAACTGACCGTACTGAGCACACGACCTCGAAGCGGATCAACAATCTGGCCGATGGTTTGTCCTCGGCTGACATTGATGCCACATTTCAATTCTGTCAGGAAGACACCAGAGGTCTCGGCATTGAGGAATGTCACACGATCACCTTCACAAACAAGCGGTTGGGGCAATCTGTCCTTAGGACTTTCCTTCCACATTCCCATCGTCTGCATCAGATGCAGAATGCCCTCCACGAGCCGTCGGCACATCTTGTGGTTGATGCGCTGACCGACCCCCATCTCCACCACCAGACAGGGAGTGCCAGTAGCATTGAGTGAGTGAGCCAGCGTAGCCTCCAGCACTGTGGCAGCACCATGCACCCATACAAAGTCCATGCCCAGCCGTTCTGCAAAGGGAACCAGCCACTTGGAGTCCTGCACATTGATGCGCACCTGCGGCGTCTCACGCAAATAGAGATTGCTGGAGTGAATGTCAATCACCATATCTGCCCCCTTGATGTCCTCAATAATGGCATGCGCCGTCTGTTCCGCCATTGTACCCTGCGGATCACCAGGGAAGATACGGTTCATGTCGAGGTCGAAATTGGGAATGCCACGCTGAATGGTGTCGATGCCCAGTGGATTGAGGGCTGGATAGATCTCGAGAGTGCCATCCAAAGAACTGATACGTTCCGAGACGATGTGAGCCAGTTCATAACACACCATCTGACCCTCCAGTTCGTCACCGTGTGTACCTGTCACCACACAGAAGCGCAGACCGTCATTCCGTCCGTTCTGAATGACATTCTTGCGAATGCGGAACTGCTCGTCAATGGGAAGTTCCGTAGATACTATTGTCTTCATCATATTTCTTGCAGTGTAACGTGAATCGTGGTTTGCTGGGCGGCTTGCCCTGTGTAGAGCCCGCGGCTGACAGAACAGTCGCGAACATCTCGACCATGCGCCAACTTAACGTAGCCATCGCTGATGCATCGGCCGTGGGTAGGGTCGAACCCCAACCAATTGTAGCCGTCAAATATCTCCACCCAGGCATGGGTCTCGCCCTCCCCCGTCAGGAATCCATTGACGTAGCGGGCTGGTATGCCTCGCTGGCGACAGAGGGCAATCATGAGATGGGCGAAGTCTTGACATACACCCTTCCTCCGTTCCAGCACCTCGGCAGCTGTGGTCTCAACGGTGGTGCACAAAGGCTGATAAACGATGTTTTCAAACAGCCAGTTGCAAATAGCGTAGGCTGCATCTATGACATTGCCAGGTGTCGTTAGCACCGCTTCCTTGACCGTGGTCAGTGCTGTAGGCTGCTTGAATAGGAACAAGTTTTCGCCGCGATACTTGATGAGATAAGTATCTGTCGCCACAATGCCCGTGCTTACATAAGCGAAAGTCTTATGCGGTTCAGTGGCACCACCGAAAAGGATGCGGTTGTAGAACGCATCGTGCCCTGCCTGTAGCCAGTAGTCAGTGGACACCACCAAGTGCTCCTGCTCCACCGTCTGACAGGCATTGCTGACAGGCTGACAGCGCAGCATCACCGCATGGATGGGCACAGCTTCCGAGAACTCGACAATGGTTTGGTAGTTATACAGATATCGTTTCACACCCTCACCAATTGGTTGATAAATTTCAGTAACTTGTTCTTGTATTCCACATCCTTGAGATTGAATCGTTCCCGAGTGATGAGCCGGTTGAGTTCTTCCTCAATGTGGTCATCGACAATACTGGGCATGTGACGGAAGTAGTGCTTCACAGAATCGTATGCCAAGGCCACCCGTTCGAAGTCGTAGTCAAAACGCAGCAGCATATCCAGATTCTCGATGTTGCGACCAATCATCATGATGTAGAGTGCCTTATGGTTCTTCAGCCGTTGCTCAGCTGAACCCCAAAAGGCCAGCGACCAGTCAATGACGGGTTGCAGGCAAATGATATTCTTTTCCTGCTTGTTGCGGCATTCTTTCAGCAGCGCCAGACTCATTTCCAGATAACTGAGCGTTTCCGACAGGATGTCCTCACGGAGAAGAATGGCATTGTCCATTGCTCTCATCTGAGAAGACATCACAGTGCCAGGATTGATATCGTCATACATGATGCCGAGTATAAACTCCTCGTTGGTTTGATAGACGCCCGCCGTGTCCAAATTCTGCCAGATGGGCCAATAGTCTTCTAACTCACCATCAATCATCTTGTCATGACACTTCCGTAACAAATGCAGGGTAATATAAACCCGCTCCTCGTATCTCCCCAGCCAGTAGAGGCTGTTGGCCTTCTTAGCCGATATGATTGTATGTTTAACCATAGCTCAAAATCCTTTTAACCTTTAACTTTTAACCATTTTCCTCCAACACCCAGGTGTCCTTAAATCCACCTCCCTGTGAAGAGTTCACCACGAATGAATCAGGATTTCGTGAGAACCGCGTCAGTCCACTCGCCCATACCTTGGTCTCTTTTCCGCTAACCACGAAGGCTCGAAGATCTGCCTTGCGTTCCACAGGCTTATCATCCTCCAGTATCTCAAGATCCTTGAAGTCGATGACCTCCTGAGCGATCCAACGTCGTGGCTGGTCGATGATCAATTCCTTCAATTCTTTAAGCTTCTCTTTCGACAAATCCTTGCCGAACACCACTCCATAACCACCAGCCTCGCTAACATCCTTGATGACCAGACGCTGGATGTTCGCCAGCACATAGTCATAGTCTTTCTTGAAATACGGCAGATAGGTTGGGGCATTCTGCAGGATAGGCTGCTCTCCAAGATAATATTCCACCATCTTGGGAACGAAGTAATAAATCCCCTTGTCGTCAGCTACACCATTGCCGATAGCATTAAGAAGTGCCACATTGCCAGCCTTGTATGCCTGCATCACATTCGGAATGCCCAACAAGGAAGAAGCCTCAAAAATCAATGGGTCCATGTATTCATCACTCACACGACGGTAGATGCAGCCCACTCGGGTCTTTTCCTTGTAAATGCCCGCATAGTAAACCTTATTGTCCTCTACAAAGAGGTCGCCAGGATATGCCAACGTGGCACCAGTCTTCTCTGCAAAATAGCTGTGCTCAAAGTAAGCAGAGTTGTAGCGACCTGGAGTCAGAATGACAGAGATACCCCTGCCGTTGTTCATCTCATCCATCATCGTGGAGAGCAATTTGGAATAGTTGCGATTTTCAGCCACAGCATTCTGGGTGAAGGTCTGAGGCGACACCTTACGGGTAATCTCTCGGGCAATCATCGGATAGCTGGCACCAGAGGGAATGCGCAAATTGTCCTCCAGCACATACCATTGGCCGTCCTTTCCTTCCACAAGGTCGATCCCGGCAATGTGGGCATACACCTCCCCTGTTGGGCTAATTCCTTCACATTCTGGCATATAACCTTTTGAGGAGTACACAAACTCTTCAGGAACAATGCCATCCTTGATGATGCGCTTGTCGTGATACACATCCCAAAGGAACTTGTTTAATGCTGTCACACGCTGCCTGAGACCATTCTCCAGATAAGCCCAATCACTACCTGAGATGATTCGGGGGATGGAGTCAAAGGGGAAAAGTTGCTCATTGAAAACCCCGTGCTTATACACTCCGAATCTCACGCCATATCTTTCCATCCATTTATTGACAGTGTCTCGGCTGTCAATCAGCTCATTAATCCTGATATTCATATTTATCCTGTGTTGTGTTATAAGTTTGTGTTTGTGTCTCAAAGCTAATAACAATTATACTCCTTATTAATTCTCACATTGGCAACTTTATTCTCTTTCACAGTGCAAAGGTACATCATTTTGAATAACTGCCAAAACAAACAAGAAGAAAATTATCAATAATGATACTATTTTAACACAAAACAATGCTTTTTGAAACATTTTATGCGAAATACATTTCAAATTGAAAGCATTTAAAAGTATTTACTTTCTATTTGAAATCATCAAAGAATTCTTCATCTTGCATCAAAGCGCTACCTCATTCCTACACAAAAATCCACCTCAAATGCCTTTTTTTGCAAAGATACAAAAAAATCTCCCGTATTCCATCAGAACACGGGAAACTTTTCATTTATCATTTTTCATTTATCATTTAGCGCAGCGCTTCTCTTTGCTCTTTTGTGCATTACAAACAAAAGGAACGCAAAACAAAATATACAATAAGACACGTTTCATATATCTTTTATTCTTTTCTTAAAATGCCCCACGATTCTCACGAACAGCGAGGTGAACCTACATATTAAAAGGCTCCACGAGGTGGAGTTGTTGCTTTAGTCGGCCAACTATCTACGACCTCTCAGGGAGAGGGATCACCATATTTGTTCGATTTGTGAGATTCGTGTTCGACCATATCAAACGAAATCACCTTTTCTCCTGCCCATTCATCTTCAATTTTTATGGTGATTCGCAAGGTCGCCAAGCGAATATTCTCTTGAATTCGTGTGTAAAGTGGGTCATTTTTAGCCGATGGAGTGCAATTTGCGAAGGTTTTCACCTTCTCTGAAAAGCATCGAATACTGTCGTTGGATACCTGTTTTAAGCCTTGGGACTCGTAAAAATAGTCCTCCAAGATGCTGTGAGAGGGGTCTTCAAGGTGCTCACAACTGGTGAAAAAGAGTGAAAAGGCACACAGGCATAGACATAAAAAAGCCCTGCCACGATGAGCAAAACTCATGCGTGACAAGGCAAGGATGTTATGAACAGGGATTCCTTTTCTTATATCACATGACGTAATAGGGGAGATAATAACTCCCTCGTAATCAAGTATTTACAATTCACATCGGTTGCTTGTGTCATGTGCGTAAAGGATTAGTTATTGCAAAGATAAAGGATTTAATTTAC
>CADCIO010000021.1 GCA_902801475.1 uncultured Bacteroidales bacterium
GAGGATGGTGAATCTGTTAAGGATGGCAAGTACTTCATCAACGGTCAGATCGTTATCGTGAAGAACGGCGTGAAGTACAACGCAGCTGGTCAGGTTATCCAGTAATTCGATCTAACGTAACAAATTATATGAAAAGGTGTGGAGCCAACGCTCCACACCTTTTTTGTGTACTTGTCACACAGAAACAATGATTTATCTCACACATACAGCACAGAAATTGTTTTAAGAAAATATCGTCGCTAGCGGCAAATGAAACGAAGAAAACGAATAATAACTTACCGAACACATATAAAAATACGAACACGAATCGCACGAATCTAACGAATAGCTGTTGTCTCTAATTCGTGTGATTCGTGCGATTCGTGTTCAAATAAAAATTCTGTGTTTTCTGTGATTTCTGTGTGACCTAATAATTCTGCTCGCGTGAATTTATTATTTCCGTGTGTCTTTATGACAGCCCCTCAATCTGTCCGTTGTTGACGGTGATGCGTTCGGCTTGTGGCGATTTCGCCAATCCTGGCATTCGCATGATATCACCTGCGATGGCTACGATCATCTCTGCACCTGTATTGATGACGAAGTCTCGAATCTTGATGTTGAAACCTGTGGGACAACCATAGAGTTTTTTGTCTGCAGAGAAGGAGAACTGCGTCTTGGCGATGCAGACAGGATAGTGTTCGAGACCCAGCTTCTGGATGCGAAGGAGGGACTTCTCTGCTGTCTTGCCGTAAGAGACACTGGCAGCTCCGTATATCTTGCGACACACCTTCTCAACCTTCGTCTTGATGGAGTCTGTATCTGCATAGGTGTAGGTGAGTGGATGAGAAGGTTGCTGCTCAACAGTGTCGATGACCAACTGTGCCAGTTCCTTGGCTCCTTCACCACCTTCGTAGAAAGCGTTGTTGATGGCGAATCCCACGCCGATACTCTCGCAATGGCTGCGCAACAGTTCGATTTCCTCTTCTGTGTCCGTATCGAAACGGTTGAAGGCAACTACGACGCTCTGTCCAAAGCCCTTCAGGTTACGGATATGACGGTCGAGGTTGTCGAATCCCCTGGTGAGCCCTTCGATGTTGGGCTCCTTGATCTCCTCTACAGGCACACCTCCATGCATTTTGAGTCCTTGGGTGGTAGTGACGATGACGGTGAGTTTGGGTTGGAGTCCGCTCTTGCGACATTTGATGTCGAAGAACTTTTCTGCACCAAGATCAGCACCAAAGCCTGCCTCTGTCACTACATAATCAGCATAAGACATCGCCATACGTGTGGCAATGAGGGTGTTGCATCCATGTGCGATATTGGCGAAAGGACCTCCATGCACGAAGGCTGGAGTCTGCTCTGTAGTCTGTACGAGATTGGGCTTGATAGCATCCATCAGCAGGACGGTGATGGCACCACCCACACCCATATCGCTAACACGGAAGGGGGTATCGTCCATCTTGATGCCCAGGATGATGTTGTCGATGCGTCTGCGCAAATCATCAAGGTCTTTGGAAAGACAAAGAATCGCCATGATTTCAGAAGCTGGCGTGATGTCGAAGCCTGTCTCAGCAGGGATGCCGTCAGCTTTCGTGCCCAATCCTGTCACAATAGTGCGCAGGTTACGGTCATTCACGTCAAGCACACGTTTCCACAAAATCTCCTTGAGGGCAAAGCCATCGTCCAGATGCTGGTAGAGGTAGTTATCCAACAGGGCAGCAATCATGTTGTTGGCTGTGGTCACGGCATGGAAGTCGCCTGTGAAGTGGAGATTGATTTTCTCCATCGGCAACACCTGTGCATAACCTCCGCCTGCTGCACCACCTTTCACGCCAAAGCAAGGGCCTAATGAGGGTTCACGCAAGGCGCAAACAGCTTTCTTCCCCAACTTGTTCAGTCCAAGAGAGAGGCTGATGCTAACGGTCGTTTTACCAATGCCCGCCTTGGTGGGAGTGATGGCTGTCACAAGGATAAGATTGCTCTTTGCCACCTTCTTGTCATTGACGAGGTGGATAGGCACTTTGGCAATGTACTTGCCGTAGTGCTCAAGTTCTTCTGTAGGAATCTGAATGTATTCTGCGATGTCCTCAATGGGACTGAGCTGACATTCACGTGCGATTTCTATGTCTGTCTTCATATAGTTACATTAGTAGTTTATTTCATCAATTTAAGCGTTGCCTTCTTGCCAGTCGCACTTTGGATGCGCAACAGGTAGATGCCCTTAGAAAGGGTAGTCTTAGCGAAGGAAGCGGATACGTTGCCCATCGGACAAGTGAAGGTCTCGATGGTAACACCATTAGCATTCACCACCTCTACCGTTACGGTCTCTTCCGATGGAATGGTGTCGATGCCGGTCAAGAATTCCAGATATTTGGTAGCATCGCATCGTACATAGAGGATACCCTCGCTGATGCGACTGGTGTCCCAATAATTATAAGGAAGCAGTTTAGGCAGGTCGAAGTTGAGTTCACCTGCAATGTTCACCTTCTTCACGTCTGTCCAAACATAGAAGGAGTCTGCCACAGTCTCGTCAGTCGTGAGTTTCTCCAAATTCTTTTGGGTGATGACTGCGCTGATGGTGGTACCTGCTGCCAACTTGAGAGTTCCAATATTCTTGAGGTAGGAATTGTTGATGGAAAACTCTGAGGCACTCTTTCTGATGCCAATCGTTACCTGACCTGTCTTGCTGACTGTCACATTCTTGCCACCAAAGTTGATATAGCCCGATGTGGAAGAGGCTGTTTCACCTGGTTGAACAGTTCCATTGATGGTGATGCTGCTGTTAGCGAGTTCCACCTTGGCATCGCTCACGCCTGTCAATGAGGCGTCTTTAGCTACGGTCAAGGTACCAGTACCCAATGAACCGCCTGCACCCAGTCGAATGCCACCTGCAGATACATTGACAGCACCTGTGCTCGTCCATGCACCAGTGACTGTCATCTCGCCTGTGCCCACCTTGTTGAAGGTGTCCTTGCTGGTGAAGCTGCCCTCGAACTTGAAGTTCTTGTCATTACCCACCTGCCAAGTGTTGGTTTGTTCGCTGACACCATTACGGAAGGCACAAAAACCACCCAGACTTCCCTTACCTGTCAGTTTGCCGATGCGGAAGGTCTTGCCAGAGTTCTGCACGATGACATTCTCAGGAATGTTGAAGGTGCAGTTCTCAGAACCATTGCTGGTATCGAGCGTGAAGCGTCCATCATCAGCAATCGTGGCATGTGGTACAATGGTGCCCTGGAAACCAGAAAGGTTCAGACTGAGGTTGGTGCGTGTGGCCACCCAACCGCTGCCCTGTTCTCCTGCACAGTAGATGTCAAGCGTACCTTCTCCTGTGATCTTATTGGTGTAACTGGCACGATTGGCGGTGTTCCATGTACCTTTCTTATCCTTGGCTATATAAAGGTCGTTACTGGTACCCACTTCATCGATGAGCGTTCCACCTTGGAACTCCACCACCTTTGCGGCATTGCCAGAGAAGTTATCGATAGCGCCAGCTACGATGATGGCTCTGTCAAGACTGCCGCCACTTGCGTAGGTCTTCAACCATCCTGCCCCCTTCTTGGTAAGGAGGGTGCCAGAGAAGGCCTTGTTCTGAATAAAGTCCTTGCTGGCATCTGCATGGATGACACCACCTTGTTCACCTACGAACTTGATGGGTGACCCATTGGTGACGTTGGCTGCAGTCTGAATGATTGCGCCATTCTCCATCGTGAACTTGTCAGCAGACGTCGTCACGCTACCCAAATTACCTGTTGCCTTGTTTTCATTGGCAAGGGAAGAAACCACAACCGTTCCACCCTTCAAGGCGTTACCACCAGTGTAGGAATTCTCTGTGGAGAGAGTCAGCGTGCCTACACCCTCCTTCACCAAAGCACCCGATGTGATGGCACCATTGCCAGAGAAAGTGTAGTTCTTGGACGCATTCACCTTGAACGTCTTAGGGTCAAGGTTCTCTGTGATGGCAATATTCATTTGAGAAGCTTCATCCGTGAAGTTCACCACATCGCCCTTCACGAAGATGTCGGCAGTCTTCGAGGCATCGTCTGCCACGTAGAAGTTTTCAGTCTTGGCGAAGTCCCATGTGGAAGATTGAGCGCCAGTCCATACAATCTCGCTGGCTGTACGTACAGCGCTGATGGTCAATACGAGTTCCTTCTTATCGTTGATGGAAAGGGCGGCACGATGATCGGTCACACCCTCAATCTTGATGTTGTTGAGGGAACCAATTACTTCTGTCACCTTTCCAATGATATATTCGCCTGGCTCGAGGGTCTTGGCACCATCCTTGCAATGTTCCACCACCTCAATGACGGGTTGCAAGTATTGCGGGCCATAGTCCATCCAGACTTTCTCGTTGAGTTTGGTCTCAATGGTCAGTTGGTTGGCCATCACTTGGTCTGCTTTGATACCGTCAGCGTAGAGATCGAGCACCAGACGCGAACCAAAGCCCATGGTGTAGTTTGTCGTCGTGATATTACCCAAGGTGTTCTCGCCGCCTGGACGGATGACGGAAGCATAATCAGCCTTGATGCCGCCCAGGAACTGACCATTCTTGGAGTTCAGTTCAGCAAAACGGTTGAGCCATAAGGGAGAACGCTCCAATGTACCATCGAAATTGAGTGTACCAGCCCATATGTCCGTGTTGCCTGTATGCTTCATCACAGCGTTGGGCAGCGTAAGAATACCGTCACCTTGCTTCACCAGGCGGGCATCACCTGCAAGTCCTCCTCCTGTCACTTCACAAGTATAGTATTGGTAGGTGGGGGCAGGTTTTGCCAAACTGTTGCTGGCAGCATTACCCTGCACCCATGAAGGCACGTTGAATGTCACCATATACGGTTTGGCACCCTCTTGGATGCTCACCTTCGTATCGTTCGTTTCACATACAATGAGGTGGTCATCAGTAGTGGTGATGGTTCCACCGTTCGCCACTTCCGTACGTCCTGTCATCGTGTTGGTGGGAGGAGCTATTGTGAGACCCTCCAATTCACCTAAGAAGTAGCTCTTATGAGGTGGCTGATTGTAACCAATGGGTTGCGTCACCATCGCATTACGGTATTGGTGGTCAGACCATAGGGTTGGAATGCCGTAAGTCGTAGCATAGGATGTGGTGAAGATGCGAATCTTCGTGTTGTCGCTGGTACGCATCACCACCTCCTCGCGCCAGTCACCAAAGATGTCGGCAATAGCACAAGCATTGTTTTTTGTTCCGTTGATGGTCAGACAGCCATCAGAGTTGAAGAGACGTCCAGAAGGGTATTTGTAGATGGCAGCAGCACGTCCGTCATTGGAACTGCCAGGAGAGTCATACACCTCGTCGCAGAGGTCACCATCCCAGTAGATACGCTGGTTGAGGTGTGACCAGAAGAGTGCATCGTTGGTGCCGCCTGGGCCATCAGCCACCACTGCGTCCTTGACCGTAGAGACGATGCCAGTCTGTGTGCTTCTTCCGATACTGCCCACATAGTCGTTGGTGAAATTGCCGCAGAGGGCACGTCCGTCATCGGCTGTCGATTTTAGACGGTAATAGATGTCACCCGTAGTGGCATTGTAGTAGGTGCAGGCAGGTTGAGTCTCATTACAAGTGAACTGCTCAGCGTATTTGCGATAAGGGTCAAGGTCTGCACAATGCTGGGCATCGCCATGTCCGAGTCCTGTCGTGCAGAGTCCTTTGCCGTTGTCGTCAATCATCATCGAACCAAAGATAATCTCATCACGTCCGTCCCAATCCACATCGCCAATGGTGAAGTTGTGGTAACCATTGCCAAACCAAGGGCTGGAGCCGTTATTGGCATTCCAACGCCAGCGCTGCGTCAGCTGGTGGGTGGCTGGATCAACATCCAAGGCACACATCTTGTGTTGGGTGTAGCAACCACGTCCCAGGAAGATGCTGGGCTTGCGTCCGTCCAGATAAGGAGCACCAAAATAGTGCTTGGACGAGCGGTGACCCGTGTCGTTCTTACCCCATACAGTCGCATAGTCGCTTTCGCCACTCTCGAAACGTGGGAGTGGGTATGCCATCGGGGTGTAGGTTGTTGCCTTGTCGTTATAGTCGTAAGGAACGGCAGTCTCACCATTCATATAGAGCAGGTATTCAGCACCATTTCTGGTGTATTCATCACGTGGAGACACATAGCTCATGTTACCCACCTTGATGACAGAACCATCGGCAGCGTGGATGATCATATTGTCTGCACCACGCATCAGGCACTCAGCCTTTCCGTCCATGTCCCAGTCGAAGCTGACAAGATCCCATTGCTCATCAGGACCAGCCATCAGGTTAGGGCCAAGGTCAATCCACCAAAGACGTGTGCCGTTGAGTTTATAGCACTCGTAATGGTGGAACTTGGTGGTGTTGGATGCGTTGAGGATGTCACCTGTGTAATTGCGCTTCACCATGAACTCCACCACGCCATCGCCATCCACATCACCCAAAGAGATGTCGTTGATCATGTATTGAGAAGTCACGTCGTTGCCGTTACGGTCGAGCACAGTAGCAACAGGGATGTCGAAGTAGCCATTCTCCCAACGGGTCACGGATTTGCTTTTCGTTTGTTCCACGCCACGCACCACAGCTGCCACCTGATAACTGCTGGAGGCATTGCCTGCTGTATGGGTGTAGTTGGACACTTTCAGGTTCTCGGCAATCTTCGAACCATTACAATAGAGGTTGTACGTCACATCGTAGTATTCTTCACCCAAGATGCGCCAGCTGACAAGATTGCCGCTGCCACTGGGCACAGCCACAAGTCCACGGTCGAGCTTGTCGGTAAAACGCTGTGCGAAGCCCAAAGTGGCAAGCAAAGCGAAGATAGATGTGAGAATAAACTTTTTCATAAAATAGTAAGTCAGTTATAGTTGTTAATTAGTCGTTGTTGCTTTGTTCGATAAGCACTATATACTATGAAAGTTGTGTCAAAGTTACGCATAATCCTGCTATTTGGCAACCATTTCGAGCAAATCTTTGCCTGTGAGCTTGTAACTGAGGTCTGTTCCTGCCAAAATGTTCTCAGCAAGGTCACGTTTGGTCTGGTGCAAACGGATGATTTTCTCTTCGATGGTGTTCTTGCTGACCAGGTGATAAACGGTCACAGCACGGTTCTGTCCGATGCGGTAGGTACGGTCGGTAGCTTGCTGTTCTATAGCAGGATTCCACCATGGGTCAAGGTGGAACACGTAGTTGGCACCTGTCAAGTTCAGACCCAGACCACCAGCCTTGAGACTGATGAGGAAGATGGAATTCTCACCATTCTGGAAGGCTTCCACCATCTCTGTGCGTTGCTTCATGGACACGCTACCGTCAATATAGAAATATTTCATGCCAAGGCGGTCGAGTTCTTTCCTGACGATGTCGAAGAAGCTAACGAACTGACTGAACACCAACGCACGGTTACCTCCCTCGATGACACCTTGCAAGAGTTCCACCAAGGAGGTGATTTTCGAACATTCGCCCGTCCATTTGGGTTCGATGAGCTGGGCACTGCAAGCGGCTTGACGCAGTCGGGTAATCTCTGCCAACACGTGCATGTCGATGTCGGCACCAGAGGCTTGCAACATCTTCTCTGCCCGAACGCGGATGCTCTCGTAGATGGCGAGTTCATCACGATTGAGTTCGACGGTATGGTAAATCTCCGTCTTTTCAGGCAGTTCTTTCAGCACGGCTTGTTTGGTACGTCGCAGCATGAACGGATGCACGATGTCCTCCAACTGCTCTTGCTTCTCTTTATCTTGGTAGCCCTCGATGGGGATGATGAACTTCTGCGAGAAATGTTCGTAGTTGCCCAAGAGCCCAGGGTTGACAAATTGGAAGAGGCTCCACAACTCACCCAAGTGGTTCTGCACAGGCGTACCTGTCAGCATCACACGATTGTCTGCCTGAATCTTCATGGCTGCCGCACTGGTCTTGGCACCTCGGTTTTTGATGATGTGTGCCTCATCCAGACATGCCACGTTCCAGTGTTTCTGGGTGATGTCATCCTGAATGCTCAACAAGATGCCATAGGTTGTCACCACCACATCACCAGCCTTGGCATCACGAATCACCTGCTGACGATCGGCGGCAAAGTTGAGAATCTGCACGTTCAGCGTTGGGGCAAATTTCTCCATTTCTGTTTTCCAGTTGGGTGCCACTGAAGCAGGAGCCACCACGAGGGAAGGTCCTTCGTTTTTCTTCAGCAGCAGGAAGGCGATGGTCTGGATGGTCTTTCCCAATCCCATATCGTCTGCCAACAACGCACCAGCCCCCCAGCTGTTCAGACGGGCAATCCATAGATAACCGTCCTTCTGATAAGGACGCAAGGTGGCGTTCAGTTCTGTCGGAATGGCGGGACTGTAGTTGGAACAGTCGATGATGCGCTGACGAATCGCCTTCAGTTTCCCGTCCATCTCCAACTTCATCTCTCCATTCAGGAGGTCATCACCCATCAATGCGGCGCTGAAAGGTGATATCTTGATTTTTCCCCGTTCACGATTGGCAATGGCATCGAGCGCTTTCAGTTGGGCTCTCAGTTTCTCGCTCAGGGCAAGGAACTCGCCATCGGCTATCTTCACGAACTTGCCCTTGCTCTTGCCCACCAGTTCCAAGAGTTCGCTGATGCTGATGCGGGTCTGTTCGTCGATGTTCACATCACCCTCAATGTCAAACCACTGACCACGTTGTTTCAGCACACCACTCCACATGCTCGATCCCTTAGTGATGGAACGTATCTTGAATCCCTGTCCCTCTGGCCATTCGGCATAGAAGGAGTCGGGCTCACTCTGAATCATCTGTACGAGGTCGAGCATGAAGTCGGGTGAATAGATTTCCCGTTCCATGAAATCCTCCCCTTCGCTGTTCCAGAAACGGCTCACCAGTTCACGGTTCTGCCGTTCCATCTCCAGATGGCGCTTCACACGCACACGCCCTTCCTCATTCTCATCGATGATGACCTCATCGCCCATCCCTAAACGGAAGGTCTTTCTGCCACCTGGCAGGGGACGTACAAACACCTCCACCTCCCAGTTACCTCCCTGCTTGGGACTGAGCTTGAAGCCCACGCTCCACTGTCCATCCACGAGAGGCAATGTGCTGCCGCCTTCAATCAGTGATGAATGCAGTTCCACCTTGCCACCAATCTTTGCCAACAGGCTGCGCAGGGTGGGTTCCGCCTCGAGGGGCAGACTGCCCAATTGCAGCAGCTTGATGTAGTAGCCACGAATCTCGTTGGGTATGTTGATGAGGCTATAGTGCGTTGGCGAGTCTTCCACTATCACCAAATCATCTTGGGCATTGTTTAACGGGACGTTTGACTTCACCACAAAGCGGTCATCCTCCTTCTCCACCATCAGGTAGGGCTTGTCCCTATCCACCTTCACCAGTTCGAAAGGGGCTGTACGTCCGACATACAGACGACTCTCATCCACCATCTCCTCAATCACGTGCTCCAGTTGCAGTTCCCAATGTTCGCTGTGGTTCAGCCTTGCCAAGATGCGGCGGTCGGCATTGTTCATGTACTCAATCATCCCCTTCTTGTAACGGGATTCGCTGAGTCGTTTACCATTGCCCCATGCTCCGTTCTTCAGACGGGTCTGTTCGCGCACTTGGATGGCATGTGAGTCGGGCGACTCACGGAGGTACATCAATCTTATCTCAGGTTCTTCGCTCTTTGCTCCTTGTCCCTTGCCCTCAGCTTCGTCCATCAAACCCTCCAGCACCGACTCCCATTCAGCCTTGTGGTAGATGTTCACCAAAGTGGGGTGGTCACCAAACCGATGACGGAGCGATTCCCGTTCGTAGTCGTAGAAAGGCAGATACTTCGACATCTCATGTTGCAGCAAAGCCAGATTGGGGATGCAGAGATTGATATCCATGTCGGCAGTCGAATAGCCTAAGTAATTGGCCAGCAGGAATGCCAACGAACGGTAGATAGAAGGTAACGTGCCGTTAGCCCCCTCATCATATAGCTTTTGTACCTGTTCCTTGTGCAGAGAAATACTAATATTGCAGAAATCCTCAGCCAAGAGCTTTGCCGGCAACATCTCGTTGTTGGTTCTCACCTCCATGTTCGCCACCAGTTCCCTCAGTCGTGTGCGACAAGCAGCAGCCATCCTCTCATGCCCCTCATTACTGGGCTCTTGCCCCTCGCTCTTCGCTCCTTGTCCCTTATCAGCCACTACCATATACGCCAGCACCAAATAGAAGGTCATCAGTCCATTCTTGAAATAGCCTCTCACCCCTCCCTCCTTCAGTTGGGTCTTCAGCGCCATGTCGAACCATTGTGCCGCCTCGATAGGCTTGTTGGCACACAAATTACGCAAGGCACCCATGATGTAGCCAGCCGCAATGTTGGAATAGATGCCTCCCGATGGGGTCTTTCCCGTTGCGATATATTCATACAATTCCATCTCTGCCAGCAGACGGCATCGGGAAGCTTCCGTAATAGCGTTGTAATGTTCAATGACGGTCAGAGCCAACGTCGTGTCAACCACTAAATCATGACCGATAAGGTAGTCGCTCAAGTTCTCATAGAAATAGAGGAAAGACTCCGCTTGCAGACCCGAGAACAGTGGCTGAAACCTCGGCTCTGTCGCCACGCTATAGAACAACTGCACCTGATCCTTCCCAATCACGTTGGCACTGCTGCACAACTGGTATTCGCTCTCCACCAACTGCTTGATGGCATAGCGCACGAACATATACGTCTGACTGCTGAGCTGTTGCAGCTTCTGAAATGCCAGCAACAGATCCTTGCGAAACTCATACAGATACCACAAAGCAGGGACAAAGTCATCCGCATTCACCCCATATCGTGGCACATTCGCATACCAATCCTTTCCCTCTAACTGGAGAATTCCCTTCTGTGTCAGTTCCTCCAGTGCCGCCTTGCCGTCAAATGCTGTGAAACAATAGCGCCCCAGCAGATAGATATGCTCATCCATCCGCTTGTTGGAGCCATAGCCCATGTCCACATAAAAGCATAGAAGCCGTTGTGCATCCTCACTCAGTTGTTCGTACTTGTCAAATACCATGAATCGTTTGTGTTCGTTAAAAGCGTGCAAAGTTACACTTTTATACGTATAGTACCAAAGGAAAAAGCCTATATTTTCGAAAAAAGCTGAGTCGACTCAACTCATCGATTGAGCGGGCTCAACTTATCGTTTGAGTCGACTCAATGAATTTAAGGAGTCAGAAACCTAAGTTAGCTCGATGTGTTCTGTTTCAACGTCAATCAAGTGTTACCTCCTAATAAAAAAATGTAACATGGGCAATACTGGATGTGGGGAAGAAGTGTTAACTTTGCCGCACATTTGAAAGGATGTTTTACCAATACCAAAAACGATAAGATGATGGGAAAAATATGGAAGAGCTTGGCGATGGGGACGATGATGCTTGTGGGCATGTCGTCGCTCGCTATGGCTCAAACGAAAGCAACGGTTCGTTTGGAGGCTCAGAAGACGCATCAGCGCATTACAGGCTTTGGCGGTTTCGTGTGTAGTCCGCAGTTTACGTACAACCACATGTCGAATGCCGAGATTGAGAAGGTGTGGGGTGCTAAAAGTACGGTGGGATGTAACATCATGCGCCTCTATATTCCTATTGGCAAGGGTGCTTGGAGCCAATCGCTGGCAACGGCGAAGAAGGCTAAGCAGATGGGACTGATTGTGTTTGCTTCGCCTTGGGGACAGCCTGCTGAGTGGAAGACGAACAATTCGAGCAATGCCAAGACTTCTGACGGAAAGACTGGCTCGTTGAAGCGTGCGAACTGGGCAGACTATGCACAATATCTCGAGGACTATGTACAATACCTGCGCAAGAACGGGGTGGAACTGGATGCGATTTCCATTCAGAACGAACCTGACTGGGCTGCCACGTATGCAGGTTGTCTGTGGTCAACTTCGGAGATGGCGGAGTTTGTGAAGACCTACGGACGAACGATCAGCTGTAAGGTGATGGCGCCTGAGTCGATTGGTGTGAGCGATGGTTATGCCAATGCGTTGAATGCAAGTGGAGTGATAGATTGCTTCGATATTTATGCCGGACACCAGTATGGCGGTATTCAGTCGGCCTACAAGAACTTGGGAAAGAAGGGCAAGGAGATTTGGATGACGGAATACCTCATCAACTGGAACGAGATAGAGAACAATACGCGTAACTATGACTTCTCGAAAGACTTCTTCAATTTCTTCACGGCCATCAACACGTGTATGTTGGGCGATTTTAATGCATGGATTCACTATGCTGCGAAGCGTTATTATGCGATGATGGGTGATGGTCAAAGAGGTACGTCGAATGGTACTATCACCAAACGTGGTTACATCATGGCGCATTTTGCACGATTCGTGACGGGTATGACGCGTATTGATGCCACATGGAGCGGTAACAGCTTGGAGAGTTCGGCCTATCTTTCCCAGACGGGTGATTCTGTGGTGGTGGTGATGTCGAACTCGGGCGATGATGAGGTGACGCTGACCGTTGACTTGCCTTTCTATACGGAGAAGGGTGAGCTGTACACAACTGGGAAATCGAAGAGTTTCTCGAAGACGGTGCTGAATCAGGAGGAGGCAACGTGCCGACCTGTTGCCACCATTGCACCCAAGAGCGTGTGTACGGTATTGTTCGTGCGTTCGCGTGACCGTCAGGCATCGGACATGAAGGGTGAAACGACACGCTTCAACCGCATCGATGATATGCAAGCCACGAAGACCACTTTTGGCACTTCGTATAAACTGAGTGGAAAGACCAAGACATTCGATGCATCCAATCCGCTCATCTCTACACAAACCACAGCTGGACGTGGGTATGTGGCATTGAGTGACCGCTTCTCACGTCTGGTCATGCACATCAATAAGGTGACGACCACTAATTCGTTGACCATGGGTGCTCCTACATTGATTTATGTGAATAGTCAGGGTAAGGTTCAGAAGCATGAGTATGAACGTATCGATTTGAGTCGTGGACAGAACTTCGATGTTGTTCTCGACCTCTCGCCTGCGACCCTTACGGATGGGTGCATTGGATTGATATCGTTCACTTGCGATAATGCCCAGTCGCATCTCACCATCACCTTTGGCGATGTTTATTTAGATAATGGTGACATTTATGCCGCTAAACTGACGGGTGCCTACGTGGCTGACGACAGCAATGTGCTGGAATTCAAGGAGGATGAATCTTGTGTCAGTCTTGACTTGACGGAAGTGACGGAACTCCCTGCAGCTCTGCCTTGGTTGGAGGGCACAAACCGTGTTGCCTACGTGGCTGAGGGCAGTACGATAGCGGCAGATAATGTGGTAAAGGGTACCGTGTGCCAAAGTCTGAAACTATCAGCAGATGGTGGGGATTTCCGTCCTGTGACAGCCTTTACTGCTGATCAAGCTACGATGACGGTCAATGTGGAAGGTGCCCGTATGCTGATGTTGCCATTTGCGGCAGAAGTGCCAGAAGGTGTGAAGGCTTACACCATAATGGATGATCAGACTTTGCAGGAGGTGACTACGATTGCGGCTCATCAGCCTGTGTTGGTGGAGGCAACGGGTCTTGTGACGTTCAGGGGTACTGGAGATGTTTCATACGCTTCCAGTCCATTAGATGCTTCATTGCGTGGCACTTACGTGCAGTTGCCGCTTTATGTGGGTGATTACGTCCTTGGAGCGCAAGATGGTCAATGGGGATGGATGCGCCTGACAGCCGCCTCTACATTGTCACCCTTCGATGTCTATGCACAACTTGACTCGAAGGAGGCATTCATCTCATTGGGTCTGACAGCTACAGGGATTGTGGATGTCACAGCAGATGAAACTTCGGATGTGGCATATTATGACTTGCAAGGCAGACGCATCAAGAGTCTTGCCGAAGTGCAGAAAGGACAAGTGGTGATTGTCCGAAAAGGTGGGGTGGTGAAGAAAATAGTGATGTAATATCATCGGTTAGGGCGGAAAACATACTTAATGCTTTCCGCTCTGACCGCCCATGATATCTATGAGTTCATTGGTGATGGCTTGCTGACGGGTCTTATTATATAATAAGGTAAGTTCCTTCAGCAAGTCATTTGCATTGTCATCCGCTGTCTGCATGGCGAGCATACGGGCCGCATGTTCGCTGGTGAGGGAGTCGAGCAGGATGCCATAAACCTGTACATTGAGCAAGCGAGGGAAAAGAGAGGCAAGGAGTTCCTCGCGAGATGGCTCAGTCAGGTAAGTTGAGAGTTGAGAGTTGAGAGTTGAGAGTTGGCTACCGCTTTGTTGACCCTCAGACTTCATGGAACTATCAACTGTCAACTGTAAACTGTCAACTTGTATGACTTGCGTACCCATCGACTTGAAATGGTGGTAGAGGAACTCTACGCTGTCGATTTCTTGGTTCTGATACCATTCGAATGCTTGCTCCACAAGGGTGGATACGCCAGTAAAGGTGTTGTTCTTTTCTATCTGTTCAAGCATAGGAATGAAATCTGCATGGAATTCCCTATTGGTCTTCTTCAGTTCTTTGGCAATCTTCTTGCCAATGGGTAGCAGACGCACGTTCTTGCCCTGTGATTCCAACTCCTGAATGCGTTGCATAGTGGCTTTGGCGATGTTGCTGTTGAAGGCACCACAAAGTCCGCTGTTGGATGAAATAGGAACTAATAAAGTTGATAGTTGATAGTTGATAGTTGATAGTTGGCTATCGCCTTGTTGGTCATCAGCCCGCTTGGAACTATCAACTGTCAACTGTAAACTTTCAACAATCTCTTGCAGTTTGTCCTTATACCGCAGGAACGCCTCCGTCATACCTTGTGTGTGATGGAGTTTCGCGCTTGCCACCATGCGCATGGCACTGGTGATTTTCTGCGTGTTGCGGACAGACGCGATGCGACCTTTTATTTCTTTGAGCGATGCCAAATTAATTTATTGTTTTACGATTTACAGTTTGATGGTTGCTGCCGTCTGTTCGATGATGGCAATGATGTTGTCGTCTATCTTACCCTCTCGAAGGGGTGTGAGCACATCGTCTTGATGGGTGGTGCGAAGCAAGTCAAGGAAGGCTGCCTCGAAGTCACGTGCTTGATGGACAGGAATGTCTCGCAACAGACCATGTGTGCCACAATAGAGAATGGCTATTTGTTCCTCTACTGGCATGGGCTGGTATTGCTTCTGGATGAGCAACTGGGCATTCTTACGTCCCTTGTCAATAGTGAATGCGGTCACAGGATCCATGTCGCTGCCAAACTTTGAGAAGGATTCCAGTTCGCGATACTGCGCCTGATCAATCTTCAGCGTTCCTGCCACCTTCTTCATCGCTTTCAACTGGGCATTTCCACCCACACGAGAGACGGAGATACCTACGTTGATGGCAGGGCGAACACCTTGGTTGAAGAGGTCTGTTTCCAAGAATATCTGTCCATCCGTGATGGAAATGACATTGGTGGGGATATAGGCAGACACGTCACCAGCTTGTGTCTCGATGATGGGGAGTGCAGTGAGGGAACCGCCACCACGCACCTTCCCCTTGAGGCAGTCGGGCAGGTCATTCATTTGCTCAGCCACCTCTTGTTGAGCTATAATCTTGGCAGCACGCTCGAGCAAGCGTGAGTGCAGGTAGAAGATGTCGCCAGGGTATGCCTCACGACCAGAAGGACGTTTCAGAATCAATGACACCTCACGATAGGCTACGGCCTGCTTGGAGAGATCATCGTACACGACAAGGGCATGACGACCTGTGTCACGGAAGTATTCGCCAATGGCTGCTCCAGCAAAAGGAGCGTAATATTGCATGGCTGCAGGGTCGCTGGCTGTAGCAGACACAACGATGGTGTAGTCCATTGCTCCCTTCTGTTGCAAGGTGTTGACGATGGTGGCAACTGTTGAGCCCTTTTGTCCGATGGCAACATAGATGCAATAGACAGGTTTCCCTGCCTCGTAGTTGGCACGCTGGTTGATGATGGTGTCGATGGCGATGGAGGTCTTACCTGTCTGACGGTCGCCAATGATGAGTTCTCGCTGTCCTCTGCCAATCGGAATCATGGCATCCACTGCTTTGAGTCCTGTTTGCAAGGGTTCGTTGACAGGCTGACGGAAGATGACCCCAGGAGCTTTGCGTTCCAAAGGCATGTCGAAGGTCTCTCCTGTAATGGCTCCCTTGCCGTCAATGGGGTGTCCAAGGGTATCGACCACACGTCCCACCATGTTCTCACTCACAGCGATGGAGGCGATGCGTCCTGTACGTCTCACGGCATCTCCCTCTTCGATGTTGTCTGTAGGACCGAGCAATACGGCTGCCACATTGTCTTCCTCAAGGTTCATCACGATGGCCTCCATGCCATTGTCGAAGGCGAGCAATTCACCTGCCTCAGCATTGCGCAGACCAAAGGCGCGTACCACACCATCGCTGACGGTCAGTACGGTACCCACCTCAATCTCGTTGCCGAGGGTGTTCTCTTCGTTGTCAATGTTGGCGAGTTGCTGACGCAGCATCGCTGTCACTTCGCTTACTTTTATGGAATCGGACATAATTCTTTTCTAATGAGTTCCAATTGATGTTGATAACTGTAATCGTAACGGCGGTCACCAATGCGGAGTCGGAAACCACCAATCAGGTGTGGGTTGACCTCGCGTACACACTCCACTTCACGATGGCGGTAGGCTTTGATGTGCTCGATTAAGTGGCTGATGGTTTTGTCATCGACTTCCACTGCTGTCTCGAACACCACACGGTCGATGCCATGCTGCTCTCTATACAGCTCCCGATAGAGGAAGATGATGAGGCGCAGCTGGTTTTCGCGATGATTCTCCAAGAGGAGATGCAGAAACCTTGTGTAAAGCGTGGAGGCTTCAGGGTCAAGTCCCGATGCCAATAACAGCAACGTGTATTTTTTCTCGATACTGACACGCGGATTGATGAGTGCTATCTGCAGTTCTTGCTCTGCTTTCATGGACTGATACAGCACACCCAAGTGATTGTAGATCTGCTGATCCACGAACTGTTCCTTTGCCTCTTCATATAAGGCAATGGCATATCGCTTGGCAATACTTCCGTTCATCATATTCGTTGTGAGTCGAGCGTTTAGGGTTTAGAGCTTATCGATGAGTTGCTCTATGGTTTTCTGCTGAATGGCACCGTCCTTCATCCGTTCGCCAATGACCTTCTCCGCGATGTCGAGGGCGAGGCTTGCCACCTCTTTCCGCACATCCTGCAAGGCTCGTTCTTTTTCCGCTTGGATGCTCTGCCGTGCCTCCTCAATCATTTGGTTGGCAGAGTTCTGTGCCTCTTCCTGCGCTGCTTGAACAATCCGCTGCTTCTCCTGCATGGCACCTGTGATGATGTCCTTCTGCTGAGCCTTGGCGTCAGACAACAGCTTCTCACTCTCTGCCTGAATGTTTGCCAATCGTTCATTGGCTTCTTTGGCAGAGAGGAGCGACATCTCGATGAACTCCTTGCGTTCGTTGATGGCCTTCGTGATGACTGGGAAACC
Source organism: uncultured Bacteroidales bacterium (assembly GCA_902801475.1). Taxonomy (GTDB): domain Bacteria; phylum Bacteroidota; class Bacteroidia; order Bacteroidales; family Bacteroidaceae; genus Minthosoma. The sequence goes on from CADCIO010000021.1 coordinate 17,406, forward strand.
AAATTTCGCCAGCAAGAAGAACACCACACCGAACGAGAGTACCATCCAGAAGAGTAGTCCCGGGTCTGGTATGAGTGGATTCATTGTTTTACATCAGCACTACGAGGAGGCACACCACGATGGCGAAGAGTGCCACACCCTCAATGAAGGCGGCGGTCAGAATCATAGAGGTACGGATGTTACCCGCTGCTGAGGGCTGACGGGCAATGCTCTCTGTGGCTGACTTACCAATCATTCCGATGCCGAATGCGGCACCAATCACTGCGATGGCAGCACCAATAGCTGCTCCGATTTGTGCGAGGCTCATGCCTGCTTCTACTGCTTCAAGAATCATAGTCTTATTTGTTATTTTAATGATTAATATTTGTCGTCATAACGATAGAAACGTGCTCATTCCCTCTTATTCATCATGTGCCAGCCCAATGAAGTTGGCGGTCAGGATGGTGAAGACGTATGCTTGGATGAATGCCACGAGCAGTTCGAGGCAATTCATGAAGATGCAGAATAGGACGCTCACAGCCGTCATGGAGGCGCACATGCCAGCACCCATTTTTGCCGTCACGAACACTACGCTGGTCAAGGCGAGGATGATGATGTGTCCTGCCATGATGTTGGCAAAGAGACGGACGGTCAGCGAGAACGGTTTGGTGAACACACCGATGAACTCGATGGTCGGCATGATGGGGAGTGGCGCCTTCAGGAAGACGGGTACATCAGGCCAGAAGATGCTCTTGTAGTAACCCTTGGGTGCAAAGAAATTGATGGCGATGAAGGCCGTGACTGCACAAGTCAATGTCACAGCAATGTTGCCTGTCAGGTTCGCACCTCCAGGGAAGACGGGAATGAGTCCTAACAGGTTGCTTGTCAGGATGAAGAGGAACACCGTCATCAGATAGGGCGAGAACTTCTCATACCCATGTCCGATACTTTCCTTCGCCACATCCTTGTCAATGAAATCCACCACTGCTTCCATCATCCCCACAAATCCTCCAGGCGCCTTCTTTGCACCGTTCTTCTTGTACCATCGCGCCAAACCTAAGACAACAGAACACAGCAGAATGCACACAATGAAGAGTTCCAGCACATTCTTGGTGATGCTGATGTCAAACGGACGCTCTCCTGCCTCATTCACGATCTTTCCCTCGTGATCTCCCGCTTCTGCGATACGGTAACCCTTGTAGGTGGCCCCATGTTCCAGCTTGTCCGACATGAATACATCCACACCTTGCTCTCCAATAAGAATGCAGGGTAGGGGAATGGTTGCTCCTTTTGCGATGTGCCACTCATAGCTGTCGCCCAAATGTTCAAAGATGATTTTGGACACATTCAGCTCCTCCTCTGCCCTGATGGGGGCAGCGAAGCCGAGTACACATATTATATATATAAGAAACCTTTTGGTCATGTGTCTATCTTTATGAGTTGCCCAGCGCATTGACTGGCTCGCATACTACGGATATTTCATCGTTCTCAATTCTCACCACACCAGCACCACAGGCCATTTCCTCACTCTCTGTATGGATGCTGCCCTCCTTCAGTTCTGCAATCATGGGTGCATGCCCAGGCAAGAACTCCATGAGTCCTGTTGCAGAAGGGAATTGAAAGCGTTTCACCTCTCCCTCATACGTTGTTCCTGTAGGTGTGATGATTTGTAGATGCATCTTTCTTTATGCTTTTGCTTGTTCTTTCAGTTTCCTTGCTTTCTCAAACGCCTCTTCGATGGTGCCGACATTGAGGAATGCCTGTTCGGGTAGGTCGTCGCACTCGCCATCGAGAATCATCTTGAAGCCCTTGATGGTGTCTTCGATACTGACCATGACGCCTGGCAGACCCGTGAACTGTTGTGCTACAGCGAAGGGTTGTGACAGGAAACGTTGTACGCGTCGGGCACGATTCACCGTCGTCTTATCTTCATCTGAAAGTTCCTCCATACCAAGGATGCTGATGATGTCCTGCAATTCCTTATTGCGTTGCAGAATTTGCTTTACTCGCTGTGCAGTCTGGTAGTGTTCTTCACCCACTACGTTCGGGTCGAGGATGCGTGAGGTGGAATCCAATGGGTCAACTGCAGGATAGATACCCAATTCCGCAATCTTACGGTTCAGCACCGTCGTGGCATCCAAGTGTGAGAAAGTGGTGGCTGGGGCAGGGTCGGTCAAGTCGTCGGCTGGCACATACACCGCCTGTACAGACGTGATGGAACCGTTCTTCGTCGAGGTGATGCGTTCCTGCATCTGTCCCATCTCACTTGCCAACGTCGGTTGATAACCTACTGCTGAAGGCATACGTCCCAACAGTGCCGACACCTCAGAACCTGCTTGTGTGAAACGGAAGATGTTGTCGATGAACAGCAGGATGTCGCCACCTTTGCCGCTACTCACACCATCGCGGAACGACTCTGCGATGGTCAGTCCAGACAATGCCACACTGGCACGTGCACCTGGTGGCTCGTTCATCTGTCCAAACACAAGGCTCACCTGACTCTTCTTCAGTTCCTCCTTGTCGATGAGGCTCAAGTCCCATTTCCCTTCTTCCATCGCCTCTTTGAACTTCTCCCCATAGCGGATGACACCGCTCTCAATCATCTCTCGCAAGAGGTCATTACCCTCTCTCGTACGTTCTCCCACACCTGTAAAAACAGAGAAACCGTTGTTTTTCTTTGCCACATTGTTGATGAGCTCCTGAATGAGCACCGTCTTGCCCACACCTGCACCACCAAAGAGTCCAATCTTACCACCTTTGGCATATGGCTCGATCAGGTCGATGACCTTGATACCTGTATAAAGCACCTCCTGTGCTGGTGACAGTTCTTCAAACTTGGGAGCTTCACGATGGATGGGCAGTGCGCCCTCACGGCTCATCTCCTCCATGCCGTCAATGGCATCGCCACTTACGTTCATCAGTCGTCCCTTCACCTGATCACCTATAGGCATCGTGATGGGGCGTCCTAATGCCACCACCTCCATGCCGCGTTTGAGTCCGTCTGTCGATTCCATCGCCACACATCTCACCGTGTTCTCACCCAAATGCTGTTGCACCTCCACTACCATTCTACGTCCTTGTGCACGTTCGATGGTCAGTGCATCATGAATGCGTGGCAACTTCTCTGCAGAGAACTGTACATCCACTACAGGACCGATGATCTGCGATATTTTTCCTTTGATTTGTTCCATTGTACGATAGGTTGATGGTGCAAAGATAATACAAATTGAGAATAATACAAAATAAAACTCTCTTTTTTCTATTTTGAATTCGATTGTTATTACGTGTATATCCATTTTTGCTTGGCTTATATTAACAGAAGAAGATAGAAAAGACTGATTTATGGATAAAATGGTATGGTTTTTAATTTTATTTTTCCTATTTCACTTTTATTTCGTACCTTTGCAATATGATTAAGATACTTGTCATATCATTGCCGATGCTTGTTTGCATCTTTTGGTCAATACTATTGATATTAGATTGGTGGGAACAACGCACCCAAGCAAAGGCGCGTTTGCTTTTCTTTATGGTAGTGTCAACAGCACTATATGGAGGACATTTCATCTTCTTCAATCATCAGTATGAACTAATGCCCATCACTGATACCATCTACTGTATGGCAAACTTGGCGGTATTCCCTCTCTACTACATATACATCAAGGAGGTGACTGAAGAAGAATGGCAGAAGCATTGGCAAATAACATTAATGATCCCTGCCTTGTTAGTGGGCGTGATAGTGGGAACGCTTTACCTTTTGATGGATCACCAAGAAACGCAGGCGTTCGTCAAAACGTTCTTGTACCAAAATAGTACCAAGGGACTCTGTGACCTTGCCATGATCCAAGCCATTGTACATACCTGCTCTAAAATCATCTTTGCAATTCAGATACCGCTCATATTAGTGAAAGGTTTCCGGAAAATCAAGCGCTATGACAAGATGGTGGAGGCCAATTATGCTGATACAACGCTCCGCAAGATGTATATGGTTAAGACCATTTTAGTGCTGTTCGTCGTGGCATCCTTTATTAGTTTTGCCGCTAACATCCTCGGCAGAGATTTTTTTGACACGGCTCCATGGCTTGTGCTTATTCCTGCAGTGACTTTCTCCACCATACTTTTTTTATTAGGTTATGCAGGGCATCGGCAGAACTTCACCATCCAGAACATGATGCTTGAAACGGCAAACAATCCTGTTCCCCGTCTTTGCATTTCTGATTCTCAATTGGATGAAGGAAAGGAAGACCGCATTGAAAAGCTCAAGAATGAGATTGCGGAATCTGTGGAAAAGGAACAGTTGTTCTTGCAACAAGACTTGAAAATCAACGACATCGCGAAGTTGCTGCATACCAACCGTGACTATATTTATCAAGCCATCAACATCAGAATGGGAATGTCATTCTCCGAGTACATCAACCGCTTGCGTATTGACTTCGCTGTCCAGCTGATGAACGAAAGCCCCAAGATGACGTCTAATGAAATCGCGTTTCGTTCAGGATTCTCGTCACCTGCCTCTTTTTATCGCAATTTCAAATTATACAAAGATTGTCCTCCATTGACCTACAAGAAGAGCATGCATCCCAAGATGGAACAACAAAATCGTAATTTGTCAAATAGTAAATAAAATGGCTTTAATCAAGACAGTGTGTGGCTTGACTCCGAAGTGGGGTGAGGGCTGCTATTTTAGTGAGAACGCCACGATTGTGGGCGATGTGCAGATGGGTGACCAATGTACGGTATGGTTCAATGCTGTGGTGCGTGGTGATGTGAATTACATCAAGATTGGTAATCGTGTGAACATCCAGGATGGTTCGTGCCTGCACACATTATATAAAAAAGCTGCCATAGAGATTGGTGATGATGTGACCATCGGACACAATGTGACCCTGCATGGTTGCATCGTGAAAAGTGGGGCGCTGATTGGAATGGGTGCGACCGTGCTTGACGATGCCGTCATTGGCGAAGGTGCCATTATTGCTGCTGGTGCCTTGGTGCTGAAGGGTACGCAGGTGGGTGATGGTGAAATGTGGGGTGGGGTACCTGCCAAGTTCATCAAGAAGGTGGATCCAGAACAGGCAAAAGAACTGAACATCGGCATAGCGAAACACTACATCATGTATGCCGACTGGTATAAGGAGGATTGAAAGATTGAGGATTGAGGTGCCAAAGATTAGGGCGTTAACCAGATTTTCTTGGTTGTGCCATTTTTCTTCTCGATATAGATGCCAGGTTGTGTAGGTTGCTCTATCTGAACACCATCTAATGTATAAAATGTGACGGAAGAGGAGGTGCTGTTAGCCACATCCTTGATGTCCATTGCCTCTGACCCTCCCATAAATTGGAAGGAAATAAGTCCATTGCTTTCTCGAATGTCAGTGATGGGCTTATTCATGTATTTGGTGCCACCGATATTTCTGTTGAAAAGTTCTCCTCCGCATGAAGCGTGAGATTCGTTGGTGAGTTCGGTCACATACCTGTTGCCAGGAAAAAGATGGGAACGGTATTGGTCTGCAGTGACGCTATAAGTGCTGCCAGTAAAAGTTCCATAGTTGTTTCCTGCGGGGATGATGCTCATGCGCTGATGTTTCTTGACGGTGTTGACCGTGTTGGTGACCCATATGTCTCTGTAGTAATCTACATGGGTGACGAGCAGTCCGTGCATGCCCGTATAGTAATTGACATATTGATGCCACCCCGTTGGTTGGCGATTCTCAAGAATGAAGTATTCGTTGTGGTTACCCTCATTATAAATGATGTATGCGACTGGTTCATCGTTGAGGCAGGGCATGTCGGTGATGGTGGTGGATTCGTCCAGCTCTATCAGATTGAGCCATCCTGCAAACCACCGTTCGTAGGCAGTGAATCCTGCAGGAATTTCACCATGTCCCATGGGGCCGTTGTTGTTGCCAGATGCCATGATGTCCCAATGCTGCATGCCGAAGCCACCAGTGTATTTGACGTCGTAGAAGTCTGGCAGTCCCAAACAATGAGTGAACTCGTGACATGCCGCCCCGATGCCATCCATCTTGCTGCCACTTGTTCCTCTCAGTTCACAACTCATCGCATAGGTGTCGATGATTTGCCCGCCAAGTCTAATGGCGCCTTCTCCATCTCCACTTCTCTTTGCGAGGGTCAGTGATGACTCGTGAGGCCAAATAGCGTTTTTAGAGGCTCCAGCATGCTCTCCATATCCAGCATAGATAATGACGACTTGATCCACCTCCTTGTCTCCATCCCAATCATAATCAGCCCAGTTGATGTCATAGTTTTGGTTGGCCAATTTGCATGCTTCGGCGGCCAATATTCCTACGTACTTGTCGTTGCTGTTTTTGTCGTTTTCACCGTAGTAAGTATAGCTCTGACTGACTTTTATAGGGCCGAACACGTCAAACGTCAGATCGAACTGTCCATAGGACTGGTCGTAGAAATAGTCATGCACCGACCCTTCATGGTCATCTTCGTTATAGCCCTTTTGATTAAATCTCTTATCGAACTTGTCACGTGTATTGGCGCTTTTCATCGCTTTGTCTGGAAATTCCACCAGAAGTACGATGCCTTTCTTCTGACCTGAATAAGTGGTTGGATAGCCAAATGCCTGTCGGGTCTTGTTTTGTGCGGCACGTTGTTGGCGTCGCAGGTTCAGACGGGTGCTCCTTTCGCTCCATATCTGATTGATGGACTCCTTCAGTTCTGGTGCCAGTCGCCAATCCCCATTCTCTTCCTCCACTACGGGTACACCATCCAATGTGGCATAGAAATGGCAGCACTCATCACCATATAAGGTGATAGTAAGCACTGTCCCATCGCTGTTCGTCACAGTGAAGGGGCTTCGGTTGGCAGGGATGCTCCATGCAGTTTCCACTACAAACAACCATAAAATCAGATGTAAAAGATGTCGTGCCATAAGAAAAACGGCACAAAGGTATAAAAAAAAGCCCATTCCTCATTTATAACTCCTAACTTTTCTTTATCTTTGCATCATCAAAACATGAAATGGACTATGAAAATGAAGTTTCTGACAACCTCTTTTCTGTGGATTCTAGCCATTTTGGCAAGTGCCAACGATGGTGTGTATTATGTGAGTGGCAACCAAATCGTTCCCCTTCAGGAGACTGATGTGGCTGTGACAAAGGAGGTGCTGACCATCACCATTGGGGACGATGAGTTTGCCCGTGTGGATGTGCAGTACGAGTTTACCAACCGAGGAAAGGCAAAGAGTATGGATGTGGGTTTTGAGGCTACAGGCCCATACGATCCTGCTGGTGAAAGCCGATTCAATAAGTCAGGAAAGCACCCGCACATCTTTGATTTTACTGTGGAGATGAATGGACAGGAATTGCCTATTCGTAACTATGTCATCAGAGAAAGTTCGGAAGAGGAGGCTGCCGATTTCGTGCCACTGGATTTGAACGTGTGGAGGGAACCGACGGCAGAGGAAGATTACCTTGGAAACTTGGTGAACAGGAAGGATCCGGACGAGATCGTCAATTACGCTTATGCCTATTGCTTCAAAGCCAACTTCAAGGAGGGCAAGAATGTCGTACACCACACCTATCGTTATCGTATGTCGAGTGCTGTCTATCAGAGTTTCAGTGTGCCATATTGGTTGAAGCCTGCCATGCGTTGGGCTAATCATCAGATCGATGACTTCACGCTGCGCATCAAGGTGGATAAGACAGCCAAGCAGTTCTGCATAGAGAACGACGATATGTGGAAGGCGGCTCAGTGGAGAGTGGCGGAAGGAGCAGGTAAGGTGCATACCTTAAAAAATGAATGGACTGAATACTATGAGTTTTCGTTGAGGAACGGTGTCGTGGAGTGGCATGCCAAGAATTTCCGTCCTACGTCGGATTTCACCATCACGTCTCCTGAGAATCTTCTCTTCTATCGTGATGGCGATAATAGCATGAAGTTAGGACGTTACTACGACCGTTCCCTCACCTATCTTCTGCCATTTGAGATGATGCAAGAGACGGATGATGGGGCTCGGTTCCTTTATGATGGCACGACGGACGGCATTCCCAATAAGCGCATTTTGCGCAACTTGCCTTATGCCCATCGTGGTTATGTGTTCAAAGACCAGAAGTTGGCCGCTTATTTCAAGTCGCTTTGGTGGTATATGCCAGACCCGAACTGGCAGCAGGACACTTCTGACTTCACGGAAGAGGAGTGGAAACTGATTCGTGAGGCAAAGGAAGAGTAAAAGTAAGAGATTCAAATAACAGAGATTATCAACACTCAAAACTAATTCTAATATGAAAAAAATCTTTTCTGTATGTATGCTGATGCTGCTTTCCGTTACGATGGTGTTTGCGGCAAAGGCCAACAAGTCGGTCAGCATCAAAGTGAATGGGGTGAACCGTTCTTATTGGCTCTATGTGCCTGATAAGGTGACAGAAAATGCGCCATTGGTGCTTTCTTTGCATGGAACAGGCGGTAGTATGAACGATAAAGCTCCAATGAGGACATCTGTTGCAGACACAGAGGGCTTCATCGTGGTGTATCCAAATGGCTCGAACATTTATTTCCCTGTATTTGGCGGTACGTTGCCAGGCTGGCACTCGACGGGTGATGCAGAAAGTGAATCTGATGTGGAATTTTTCAAGGCTATCATTGATGATGTGGCCAAGAACTATTCTATTGACCGCAACCGCATCTATTGCTGTGGATTCTCCAATGGTGGTATGATGACGTACTCACAGACTAATACGAGTGCGGACATATTTGCAGCCTTTGCTTCTATCAGTGGTTTCCAGTTGAATGAGTTCCACTTGCACCACACAGGTGTGCGTCCCGTTCCTTTCCTGCATATTCATGGTAAGAACGACAACTTCGTTGATATTGCTCGTATGCCGACCATCGTGGATGAAATGGTGGCACGTCTTGGTGCTAACCCTGTGCCTGTAGTGACAAAAGTGGCAGGTAAATACACCAAGAGTGTGTACGAGGCTGGCGAAGGCAGTTTCCCATATATATATTATGTGATTGATGGTATGGGTCATAATGACTACACCGCCAATACAGAGGATGGCAATTCTGCTAAGACGATGTGGAACTTCATGAAGCAGTACACGCTGGATTCTCCATGTGACGCTACTTTGAAATGGCGTCCCAATGTGGAAGCAGAGGGCTTCGAACCTTCTAAACATGGATGGGTTATCACTGCAAAGGGAATGGTGTTTGGCGATGATCCTAACAGTACTTCTAAAAACATTCAGAATGTGTACCATGCCTTCCAATTGGCAAAGGGCAACTATAAGCTTTGTTTCAAGTCTCAGAGTGAAGAAGAGGGCACAATCACTGTGACCATCAAGAAATATACAGGCAACAAAGCTGAAGTCATGAACCAGACAGTGAAGACTGGTGGGGACGCCACGATGGTGTTTGCATCAGAAGATGAGTTTGCAGAATGCCGATTCAAATTAACCAGCACGGTCAATGTGAAGATCACGGATTTGGCGCTCTATTCTGCTACTGACGAGGAGATGCTGCATGTTTCTGCTCCACAAGCATCTGATACGGAGAATGCCGTGTACTACAGCGTTTCGGGCATTCCTTCTCCTCAGCCTCAGAAGGGTGTAAACATTGTTCAGATGGGCTCCAATCCTTCCAGAACGATCTTTGTGAAGTAAGGAATAAGGTACATAAAGAGTTGGTGCAGGAAAATTTATTTTGTAAAAAAAGTTTTCCTGCATTAACTTTTTTATTTTATGTGGGTCTATACCAGTAAATAGCGTAAAAGAAGAAAGGACATGGGACTGTTCAAGATAGGACGGAAAGACGATGATATGCCGACGTTTGAAGCCGTGCTGAAGCAGTACGAACGACCTGTCTATTGGCACATCCGACGAATGGTGGTCAGTCATGAGGACGCACAAGATGTGATGCAGGAGACCTTTATTCGCGTGTACCAAGGGTTGGACAAACTCAGGAAAAAGGAGATGTTGAAAGTGTGGGTATATAAGATTGCCACGAACGAGAGCATTCGTCATCTGAACAAGATGCGGGAACGGACAATCTCAGAGTTGAGTGAGGATGATATGTTGGTGAGACGGTTGGAGGCCTCAGAACATGTGGATTGGGAAGATGTGGAAGGAGTTCGTCTCCAAAAGGCGATTCTTCAGTTGAGTCAACAGGAGCGTACCGTATTCAATATGCGCTACTACGATGAGATGAGTTATGAGGAGATTAGTCAGGTGACGGGTGGTACAGTGTCAACGCTGAAAGTGGCCTTTCACCATGCAAAAGAGAAAATTAAAAAAGAATTATTAAAATAGGAAGACATGAAAGAGTTATTGAACAACGACAAGCGGATGCCCTACACCGTGCCTGATGGTTTCTTTGAGGAAATGCACCAGCACCTGATGGAAACCGCTCCAAAATCCCAGCTCTTGGTTCCGCAACACCAAGTGTCCAAGCGGCTGTGGATGTCGGTAGCAGCAGCTGTACTGCTTCTGATAGGCGTGTCATTCTATGCCCTGATGGGAACAGAGACGGCAGAATCACCTCTGTTGGCAGACCAGTCAGAGGGAATTGAAAAATATATGACAGACGAAGCCCTCGACGAGTGGATAGCCATTTATGAAGATAAAGAAAATACTATTTTATAATCTTTAAAATACACTCACAATGATGAAAAGAATACTTTCAATGGCAGTGGCTTTCCTTCTGGTGGCAGGAAGCACACTGATGGCTCAGCCCAATCAGCAGGGCAAGCCTCAAAAGATGACTGAGGAACAGCTTTCTCAGAAGTTAGCAACACGGATGGCTCAGAATCTGGAATTGGATGCTGACAAGACTTCCAAGTTCGTCCCCATTTATGTGGATTACCGCAAGGACCTCAAGCAGGTGTGGGACAAATTCGCTAAGCCTTGTGGCCCAAAGGGTAAGCCAGGTGAGAAACCTGCTGCTAAGCCCCAACGTCCTTCCGATAAGGAACTGGAGCAGATGGCTGCCGACCGCTTTGCTCGTAGTCGCGCCACGATCGATGTGGAAGAGACCTACTACAAGCGTTTCCTCACTGTTCTCACCCAACAGCAGTATGACAAGATGCAGCAACTGGAAAAGATGCACCTACAAAAGATGAAGAAGGAGAAGATGCGTCGTCAGCAGTTCCGCAAGCCCAATGGAAAACCTAAATTTCCACCACGCCCAAACGGCAATAACGCTGAAGGTAAGCAGCGCAAGGCACAGGCTTCCGATTCTCAGACCACAGACATCCCATCTGTTGAGCAGCAGAGCAAGAAGAATGACCGTTGGGTGTCAATGAACGGTACACCTGTTGAGGGTACTCCAACGACATCTGGATACTATATCAATCAGGGTAAAGTTGTCCGTATTGGTCAGTAACTTTTATACGTATACCAGAAAGATAAACACATTAAGCACGACAAAAGATTTGATTTCTTTTACGTTATTGAATAAGAGTGATTGGAGGGAGAGGTTCGCAGTGATGCGGGCCTCCTCTTTTTGTTGAAAATGTTACATTTCTGCAAGTTGACATGCCTGCTGTTTCAAGATTGTAACCTGATGAAAGGGAAAAGAAACATGGGAGCAACCCTTGAAGGGAATTTTCTGCGTAACTTTGCAACGAAATACTTTTACTATTACAAATTCTAACAATGAAGCGTGTCTTTTACTTGATTCTTGCTTCCATGTGTGTGACGATTTGGGCTAACGCACAGAAACTCCGTTTCAGTCAACCACATGGATTTTATGATGCTGAATTTACCACAGAGATTTTATGTGATGTGGATTTGCCCGAGGGCGTGATCATTCACTATACTCTTGATGGGAGTGAACCCACCCTTGAGAGTCCGATCTATACCCAACCTCTCCATGTGAAGGGCAACACCATCGTGCGTGCTGTGGCACTTTCTGACACGGAGGCGTTTACCAAAGTGACCTCTGCCACATACCTGTTCCTTGACGATGTGTTGAAGCAGACGAATACCCCCGAGGGTTATCCGGCAGAGTGGGGTAGCTACACTGATATTTGGGGCACTGCCATCGCTGATTATGAGATGGATCCTGAGATGACCTCCGACCCTGTGCTGGCCAATAAGATTCGAGAGGGATTCCTTTCATTGCCTGTGCTGAGCATCTTGACCGACAAAGATAACCTTTTCAATCCAGAACCAGACCCTGATACGGGTGGCATCTACATCTTTACGGGTCCTCCAGTGGGTGATAATACGGGTCATGGCTGGACTCGTTTCGCCAATGTGGAACTTTTTGGAGGCACCTATCTCGATGAGCACGGCAATGAGGTGCCGCATGATATGCATGTCTCCTGTGGACTTCGTCTGCATGGTGGTCATGGGCGTCTGGCAGAGAAAAACCCCAAGCACTCTTTCCGCCTCGTCTTCAAGGAGAAATATGGCAAGAAGAACCTCAAATACCCTCTCTTTGGAGAGGATGAGCCCCATAAGTTCGACCAGCTTGTGCTGCGCTGTCATTTCGGCAATTCGTGGCAGCATTGGATGGAGTCGAATCGTGGGAAAGCACAATACACCCGTGATGTGTGGGCACGTCGTATGCAGCGTAAGATGGGTTGGACAAGCGTGAATGCCCTCTATGTGCATGTGTTCCTCAATGGCATGTATTGGGGACTCTATAACATTGCTGAGCGTGTGGATGAGAAATATGGTGTGGATCATCTGGGTGGTAAGGAAGAGGACATTGATGCCATCAAGGTGGAGGAAGACGGTGGCAACCATCTTGAAGCTGCTCAGGGCGATATGGAAGCCTACGAGCTGATGACGCAAACCGCTAAGCAAGCTGCTGATGACACCTATTATTACCAGTTGCAGGGACTTGATGCCCATGGAAATCCAGATCCGGAACTGGAGCCGCTGCTCGATATTGATGCCTTCATCGATTATATGCTGATCAACCAGTATGGTGGCAATACAGACTGGGATCACCATAACTGGTATGCCATTCGTCGTAAGGGAGCCGATAGCGAAGGCTTCCGTTTCCTCTGTTGGGATTCCGAGCTCATTCTTGATAACCCCAACGAGAATGTGCTCAGCAAGAACAATGGCAGCCAGTACCCCACTGGCATCTTCCAGAACCTGCTCAAGAATGAAAAGTTTGCCCGTCGCTATCTGAAACGTGCCAAGGTGGTGCTGGCTGAGGATGGTCTGTTGGGCGAAGAGAGCGCTGTGGCTGTGTTCGATAGCCTCTACAACACGATTGCCCTTGCCCTCTACGATGAGGCCGCCCGTTGGGGTGATTATCGTCGGGACGTGCATCCATACACGACCCGGGGAAAGCTTTATACGGTTGATGAAACCTATCAGAAGGAGCGCAATAGACTGCTCACCCAATATTTCCCTGGACGTTCTGAGCGTGTGCTCAATAGTATTGTGAGTCTTGTCAATGTGGATGAATTTGAAGCACCCGATGAATGGATAGAACTGGCATCGTCCATGTTCCATGAATGGGATGGTGTGGATGCCGATGCACAACCGCTTGACAAGGAGGTGAAGGTGGATTGGAATATGAATCGTAATGCTTCTGGAGGCAGTGCGGTCGTAGGCTTTGTCAGTGTTGACCATAACCAGTATGCTGACATCAGTCAATATGAGAAATTAGTGTTGCGCGGTTCGGGGTCAGGCTTGCGTATCCTAGCCAACCGTCTCGTTCCTCATGGCGCTTGGAAGCAGATTGTGGTGTCTTTCAACGACAGAGATCCTTATTGGGATGCGCAGATGGGTGCGATTGTGATTCCGCTTGAAGAGTTCCGTACCATGTTGACGACTGATGGTGAGGAACGTGAAGATGATTTCGTTCATCTCCATGCCCTGAAAGTCGATTGGAACCAGACGCTCAACCTTCGTGGTGCCTACCTCGTGCCATCAGAAGAGACTGTGCCTGTCATCGCGCTCAACGCCCAACTCTCAACTGTCAACTCTCAACTGTCAACCAACAAATATTACACCTTGCAAGGCGTAGAGGTGGAACACCCCACTCATGGTGTTTACATCTATAACGGCAGAAAGGTCTATATCAAGTAAATCACATCAATTACTAAACTTATATGAAAAAAACTATTCTATCTCTCATCCTGCTCACAGCAGGAATCCTGTCGATGAAGGCAGACAACATCACTGTAGGCGGTCTCAACCGTTCGTATAATGTCTATGCACCCAAGAACCTTGGCGAGAACCGCCCGTTGCTCATCTTCTGTCACGGTTACAACCAAGATGCCAACTGGATGCAGAACAGCGAATTCAAGAACGATAACGTGAGTATGGAGTCCGTATGCGACACGGCTAAGTTCGTGGTCGTCTTCCCCAATGGCATAGATAGGGCATGGGATACTGGTGGCGATCGCGACATCAACTTCATCAAGGCGATTATCGAAAAGATGGTGACCCAGCACAAGATTGACCGTAACCGTGTCTATTTGGGCGGCTTCTCCATGGGCGGTATGCTGACGTACAATGCCATCAATAAGATGTCCGACCAGATTGCCGCTTTCGTTTCTTGCAGTGGTCCGTCGGTCATCACGCCCAAAGCAGGCTTGCGCCCCATCCCTTTGCTGCATATTCAAGGCACAGCTGATAACTTCGGAGGTGTGCAGCCAGCGCTCAACCCCTGGATTCGACACAATGGCTGTTCGACGACAGATAAAGTCGTGAACAATTACAACGGTTTCAGTGGTGCCAAGATGCACACTTGGGGACCAGGTAACGATGGTGTTGAAGTCAAGCTGCTGGAATTGAAGGACAAGGGTCACTGGATCTGCAAGGAACCTCAAGTATATACGGGCAAGGAGATTTGGAACTTCTGTAAGAAGTACTCGCTGAACAAGACCAGTCCCAATGTCAGCATCACAGCCCCTAAGACCGGAACCAAATACATCAATTATGCCCCAATAGGTGAAGCTGTATTTCCTGACATCACCATCACAGCCACAGCCGATGATCCCAACGGCACAATCGAGAAGGTGGAGTTTTACGACGGCACAACGCTGTTTGCCACTTGTACAGCCAAACCCTACAAGGCGACGTTGCCGGGCGACAAGGTAGGAAAACATACGTTGAAAGTCGTTGCGACAGACAATGACGGTGAAACAAGCACATCCTCTGTTGAGGTGACGCTGCAGGCGCCCACATCGCTGATCATCTCTTCTGCATTCACAGAAGGTGGTGCGTTACCTGCTGGTTGGACGACCTATGATAGCTCCGAACGTCGCACTGGCTACAGCAGCGGCTATTCATCAGGCTGTCGTGTCCTTCAGTTCACAGGCTCGCCACGAGGTCTGAACTATGGACTCTACTTCCGCAATATCAATGGTAAAGCCCATCAAGGTTGGGCGAAATATGGACTATCCGATGGAGGTACAACACTCAGTTTGGCTCCAGGCCACTATACGCTGAAGTACAAAATCTGCAACTGGAACAAACCCGAATTCACCCCGATAGAACTGAGCATTGAGAAGCGTACGGGCAGTGTGAGTGTCGCCAGTCAGACCTACACACCCATTGTCAACATCGGCAATGTCGCCTCCAACAGCTTTGGTACAATCCAACAGCAGACTTTTGAGTTCGACATTGTAGAACAGGGCAATTATGTCATTGCCCTCTATGCAGCAGATGTGGAATGGAGCGACTGCATCTTAGGTCAGCTCGTCCTCGCTGCCAACAGCTATGTCGCCACCAACATCGAAGCTCCCATGTCAACTGTCAACTCCCAACTCTCAACTGATAAATATTACACTCTGCAAGGCGTAGAAGTGGAACACCCCACTCATGGTGTTTACATCTATAACGGAAAACAGGTCTATATCAAGTAAGCCTGGAAAATTCGAAAAACATGTACCCATGTACCTGTGCAGGCCTCAATCCCCGATGAGTACTGGGCTGGCGATGAGGTAGGTGTTGCCCCAACATGTACCTAACATGTACCTTCACCTCACTATGCCGCAGTCAGGGGAATGACTTTGTAGAAGGGTACATTGCCACGATGGGTGTGCTCAAAATCCAACTCTTTCAAAGCTAAACCCAACTGGACCTTCACGCTGTGGTTGATCTTCACCAATGGGTATTCACGCTGGATCACCTCCAGCAACTGGTTGCTATTCATCGTCTTTGATACCTCCCCCTCCATCGGTTTTCTGAAGCAGGCCTTCACAATCTCAGCGATGTCCTTCTGCTCCATATATCCCAGATTGATTTCCTGAATACGAGCCACCTCCATATTGTTGAACCAGTAAGGAGCCTTCACCACATTCAACTCGTGCAGCACCTGTGCATACAGCTGGTCATAGTCGATGTCACCCGTGTTGTCGATGAACATCCCCTGTGGAATTGTCAGGCAGATGTAACGTCGACTGCCTGTAGCATCCGTAAGTGGATGCGGATTGTTGGTCGATGCCACAAACGAAGCATAACGGGGTCGGTCCTCCTGCGAAGCACCATAGATGGGACGTCCATTCACCTTGCTCTTCGAGAGCGTCTGCTTCAAGGCAGGATGCTGGCTGGGACGGATGGCGTCCAACTCGTCGAGGTTCACCAAGAGGTTGTTGGTCAATGCCATCTCCTTGTCGAACTTGTTCGAGAGGTTCAGATGATCCAGATAATACTGGCGCAGATGTGGAGGCAGCAGTCGCAGCAGGAAGGTGGTCTTTCCACATCCCTGAGGACCGATGAGGGTCGGCACACATTCGTTGCCATGCTGAGTGTCCATCTGCAGCCAATGAGCCACCATCGAGCGCATCCAGATGGACAGGAACGAAAACTGCTCAGTGCTGACATTGGGGATGCGGCTGAACAACTTGGCCACATGGTTCTGCCCGTCCCAGGCAGGAAGTCCATCCAGGTACTCCTTCACAGGGTCGAAACGTTCGACCTCCTCAGAGTTGATGTACTCCATGATGTCCGTCTTGGGACTCCCGTTCTCGCCAACACCCTCCCGCTTGGCACGCAGGATGATGCTGTTGAGCGCCTGCTGGGTCAGCGTGCGGAACTCAGCCTGGCCTCCATCCTTTGACTTGTTGACAAACTCCACCTTCCCGTTCAACACATTGTTGCGGAAAAGGTAATTCTCTTGAAGGAACAGCTCCACATCGAGCATTCCCTCCTGTGAGGCAGGTATAGCCTCTCCGTTGATTTGTAATTTTGTTTTCATGATACAATTTATTTTTAGTAGTTATGGGTAAGGGATGCAGGCGTGTCTCTCTTATGGCCTGCAATTTGACTGCAAAGATACGAAATAAAAATGGATTATGCAAATTCGGGTTCATTTTATTGCTCAAAAAAACGAAAAAATGACATTATTTCTGTTGCCCATTTCAAAGAAGGTACATGTTAGGTAGGTGTTAGGTACATGTTAGAGCAACATGTACCTGCTGTAAGCTGTTTATTTATAGCTGATTAACCTATGCATAGGTAGGTGTTGGAGTGTTTTTGCAAAAAACTATTTTCTCAGGAATCTTGGCATCCGACGGGTCTCCATAAGATTGCCGGCGGCTCTCTTGCCTTTTGCCGGCGGCAAAGCAATGGATTGCCGTCACCTCTTTGATGCTTTGCCGTCACCTCTTTGCCCTCGAAACGGCGCCTCTTCTGAACGGCACCGAAGAACCGTTAGTTAACTCGATTCGTCGATTGAGTTAACTCATCAGCCGTTTTGAGTTAACTCAGTCCATTTTGAAAGTTTATTCACTTCCCATTTTTCGAGCCTTGTGAGCATCCTCCCACACCCCACCAATGACTTTGCCTTAGTTATTGACAAGACCTTGCCCCACTAATTGATATGACAATGCCCCACTAATCGACCAACGCTTAGCCTACTGTTGTTTGGCTCTTCCAATAACGTGCCTTTATCACCAAATAACCTGCCTCTGCTGAGAAATAGTTGTGCCTTATTGAAAAAAGAGAGAAATTGTTTTGCCTTTCCAAACATTCTTCGTATTTTTGCAACTGCTATTCATCCATAGCGACATTGATGTTCTTTGAGAAGAATGGAGCCGCTGGGTGGAGCACTACATATTGAAAGGCGTTACTGACGCTTTGTTTTTGATGTTCGAACTACCACAATCGAATTGTAGTCGAAAACAAACGCTGGGGTAGCTCCACGGGGTGTAGCATATACTCTCCGTAGTGTGCTGCGAGGACTAACCATGTCCTCACTAGCACACTTTACGGGTATCTATATACTCCAATGTGGATGTTTACTCTGTCTGTTGACTACATTGGCTGTGGTAGGCCAGAACATCTAACGGGCAGAAGATAAGCATCCACGTTTTTTTGTATGTATGTATCAATAGAGTAAGAACAACCTGACATGGGGTGCTTGTCAGAACAAATAAATAAGAAGACAGTAAAGAGAAACTGACTAAACCATACTGACGAGCATCATTTCGCTTCTGACAAAAGAGAACTGGAAATCTAACTGACGCAGGAAGCAGGAAAGACGCAATGTACTCGCACGGAACTGCGTGAGGGACTTGTTATGCTTTTCTTGCAGCGTTTCCAGTCGCTTCTTTTGGGCACGACAGCCCCTTGCGCTTTCTTTTCAAAGGTGCATGTTTTTTCGTGTCTCAAAGAATAAGGATGGGAAGTATTATAATATACGAAAAAGAGTTCCTTCCAATTATAGAATCGCAGCGGCAAGAGTTCTTTTCGTCGCTTGGAGTTAAGTCGCGTAATGGCGAGTTCAAATTGTCCTTTACTGATAGGAATTATAAATGTTCACCTTTTCTGGATAAGGTACTGGATTCCAAGGTTCAAGGTCTTTCATTCTTCTCAGGCGGAGGAGGACTAGATATTGGTGCACAGATGGCTGGAATCAAAGTGCTAACAAGCCTTGATTTTGACAAGGACTCTATTGAGACATTAAGTTCTAACAAGTTTTTTTCTCATACCCAACATAGGCATGACGATATTCGCAATGTGAAGTCCGAAGATTTTTCCCAAATACTAAAGAACAACAATCCTGAAAAGTTGGTATTACTTGGAGGGCCACCTTGCCAGCCATTCTCAAAAGCAGGATATTGGAGAACTCTTGCTCAACGTTTAGGACCCGATGACCCAAGAAATATGATAGGGTCTTATCTCCACATCATAGACGATATTAAACCAGATGGATTTATATTGGAAAATGTTGAAAGCATTTTGCATCCACATAATATTCAGGCTGTCAATGATTTGGCAGAGGCTATAGATAAAATGAATTATCACTTTACCCTAGTAAAAGCCAATGCATGTGATTATGGAGTTCCCCAGAAGAGGAAACGTATTTTCTTTATTGCATCGAAAAAGAAGATAACACATCAACCCAATCCAACGAATTATGAGAATCCAAATGAAGGAGAGAGTCCATACGAAAAGGTTATTGACTGGATAGGGCGATTTGATACAGAAAAGTATGCAAGTGATTGGGACAGTACGGAAGGATTGCATCATGATGCACTTATTCAAGTTCCTCCTGGGGGAAACTACATCTCACTTTCTGATAGGAGAGGCCATGTGCCAAGTCTTTTCAAAGCTGGTACACGATATTGGACTTTCTTATTAAAATTGCATCCTTATAAACCTTCTTGGACAATCATAGCTTCACCTGGTCATTGGGAAGGTCCATTTCATTGGAATAACAGAAGATTAAGGAACTGCGAACTGGCAGCAATTCAAACATTCCCCATTGATTATCATTTTTATGGAAGTTTACGTTCTGTCCACAGACAGATTGGCAATGCTGTTCCTTGTATTTTAGCACAGAAAATGTGTCAATACCTAATTGATATTGTATGAAGAAATATAAAGTCATAAGTTTGTTCTCTGGCTGTGGAGGTCTGGATTTGGGATTCAAAAAAGCAGGATTCCATACAATTCTTGCGACAGATATATGGGATGTCGCTTGCAATACTTTGAAGATGAATCATGCTGCAGACAACGTGTTCTGTGGAGACATCAGAGGTATCAATTTCACAAAATACAATGGTGAGGCAGATGTTGTTATTGGTGGTCCTCCTTGCCCTCCATATAGTCAGACCAGACATTATCTAACACATCTAAAGGGCGGATTTGAAGACGAAAAGGCAGGGTTTGCAGTTCCTGAATATTTCAGAGCAATTGAAGAGATTAATCCTAAAGCATTTGTATTTGAGAATGTTGATGGCTTTACATTCAAAACCTATGAAGAACCCATGACATTTCTCAAAGAGCGTTCTGAATCTCTTGGCTACAATATCACTTATAGGGTTGTTAATGCAGCAAACTATGGAGTACCACAAACCCGAAAGCGTTTTCTGTGTATTGGACTAAAGAAAAACCTTGGAACGTTTGCATTTCCACAAGAAACTCACTCAGAAAAGGGCGATAATGGTAAGTCAAAATGGGTGACTTGCGGCGAAGTACTCTATGATAGTGATGATATTACAGAAGAAGAAAAAGAACAGCGACCAGGTTCTAAAGACTACGAACTATTAGTAGGTGTCCCACCAGGAAAGAATTACCTTTACTATACTGCACATGAGGGATACCCTGAACCAAAGTTTAAGTGGAAATCAAGATACTGGACGTTTTTACTAAAACTCACACCAGATCGACCCTCTTGGACAATACAGGCAAGTCAGTCAAACAACCAAGGACCATTTCATTGGAAGAATCGTTTCCTTCGAATTGGTGAGATAAAAAGAATTCAAACGATAGATGATGATTACCAATTATATGGTGATTTGAAAGATCAATGGAGGCAGGTTGGTAATGCAGTACCCTCTAAACTCGCATTTGTAATAGCAACTGAAATCAAAAAATATTTATAGCTTATGTCTGAGTCACATTTACAAGTCAATCTTGATGGAACAACTGCTAATCGGAAAACAGTTTTATGGCCAAGTAGTAAGAGGGAACAAGAAACCATTATACAAGGCCTTTTTGAACATAATAATTGGAAGGTTACTGAAATCAGCAACCAAAGTGGGTCTTTTTGGAAGATTATAACCTCATGTACTGATAAGACTTTTAAAATCAATCTATATATTTCATCTGTAAGGGATGAGGATAGACAGCCTGACGAGTTTAAAATGCAACTTGGCAATACTTATCCAGAACATGATGAAAAAGGGTGGATAACTATAGTCCTTGGAATCTATACGATAGCAGAAGGATATAATAAACCAAGGTACATTTTGTCAGGATATAATAGGAGCCGTTATGATTTTTCAACAAACCCTAGTATCAGAGGAACAAGAACTGTAGGTTTGCAAAATGCCTATATATATGGAATGTTTAAAACAGAAAGAAGTATTCTTTTTAGGCCCGAATTCATTTACTATTATATTGAGAATACAGAATATTTGTTTGGAAATAATGTTAAGCAAGCATCTCCTAATATTGTAAAAGCAAACATACCAACAACAAAACAGCTATGTGATTACCTTTCTGCCATCCGTACTAAACCTTTCTTGCTCCTTGCAGGTATTTCTGGCACAGGAAAATCTCGCATCGTTCGTGAGTTGGCATTCAAATCTTGTCCCAAATACCTGCAAGATAAAGATGGAACAACGCCTGGCAACTACTGCATGATTGAGGTGAAGCCTAATTGGCACGACTCAACGGAACTACTGGGCTATTACAGCAATATGAATAAGAGCTACCAGTTCAAGAAGTTCGTGAAGTTTCTGGTGAAAGCCAAAATGTTCCCTAAGGTGCCGTTCTTCGTATGTCTTGATGAAATGAATTTGGCACCCGTTGAACATTATTTTGCTGAGATGCTGAGCATCATGGAGACCCGCAAACATCCGAAAATTGAAGGAACGGACGAGGTGGATAAGGAGGTAATAAAGACTGGAGCCATAGTGGATGCCCAGCATTTCCGTGAATTTGCTGGGTTGACAGACAAGAACGGGAACATATACACCATGCTGAAGACTGACCGCGACATCTACATGAAGCTTCATGGCCTTGATACGGAAAATGATATTGATGAGGAGATCGGCAAACGAACAGACCTGACAACGGAGGGCTTAACTCTGCCAGATAACGTCATCATCATCGGTACGGTGAATATGGACGACACTACGCATCAGTTCTCTCGTAAGGTGATTGATCGTGCGATGACCATAGAGATGAACGGTGGCAGGCTGAGCGATATGTTTGGTGGCAGTAAGGACTTGGAATATCTTCCTCAAGAGGAGCAGGAGAAGTGGCAAGACTGTTTCCGTCAGCGGTATGTGACTGCCGATGAGGTACTGGAAGAGCATCCTGAGGCAGCTGATGATATTGTCAAGATTGTACCAGAGAAGCTTGAGAACATCAACAAGGCCCTGAAAGGCACTCCGTTTGAAGTGAGCTATCGTGTGCTCAACGAACTGACAATCATGGTTGGCGTGTTGCTTGACAGCAAAAAAGAAGGTGAAACTCTTGATGACATCATCAACCAAGCGCTCGACCGCATTCTGCTGATGAAGATACTTCCTCGTATAGAGGGTGATTCTGACATGTTCAACCTTTCAAGAGACTTTAAACAAGAGAATCATGTGGAGTATAACAACCGTTTGGAATGGCTGATGGAGTTGGCACCAGAAATCGTTGCAGAAGAACAGGATGGTGAAGAACATCGCCAGACAGCTCGTGAGAAGATCAAGGAGATGAAGGAACGACTGGAGAATCAAGAGTTCACCCGTTTCTGGCCATAAGAAATGTAAGGCATGCAGACAGAGGTTCTCAGACTGAAACATACGGAAGGTGACTACGAGGTGATTGTTCGCACGCAGGACATCGGGTTCTCTTGGAAAAAGTTCAAGAGCAGGATTGACTATGCAAAGAAATCAAACCCTGAGATTGATGCACCTGAGGCCTATTGTTCGTATAAAAGTCAGGATGAGTGCCATTTGAATCTATATAACCCCATTCGTGCAGACCATACTGATGATCAAGAAGAAACAATCCTTGCCGATGGCGGAGAGTGGACACATTTGTGGCCTGTGTTCTTTGAGACGTGCAAGTATCAGATAAGGATTCTTTTACATGGAGTGGATGCAGACTCAGAACCCGAGGTGCGACATGTGAGGAAAGATGTGGAAGAAAGTTTCTTTCTCGACCAAGAGCATGACCACAAAGAGAAGTCATTAACTGGCGAGTTGGATTTCCTGAACGAGCCTGGTGTGTTTCGTTTGGAATTCAGCTATCAGAAAAATGGAAAACGCAAGGATGCCTATGTCTGCTTCGATGTGGTATCGCCAAAGCTTGACACCAAGAATGACTATGCGTCATTGTTACGTGAGGTGAACGATGAGTATCAGGATGTGATATACCGTTATCTGAGCATCACAATACAGCAGTTCAGTCGTGGGCATCTGAATAATGATGCCACATGGATGCAAGCATTCCAAGGTATTGTGGATAATTACACGAAGAACGTGAAGTGGGTGATTCAGAATCCACATACACAGGTGGTGAAGTATCGCACATCACGCAAGGTGGAACAAATAAAACGTTGGACTCCAGAAATGGAGGAACGTTACGGGGAAGTCAAGGCAGAAGGTAAACTGGAAGAATACTATTTCAGCTACGATGAGGCCTGCTCCACACAGGACACGATGGAGAACCGCTTTGTAAAATACACGTTGAAAAGCATTGGTCACAGATTGAACAGCGTCATCGCCAATGTGCTGAAAAGTACACAGGAGGAGCTTTCTGAACGACATAGACAGCAATGGATAGGATATCAAGACACGCTTCGCAAAACGTTACACCATCCATTCTTTAAATCCATAGGAAAGTTTGAAGGGCTGAAACAGGAGAGCCTAGTGCTGCAGAACCGTAGTGGCTACCAACAAATATACAAGGACTGGCTAAAGCTTAAACGGGGCATTGACCTTTATCATGGCGCTGCCAATATCGGCACCTTGCAGATATGGGAAATTTATGAGCTGTGGTGCTTTATCAAGATGAAGAAACTCGTAGCCGAGGTGATGGGTGTTGACAGAAGTCAGCCGGACTATGAAAGTCTTGTAACTGAACCTAAAGGTACGTTGCTCAATCCATTCACAGATTCATCGTTGGAGCATGTGGTGACGTTCCGTTACCCAGCTCCCAAGGAAGATGATAACGAGGTACGAAAAAGGCAACTGGAGGCACATGCTGGCGATATAGTGACGTTGCATTATCAGCATACGTTCAACCGAACAAGCGGTAATGGAATGTACGGCATGGGCATCCATACTGCCACTACGGAACAGCGGCCGGACATCGTGTTGAACATCAGCAGAGAATCGGGCGAGGTGGTGCTGACATATCTCTATGATGCAAAATATCGTGTCATTAACGACCGTGCACTTGACAAGGACTTTGAGCAGCAGGATGCAGAGGAACTTCAACAATTGATGGGAGGAGATTATCCTCCAACGGATGCCATCAATCAGATGCATCGTTACAGGGATGCAATATATTATGGTGAGGAGCAGGAACGCTACCGTTCGAAAGAGGTTATCGGTGGATACATATTGTTCCCTGGGCGTGGTGATGACGAACATATCAGAAGTCGTTATTATAGCACAAGTGTTGAGGACGTAAACATCGGGGCTTTCCCCTTATTACCAAATACTGATAAGAGGTTAGAAGGAAATCTGCTAAGGGAGCATCTGCAAAAGATATTGATGGAAAAGTCAACTACTGCGAGCCATGTGGCAAAAGCCAAGCCGCAACGCACGCTTGCATATATATCAGAGGAGGAAAAGGTTGGGGTGATTGATGATCTTGTAATGATTGCAAGGGCTGGAAGTGATGAGAAACGCAACTGGACTTTCGAGAACTGCTGGTACAATGTTCCGCTTGACAAGATTGCTGATTCACCCATCTTGCAAGCGAAATATTTGTTGCTCTTTGTTGGTAATGAGAGAGAGACTGGTAACATCAGGAAGATTGTTAAGACAAGGCATGACGTATGGACTAAAGAACGTTTACTGAATGAAGGCTATCCCAATGCAAGTCATCCATCTTATTATATGTTGAGAATACGAAAGGAAAATGGTACTGATGATTCATTGAGATATCGTGTGTTTGACTTAAAGAACGTACCTGCAATTGTTTGGGGAACTCCCAAACAGCCATTCTTTTTTGTCAGATTGAGAGATTTGGAAGTGGTTGGTTTATGAGAACAGGAGATAGAAAAAACGACTGTCTTGATTCAGGGTACAGACACCCGTTCCTGTGATCATGAACATAGGTTCGATGGTCAATGAAAGAGGAAATATTCCCATAGAAGTTGCACGAATTAATAATAAAAGGAATGTGGATTTATGTTGTATCGTGCTCACTTAATCGTAACTTTGACTACGTTGAACTTGCTCTCGTTCGACAATAAAAAGTGAAAAAAACTTTTTTCCCCTTTGTATTGTGCTCACTTATCCGTAACTTTGCACCAACAATAATAATGATATGTCGAAATAACAATCAAATATCGTAGAGTACTAATCCAAGAACCTCACGATGTAAAGGAAATCGTTTAGAAATTTATGACACAAATAAAGATTTTTACTGAAACAACTTTTCGTAGTAAAGAATCTGGTCCCAATGCTCCATTGACAGAAGTGGTAACAGAAAGGTTATAATGATAAAATTTAAATCTGGAAGTCCTTTAACTCGTTTGGAAATTATCTGTAAGGCACCTGATTGGGAAGTGATAGATGTCTTCGTTATGGAAGAAGAAGTCAGAAACCGTTTTGATGAGAGATAAGAATACAAAAAAGTTTCGTCCTTCTTTGAATTTTTCTTCCAAAGTTCCTATATTATCAATCAACATCTAATCTAAATTACCTCACGATGTACAGGGAATCGCGAAAAAATTATGATAGAATACACACTTTCAGAAGATTGTAAAACCATTTTGAGTTTGAGTGGTTATGGTGAGCTTGTAGTGCCGTCAACGGTTGAACGCTTGGGTTGTGAAATAAAGGATCGCAACCAAATTTCCAAAATAGTGTTCTCGGAGGGGTGCACAAAAATTGGGTCGGAATGGAACATTGATAGTTGGGTAGTCATAGATCATGATGCCATCTTGAAAGAAATAACACTGCCGTCCACTATGAAGGAAGTTGCAAAAGATGCATTTAAGGAGTTCTTATGTGTCAAATCTGTATGGGTACCTGTTGGAATGAAAGAGTACTTCCTGAACATTTTGCCTGAGCATTTAGCAAAACATGTCGTGGAAAGGGACTGACGAGTGTTGTTCTTCCCCTTTGCTTGAAGCAATTCATGACACACAATTTGGAGAGTGGAAGATTATTACTCTCCGTCATTCGCTTTATACATATAAATATTATAAAACTGGAATACATAGAACCTCACGATGTATAGGGAATCGTGGAAGGGAAGTATGGTGCCAAACATAATAAAGAAATCACTTCAGAACAGTGATATTGATGTTTTAGGTAACTCTACTATGGGATTTCCCACTTGGGTTTGTCTAAAAGACTGGATAAAAGAAGCGTCAGATCCAAACTTTCCATACCAACAGTTTGGAACACAGCCGATGCAAAAAAGCGCTACTTTTATTCCTGTAAATGCAGAACCATCATTATCAAGCATCATACAGGGAAAAGTATTTGTTGGTATTGATGTCCCTGTCTTACTGAAACCAACGGATAAAAATAATGAGAAAACCATTGTTATTGTTGGTGAATCCCCGTTGAGGGAAACGAATGACAATAATAACAAAAATAAAATATTGTTAGGCACACCTTATGCAATACACCAACAATTTGGCTGTCCTTCTCAATGTAATGTCTACAAGAAGATTCTTAATGACTTGCTAAAGGAGGGTTATTCTATTTATCTTACAGACATAGTTAAGATTTGGTGGAAAGGCACAGATTTGGATGTTTTGAAAGAATATGAGGAGAAATTAAATGATGAGTTACAACAGTTAGGGATACAAAATCCCGTTATTATTGCATGGGGAAATAGTGCATCCGGAAAGCTATCTAAGATGGGTTATAAAAATTTCCTTCAACAACCTCATCCTAGTCGGAATGGTAGAACATATTGGAAATTACGTATATTTGAAAAAGCTATATACGACAAAGGGAACATCAATTATGCAACGCAGAGATTCCCCCAAAAAGGAAGCCCCACTACTGAAGTCATTGTTGCTAATGAGGCAGTGAAAGAAATTCTCGAATATTGTAATCAGCCATGAATTTAATATCATTGGCGTCAAAAAAACTCATATTATGTCATCATAAGTGTCCCGTTAAAATTGGGACGAGTTAAATATTAATCAAACAACCCCGGAATAAGGGGGCCAGATTGCTCTTTGACATCATTGGAATAAGTCTT
>CADCIO010000022.1 GCA_902801475.1 uncultured Bacteroidales bacterium
GTTACAAAATCAAGTCCGTTGACTCTCCAAACCGCTCGTAAAAGACTTTATTTCAGCGATTTCAAAGAACGATTAGTCCACTTTAACGGGACAGTAGTGTTGTTGAATTATAATTTAAGTTGTCTGCGATATTCCTGGGGAGTGATTCCAGCCATCTTGCGGAAGAGACGGATGAAATAACTATGGTCGCTAAATCCAAGTTTGTAGGCAACCTCTTTCACCGAACAATCAGAGGTGAAGAGCATCAATTGGGCGCGTTCCACCTTTTTACGGTTGATGTATTGAACAGGTGTCTGGGCAAATTCCTGCTTGAAAAGCCGGATGAAGTAGGTTTTGGTGACGGTTGCCACATTGGCCAGTTCTGTCACGTTTATCTCATCGGCAATATGTTCATGAATATGCTTCAGTACGCGTTTCATGCGCTCATCGGATGTCCAGATGCGGGGCTTCGCCTCCCGAATGAAATGTGACATAATCATCAGCATGACACCTCTCAACTCCATCTTCTCCCATAGTGCCATGTTCATGTACCGCTCCACATAATCGGAAGTCTGTGCCGACGTATCGTAGCTCTTCGGGTCAGGCCCTGGAAGCATAGCGTCGGGATGCTGTGTTGACACATAATCGAACAACCGTTTGACGCTGTTCCCCGCCAATACCTCGGTAGGTAGCTCTAACGTCTCCTGCAAACCCACTTCGTTCTTAAATCCTTCATACATGTGAATATAATACAATTTGAATACCCCATGACACTCATACGAATGAATGACAAAAGCTGGTATGATATACATGTACCCTGGCTTTAACCTAACGTCCTTATCCGGCAGATGAAGCATAGCCTCTCCTTCCATTATATAAAAGATGCGGATGAAGGGAGAACTCACTTTCTGCCAGTTCCAATCAGCATGATGCGTGGCATAGCCTACATTCAGCATCATCAGGTTCATTGACTCTATCGGTATCTGTATCATCGCATAATGATATTTGATAATCTGGCTGCAAAAATACAAAAAATATCAGATTCTTTAACGGAAGTAATAGGATAAAATTCCGATTATCATAATATTGTCCTATTATTGGATAATATTTTGAGCTATTGGTAACTGTTTATTTTGTACCTTTGCCGACAAAATCGCAACACATTACTTTCACACGTATGAACAAAAAAAGAATATTGGCTCTCATCGCCGCGTTAATAACGATTGGGGTGACAAAGGCTCAGGATACTATTGATATATGGAACCTTCCGCCCCTCAGCATAGAGCAAGGGCGTTATACCACCGACTGGGACAACCTGAGCCGACAATATAACACGCCTGCATGGTGGCGTGAGGCAAAACTGGGTGCATGGTCTCACTGGGATCCGCAATCAGCGGCAGAGGATGGTGACTGGTATTCGCGTGGTATGTATATGGAAGGTCATCCCCAATCGACGTTCCATCGCGAGCATTTCGGCCATCCTTCGGAGTATGGCTACAAAGAACTGTGTCGCGATTGGAAGATAGACCTTTGGGACCCTGAAGACTTGATGCAACTCTACCAGAAGATGGGAGCACGCTACTTCTTGGCATTGGGCAATCATCATGACAATTTTGATTGTTGGGACAGCAAATACCAGCCTTGGAATGCGGTGAATATCGGTCCGCATCAGGATATTGTAGGCATTTGGGAGAAGGTAGCAAGAAAGCACAACATGCCTTTCGGGATAGGTTTCCATAACACCCCTGCCCGCACTTGGGGACAGTTCATGCCTGTCAGATACACCAGCGATAAGCAGGGCGACAAGGCAGGCGTTCCCTACGATGCCATGCTGACAAAAGCTGACGGTTACAAGCCCAATGCCGATGGGACGGACAAATGGTGGAAGGGGATGGATCCGCAAGATTTATATGGTCCTGTACATCACGACGGACGCAAGTCGTTAGAGAGTCCGTTTGCCAACCAATTCATGTGGCGTGTGGACGATGCAATACGCAAATACCAGCCCGACATGATCTACTTTGATGACCATGCCGGCGACTCGCAAATAGACTTGGGCATAGATATGGGACTTGGGAAACTGACGCCTCAGATTATCGCCAATTTCTACAATATCGCAGACAAACGCACAGAAGGGCGCAAGGAAGTGGTAGCAACATTCAAGGGTGTCGGTGGGCGCTACAACAGTTTTCAGCGTAACCCCGAAATGGTTGGCATCGTGGATCGCTCATTGGTAAAAAGCACAGAGCTTTACACTGAAGACGACATCATGGCTTTTCCTTTCCAGACAGAAGTAAGCCTGCAGGACTGGCATTATCAGAAAGGCGGCAGTTATCGCAGCGCTGAGGAAATAATCACTCGTCTGATGCAGAATGTGTCGCGTAATGGCTGCCTGCTCCTCAATATCACACAGCATGGGCGTGGCAATATCGATGATGAAGCACGTCAGATATGTCTGGACTTCGGTCGATGGATTGATATCAACCAAGAGGCTATTTACAGCGCACGACCATTCGATGTATGGGGTAATAACGATGTCATCTATACTCGTCAGGGCGGTCATATCTATGCCGTCATCCTGCATCCCTCATCCGATCCCATCGTCCTGCCTGTTCTCTCCAGCCAGTCTTCTTCTGTAGGGAAAATCACAAAAGTGGAATTGGTGGAGAACAATCGTGCCGTTCCTTTCATCCAGTCGGCAGAGGGATTGACACTTCAAATGGGAGAGCCTTTGCGTTCGGAAGGCATCCAAGATATGAAGCTTGCAATGGGATATAAAGTGGTAAGAATCAGTCACGATAAGGCATGGTTTAACGATGACGACCCAGGTGTGCGCACTTTCGGATGGGACCGCCGTTGCAACACCCATGAAGGCGATTTCAACAACGACTTATCCTTCAGCAACCAGGCAGGTGACACTTGGACCGTAACTCTTGAAGCCCGAAAATTCAGCATCATCGCACCGCAAGGAATGGGGCAGGGCATCATGGAGGTTCTCATCGACGGCAAGCACGTGGGCGAAGTGTCCTTTGTCAAGCAGCGGGAAGTAAAGCATCAGTCCGTCGTCTTCACCTCGAAAAAGCTGCGCAAAGGCAAACACGAAATACAACTGAAGAACAAAAACGGAATGGTTGCCATCGATGCAATCATCATTCAATAAAACATCATCATGAAACGTATTATTCTTTTCACGTTCTTCCTCACATCACTGTGTGTACACAGCTTTGGAAAAGACAAATTCGAATCACCCAACCATCAGTTGAGCGCTGAGGTGAATGGGCAGTCAGTGACGTTATACGACAAAAGTAAGCAGATGGTGACACGTATCCATCTCGGCTTGATAACCGATAAGGGAAATCTTGATTCAGGTTTGGTGCTGAAACTATCGACTGCCGCAAAGACAATCAAGGCCGACTATACCATGGTCACAGGCAAGAGAAGTCATTGCACGAACCGCGCAAACGAAAAGACTTTTACTTATGCCAATGCAAACAATATGACCCTTGAGGCCATCGTCAGACTCTATAATGATGGTGTTGCCATCCGCTATCGTATCCCGCAAGGCGTGAAGATAACAGACGATTGCACCTCATTCTATGTGGCAGATGGTAAGGACAGATGGATAGCTCCTTACGACTTTGGCAACGAACAACCTTTCCCACACGACACAGAAGGAAAGACTGTAAAAGACAGAAATCTGCGTGATGTTACCAATGGCCAATGGAGCTATCCAGCCTTGGTGGAGCCACAAAAGGGGCTGTTTATGCTCATTGCGGAGTCAGATCTGCGAAGTAACGACAGCGGCTCGTATCTTGTCAATGCCGACAATTCCGAGCAATACAAGGTTCAACTGGTAGGTCCGTCTGCTTTCTGCGATGGTTTGTCACCTTGGCGTTTCGCCATTATTGGCTCTTTAGCAGATGTGGTCGAATCGACTCTCGTCACCGATTTGGCTACACCAAGCCAGATTGCCGACACAAGTTGGATTCAGCCCGGTGTCAGTTCCTGGATCTATTGGGCATATAATCATGGTTCCAAGGATTATGCGCTGGTGAAACAATACATCGACTTGGCTGCACAGATGGGATGGCCCTATTGTCTCGTTGATTGGGAATGGCCTGAGATGACCAACGGAGGTGACATCAACGACGTGATGGCATACGCCAAACAAAAGGGAGTCAAAATTAACCTGTGGTACAATTCCGGCACATCGCTTGTAGGACCTCACGCCCCACAGCCACAAGACCGGCTGAATAAGGCAGAGAGCCGTGAACGCGAGATGCAATGGCTGGAAAGCATTGGAGCAAGTGGCATCAAGGTCGACTTCTTCTCGCCCGACAACGATACAATGGTCAATTATTACATTGATATACTCAAAGATGCTGCCCGTCACCATCTGCTGGTCGATTTCCATGGTTGTACCATACCTAATGGATGGCAGCGCACATGGCCCAACATGGTGAGCATGGAAGGCATCTATGGTGCAGAGTGGTACAACAACTATGCGCTGATGACCACCTTGGCGCCACCCCACAATGCCACCGTTGTCTATACACGCAATGTCATCGGTCCGATGGACTATACGCCAGGCACATTCACCGACAGTCAGTTCCCCCACATCACCACCAATGCACATGAACTGGCTCTGCCTGTGCTCTTCGAGTCGGGCATTCAGCACATGGCCGATCGTCCCGAAGGTTATGAGTCCCTTCCTTTTGAGGCAAGACAAGTCTATTCACACCTGCCCGCCGCATGGGACGACACCAAACTCCTCGCAGGCTATCCAGGCAAGAGTGCCGTTGTTGCTCGCCGTTCAGGGAAAACTTGGTACGTTGCAGGAATTAACGGCACAGATGAAGAAATAAATCTTGCTTTCACACTGAAGCGGCTGAATCTCAAGCCCAAGAAGGTTCTGTTGTTCAGCGACGGCGAGGCAGAGCGTGACATCAAAGTTTCTCACCCATCTCTGAGCGGTGACAAAGTCTGCATTGCTTGCCGAGCACGTGGTGGTTTTTTAATGGTGATGCAATATCAGTAAGCAATAGAGTATGTTTCAGCCGTACTGGAACTATACTTTCTCTATTCTATTTGCAATATGGGAGCGCAGGCACAACTGAAACCTCGTGTGGTGATCTTGACTGACATCGGACAACCAGATCTTGAACCTGATGATACGGAGTCGCTGGTGCATCTGCTTTGCTATGCCGACCAACTGGAGATTGAGGGTATCATCACCTCGACGGGCTGGAACTGCAACCCTTATCCCACGACCAACCAGCGGCTCTACAAGAACACGCACGATGACTCCTGGGAAGACATCACCAGCCGATTCTGGTCGGCTCATCCGACGGACGGAAATTCCGCGAAATAATTGACTGACACAATAACGCTTGCAAAAGCATCAGAGGAATCAATGGGACTGGCAGACATCACGTTTGTCAGCCCTTTTATTTTGCCGCCGGCAATCCACCCTTTTGCCGACGTATCGTTGACCTCGAAACGGCATACTATTTATGCTCTCTCGTGGGAGCGTGTTTTTTTCTCTCATAGGGTAACAATTTTTTCCCTTAGGGGTTGCAAAAAAATCGTTCAGTGACTCAGAATTCAGAATTCAGTTCTCTGAAAGGCTATGAATATTTTCAACTTCATCCCAGCTTATATTTCCAGATAATTAACTTTTTGGGAAACCGTTTCCAATAGTTTAGTCTTTTTGGAAACATTCATTTTGATCGTGCTGACAATGCCCCATTCATAGCGAGGAGAATGCCTCACTATGTTGGCACACAATGCCCAACTCATCGAGCGATGAAAAACCTACTGCTGTTTTTAAAGAAATATCAACCTCGAATTCCTTTTTTTCTACAAGCGTGACAATTCGGACAAAGGACACCCTGTTTTTACATACTCACACCATAGCAGAAAAACCTACATCGGCTGATAATCAATGAGTTGTATGTATAATTTAGTAATAATAATAGTAATTTACATACTATTTTCTATACATATTTATTACTTTTCTATCATTATCTTCTTATTTATCTCAATTATTAGTAAGATTATAGCTGTTTTGATAGCAATTGTTGATATTTCTTCTCTTCCTCTTCTCTGCCCCTCCCAATACCAGCGTACAAAAAATGCCCTGTCCTATGTCCGAATTGTCACAGGTCACCTCTCTTCCCCAAAGACCCGACAGCTCTCTTACCTTTTGCCGTCGGCAATCCATTGCTTTGCCGTCACCTCTTTGATGCTTTGCCGTTAGCAATTTAAAAACGCCCCCTTATTGCCCAATAACCTGCCCCTGCTGAGAAATAAGCGTGCCTTGTTGAAAAACAATGATGTTTCCTGAAAATTCACCAATCTGTGACAATTGTGACAAAGGCCCCCCGTTTTTTGCATGCATTATAGGTGCTATTATTAATTGTAATACAAATGATTGAATATTAATAAATTAGTTATAATAACTCTTTCGAAATCCTTAACAAGATTTAACAAGTTTTATTTGGTGGGGAAGGAAGAAGTATATACCTTTGCGGCAAAACGTAAATAACTGAATATTAATAATTTAATTATTATGATTGATAATTTTTATACAAACAAGGTATATTTTGCAAAAGGACTTACTTTTGTGAAATATCTGGATGTTGCAACACGTCTGGTTAATGTCTTCCATCGTCAAAAGATTGCGTGGGAAATGTTGCCGCAAACTTCATCTCCTCTCCATATCTGGGCACGTGACTACATGCCTGTGCAGGTGCGCAAAGACAAGTTTGTGAGATTCTGCTATGCCCCAGATTATCTTCGTGAAAGCCCTGAATACAAGCCCAATACTTCTGCTGTTCTTTCAGAACTTGGCATTGAGGTGATAAACTCAGACATCGTTCTTGATGGCGGCAACGTGGTCAGTTGTGGCGACAAAGTTATCTTGACCGAAAAAATCATCAGAGAGAATCTTCACTATGAGAAAAGTGCGTTGATTCATGCCCTTAGCCAGTTGTTGGAAGCAGAGGTGGTGTTGATACCACAAGATGTGTATGATGAATATGGTCATGCAGATGGAATGGTGAGATACATGGGCGAGGGCCGGGTGTTGCTCAATAATTACTGCGACTTTGACAAGGCTTTGCGGAAACGGTTGTTGGCTGCGCTCAATCCTCATTTTGACATCACAGAACTCCACTACGGCGCATATACCGATAGGAGTTGGGCTTATATCAATTTCCTGCACGTTGGCCATCACATCTTCATCCCAATGATGAACGACAAGATAGGAGAAACTGCCTTCCAGCAGATTGCCGATGCATTTCCTCAATGCAAGTGTCATCCTGTATACCATTATGAAAGCATTGTTCGCGAAGGTGGAGCGCTGAATTGTTCAACATGGAATATTCTTGTTGACCTACCAGAGGAAAAAGAAAATAGTCATGAATTACCAAAAACAGTTTGATTATGTTTACAGCAAAATTTATAAAGAACATCTTCTTGGAAGAAGAAGCGATTAAAGCTATTGGTAGAAGTGGGAAAAGAACCAGAGTCTTTGCCAAACAAGGAGACCTCGATGGTTCGTGCTGTATTTACAGTTTGATGATGATGCTTATCTTTCACCAAAAACTTGACTGGGAAGATTTGGTTGATGGCGAACGTGCAAAAGATTGTGAATTTGTTGGTCGCATCCAGCATGAATTTCTGCATGGTCTTAATGGACTCTGTTCTAATGGATACAAATTACAAGAAATCTCTGAAAGAGCGAACAGATGCTTCGGTAGCAAAATGTGTGAGGCGTATACAACAGAGCCAGGTACTCCGAATACCGTGAGTCGCAGCATACTGCAAGAAATGATTAGAATGTATTTAGATGATAGACAACCTGTAATGATTGGATACTCCAAGCCATCGGGATCCGGACATGCATTAGTTGCCGTTGCATACAGAAGAGAGGCTTGGAATCGGTTACGTTTGTTCTGTTTAGATCCTTCACACGGAGTGCCCTTTATGTACCCTTGGAACACCGTCATTGACCTCGACTATCTATCTTCCGACGATGACGATTTTACAGATACCAATTATTGGACAGAGAGAAAAGTATGCGTCAATGACTTTCTAGTCATACATGACACCTCTCCAGAGTGACTACCCTTCCTAAAGTTTATAACAAGAATCATTACCAAAGGCTCTGTCGAAAAAGCAGAGTCTTTGGAGTTGTATAAAGGTACATGAAGACACAAAGAGTCCACCTTTAATAATGACTATCTTCCCTTGAATATCTCCACTCTCTTTTACACGGTTTCTTCGTCTTAAAGAATTCTGCATCATAGACTTTAAGCTTCTCAACATCCAACCCTTCCTTTATAGCCTCTGCTTCTGATTGCACATAATAATGCGCGTTTTGCCTAGTGGTGGGCGACTTTAGTTTGCTAGAGGGATTATAATCTGTGTTTTTCCACTGCAACTGGTTTAATTTACCATCAACAGAAAGACCGTCAAAAAGATATTCATAGACATAGGTCGAGCGATTGTCTTCCGCTATCCATACATTCTTTTTCTTATCAAAGACCTCTATCCATTTTTTCTTAATTTTGTCATAAACCTTAAAAGCTCTTATCAGTGCAGAAGCCCGATACTTGTCTGGCTTTTCAAAAGTAATATCCACGCCAGATATGTGAGGATTGAGAGTGCCTATTTCAAAATATGGTTTAATATCAGATATTTTCTCCTGTTTTTTATTCCATTTCCACTTGTTACGATGGTACATGATTGGATCCTTTATTTCGCCATCTTCCTCATGATAGTAAAACTCAACACTCATTATGTACAGATCAAACCTCTTACTACATTGGAAAAAACCTCCATGTAGCAAATAGCGGGCCAATTTCTCAAATGACTCTTCAAGTTTAATTTGGGATTCTCTCTCCTGTTGAAACTCTCTTAGTTTTACAATTAATTCATTCATATCACTATGCATATTCTTTAACAACACTCAAATTGTTTTGATAGGTACTAATAATCTTTTTATTATTTCTTCAACTTGTATATGTAATTAAATACTTCATCCATAAATGATTTGAGTTGCTCCATTTGCTTGTCTAAAGACAACTTATTGAATTCTTCCTCATAGGTATCTTTCCCGTCTTCGAAGTTAAACCAATATGCATTGTCTTCGTAGTAAGGTTCAGATGTGCATTTTCCTACTTTTACATTGGATGTATTATTTTTAATAAGATTGCATACCGTCTTACCCCAGTTTTTCTCATCGTGAAAACCTATACAAATAAGAGGGGTTTCTTCATTAAAATAAATACCTATCCATCCCCATGACTGCAATCTGACTTGCTTGAATGTGAGATCAAAATTGATACCCGTTATCCAGTGATTAGCGTGACAATTATTGTAGGTTCTATTTTGATTATACACATTAATTTTATACGTTTCTTCTTCCCTATTACACAACTTACTCAATATCTCCATAAGTTGGTACAGACTATAAATACCTTCTATATTCATTGGTTTAGAAAAATCTATAATATTACATACATTCTTCAGATATGCTCGGAAACCTTCTAATAAAGACTGCTCTTGCTCACTTTCCGTATGGACAGACCCTAAATACTTGTAAAATCCTTCCCATGTCCTGATTTGGTAATGTTTATCTTGTTTGGGCTAAGGAATAACATAGTTTGCTATATAGCCAAATCTTTCAGGAGGTACTTTGAATGTCTTGTCATATTGACCAAAATGCTGATTACGGTCATTTATCTTATTCTCGATAATATATACCTCATCATCATTATAGATAATGAAATCTGGTCTTGAATCATTTTTTGCTATTTCTCTTTCTATTTCAACCTCTGGTGATATCTGCATATCAGGGAAAAAGAATTTCAGAAACACTTCTCTAAACATCGGACTTGAATTGCATAAAGACCATGTAATATCAGAGAGAGCATTTTCATTATTCACCCTATACGATAAACTTTCTAAAAACTTTGTTATCATTTAATTTTGATTTATCAAATAGTTTGTACTCAAAAGCCCCTTTGAATAGTACAAATCGGATTTACCAATTAATATACTTCACAGGGTTAGTGCTTCTGCCATAATAGCTCTTGACACTTTTGCCCAGATATTCTGAATTCTTGTCTTCTATGCCCGTGAACTCACACCTGTCCTCATAACCAGATTGCTCAGAACGTTTCCATTCCTGAGGAATATAAACAGCCTCAACTATACCATTAACGACAGCAAGCACATGTGTAGCCTTAGAGGTTTTTTCGAGTTTCACTTTCCAGTATTTACGTGCCATCTCGTAGAGATTCTCACGTATAACCTTACCTACTTTAACACATAGGATTCTGTCTAAAGCATTGGGTTGCAATTCTTGTTCCATATTCATTCATTGGTTATCATTGTTCATGATTGTAGTCATATCACTCTGCGTTTTCCTCTTCTTCCTTCAGCTCCTTGAATTTCTCTTCAGATATGTTCTCCAGCAGATATTGCTTGATATCGTCTTCAGATGGCAGCTGGAGGCGTTGCCTACTCTTCCAATTGGGTAATCACTGATTGCAAAATTTCATCTACTTGATTTTCATATGTTTGTAATTGGGCAGATGCTGTCTGCCAAATTGAGTTGTCGCTTGCGCCTGAAGCACGTCCTGCACCAGATTGATATGTCCTACAAGTGATTCGAAATTCATCTGTATGTATTATTATAATTTGCCACAAAGTTACAACATTTTCCCCACACCACCAAATTTTTCCCATTCTTTCCCCTTACACAAAAAAACACGACCCCCAAAAGAGGTCGTGATAGTTGTGAATGTGAATTGGAGCCTCTTGATCCTAAACCTTTTTCTTACCCTCCCTTCATGGCGCAGACTATCTTGTCAAATCCGTTCTCTTCAAATCCTTTACGGTTAAAATTCTGCGTCCTGATAGTCTGGTCCACTCCATTCTTATTTTCGAATCGCCTACGAAGAACCAATCTTTTCTCTTCTT
The DNA here is from genome assembly GCA_902801475.1 of uncultured Bacteroidales bacterium. Lineage (GTDB taxonomy): Bacteria > Bacteroidota > Bacteroidia > Bacteroidales > Bacteroidaceae > Minthosoma. Next base: position 10,972 of record CADCIO010000022.1, read on the forward strand.
CAAGCATCTTCCAATACTCCTCACCAATCAATCCTCGCCATCTCTTTTCTGAACGAGAAACAACAAAAATGACATCTTTCCGATTTTGGGCAATATAATGCACGAGCAATTTGGTAAATCTTTGAGATGGTAATATTGTATTATTTGAGAATTCCATGAATGACTTGGATGGATAACCTATGTATTGGATGAGAGAAAAATTATCATAAACAATATCATGTTCATCATGTTCTTCTTCATCGGGCAATTCCGCCTCTTGACGGAATTTGTTCAAGATATCATACCAATACCAGTCATCATACATGTTTGCAGCATCACGTACACTAACACCTTTGTAGCGACCCACACTATCAATCATGAAACTTTTAACTCTCAGCTGCAATTGTCGTTCCTTAAAGGCAATGATTTCTTCTGCTATCTGAGGAGGCATTATTTTACCTAACAGATTATTGACACGATGCACGTAGCCAGGATTTAAACTTAATGCGACCACTTTGGCTTTCAGGGGATTGCCATTAAAAATCTCAGGCCGAACGTTCAAGATGTACTCGTAATCTGTACCCTTGTATTGTTCGTTAAACTTTCGAATGTAGTACGCGTCCTGTCGCAACAACCATTCCGAATCCTCGTCAACAAGCTGCGACCAGTTCGGCTTCAAGTAATCTCCGTCCCATGGATTCATGCTCCTCACCTCATCCTCTGTAATGGGAATCTTTGTTTCATCCGTTGGCTTATAGAATCTTTCCGCTAATTCATCCCTGCTGATTCTACCCTCCACATAATCTTGCATCACCTCATCATAATTCCATTTGTACTCTGCAAGATGGTCGCCGCGATAACGCATCAATAACTCTTTAGAGAAGAGATTGACCACCTCCTTTAACCCCAATTTCCGAACATCCACGCCATCTATGACGGGACCATCAATGAGTGTACTGGTAAACATGGGTTGTTTTGTACCACCAGACCTTAATTCTTCCAAATAAAAAGCCACTCTCCTGATGGCGCTTTCCTCATAATTAGGAATGTGCGCATGGTTGTCCACAATTTCTTTCATCTCCTTGTATAAGTCCAACCCATACCATAGACACGTTCCTAATTCCAGAAATTTCTGTTCCATACTGATGGTATTAGACAAAGCACCGCTATCTAACCCGAAATAGACATTTAACGACCTCGGCAACCTCGCTTTCAAATTAAAATCAAAAAAGACAGAATTATTCAACATATCACTACTGTTATAAGATCCAAGGCAGGCCTTTTGGATGGTTTAACTTTCCATGACGAATGCAGCTGCCATCTACTCCTATGCAATGCATCACAACGATTTATTCATAGAGAGACACATTCTTCACCACAAAGATAATAAAAGATTTTCAAATAAAAACGGATTTTCATAAAAAGGTTTCCAGATACCCCTCAAATTGCATAGACAACACTTAAATTCACACTAAAATGTCAACGAAATCAGGAATGCTGTCAACAATGTCAGGAAGACTGTCAACCACATCAGGAAAAGAGTAGCAAACTGTCAACCAAAATCAGGAAAAGACAACCCTATTCAAAAAGGGGAAACTTGTCGATTCAAAACGGAGAATTTATCAAGCTAATACGGATACCTGCTTTAGGCACACCATCATTTGCCTAAAGGCACACGATTAAATGCCTAAAGGCACGTAACCTTTTGCCTTTAGCCGTGTGAAGTTGTCAATGAAAGTACTGCTTCGATTTAGTACAGACACCTGTTCCTGCGGTCATGAACATATGTTCGATGGCCAATGAACATATGTTCATCGCCGCTTGAACATATGTTCGTGAAAACAGGGCTTATTGTAAATATTTCTCTGAGTAATAAGGTAGACACATATTGGGTTAACCCCCTTTTTTGTTATTTCTTGTCTTTCGACATAAAAAGAAGGGACTCCTGTGTGAGAGTCTCTTCTTCCTCTTAATTCAGGGCAGAATCGCGATATATCGCGATTCTGCTCGTTAGGTCATGTCTGTTCTATTTTCCACTAATTTTCTTTCCGTTGTCAATCACGATGCCACGATAACCTTCAGTTACAGGGATGCCCATCAACGTGTGGATATGTTTGCTGTCATTCTTTTTGGCTCTGTATGTCTGTATGCCGGTAGCGAAAGGCCATGTGCCAGCCGAAAGTCCCTCCTTGATGCCTTCCATTGCGTTGGTGCCGACAATCTGGCAATTGGAACGGTCGATTATGGTGCTTGAGCCAGATTCCTTCTTGAGGTCTGCAACAGCATTGGTGTCCCATGCAAAGGCAACAAGACCATTGTTGGTGGCATATTCGTTGACACGCTTATAGTATAACTTCACCGATGCATCGTGCTTTTCCTGATTCTGGTCAGAGGGCATCATGCGCTGCAGACCTGCATACTCACCGATGATGACTGGATAGCCCTTCGAAGTATATTTGTTCTTCAGTTTGGCAAATTGGGCTGCCAAGTGGCTTTCTTCACCCCAATTGGCATTGTGACTGGTGTAGTGATTCGTTGTGCCCCAATAATAAAAGGCTGTGCTACCTGTACTGTTCCAAGTTCCGCAAAACTGACCAGGGTCGTAGTAGTGAACCTCCACCATCAAGGCGTTAGGTGCACTATCCTCCAGACGAGTCACATCGTAAAACTCTACCGACCTGTTGATATCGGTCGATGGTCCTTGGACAACAAGGATGCGTGTGGCATTATTCCCACCCGTCGCACGGATAGCGTTGATGAATGCCTGTTCATAGCGGATAAGAGCATCGGTGGTTGCCTGGTCGTGGGCATTAGGTTCGTTGAGTCCAGCAAACAGCAGCAACTCTCCGTAGTCGCGGAATGCAGTAGCTATCTGTGTCCACAAATCAGTCATACGCGCTTCCTTGGCTGAAATGTTCGCCTCGCTGAGATCGTTGAAGCCATCAACCTCAACCCACCCGTTGTCCCAATGGTCGTTGAGCACTACATAGAGTCCGGCATTCATGCAATAGTCCACAATCTTCTTGACACGAGCCATCCAAACGACATCTATCTTGCCTTTGCTGTCGGAATGGATATCCCATGCACAAGGTATGCGGACAGCGTTGAATCCGGCTTCCTTCACGGAGTTGATGATGCTTTGTGTGGTCTTTGTGGGTTGCCACCCTGTTTCCCAGTCAAGTTTGTTGCTGAGCCATGTACAGGGACCAGCTTCTAATGTGTTGCCCAGATTCCAGCCAGGCATCATCTTTGGTGCGATATCCATTGCTGTCTGGGCATGTACAGAACAGTCCAAGTTCAGCAACAGAAATGCTACTATCAATACAAACCTTATTATTCTCATTATTGTTCCGAAATGATTGTTCCACATCTTCGGATGTCCCTGCTTTGTTTCCTGCTCGGATCAGTGCACGTCGATGCCGTCGAATTCCAGTTCGGAGATGACGGTGTCTTGGTATTTCGTGCCGGGATAGACCTCGACAATTTCGAAGCGGAGACGCCAGGTGGGTTTGTCGGGATCGTTGTATCCGAAGGGACCGAACTGCTCGAGGTCGAAGCTCTGCATGCCGCGAACGTCTTGTAGGTCGAGGAGGCAGATGGGCTTGCCGAGATAATAGACCTTCAGGTATTTGGGACGGGAGTTGGCTTCCCATGCGGCTTTCGTCTTCACGTGGCCGGCAAGGATTTTCACTCCTGTCACGCGTGGACAAGCTCCAGCGAATTCATATTCGAGCCATTCGCCGATGCCTTGCCCCTGGGCTCCCTCGGCCCAGACGGCGTCGAAGGTGAAGTCGTGGGCGTTCTTGGGCAGGTAGTTGAAGCGTCCCTGTGCCTTGAGGTGGCTGGACGCGGTGACGCGCTGCACCTCTCCGCCGCAGTACCAGCTGCATTTGCCGGAGTAGAGGTCGTCGAGGATGACGTTGTCTTCCTGAATCTGCTCCAATCGCTGCCAGTCGGCGTCGGTCATCAGTTCTCCGTCTTCTTTTCCTGCCTTCTCATTGAGTTGCTTCCACTCTGCCAACTTGGCATCGGTGGGCATGAGCCACACGTGGGAGGGCTTGACGAGGGGGAGGTTGTTGGCTGAACGGGGATTGGGTCCCTGTGCCTGCACCGACAGTGTGGCCAGTGCGAGCGTCATGCTCATGAGAATCTTTTTCATATTCATGTCAGTAGTGAATAGTTTTAGGTTTCAATCGGTTGCAAAGGTAAGTCTTTTCCGTATAAACACAAAATATTTCGCGAAAAAGTAGTACCTTTGCAAAAAATTTTATGCGGCTATCGGTTTTCAGTTTCGTGTTGGGTTGTGCGATGCAACTGGTGGGATGCTCAACGGGAGCACCCCGGCATGAGGTGTCTGAAGGGGATAGCGCCAATCAGCAGGTTATGGAAGAATTTCAGTATCATTACAAGTATCCGCATCCGGGCGTGACGACGGATAACGTGATTTTCGGTTTTGACGGTGAGACGGTGAAGGTGCTGCTCATTGAGCGAGGTGGTGAACCTTACAAAGGTTGCTGGGCATTCCCTGGCGGCTTCCTGGAGATAGAGGAGTCAGCAGAGGAGGGTGCACGACGTGAACTGATGGAGGAGACGGGTCTGACGATGCCGTTTGTGAAGCAGTTTCATGCTTTCACGGCTCCTGACAGAGATCCCCGTGAGCGCGTGCTGACGATTGCTTATTATTCGTTGGTGCGACTGAGCGAGGTGAAGGGTATGGACGATGCTGCTCAGGCGAAGTGGTTCGCGCTGAATGAGATGCCGGAGAAATTGGCATTCGACCACAACGAGATGCTGCGTGTGGCGCTGGAGGAAATCAATAAGGAAATCCGTCTGGAAACGAAGGACTGGAAGGAAATGACGAAGGGATTTACGAAGGAAGAAGTGGAAAAGATTGTTGGCGAATTGAAAGTTGAGAGTTGACCAGCCCACGCGCTGGGAGAAGTTCATGAATTAAGGTAAGGAGAATGGAGAAAAGAGAGATAGAGGTAGCCGTAGCGAAGTATTTGGAGCAGAAGGGATATGAGCGGATGGCGCTGAAGGCCGCGATGTTTGATATGGACGGGGTGTTGTTCGACTCGATGAAGAACCATGCGAAGTGCTGGCACGAGACGATGGCCCATTTCGGCTTGGATTTGCCTGAATGGGAGGCGTATATGCACGAGGGACGCACAGGTGCCGGCACAATCAATATCGTGTCGATTCGCCAACGAGGACATGAGGCGACGGAGGAGGAGATACACAATATATATAAATATAAAAGCGATTTGTTCAACCAATGTCCGAAGGCGGAGAGGATGCCTGGAGCGTATGAACTGCTTTGCAAGGTGAAGGCGAGTGGGGTGATGCCGATGGTGGTGACGGGCAGCGGACAGGTGACGCTGCTGGAACGGTTGAACAGGAATTTTCCCGATGTCTTCAGGAAGGAACTGATGGTGACGGCGTTCGATGTGCAGTACGGCAAGCCCAATCCTGAGCCGTATCTGATGGGGATGGAAAAGGCAAGGAAATGGATGGATAGGAATGGACGCGACGGGAAGATAGGGAATGCAGGGAAGCTACAACCTTGGAACTTCGTCGTGGTGGAGAATGCGCCGCTGGGTGTGCAGGCAGGTGTGGCTGCCGGGGTGTTCACGATTGCTGTGAACACAGGACCCTTGCCCGATGACGCGCTGCTGAGTCAGGGGGCAAACCTGCTGTTTCATTCGATGCAGGAGTTTTGCGACGAATGGGAGAATGTGTTTAGTGAGCTTTCTGCATGATGCCGTTGATGATTCTGCCATCGAAATGACGGCGGGCAGAGAAGAAACGGTCGTAGTTGGTATAGGTGTCAATGCCTGAGACGTGGATGTTCTCAGGGTTGACGCCTTTTTCGATGAGTTGCAGGCGGTTGCACTCCCAAAGGTTGATATGCCATTTCTCAGCTTGCGGATTGCGTGAGTCGGGATAGCGCTTGGCAAGCGTCTCCATAGGAAAACCTGCTTGGGCAAAGAGGTCATAGACTTCGTCGCCCACCTCGAAACTCTCAGGACCGATACCCGGACCAATGATGGCGTGGAGGTTTTCGGCCTGTATGCCGTAGGTGGCTTTCAGTACCTCGATGTTGCTTTCAACGATGCGTTTCTGCGTACCCTTCCATCCGGCGTGAACGGCAGAGACGGTCTTTGTGATGTCATCCCAGAGGAGAACAGGGATGCAATCGGCTGTGCGTACGCAGATGCAGACATCGGACTGGTGGGTAGAGAGTGCATCGACGCCATCCAGGGCAAGCGCTTGCTCGAGCGGGTTCTGACTGAGGAAAGCCTCGTCAATAATGACCGTCTTGGTGCCATGCGTCTGATGCAGGGGCATGAGGAGACGGGGGATGGGAATGGAAACACCGCCATCTCTTGTGGTGGAGAAGGCGGTGATATGAGAGGGAGTGGGGTAGATGTGCATTTTGTTAATTGACAATTAATCCTTGAAAATTGACAATAGATTTATTCCTCATACTCAAAGTCCTCGAGGTCTTCGATGTCCTCTTCATCAATAAACTCGATGTCCTCTTCTGGAACGTCCTCGTCTCCCCAGCCTTCATCATCGTCATCGGCGATGTCGTCCATGTAGGCGAAGGTCTTGGCGGAGTGGATGAGGGACTCTTGGGTATTGATGGCAGCGATTTTGTTGCTCTCGCTGTTCATCTCGTGCCAGAGGATGTCCTTGAGTTCCTGGAGTCCTTGCTGTGCCACAGAACTGATGAAGACAACGGGGATGTCGTCGGGCAGTCCTTCCTTGAGCATCTCTTTGAGTTCCTCGTCCTGTCCGAGGATATCGCACTTGGTGATGGCGAGCACACGTCCTTTGTCGAGCAAGTCGGGATTGAACTGTGCCAATTCGTTGAGGAGCACATCATATTCGTGACGAATGTCCTCTGTGTCGGCAGGCACCATGAAGAGCAGCAGGGAGTTGCGCTCGATGTGGCGAAGGAAGCGAAGACCAAGTCCACGTCCTTCACTGGCTCCTTCGATGATGCCAGGAATGTCGGCAATGACGAAAGAACGCCCGTCGCGATAGGACACGATGCCCAGCGAGGGTTCGAGGGTGGTGAAGGGGTAGTTGTCAATCTTGGGTTTGGCCGACGAGATGGCATTGACGAGGGTGGATTTACCTGCATTGGGGAAGCCTACAAGTCCCACGTCTGCCAACAGCTTCAGTTCGAGGATGAAGGTTCGTTCCTGCATCGGTTCACCCGGCTGTGCATAGCGTGGTGCCTTGTTGGTGGGAGTGGCGAAGTTGAAGTTGCCCAATCCACCACGTCCACCTTTCAGCAGAATGACCTCCTGCTCGTGTTCAGTCACGTCGCAGATGTATTCACCTGTCTCAGCATCATACACGGCTGTGCCACATGGCACTTCGATGTAAGCGTTTGCCCCTTGCTTGCCTGTTGATTTGTTCTTTGAACCATTGCCGCCATGCTCTGCTTGAATGTGGCGGTCGTAGCGCAGATGAAGCAATGTCCAGTAGTTGCGGTTGCCACGCAGAATCACGTGACCACCACGACCACCATTGCCTCCGTCGGGACCTCCCTTGGGCAGATACTTGGCGCGATGCATGTGGGTTGAACCACGTCCACCGCGACCAGATCGGCAATAGATTTTTACGTAGTCAATGAAATTTGAATCCATTATTTTTGTGTGTCGAGGAAAGCGAATATTTCGCCCAGCATCACATCTTTAGAACCCTTCCATGTGAAGGTGTTGCGGATGCCTTCCTGCTCAAACCACTTAGAGAGTGGCTCAGTTTGCTTGTGATAAACTTCGAAACGCTTCTTGATGGTCTCTTCGTTGTCGTCAGCACGACCTTGCTCCTTGGCGCGGTTAAGCAGACGAGCGAGGAGGGTCTCTTCGTCAACGATGAGTTCAATCATGATGCCCATGTCGTGGTTGCGCTCAGCGAGCATCTTCTTGAGGGCTTCTGCCTGTGCGATGGTGCGTGGGAAACCGTCGAAGATAACGCCCTTGCCTGCTGGGAGGGCATCGTAAGTCTTGGCGAGGATGTCAATCATCAGCTCGTCGGGGATGAGTTGACCATTGTCGATGTATCCTTTGGCAATCTTGCCGAGTTCTGTACCATTTTTGATTTCACTACGGAGCACATCGCCTGTAGAGATGTGTCCCATGCCGTAACGTGTTACGATTTCGTCGCTGTAGGTGCCCTTGCCAGAGCCTGGTGCACCGAAGATAATGATATTCTTCATTTTGAGTTTATAGTTTGTTTTGGTTATTATTTCGGATTGAATGGGTTAGTCCTCTTTCACCACGTAGATGCTTTTGTAGTTGCGCCCGACGCCGTCGTAGTCGAGGCCATAGCCCACGATGAATTCGTTGGGGATTTCCATGGCGCAGTACTTGACGTCGAGTGGCACTTGCAGTTTGCCCGGCTTCATGAGCAGGACGGCGATCTCCACCGACTTGACGCCCTTCTCCTTTAGCTTCGGTAAGATGTTGTACATCGTGGTGCCCGTGTCAATGATGTCTTCCACAACGATGACATCCCGGTCTTTGATGTCGATGGAGAGTCCAATCAGCTCCTTCACATCGCCAGTGGTGTCCATGCCATCATATGAGGAATATTTGACAAACTGAATCTCGTGGTCGAACGTGAGGTGCCGCACGAGGTCTGCTGCAAATATGAAGGCTCCATTCAGGATGGCGATGAGGATGGGATTCTTTCCCTTGTAGTCGGCATTGAGTTTGTCTGCCAATGTCGCAATCCTTTCTGCAATTTGTTCGTGATGGATGTACGGTACAAATTGCTTGTCCTTTATTGTTATCATTGATGTATGGGTGGACTTTTAATTTTATGCAAAGTTACGTAAAAATCGCTATTTGAGGGTAAAATCGGGAAGAATAACGTAAAAAAACATCATTCGAAGTGCTATTTTATCCATTTTTCATCGTTTTTTTAATATCTATTCACTATTTTTGCACACTAAACCCAACTCTGTTGGCATTTCTCATCAGGAATTTTAAGCGTAAAATATGAAGATTTTATCCGCAGCCCAATTAAAGATAGTCGATGCCTATACAATAGAGCACGAGCCGATCAGTTCCACAAATCTGATGGAACGTGCGTCACGTGCGGTCGCTAACAAGATTCGTGAACGTTGGTCAGCCAACACCCCCATCAAGATATTTGCTGGTCCTGGTAACAATGGTGGCGACGCTTTGGCGGTTGCCCGCATGTTGGGTGAGGCGAGTTATAAGGTCTATGTGTATCTGTTCAACACCACCGACGGTCTTTCGCCTGATTGCCAAATCAACAAGCAGCGTTTGGTGGATTTTCAGGACGTGAAGCAGAACATGTTGGGTGTACGCAATGTGGAATTGGTGGAGGTGACGTCGCAGTTCACGCCTCCGAAACTGGAGGAGGGTGATTTGGTGATTGACGGCTTGTTCGGCACGGGGCTTTCCCGTCCGCTGAACGGTGGTTTCGCGTCGGTGGTGAAGTACATCAACGCATCGCCTGCCACGGTGGTTGCCATCGATGTGCCGTCAGGTTTGATGTGCGAGGACAACACCTACAACGTGATGAACCACATCATCAAGGCGAATTACACGTTTACGATTCAGTATCCCAAGCTCGCGTTCTTCTTCCCGGAGAATGAGCAGTATGTGGGCGAGTGGGAAATTCTCGATATCGGTCTGCTTGATCCTGGGACGGAGGATACGATGACCTTCTATAACTTTACGGAGAAGAAGGATATGGTGCCGATGCTCAAGCGCCGTTCGAAGTTTGCCCACAAGGGTACGATGGGTCATGCTGTGCTCATTGCCGGCAAGAAGGGTATGGCTGGTGCGGCGATTCTCAGTGCCAGAGCTTGCATGCGCAGCGGATTGGGTAAGTTGACCATCCGCACTCCCGAGAGCAATGTCCGCATCATGCAGGAGTCCGTACCTGAAGCCGTGCTGAACATCGATGTGGATGCCAACTGTTTCAGTCAGTCGTTTGACACCAGCGAGTTTGATGCGATGGCGATAGGTCCTGGCATCGGCACGTCGTCTTATACGGTGCAGGCATTCATCGAGCAAGTCAGCATGACGAAGTGCCCGATGGTGATTGATGCCGATGCCCTCAACATCTTGGGTTCGCATCGCGGATGGATCAATCAGTTGCCACGCCGATGCATCCTCACGCCTCACAAGAAGGAGCTGTTTGGATTGATCAGTACGACACGCAATTCCTACGAGGAGCTGGAGCGCACCCGTGAGTTGGCAGTTCGTCAACGCATATATATTCTCATCAAGGGCGCTTATTCTGCCATTGTCACTCCGACGGGCAACGTATATTTCAACTCGACGGGCAATCCGGGCATGGCGACAGCGGGAGCGGGCGATGTGCTGACAGGCATCATCCTCTCATTGCTGGCACAGTCTTATGAGCCGGAGATTGCTTTGCGTTTGGGCGTATATCTGCACGGATTGGCGGGCGACCTTGCTGCGGCGGAACTTTCCTACGAAGGACTGATTTCCACCGACATCGTCAACTATCTGCCGAAGGCTTTCAGGGTGTTGAGAGAGAAATAGCGTGTGTAAAGTGAGAAAGAAATAATTCTGGATGAGAGAAAAAACTTTTAATGAAAGCATGAAAAGAAACATCATCATAGCATTGACTTTTTGTATGTCGCTTGCCTCGATGGCGCAGACGCAAGTGACGGAGTTTAATCCTGGTATTGCCGCCAATGGCGTGAACTACGTGTTGCCGAAGACCGTCCTGAGGATGGATGCTTCGGCCATCAAGGTGGAATACATGCCGGGCGAGTTTGCCAAGTATGCCGAGCGCTATCTGCACCTCAAGGGCGTGGCGTCCGAGCCCTCCACCACGTGGAAGATGACAACGCTCGCTGTGCGTCAGGAAGGTGTGCCCGACACGGCGAAGATTTTCACCGTCAAGCTGAAGGACAAGACGGTGGCGCCGATGGTGCAGCTGACCCCGAGTGGCATCCTCGTGGCGGTGAACACGAATGCCGACGTTGAGGAGCATGCTATCCCTGCCGACCGCATCGTCCGCCACAAGATGGATGCGCGTCAATATTTGACCGAGGAGATTCTCTCAGCTACGTCCACCTCGAAGATGGCGGAGCTGACGGCACAGGAGATTCTCGACATCCGCGAGAGCAAGAATGCCATCAAGCGCGGACAGGTCGAGGCGATGCCGCAGGACGGTGCATCGCTGAAGATTGTGCTCGACGAGCTGAACCGTCAGGAGGAGGCGCTCACGCAGCTCTTCACGGGCTATGCCGACACGACCTTCACAGCGAAGACCTTTACCGTGATGCCTGCTGGCGACATCAGCGAGCAGGTCTTGTTCCGCTTCTCCACGAAGTTGGGCTTTGTCGATGCCGACGACCTTGCCGGTGACCCCTATTACCTCTCCGTGAAGGACCGCCACACCGTGGTGCTGCCCGATGCGAAGGAGGCGGCGAAGCGGAAGATCGAGGGACTTGTGTACAACATGCCGAGCATGGCGAACGTCACGATCAGCACGATGCAGGGCAAGGTCTATGAGCAGGAATTGCCTTTCGCGCAATTCGGCACCATCGACACGCTTAGTCCCACGCTCTTCAACAAGGGAGCCACGACCAAGCTGACGCTCTATCCGGCGACGGGCGGTCTGATGCATCTGGAGCAATAACGATTATACTATATACTTATATATTTATTTACAAACCTCTAAAACATTTAAGACATGAAAAAGTATCTTGCTGAAATGGTGGGAACAATGGTTCTTACACTTCTCGGTTGCGGTACAGCCGTATCGCTCAATTGTGGTTCTGACACAGCATCAGTCGTGGGCACAGCCGTTGCCTTCGGTCTCGCTGTCGTGGCGATGGCCTACACCATCGGCGGCATCTCCGGTTGCCACATCAATCCAGCTATCACGCTCGGATGTCTTATCTCCAAGCGCATCAGCGGCAAGGACGCCGGCATGTACATCGTGTTCCAGGTGATTGGAGCCATCATCGGTGCAGCCATCCTCTTCGCATTGACCTCTAACGACCTCGCATTGGCAGGCGGCACGACAACAGGTGCCAACAGCTGCGGCGACCACGGTGTTGTGGTGGGCCTCATTGCCGAGATCGTCCTCACTTGCATCTTCGTGCTCGTGGTGCTCGGTTCCACTGACGAGAAGAAGGGTGCCGGCAACTTCGCCGGACTCGCCATCGGTCTCTCGCTCATCCTCATCCACCTCGTGGGCATCCACTACACCGGCACTTCTGTGAATCCCGCTCGTTCCATCGGTCCAGCTCTCTTCGAAGGCGGTCAGGCCCTCAGTGACCTTTGGGTGTTCATCGTTGGTCCATTTGCTGGCGCAGCGATAGCAGCAGGAATCTGGAAGATTATCGGTGAAGAGAAATAAACTAAAAACTAAAAGTTAAAAACTAAAAGTGAGAGTTACTTGGCCATTCGGACGGCAGGTAACTCTCACTTTTAGTTTTCAGTTGTTTCTCACTTCTTGAAGAAGTTGAAGAAGTAGAATGCGGCGGCGTATTTGACGGGCACGCCCTTCGCATAGCCGATGGCGGAATTGTTGGCGTTGCGCACCGTGCCGTCCTTGTCGATCTTTCCGATGGCGGAATTGCTGGAGTTGCGTACCGTGCCGTCGCTCTCCACCTTTCCGATGCTGGAGTTGTTGGCGTTGCGGATGGTGCCGCCCGAGTCGATCTTGCCGATGCTGGCATTGTTAGCATTGCGGATGGTGCCGTCCTTGTCGAACTTTCCGATGGCGGAGTTGCTCGAATTGCGCACGGTGCCGTCCGAGTCAATCTTCCCGATGCACGAGTTGTTGGCGTTTCTCAAGTCCTGGGCGCTCATGGACAGCGTCGTGAGTCCCAGCGCCAATAGTAAAAGTAATTTCTTCATAAGCCTTTCTCCTTTGTTTAGGTTTGCGGGGGCAAAGGTACGAATAAAATGGGAAAAATGAGAAATGAAAAGGGAAAAATTCGTACCTTTGCAGCGATTATGGAAAGAGAAAGGCTTTGGAATCGGAATTATGTGAAGGTGTGGACGGCGAACTTCATGATCTTCTTCTCCTTCATGGTGGTGACGCCGCTGCTGCCGCTGTACCTGAGCGAGTCGTTTGAGGCGGACAAGGACACGATCGGGTTTGTGCTGTCGGGCTATACGCTGACGGCGCTGCTGGCACGACCGATTGCGGGGTATCTGGTGGACAGTTTCTCGCGGAAGATGGTGCTGCTCATCTGCTACTTCCTGTTCTTCGCGCTGTTTGCGGGCTATCTGATTGCGGGCACGATGACGCTCTTTGCCATCGTCCGCACGGCTCACGGGGCGCCGATGGGGGCAGTGACGGTGGCGAACAGCACGAGCGCCATTGATGTGCTGCCGTCGTCGCGCAGGGCTGAGGGCATCGGCTATTACGGGCTGTCGAACAATCTGGCGACGAGCATGGCGCCGACGGTGGGACTGATGATTTACGACACGATCGGGGACTACGATGTCATCTTCCTCATCGCGCTGCTGGCGGCGGGCATCGGGCTGGCGATCAATGCGACGGTGAAGTTTCCGACGAAGGAGATTGTGCCGAACAAGGATCCGTTGTCGTTCGACCGCTTCTTCCTGGTGAAGGGCTGGAGCGAGGGGCTCGTGATGGTGTGCGTGGGCTTGTCCTACGGGGTGCTGGCGACCTATCTCGCCATCTACGGCAAGGAGGAGCTGGGCATGACGGCCGGCACGGGAGCTTGGTTCGCGGTGCTGTGCGCCGGACTGATCCTGTCGCGGCTCATCGGTGCCCGTTCATTGCGCAAGGGCAAGGTGGTGGAGAATGTCAACCATGGTATTCTCATTAGCGTGTTTGGCTATCTGCTGTTCGCGCTATTGAAGAATCCGATAGGCTATTACGGCGCCGCCATCATCATCGGTCTGGGCAACGGTCACATCTGGCCAGGCATGCAGACGATGTTCATCAATCTGGCGCCGAATAACAAGCGCGGCACGGCCAACTCGTCGCAGCTGACGTGCTGGGACATCGGCATGGGACTCGGCGTGGTGTTCGGGGGCATGGCGATTCATCATACGGGCTATTCGGCGGCGTTCTGGTTCGCGTTTGTGGTGAACTTAATCGGCGTGCTTTTCTATTTTATATATGTAAGGAGGCACTTCATCAGGAACAGGTTGAGATAAAGAAGGGGGCGCCGCGCCCCCTTTCTTTTTACTTCTTGCTCTTCTTCGCTTTCTTTCCTCCTGCCAATGCATCGCTGATCTTTTCAGCGCGGAGCATCACTTCGGCATAGCGGCGACCGAGTTCGCGATAACCCTCGGCAGTGAAGTGGAGGTGGTCGAAGTTACCCTTGCAGCCGAGCGATGGAACGACGTAGGCGGTGGGGATGACGAGTGGCATGGTGGCGATGACGGTGTTGTGAAGCTCGCAAGCACCGTTCTCCTGCTGACACATCAGCTCGCCGACGAGCAGTGGGCACTGTTCAGCCTCGAGACCGAGGTCGTTGAGCATGCGCTCGTAGATGACTTTTACGCGTTGTGGCCAGTCCTGCTGTCCGTTGTCGGTGCAGCCCTGATGGAGCAGGATGCCCTTGATGACGCCGTGCTTTTGTGCCAGCTTTGCCATCTCGATGAGACGCTGGTATGGGTGGTTGTCATATTCCTTGCAGAAGTTCTGAAGCCAGCCAGCAGACTTAGCGATGTATGCCTGTGACTTGTCCTCATCAAAGAGGTCGATGCTGCATCCGCCGATAGCGACGTTGATGACACCAATAGAGATGTTGTCAGGAGTCTTCTCCACCATCGTGCGACCGAAGTAGTCGGCAGGGGTCAGACCGTTGTTCTCGCGGCAGAGTGGGGGAACAGCCACATACCACTTGCCCTTCTCGCGGCCGGTGCGCTTGAAATCGACGGCTGCCATCATCTTGAAGCGGGTGTTGAGGTTCTCGCGGTCCTGTGGTTCGATGCGGGCATTGCCCTCCATGTTCGACTGTCCGAAGCAGAGGTAGATGTGGAAGTTGGGGTCGAACTTCGTGGGCTGCTGGATCTCTCCGGCGATGTTGGCCCCGTCGTTGAAGTTCAGCACGGTATTCTTCTCATAGAAACTGGTGAGCGCTCCCTTTTCGTCCTGTGCATAGCCAAGACACGCAACGAGAGCCAGCGCAACTGTTAAACAGATAGTTCTCATAATTTGGTAAATAAAATTAAAATAGGTAAGTATTTCGTGTGCAAAGATAGAGAAAAGTTGGGAGTTAGGCGTCAGTAGCGAGGATTTTTTGCTGGAGTAGGCCGATTATTTCCCTTTTTTCCGCGCTTTTTCGGGGTGAAAGTAACGAAAACGAAAGGAATGGTAACATGATGTAAAGGATTTTCGGTCGGAAAGCGATACCTTTGCAAACGGAATCAAAACCAAGACTAAAAACTAATCAACAAACACCAATGAGAAAAATCTTTCGTTATTTGAGTGCCTTCTGCGGGGCTTCACTGATGGCTCTGCAAGCATCGGCACAGAATCCTTTTGTGCAAACCTGGTTTACGAGCGACCCTGCTCCGATGGTGCACGGCGACCGCATCTATGTCTATACGGGTCATGATGAGGACAATGCCGACTTCTTCTGGATGCAGGAGTGGCGCGTGTATAGTTCTGCCGACATGGTGAACTGGACCGACCACGGAAGCCCCCTCGCGCTGGAGAGTTTCAGCTGGGCTGACGACCGTGCCTGGGCCAGCCAGTGCATCGAGCGCAACGGCAAGTTCTACTGGTACATCTGTGCCCATTCCCGTCTCTCTGGCGGCATGGCCATCGGTGTGGCTGTGGCTGATTCGCCCACTGGCCCCTTCCATGACGCCATCGGCAAGCCCCTCTACGAGAACGGCAGCTGGGATCATATCGACCCGACCGTGATGATTGACGACGACGGTCAGGCTTGGCTCTACTGGGGTAATCCACGCGTCTATTGCGTGAAGCTGAACGAGGACATGATCAGCCTCGCCGGCGAAGTGTTCAACCTTGAGATGACCGAGGAAGGTTTCGGCTCTCCCGATCCATCCAAGCGCGATAGAACCAAGAAGTATAAGGATACGTACACTGAGGGTCCTTGGATCATGAAGAAGCCAGTGATGGATGCCAAGAAGGCAACGAAGGGCTACTATCTCCTGTATGCCGCTGGTGGCGTGCCTGAGCACCTCGCTTATTCGGAGGCTCCATCGCCCACAGGTCCTTGGACATACAAGGGAACCATCATGCCCGAAGGTGGCACAGGTTCCTTCACCAACCACTGTGGCTATGAGCGCTTCAAGGGTCACGACTACTTCTTCTATCACACGGGAAAGCTCCCTGGTGGTGGCGGCTTCGGTCGTAGCGTTGCTGTGGAAGAATTCAAGTTCAATCCTGACGGTACATTCCCAACCATCCAACCCACCGACAAGGGTGTAGAACCTATCGGCACGCTGAATCCATACGAACGTGTGGAGGCAGAGACGATGGCATTTTCGAGAGGTATCAAGACCGCATGGAGCGAAGAGACGGGTGTGTACGTCACCTCTGCTCATGCTGGCGACCCTAAACATATCCTTAACAAAGCGCATGGCGACGACTATATCAAGGTACAGGCTGTGAACTTCGGTAAGAAAGTGCCTCGCACCTTTACGGCTCGTGTGGCTTGTGCCTTGAGAGGCGGTGCCATCGAAGTGCGCATCGACAGCCTCAGAGGTAAGACCATCGCACGTCTCGAAGTACCTCACACTGGCGGTTGGGAGAAATGGCAGGAGGAAGTGGTCGATATCCGCACTCCTATAGCAGGTGTTCATGACATCTACTTCGTCTTCCGTGGTCGCTCGGGTGTGCAGGTCTGCAACTTCGACTGGTGGCAATTCCGTGGCATTGAGGAGTGCAATATGCCGCTCTTCACAACGAAATATACGGCTGACCCCTCTCCTCTGGTGGTGGGCGACACGCTGTTCCTCTATACTTCTCACGACTCTCATCCCGAGGATATTCACGATGAGAAGGAAAAGAACTCTGCAGGTTTCTTCATGTACGACTGGCTGCTCTGGTCAACTACCGATATGGTGAACTGGACTGAACATGGTGCTGTGGCATCTCTCCGTGACTTCGAATGGCGCAGTCGTGAGAACGGTGCTTGGGCCATCCAGACGGTGGAGCGCAACGGTAAGTTCTATCTCTATGCCCCTCTGCACGGACATGGTATTGGCGTGTTGGTGGCTGATTCTCCATATGGACCTTTCAAAGACCCACTCGGCAAGCCCCTCGTATGGCAACAGGAGCATTGGGATGATATCGATCCATCTGTGTTCATCGACGACGACGGACAGGCTTGGATGTTCTGGGGCAATCCTCATGCATATTGTGTCAAGCTCAATGAGGATATGATTTCCACCAGTGGCGACATCTATGTGCTCAATCAGAAGGATGGTATGATGCGTCCTGTGAAAGAAGAGGGTAGCAAGATTAACCTCCGCGTGTCTTGGCAGGAGAAATCCAACTGGGCAATTCAGCATTATCAGGAAGGTCCTTGGTTCTACAAGCGCAATGGACATTATTACATGGCGTTCGCTTCCACTTGTTGTCCTGAGGCGCTCGGCTATGCTATGAGCAACAATCCTCTGGGTCCTTGGAAGGAAATGGGCTACATCATGCGTCCAACAGAGCGTGACCGTGGCAATCATCCTGGCATCGTTGACTATAAGGGCAACAGCTATGTGTTCGGTCAGAACTACGACATCATGCACATCGACATATGGGAGCACCACGAGCGTCGTTCTGTCAGTGGTCAGGAAATCACCTACAATGCTGATGGCACCATTCAAGAGATTCCTTACTGGCTCGATCAAGACCCTATGAAGCAACTCCACAGCCTCAATCCTTACAAGCGTGTGGAAGCTGAGACGATGAACTGGGGCTATGGCTTGAAGACCTGCAAGGTAGGCATCAAGAACACAGGCATCGTGAAGGATATGCCTTACTCACCAGGTCGCAAGAACCTCTATGTGACCGATATTGACGAGGGTGAATACATCCGCGTGAAGGGTGTTGACTTCGGTAGTGCTGGTGCGAAGAAATTCTTGGCTGGCGTGGCTTCAGCAAAGGGTAGTGGCAACATCGTGCTCACCATCGACGGCATCGAAGGAAAGGAAATCGGTCGTGTGGCTGTGAAGGCTACAGGAGCTGACGAGAAATTCAGTACGGTCAATGGTAAGGTGGAGAACGTGAAAGGTGTTCACGACCTCTATCTGCACTTCGAGAATCTGAACGGCACATTCAATTTCGATTGGTGGCAGTTCCAATAATCAGCCCGCGTGCTGGGCGATTTGCTCAAAAATAATTAAAGAAATGACTCAATGGTCGTTGTCCAATCCGTAGCGGGTGGGGCGACGACCATTCCATTTTGGGTCTTTGAGGTTTCTACATGCAAAGTGTGGAAACCCAAGGCGGCTGCTGCCTCGAGGTTGGCTGAAGAATCGTCAAGAAAGAAACACTCCTCTGCTTTTGCGTTAATCTGACGGAGTACTTCCAGATAAATCTCATCGTTGGGTTTCGCCATGTGCATCTCTTGAGAAAGGAAGACGTGGTCGAAGAGTTCATCCACCACTTCTTGACCTCCAAAACATTTCTTCACAATCTCTTGCCAATGTGCCTCGTTGGTGTTGGACAACATACAAATGGTGTATCTTTTTTGCTTCAGCTCCCTCAACTTGTTCAGCCGGTAGGATGGAATGGAGATACAACAAGAGTTCCAAGCCTCCAAGACTTGCTCTCTCGTGGTGCCCTCCTTGCAGTATTTCCTGACACCCTCCATAAAAGCCTCCGTTGTGATGTCGCCTGTCTGATAGAGGTGCATGATGCCATTCGCCACCATACCTTCTCCTAATACGGCTGCTTTGGTGCCTATTGGTGTCTGCATACCTTTCTTCTTAAAGGCATCAAGATCAATCCCCAATGCCTGCATCTGACGCATGCAGTAGTTTAAGTCGATGTCGAGGAGAACTCCTCCCAAGTCAAATATGATGTTTTTGATCGCCATCTTCTTACTTCTTAATATGAATGTCCATCTGCTGGAAAGGAATCTCAATGCCAGCCTTCACCAGTTCACGATATATCTTTTCAGTCGTGTCAAACTTTACATCCCAGAAATCGGCAGCTTTTGCCCATATGCGCATTTGGAAAATGATGCTGCTTTTGCCCATACTGATCATGGGAATATAAGGGGCGAACACACCACTTCTCATGATACGTTCATCTGCTTCAATGATATTCATCAACACCTTGCGTACTGTATCAGGGTCAGTACCATAAGCCACTTCCACATCAATATCCACACGTCTTGTGGGGGCTTTGGTGGAATTCTTCAGGCTTCCGGTTGCCAAAGGACCATTGGGAATGATGATGGTCTGGTTGTCGAGGGTGGTCATCACAGTATTGAATATCTGAATCTCCCTCACGGTTCCAGCAAAGCCTTGTGCTTCAATGAAATCACCTACCTTATAAGGCTTCAACAACAAGATGAGTACACCTCCCGCAAAGTTCTGCAAAGTGCCACTCAAAGCCATACCGATAGCGATACCAGCTGAAGCAAAAACTGCCAAGAAAGAACTGGTGTCGATGCCTAAGATACCAACGATGATGATGGTAAGTAAGACATTCAGTGAGATGGATACGAGACTGTTCAGAAAAGAAGTCAAGGATGCCTCTACATTCCGTTTCTGAGTGACAGTTCGTAGTGCCTTGATGGTGTACTTAATGATAAATCGTCCCACAATAAAGACGATGATTGCTATTAATACATTCTTTCCAAATTGTACTACATAGCCAACCACATCACCCCATGCAATCTTGCTGAAATCCAGATTGCTCAGTTCTGACACAATATCTCTTCCTGTTCCTATGCTGTTGATGGTATCAATGCTGTTTTCTGTCATAATTCTTTTATGCCTTAAAAATCGGTACAAAGGTAGTGCAAACCGAGCGAAATACAAAATAAAATGATTAATATTTTCATTTCAAAGGTGCAGACTACCTTCGATGTAATCACCGGTACGACTTTTTCTTAATTATATTTATTGGGAGATAGTTTCTGCTTTGAGCCTGATAGGCATACTGACAACCAATTCTGCGAAGTCGGCTTTTGTCAAGTGTGCCTTCACCTCGATTCCTGCTGTTAGATTGTGTAATTTTGGAATCGTGTAATGGACTCCTATCCGATTAAAGAAGAAAGGATCTTTGCGGTTGGAGAAATCACCTATATTTTTATACAGATACACGCCTCCACCCAGTGCGAAGGACACATTGCCATAGAAAAGGGTATGCTTCACATCTAAGGCAATAATCCAAGGATTATGCTTACAATCAACGCCTTTCTCTGTATCTATATCTCGAATATGTGCATAACAGGAGTTGTATTGGATGTCGATACCTCCACCAATGGCTCCGATTCTTGCATAGCGGTACATGGCATCAGCTTGGAAGGATGCCACAGAATAGAGGGTGAAGTTCTCCATTCTCCAGTCGGGATGCTCTTTGGTGATCTGGTATTGGGTGCGTTCCCAGTCTTCCTGACATGTCTTCACACCTACGCCACCCTTGAAATTCAAGTACCAATATGGTTTGAACTTGGGAGGGATATATGTCAGCCTGTTTTTCACTAAAGTTTCATAATAAGGATAATAAATCACTCCGAGGGTAGGGCCACAGACATTGGCGCTACGGTTGGGTTGACGGGTACTTCCATTGCTGATGTGCCAATAATCCAATCCAGCCTTGATACCCCATGAAGAGGCAAAACGATAGGTGGCATTGATTGCTCCTCCTGCGTAAAACAACACCTGTGAACCAATCATGTCATTATCCACGCTGGTTTGTTTGTCGTATTTTCTGGTGGAGTAAGCCAAACCTAAGTTGGCACAGAGGTCGAACTCCCATCGCTTGCCCCGATAGAGCGGATAGGAGAAGGAGCCGAAGATGGCGAAGGAGTTCCCCAGACGGGTGTTGTAGGGAGCCAGTTCATAGTAGTCGTCCGACAAGTCGTCCCAGTGGGGATAGTCGGCATTGCGATGCATCGTGGCACCGTTGTTCTTGCTGAACTTGCCGACGATGGAGAAGGTGGGGTAGTGGTAGTTGTAGGCAAAGGCGTCACTGTCGGAAGGCAGGCTCATGTGGTTGAACTTGAAGGCTGCCGAGTAGTCCGACTTGCTGATCATGTAGGCCTTCTGGTATTTGTCTAAGATCAGAACCTGTCCTGCCTGGAATTCTGTCTCATACCCCCAATGTCTCGTCTGGCTCTTCTCATCAACCAAAGTGTCGGTAACAACTGGCTGACAATACGCTGTTAGACTTGAGAGTAAAAACCATATAATGATAACAAATCTCATCAGTTTCTGCTTTTATGGTGCAAAGTTACAAAATATATTTGGTTATTCCCCCACTTATTCGTCCCTTTGGCTCCGCCGAAGGTACTTCCGCTCGACAATAAAAGCAAAAAGTGCACTTTTTTCTTTGTATTGTGCTCACTTATTCGTACCTTTGCACACAAATATATATAGTAGAGAAGAAACATGAACGTACTTGAACTTTCAGAACAGGAGATGAACCGTCGTGTGAATCTCCAGGCATTGAAGGATATGGGCATCAATCCGTATCCAGCAGCAGAATATCCAACTGACGCATTTTCAACAGAAATTATAGCTGACTTCAAAGATCCAGCGGTGGATGCTGAGGGCAATCCTACAGAGCCACTGAGGGAGGTCTGCATCGCTGGCCGCATGATGAGCCGTCGTGTGATGGGCAAGGCAAGCTTTGTGGAGTTGCAGGACTCGAAGGGCAGGATTCAGGTGTATGTGACCCGTGATGACATCTGCCCAGAGGAGAACAAGGACCTGTACAATGTGGTGTTCAAGAAGTTGCTGGATTTGGGTGACTTCATTGGCGTGAAGGGTTTTGTCTTCCGTACTCAGACAGGCGAGATCAGTGTGCATGCCAAGTCGCTCACCGTGTTGGCCAAGAGCTTGAAGCCGCTGCCTGTGGTGAAGGAGAAGGATGGTCAGGTGTTTGATGCATTTGAAGACCCAGAATTGAGATACCGTCAGCGTTATGTCGATTTGATTGTCAACAATGGTGTGAAGGACACGTTCCTGAAGCGTGCCACCATTCTCCGCACGATGCGCCAGGTCTTTGATGAGGCAGGTTTTACGGAGGTGGAGACGCCTATCCTGCAGCAGATTGCTGGTGGTGCTACAGCCCGTCCATTCATCACTCACCATAATGCGCTGAACGTGGATTTGTATTTGCGTATCGCCACAGAGCTTTACTTGAAGCGTCTCATCGTGGGTGGTTTTGAGGGCGTGTATGAGATTGGCCGTAACTTCCGTAACGAAGGTATGGACAGAAGCCACAACCCAGAGTTCACTTGCATGGAGCTGTATGTAGCATACAAGGACTATAACTGGATGATGACGTTCACGGAGCAGTTGCTGGAGAAGATTTGTGTGGCTGTGAATGGCACGACCGATGTGAAGATTGGCGACAACGTGGTCAGCTTCAAGGCTCCTTATCGTCGTCTGCCCATCTTGGATGCCATCAAGGAAAAGACCGGCTTTGACTGCGAGGGCAAGTCGGAAGAGGAAATCCGTGCGTTCTGCCTCTCAAAGGGTATGGAAGTGGATGAGACGATGGGTAAGGGCAAGCTCATTGACGAGCTCTTTGGTGAGTTCTGCGAGGGTTCCTTCATCCAGCCTACATTCATCGCCGACTATCCTGTGGAGATGTCGCCACTCACCAAGATGCACCGTTCAAAGGCAGGTCTGACAGAGCGCTTTGAGTTGATGGTCAATGGTAAGGAGTTGGCGAATGCTTACTCAGAGCTGAACGACCCGATCGACCAGGAAGAGCGTTTCGTGGAGCAGATGAAGCTGGCAGATAAGGGTGATGATGAGGCGATGGTGATTGACCACGACTTCCTTCGTGCTTTGCAGTATGGTATGCCTCCAACATCGGGTATTGGTATCGGTATTGACCGTCTGGCTATTTTGATGACTGGTCAGCCCACCATTCAGGAAGTGCTGCTTTTCCCAACCATGAAGCCAGAGAAGAAGGCGCCTCGTGATGGTGTGGACAAGTTTGTGGAACTCGGCTTCTCTGAGGAGATCGTTCCTGTGCTCTACAAGGTGGGTTACAACCTCGTGAGCGACCTCGAAGGTGGCAATGCCCAGAAGATTCAGCAGCAGATTGGTGAGGTGCTGAAGAAATACAAGCTGGACATCCAGAAGCCATCAGTGGATGAAATCAGCAACATCGTTGCTAAGGTGAAAAACTAAAAGTGAAAAATTAAAAGTAAAAATTACTTGCCGTTCGGATGATGGTAACTTATACTTTTAACTTTTAGTTTTTAGTTTTTAACTTAAAAAGATATTTTAATATGCAGTTTCAATCTTGTGGTAGAGTGGCAGTCTTGGGAGGTGGTAGCTGGGCAACAGCTATTGCTAAGATTGTCATGCACCACGAAGAAAAGATAACATGGTACATGCGCAGGGATGACCGCATTGAGGACTTCAAGCGCATGCACCACAATCCAGCCTACCTGACAGGTGTTCATTTCGATGTGGATCGCATCAACTTCTCCAGCGATATCAACGAGGTGGTGAAGAACAATGACACCCTTATCTTCGTCATTCCTTCGCCTTACATCAAGAGCCATCTGAAGAAGCTGAAGGCCAACATGAGGGAGAAGATGATTGTGACGGCGATCAAGGGTATTGTGCCAGAGGAAAGCCTCACAGTGAGTCGTTACTTCGAACGTCAGTATGGTGTGCCAGAAGAGCAGGTGGCTTGCATCGGAGGTCCCAGTCATGCTGAGGAAGTGGCGCTCGACCGTCTTTGCTACTTGACTGTGGGATGCCGTGATTTGGAGAATGCGCAGGTGGTGGCTGATTTGTTTGCCAACAAGTATGTGAAGACCAATGTCTCTATCGACATAGAGGGTATTGAGTACTCGTCTGTGCTGAAGAACGTGTATGCCATCGCAGCAGGTATCTGTCATGGCCTGAAGTGGGGAGATAACTTCCAGGCAGTTCTGGTTTCCAATGCCCTGCAGGAGATGAAGCGTTTCCTCAAGGCCGTTCAGCCCGAAGATCGTCATGTGAGCGATTCTGCCTATCTGGGCGATTTGCTGGTGACCATGTATTCCAACTTCTCCCGCAACCGTGTGTTTGGCACCATGATAGGACAGGGCTATTCAGTCAAGACGGCTCAGCTGGAGATGGAGATGATAGCCGAGGGTTATTACGGCACCAATTGCATGAAGATTATCAACAAGCGTTATCATGTCAACATGCCCATCCTCGATGCAGTCTATAACATCCTCTACGAGAAGATTTCTCCAGCTGTGGAGATCAAGATATTGAGCGATTCTTTGAGATAACAATCAACAAAAAAACCATAAAAACTATGAAAATAGACATTACAAAAGCTGCCTCCTTTGTGAAGGCAGGAGCTATTGAGGCATTGGAGCCTCAGGTGAAAGCTGCTCAGGAAGCTCTTGAGCAGGGTACATGTGCAGGTAATGACTTCCTCGGATGGATGCATCTGCCAAGTTCCATCACCCCAGAGTTCATTGCTGAGCTGAACGCCACTGCTAAGGTGCTGCAGGAGAATTGTGAGGCTGTTGTCGTGGCTGGTATTGGTGGTTCCTATCTGGGTGCCCGTATGGTCATTGATGCCCTCTCCAACACGTTTGGCTGGCTGAAGCCTTCCAAGACTCCACGCATCCTGTTTGCTGGTAACAACATCGGCGAGGACTACCTCTCTGAACTGATTGACTACCTGAAGGGTGTGAAGTTTGGTGTCATCAACATTTCCAAGTCTGGTACTACCACTGAGACTGCCATCACGTTCCGTCTCCTGAAGAAGATGTGTGAAGACCAGCGTGGTAAGGAAGAGGCCAAGAAGGTGATTGTGGCCATTACGGATGCCAAGAAGGGTGCTGCCCGCACGACAGCTGATAAGGAAGGTTACAAGTCCTTCATCATCCCTGACAATGTGGGTGGTCGTTTCTCTGTGCTCACTCCTGTAGGTCTGCTGCCTATCGCTGTGGCTGGATATGATATTGCTGCCCTCGTGAAGGGTGCTCAGGATATGGAGAAGCAGTGCGCATTGGATGTACCTTGTCAGGACAACCCAGCTGCCGTCTATGCTGCTACCCGTAATGCCATCTATCAGAGTGGCAAGAAGATTGAGATTATGGCGAACTATCAGCCCAAGCTTCATAACCTTGGTGAATGGTGGAAGCAGCTCTATGGAGAGAGCGAGGGTAAGGATGGCAAGGGCATCTTTCCTGCATCTGTTGACCTCACCACCGACCTTCACTCTATGGGTCAGTGGATTCAGGATGGTGAACGTACCATCTTCGAGACTGTCATCTCTGTTGAGAAGCCCAACACCTCTCTCGCTGTGCCTTCTGATGAGGAGAACCTGGATGGTCTGAACTTCTTGGCAGGCAAGCGCATTGACGAGGTGAACAAGATGGCAGAGCTCGGCACTCAGCTGGCTCACGTGGATGGTGGTGTGCCTAACATCAAGATTTCCATCGAGAAACTGGACGAGTACAACATCGGTCAGCTCATCTACTTCTTCGAGAAGGGTTGTGGCATCTCTGGTCTCATCCTGGGTGTCAATCCATTCAACCAGCCTGGTGTGGAAGCCTACAAGAAGAACATGTTCGCCCTCCTCAACAAACCTGGCTACGAGGCTGAAAGCAAAGCCATTCAAGAACGTTTGAAGTAATTTTTATTGCGACAAGTCGCCGAAAGAAAACAGGTGATAATAAGTAAAAATAGATAACAAAGATGAAATACGATTTGATTGCACCTGATGTGAAATACATCGGTGTGGATGACCTTGACATAGATCTCTTCGAAGGTCAGTACGATGTGCCACTGGGTGTGTCCTATAACTCCTATCTCATTGAGGATGAGAAGGTGGCCATTATGGATACGGTGGATGCCACCAAGACACAGGAATGGGAACAGAATCTGGAGAAGGCACTCGATGGAAAGACTCCTGACTACCTGATTGTGCAGCATCTGGAACCCGATCATGGAGGCAGTGTGCAGTACATCATGGAGAAATACCCCCAGATGATTGCTGTCTGCTCACAGAAGGCTGTGGCGATGTTCAAGCGCTTCTTCGAGAAGGACTTCTCTGACCGTATTCAGGTGGTGAAGGAAGGGGAGACTCTCTCATTAGGTCAGCACACCTTGCAGTTCTTCATGGCTCCTATGGTGCACTGGCCAGAGGTGATGGTCACCTACGACCAGCAGGCTAAGATACTCTTCTCTGCCGATGGCTTTGGAAAGTTTGGTGCCCTCTGCAAGGAAGAGGAAGACGATGAGGGTTGGGCTTGTGAGGCTCGCCGCTACTACTTCAACATCGTAGGCAAGTATGGTGCGATGGTGCAGAACCTCCTCAAGAAGGTAGCCACCTTGGACATCCAGCAGATTTGTCCGCTTCATGGTCCTGTGCTCTCAGAGGACTTGGGCTACTACATCGGTCTTTATGACACATGGAGCAAGTATGAGCCTGAGAATGAGGGCATATTCATTGCCTACTGCTCGCTGCATGGCAACACGGCAGAGGCAGCGCTCAAGTTGGCAGACATCATCAAAGAAAAGAGCAATGTCAAGGTGTCCACCTCTGACATTGCCCGTGATGACCTCCATGAGGCTGTGGAAGATGCCTTCCGTTATGACCGTATGGTGCTCTGTGCTCCCACTTACGATGGTGGTATCATGCCCATCATGGAAGACTTCATCAACCATCTCCGTATCAAGACCTACCAGAACCGCAAGGTGGCCTTCGTGGAGAACGGTACATGGGCTCCAGCTTCAGGCAAGAAGATGCGTGAACAGATGGAGGCGATGAAGAACATCACCATCATCGAACCTCTCGTCACAGTAGAGTCAACCGTAAAAGCCAAAACCATTGAAGACCTCAAGGTGCTGGCTGATGCGCTTATTCATAATGCCTGATTCTGACATCAATCCCATCCTCCTTCAATGAAGCGGGTAGGGTGCTCACATCCGTCTGCCCATAGTGGTAAGGAAACAGCACCTTGGGTTTGATGACACGTGCAGCCTTAATCAGCTGCTCAGGCGTCATGGTATATGGCTGGTTGCAAGGCAGGAACGCAATGTCAATGTCTTGTATTCCAGCCATTTCTGGTATATCCTCCGTGTCTCCGGCAATGTAGATGCGCAGTCCATCCAGCGTGAGGATATAGCCGTTGTCACGACCTTTAGGATGGAACTGGGTACGTCCCTCCGTGATGTTGTAGGCAGGCACAGCCTCCACCTTGATGCCCGAATCTAAGTCCTCCTTATCCCCATTCTTCATCACCAGTCCATAGCCCTGCATCTCAGCGCACCTTGGGTTGGTGATGAACCTCGTTCCCACCTTCGTCAGCTGCTTGATAGCCTCCTTGTCATAGTGGTCGCCATGCTCATGCGTCACAAAGATGAGGTCAGCCTGTGGGATGCTCGTGTAGTCAATTGTCTTGTTGCCCAACTTGCTCACAGGGTCGAAATACAGCTCCATATCCCCATACTCGATACGGATGCTGGAATGCACCAGTGCATGGAGTTTCACCTCCTTACCCCCATCCGTCTTGAAAATGTCCACCTCCTCCTGCTGAGGATTCTGACTGCATGCCGAGGACACCACCCCCAACATGCCAAAAATCAATGCCAATGTCTTGTTCATGATGCAAAAATTTGGTTTGTGAGGTTGCAAAGTAACGAAAAATAAACGGAACCACCATCAAAGAAACAACAAAATCTGCTTCTCCAAATGTTAAAAATGTAGCCTTAGCGGAAAAAGGTTGCGTTTTTTTGTTTAGATTTGTCTGATAAAACGTCTTTATAGGCGAGATGACACCAAAAGAGTTTGAACATAGGGTGATGGAGATGCGCTCCCAGGCATTGAGTGCGGCACGACAGTTCGGCCTTTCCACAGAAGAGGCTGAAGATGTGGCTCAGGATGTGATGCTGAGGTTGTGGGTCATGCATGAGCGCATTAGAGCCAAAGATACGGCAGGATGGCTGGCGCGCATTGCCGCTCGTCATGCCTGCATCGACAGGCTCCGTATGCGGCATCGGGAGCAGTTCGAATTGTCGGAGGCCGATATCGAACGGGGCACTCCCTATGATGCGCTCGAATATAAAGAACTGGAACAGTGGTTCTTCCAAGAAATCGAGCAGTTGCCCACCACTTGTGGAATCATCCTGAGGATGCGGCAGTTGGAGCATCGGGACATCAACGAGATTGCCACCTTGATCGGCATCACCCCAGAATCTGTTTCAAGTCTGCTGTCAAGGGCACGACGCCAACTCATAGAGAAATATGAAAAGAGAAAGAAGAGCGAATAAGAAGTGTTAAACGAAAAGAGAACTGAAGATGCGAAGAATAGAACAAAAGGAAGAAGTGGAGCGACTGATGCAGCGCTTCATAGATGGCATCTCCACCTTGGAAGAAGAGGCTCAGCTGGCTGAGTTCTTCCGCACCCATGAGGTGACAGGCAAATGGTGTGCCTACAAGGAAGTGTTTGCACTGTTTGACGAGGGTAAGGTGGAGCCTCCCTTCTCTACAGAAGAGAAGCCAGAAGCAATGTCGGGCAAGAAGCGTCGATGGGGGAAATATGCAGGTATAGCAGCTGCAGTCATTCTGCTCATTGCTGTGGGGGCAATCCTTCGGCATCAGATGAGTGAAAAGCCTGAGCTGGTGGCGCAGGCAGACACGACGAAAACCACACCTTCGCCTATGCCTCAGAAGGTGGAGGAGCGTAAGGAAAAGGCTGACACCATGAATAGGGGGAAAGAGATGCAAAGGCTGTCAAGACCGCCCAAGCGGTATATGGCAAGGCAAGTCAGACGGCCAGAGGTGGTGATGGCAGAAATGGAAGAGGCATCTGAACCTGACATCACGGAAAGAGTCCCAGATGATCCTTCCGTACAACATGTCACCTTACCGATAGACGTTGACTACGAAGCCCTGAGAAAAGAGATACAGGAACGTGGTAAACGGATGGAAGAGAAGACTGACCTGATGGCCATCAATTATGAGGAGGAAGATGAATAAGTAAACAGGAAAGAATGAACTCGTAAATAAAGTATAAGGAATGATGAAAAAGACAATGATCACACTCTGGGTGATGATAGGTTGTTTGGCTATGAATGCCCAGCCTACCGCCGAACTTCGCAGCCATAGGAATCCAGCGGTTGAGGGGCTTATGGAGTATGCCCGATCGCTGGACTACTATGTAGGATATGCTTATGATGATTATAGCGGACAAAATATCTTGCTGTCTCTATATCCCTCCAATGACAATGCTGAAAAGACCCATCTGCTGCTGGATTCTATTCGCCACACTTGCGAAGTCCTCTCCGTTTCTGCGAAGGAAAGCAATATGTGGGAACTCCATCAAGAGGGCAAGGACACCATCTACTATGCCATCACACTCAGTAATTCACAAGATGCAGCGGAAAAAATCACTTTTAAATATCGTTCCATTGCACGTGAAACCACTTTCCCTAACGACCTCATCGGGTTTGGCGATTTTGTTTATAACTATCATACTGCCAACATCCAGCGCACTCGTAACGCCTCCTATGACCTTCCTGCATATTGGAAAACCATCAAGGAAGTCTTCAGCCGTGATGGGGTTGTAGTACACGCCTTCACCATCTCCAACGATAGCACCCACAACTTCAGCAAGGATGTGTATGGCGGACTCGTCACCAACGATCCTGAAAGATGGTCGTCAGAGCAAACAGGCCTGCTCTGTATGACGACATCAATGGAGAGAGCCAACAACATCGTTGACGACATCATCAAAGCCACATGGGCACATGTCGATCAACACCCTCATATCTGCTATGGTATCCGCGAGAGTAACCGGTTTGGAATCCCTTCCTACATCGCAGGACATTCCCTCATCACCCTTGATTACAACAGATTTCTCATTGACCTCTATGAGGATACTGATAAAAAGAGCTGCACACCCAGATATTATATCATGGCGCGCGAGATTCAGGGTTCCCCGTTCTTCCCCAAAGATTGGCAAACGCTGAAGAGCTACAAGAATGGAAAGTATGAGTATTACGATACGCCCGACACGAAGTAATTAACCCTAAACATCAACAAGACATGAAACGAATCATCATCATAGTATGGGTGCTGTCTCTCACCCTCACCATCTTTGCACAGGGAAACAAGAATCTGCGCGACCATCAGATGCCAGCCAGAATAGAGAATCTCTTTCGGTATGCTGAATCATTGGGATATAAAAGAGGGGAATATTATTATAACTTGCATGGAATCCTGACAAAGAGAGTCAGCCTTTCCCCAACCCTTCGATTTGGAGAGAAACGCACTCTGCTGCTTGACTCTATCCGTCATACCTTCGCAGGACTCATCAATGATGGGGTGGTGGAAAGTTATCGGTATGAGACTCATCATGATAGTATCGACAGCATGAGTTATCGAATCCAACTGGACAATGGGAAAAAGATCAAACGCGTGTTAATGAATCCCTTGACTGGCAAACCTTATTCTACTACAACAACTGAATATAAAATGAGTTCCCTCAACTTCCGCTACACGCCCACTCCATGGGATCGGGGAACGGCTGTTTTAATCTATCAATACACGGACAGTGTGCTCGAGAAATCACTTGAACCCCTGAACAAGAAAGAATATTGGAAGATTGTGAAACGGACAATCAAGAGAAATCATGTGAAAGGCCAATCATACTATCTCTATAATGACAGCACCCTACACGACCACAATCCAGACGTGGCGGATGGAGCACTCTACCCACATTGCAGAATCATCGAACAGAAAGGGTTTGTCTATGAAATCGACACCAAGGAACATCTTGAAGAGATCATGCGCGACCTGGTGCAGGAAACCTGGGATTATCTTGACAAGTACCCAGATGTCCGATACTCCATCTATCCTGAAACGCTTAATCCTGGCCTGAATCGTGACTTCATCAGCATACGGACAGGTGATAGTTACTATAGTAATTTTATTGTCTTTGTGATGCATTTCCGCAATCCCGAGCATTTTTGGCTCGTGGTGCGTGAAACTGAAGGTGATGACTTCTTACCTATGGATTGGGAACGACTCAAGAGTTACAAGAATGGGGTGAAAGTATATCATAAGAAATGATGACGACTGACGGCGTGA
Source organism: uncultured Bacteroidales bacterium (assembly GCA_902801475.1). Taxonomy (GTDB): domain Bacteria; phylum Bacteroidota; class Bacteroidia; order Bacteroidales; family Bacteroidaceae; genus Minthosoma. The sequence continues at coordinate 42,196 of CADCIO010000022.1, forward strand.
CGCTGTAACATCACTTCGATTTATTATTCATTTCCTGTTCTTTCAACTCTATTGAAGCATTTCGTTGAACTCGTCGAGCGTGAGCACATTGAGACGAGGAAATGGAATTTGTTTAAGATGGTTGAAATGGCTGTCTTCGGTGACGATGTAGTCGGCTCCAGCGGTAATGGCGCAATCGACAAACTTGTCATCGTCCTTGTCGATGTCGCTGAGCAGATGGAAACGGAAAAAAGCCTCACGGTAGAGGATCTGTGGATGACGTGCAATGGCCTCTACCACGTTGTGAGCCACTTCTGGGGATGTGTGCAGGGCGAGAATCTCCTCATATTCGGTCAGGATTTCGTTGCTGACACACAGAATGTATTTGCCCGCGAGGAAGTCAGTCCATATCCGATGGTACTGGCTACGCGAGGGCAAAGCCTGAATGAGACAATTCGTGTCAAGGACTACGTATCGCATTGCCGTTTAGAAAGTTTTGTAAGGCGTACGCAGGTGCTGACCACGCAGTTCGTCGAGTTTCTTTTGATCGAAGGTTCCCTCGTCCCACATCTTATCGATGGCCTTCTGCGCAAGTTCGGCGAAGAAAAGCGAGAGGGTCATCCGTAGCGCATTGAGGTCATCTTGCGAGGAGACGTTGGCCGCTGCGTTCATCAGTTCCAGCTGTGCCATTTCTGAGTAGCTCATATCCTTCCTTTCTTTTGGTTATCGGGTGCAAAGATACAAACAATCCCTCACACCACAAAATTTTCCTTTGTTATTTTCAAAAAGGGAAGGCTGCAACCTGTGCAACCTTCCCCTTCTTGTTTAACTGTGGGCTCCTTTCAACCTTCGCCCAGCGCGTGGGCTGGTCAACTGTCAAT
>CADCIO010000023.1 GCA_902801475.1 uncultured Bacteroidales bacterium
CTTGCTCAAGCCTCTCAGACAAAAGGCAGAGGAGACAGATGACAGACAGCTTCATATTGACTTCAAATTTGATTAACATATATTAAGAGACACTAGTGAGAACGAAAAAGTGGTTTTTGGGCAGGGAACTATGAATTTGAGAGCGTTTTCTGTGAATTTGAGAGTATTTTCTAGGAATTTGAGATAAAAAAATGTGAAGATTTGAGGCTGTATATGAAAAGAAGTGTGTAACTTTGCCACCACGATGATAATACTATAAATTTACAATAACAATCTTTATTAATTAACTACTTAAAAACAAACGCTGTATGAAAAAATTACATCTTTTGGCGATGACAATGTTGGTCATCATCGGTTTCACCGCATGTTCAAGTAACAATAGTGATGACGATGGCGGAGGCGGAAATGGAGGTACCAATTCTGTAGTCGGCATCAAGAATCTGTCATCTAGTTTGCTTGGCGACTGGGATGAAGGTTTTGCCACCAGCAAGGGTGTGTTCCTCCTCAAGGACTATGGCTCTGATGCTGAAGCTAAAGGTCGCAAGGCTGAGGGCTCTGGTGAGACTTTGCTGACGAAAACGCTTTTCTTCACTAGCGTTGACGGAAAGACAAAGGCTGCGCTCCTCGTGTCAAAGGAGACTAACCGTTCTATTCAACTCATCATGAACGACGGTATCCTTTATTTCAGCTTCCTTAACGACAATGTGCTTGAGTTGGTCTTCAAGCGTGGTTCTGACATCACGTATGTGGATCAAATCGAATACAACAAGTCTTCGCTCGATGCAGCACTCGCTTTGGCTGCTTACACCAACAATCTGCAGAAGGCTCTGTTCTATTTCGCTAAGGTGATGGATTCGAAGAAGATCAGTGGCTATCCAACTTTGGTGGCTGCTACGAACTTTTTCAAGGATGTCCTCAACATGACGTTTGACGGCACATCGGAGGCAACAGCTGAAGAGGCTGGTGTGTCTGAGTCTATTGCAAAGGAGGCAGACAGCTTCGAGTCAAGCTATGCGAAGAAGATTTATTCTACTGTTACCGTGTGGACAGGTAAGGCTTCCTTCAAGGTCGGTGGTTCTTCTTGTACGCTGAGCGGTTCCGTATTCTGCTCAAATCCTGCGTTTGAAGATGCTGGCGAGTTCGGTATTGTCTGCGACAAGGATCAGAGCAAGCTCTTTGTAGGTCAGGCAGAATTTGAAGGCAAGGGCGAATTGACTGACGACTTCAACTTCGATGTTGACTTCCGTGGTCTTAGCGCTACAACTACTTATTATTATCGTGCATATTACAAGTTCAGCGATGGTTCCACCACTTATGGTTCTCTCACGCTCGACCCAGCGGAGAAGGCTGACGACAACGTGGCATACGATAAGGTGGTCAAGAACTTCACTACCGACGAGAACAGGCTGACTGTTGAGGTGGTGATGTGTATGGACATCTCTGGTAGTATGAGCAGTGAAATCAGCATGGTGAAGAACAATGCCCTCTCATTCTACGACCAGTTCAAGGAAATGTGTGATGCACAAGGCATTGATCTTGAAGGTCTGTACTCTCAGGTCATCACTTATAGTGACATCAACGTGGATGCAGAAAGGGCTCTGTCTGTCAGCGACACCTACAATTTGACAAAGGAAGAGCAGAGAGAAGCCTTCAAGGCTTATGTGGATGACATTTATCTTGCTGGTGGTGGCGACATTCCAGAAAGTGGATTGGAAGCACTCATGGCTGCGTTCAAGCACGATTGGGGTGTGGACGATGGTTACCACCGTCAAGTGGTTATCCTGTGGACGGATGCACCATATAAGACCATCAATGATAACATCTACAAGAAAGAGGTTTCAGAGGGTGTCTATGAGGAAATGTTCACCGCATCTACTTACGAAGAGGTGAAGGCTATGTGGGACAGCATGCCATCTGGTCGCCGTATGATCATCTTTGGCCCTTACGGAAATTCTTATTCTAACGGTGGCGAATGGGATCTCATGGATGATTGGAAGAATGTGGTTCATGAAAGGAACAATTATGACAACTTGAGCAACTTCGCTAAGTCACTCGAATACATCATCTCTGAGCTCACCAGCAAGGAAACCCGTACTACCCCAACCAGAAGCTACGAGATTCCAACCTTCCGTCCAAACGAATAGTAACTAACTGACATCATAGGATGATAAACAAAAGCACCCGTGGGCAGAGCGCTCACGGGTGTTCTTTGTGTATGTCTGTGTGTAATCTACGTCACGTAAGTTTTATTTTTTGAGCACCAGGACAGCCCAGTTGTTGCGTTGCAGGGTTTGGCTGACGGTGAGGCCGTTCTGTTCTGCCACTGTCGTCATCTCTTGCACATCGTCGGTGAAGAAGCCGGAGAGGATGAGGGTGCCTTGGGGGGCGAGGTGCTGGACGTAGGTGGGCAGGTCGGCGGTGAGGATGTTCTTGTGGATGTTGGCGACGATGGTCTGGAACTCGCCTTCGATGGCTGATGCATCGCCGAGGATGACGGACACATTATTTATATTATTAAGGGAGAAGTTCTCGCGGGCATTCTCCACGCTGAATTCGTCGATGTCGATGGCAACGACTTCCTGTGCGCCTCGCATGCTCATCGCGATGCCAAGAACACCGGTGCCTGTGCCCATGTCGAGCACGCGCTGGGCTGTGAAGTCCTGTTGGAGGAGGAAGGATGTGATTTGGTAGGTGGTTTCGTGGGAACCAGAACCGAATGCCATGCGTGGGTTGAGCCGGATGCCAAACTCACGTTCGAGGATGGGGTCGAAACTGTTCTGCTCCCACTCGGCGTTCCAGTCCTTGTTCTCGAGGTCGTGGAGGGTGTAGGTGCAGGTGACATCAGGAATGAAGAGGTCGTCGAGGGTGGATTGGAGGCTTGCCTCGTCGAATTGTTCCTTGGGAATGTATGCCTTGATGCCCGTGTCGGTCACTTCGAAGGAGTCGAAACCAATCTCACCCAAGAGGGCTATGAGCACGTCGCAGGTGGTTTCGGAATAGGGAGTGACGGTGATGGAGGCGTAGAGGTAAAGCATGTTTTTCAATTTTCTTCTTTAATGGTTAAGTCCATGAGGTCTTGGTAGTCGCCTTTGAAGACGTTGATGTCGACATCGCCATTGATGCCATCGACCCTGCCCACGTCGGTGTGTTGCCAGAATGCCCAGCCGCCTTTGTATTCAAGGGAATCGACGTAGTAGTGGGCAATCCAGTAGGGGTAGCGGTCGAATTCGGGGGTGTTGAGATAGGAGGTGCGGAACTTGTAGCCCGTGTAGAGGATGGGGGTGACGCCGTAGTGCTTCTCGACGTAGTTCATCCAGTGGAGCACCTCGCGTTGGAGTTGGGTAGGGGTGCAGTCGCCAAGTTCCTCGACGTCGAGCACAGGGGGAAGGTCGTGTTCATCGAGCTGCACAATCTTGCAGAAGTGCTTGGCCTGTGCCTTGCCCGAAGTGGAAGGACTGAAGTAGTGGTAGGCGCCACGTACGATGTCGTTCTTCTTGGCGTTGTGGAAGTTCTGGTTGAAGTTCTCGTCCCAGATGCTGGTGCCTTCGGTCGCCTTGATGAAGACAAAGGACACGGGTGCGCCTTGTATCTGTGCGTTGCGCAACTTGTTCCAGTCGATGTCGCCCTGATAGTGAGAGATGTCGAGTCCACGTACCTTGCCGTCTGGATAGGTGACGTGTCCGTAGAGTGCTTTCCAGCGGAAAGAGTAGGGGCCTACGAAGGTGCGGTAGAAGAATGCGATGTAGGCAACGATGATGAAACCAAGCACAGTCCACAGGACATAAGAAGGCACACGGCGAAGTGGATTTCGTCGTGTGCCTTTCTTCTTGCGTCTTGTTGATTTGCGCTTGGTGGGCATTATTTTGCCTTCTTTTCCAACTGAAGTGTGATGGTTGGCTGGTCGCAAACCTCTGATGGTCCCCAGTACTGGATAGGACCAGGATATACGTATGCAGTTTCCTTTGCCCACTCTTCGCGGTGTGCTGCAAAGTACTTGAATGGAGCGCCGTCCAGCTCAACGAGAGCCTTGCGGATCACGGGCTTCATCTTACCGTTACGCTTCTCGAGGTTCATCATCATCGTGATTGGCACACCACCAGCAACCCACTCAGCAGCAGGAGCTGTAGTGTTCTTGATGATAGACATGTAACCAGTCTTGCCGTTGGCGATGAGGCGAGATGCGTTGTAACCGAGTGAGTAGCAGTAGTCAGCGTCGTAGTTAGATGGCGCAGCGCAACGACCTTCGTAACCGAAGAAGTGGTGCTGAGTGCCGAACTTGCCGACATACTTGCCCTGGTGCTTCCAGATGGCGAGCTTGGCTGCCACCATGCGAGAGAGAAGCTTCTCTGTCTCGATGAGTGAAACCTGCACGTTTCCGTGTGGGTCGCGGTCGAGTGCCAACTGTGCAGCCACGTCGGTAGGAAGTGACTGGAACACGGCGAGGTTCTCGCGAGAGATGTGCTGCTTCACGAACTCAATCTGCTCGTTGGCGCTGTTGATGGTCTGAGCCTCTGGCAATGCGAGCACGTCGTTGAGCTCAGCGATGAGCTTCTTGATGGCTGGGATGAACTCGATGATACCCTCAGGGATAACGACAGTACCGAAGTTGTTGCCTTCTTCAGCACGCTTAGCCACAGCGTTGGCGATGTAAGTCACCACGTCGTCGAGTGACATTGCCTTAGCCTCAACCTCCTCAGATATGAGGCAGATGTTTGGCTGGCACTGGAGTGCGCACTCGAGGGCGATGTGAGATGCAGAACGACCCATCACCTTGATGAAGTGCCAGTACTTGCGGGCAGAGTTACAGTCGCGCTGGATGTTACCAATCAGCTCTGAGTAAGTCTTACAAGCTGTGTCGAAACCGAATGAAGTCTCGATCTGCTCGTTCTTCAAGTCACCGTCGATAGTCTTAGGACAACCGATCACCTGTACGCCATAATTCTTGGCAGCATAGTACTCAGCGAGCACACAAGCGTTGGTGTTAGAGTCATCACCACCGATGATCACGAGTGCCTTGATGTTCAGCTCGCGGAGAATCTGAATACCCTTCTCGAACTGGTCAACCTCTTCGAGCTTGGTACGGCCAGAACCGATGATGTCGAAACCACCAGTGTTGCGGTACTTGTCCATCAGCTCAGAAGTGATCTCCATGTACTTGTGGTCAACGAGACCGCCAGGACCCAGGATGAAACCATAGAGCTTGTTGGCAGGGTTGAGTGACTTCACACCGTCGAACAAACCAGAGATGACGTTGTGACCACCAGGAGCCTGACCACCAGAGAGGATGATACCTACGTTGAATGGAGGGAGTGCCACTGGCTCGCCTGGCTGGAAAGTGATGATAGGCATGCCATAAGTGTTAGGGAACAACTCCTTGATCTCAGCCTGATTGCCTACAGACTGAGTAGCGGCACCTTCAATAGCCTTAACCGGACCCTGAAGAGCCTTAGGAAGCTTGGGCTGATAAGCAGCACGAGCTTTTTGAAGATTTGAAATTGCCATAATATTGTGGTTTTAATTATTGTTTATGAAGAATCTTATAGTTGTAGTATTGCTGCAATGACTCACGGGCAGCCTCAATGTAGGTGAGCGCTTCCTTGCACTTGTCGGTCACGTACTGCCAGTCACCTTGCTTCACCTTGTCGGCAGGGAAGAGCTTGGAGCCCATGCCTACGCAGAAAGTGCCTGCCTTGAACCATGCTGAGAGGTTCTCTTCGGTAGGAGCTACGCCGCCAGTGACCATAATCTTTGACCAAGGCATTGGTGCCAGAAGGTTCTTCACCATAGCAGGACCATAGACGTCGCCTGGGAAGACCTTGGTGAGTTCACAACCCATTTCCTGTGCTGCACCCACTTCGCTCACTGAACCACAGCCGGGGCAGTAGGGGATGAGACGACGATTGCAGACACGGGCAATCTCAGGATTGAAGAGAGGACCAACAACGAAGCAAGCACCCATCTGGATGTAGAGCGCAGCCGTTGGAGCATCCACCACAGAGCCTACGCCCAATGCCAACTCAGGGCAATAGGTGTTGGCGAACTTGATGCACTCGGCAAACACCTCGTGAGCCATGTCACCACGATTCGTGAACTCGAAGGCACGTACACCTCCATCATAACAAGCCTTGATGACATCCTTTGCCACCTCTGCATCTTTGTGGTAGAAGACAGGAACCATACCTGTGCTACCAATCTTGACCATAACGGCCATTTTATCGAATTTAGCCATAATTCTTATTTTGTTAGCTTTAATCTCTAAAATCTAAACCCTTAACTCTAAACTATCTCTGCACACGTCCATTGGCATTGCCGCCAGCCAGCGCTTCCACTTCTTCGATGGATACGTGGTTGAAGTCGCCTGGAATCGTATGTTTCAAAGCGGATGCTGCCACAGCAAACTCCAAAGCCTCGCCCTGTGTGGGTTTGGTCAGCAGACCATGAATGAGGCCGCCTGAGAAGGAGTCACCACCACCTACACGGTCGATGATGGGGTTGATGTCGTAGCGCTTGCTCTGGTAGAATTCCTTGCCGTCGTAGATGAGTGCCTTCCAACCGTTGTGTGTGGCAGAGAAACTCTCACGAAGGGTGGAAACCACATACTTGAAGCCGAACTCCTTTGCCATCGCCTTGAAGATGCCTTCGTAGCCAGCAGCGTCAGTCACGCCTGCCTCCACGTCTGCATCTGGCTTGAAACCAAGACACAATTCTGCATCTTCCTCATTACCGATGCACACATCTACATATTGCATCAGAGGACGCATGATGGAAATGGCCTTTTCGCTGGTCCAGAGCTTCTTGCGGAAGTTGAGGTCGCAAGAAACGGTCACACCATGTTTCTTGGCAGCGATACAAGCCTGGCGAAGACACTCGGCAGAAGCGTCGCTGATGGCAGGAGTGATGCCTGACCAGTGGAACCAGTCTGCACCTTCGAATATCTTGTCGAAATCAAAATCTTCGGGCTTTGCCTCTGCAATGGCAGAATAGGCACGGTCATAAATCACCTTTGAAGGACGCATGCTGGCACCTGTCTCAGCATAGTAGAGACCGATGCGGTTGCCGCCACGTGCGATGAAGTCGGTGTTGACGCCATACTTGCGCAGGGCATTCACGGCAATCTGTCCGATTTCGTGCTTGGGGAGTTTGCTCACAAACACGCTTTCGTGTCCGAAGTTAGCCAAGCTGATACCTACGTTAGCCTCTCCGCCACCTGGTATGATGTTGAACTTGTCTGCCTGAACGAAACGGTAGTTTCCTTCTGGCGAAAGGCGAAGCATGATTTCGCCCATAGTTACGATTTTAGCCATGTTGTTTGTTCAAGTGTTTCTGGTTATGTATGTCAATTAATGCTTATCAACTCTGAATTAGCGTGCAAATGTAAGATTTTTTTACGAGAAAAAGGTAGTAAAGTGCAGCAAAAAACATCAATGGGGCGAAATTTTGTCTAAATTAAATTTATATATGATTAAAAAGCGTTAACTTTGCACAGTTTTTTCACGAAACCGTCTTCTCGGTAGGTGAGATATTTTAGGATCCAAAAGTATTGATAAGGTAAAAGAATATGGAGATTACGTCCAAGATACGTATTAAGGACATAGCAGAAAGGGCAGGGGTGTCGGTAGGCACCGTTGACCGTATCATTCATGGTCGCGGCAACGTTTCGCCTATCAGCATGGAGCGGGTGCAGAAAGTGCTGGATGAGATTCATTACACCCCCAATCATTATGCGTCAGCACTCGCCTCGCATAGTGTGCACCAGTTCGCAGCCATTCTGCCGATGCATGAGGTGGACAGCTATTGGGCACGTGTGGAGAATGGTCTGATGGACGGTGCAAGACGTTTTAACGACTTTAAGCTTTCCTTTAAGATTTTCCGTTACGACCCTTTCAATACCGAATCCTTCAAGGTGGAATGCCAGAGTCTTTTGGACTCCAACCCCGACACCGTCATCATTGGTCCTATCTTTAACTATAATATCATGGCGAAGTTCACGTCTCAGCTGGATGAACGTGAGATTCCTTACGCCTTGCTTGACTCCAACTGGCCTGAGTTCAACCATCGCATCTTCTACGGACAAGACTCTTTGCAGAGTGGTGCCTTCTCTGGGCACATCATGTCGTTGGCAACCGATGCTTCCACGAAGAAGATGGCGCTTTTCAAGGTGTTGGGTGAGGGTAGAGTGGCAAGCCGTCAGCAGATGAACCGTGAGGTGGGTTTCCGCCAGTATATGGAGGAACATAAACCTGACATTGAGATTGTGGATGTGAACCTATATGTGTATGACAAGCAGGGAATGCGTGAGATCATGCGTGATTTCTTTACCGAGAACCCCGACATCCGTTATGCCCTGTGCTTCAACTCTTCCATCCACATCATCGCCGACTTCTTGCGTACGGAGATGCCCGACCATCCTCATGTCACGCTGTTGGGATATGATGCTATCGATGCCAATGTGGAGTGCATCAAGAATGGATCTGCAGACTTCCTCATTGCACAGCATCCGCAGTCGCAGGGATTGGATTGCTTCCGTTCGATGTTCAACACCTGTGTGCTCAAGATGAATATTAAGCGCGACCACTACATGGCCATCGAACTGCTGACGAAGGAGAACATCGACTTCTACAAGGATTAGCCGGAAGAGAGACAATCATTCGAAATAACATCACAATAACCAAAAACAATAACTTTCTAACCTATCATTTTTATGAAACAAACTCTTATCAGTTCCCTCCTGTTGGGATGTTCTTTGATGTGTGTTCAGCCTACGTTGGCACAAAAGAACAAGATGCCTCTTGTCTTTTCAGTAGAAAACACGGGAGCCAAGTTTGCAGAACCAGAGTATGGCACAGCCGACCAGATGCCTGACATGCCCACGCTGCCTAATCCTTTCATCTTCGCCAATGGCAAGAAAGAAGCGAAGAACCTGGAGCAGTGGCAACAGCGTCGTTCGGAGATTGCTCACCTGATTCAGCATTATGAGATTGGCACAAAGCCCACCGTGTCGATGGATGACATTGATGCACGGATGTCGGGCGACACGCTGATTGTGGATGTACATGTGAATGGGCAGACATTGACCCTTTCTACACCTATCTTCTATCCGAAAGAAGGTACGGCACCTTATCCACTCATCATCGGTGCCAGTAACAACGCCCTTCCTCGTAAACTTTTCACAGATCGCAACATCGCCATGATGGTTTTCTACGAGCGTCAAGTTAACAGCTATTCTCAGATGAATCGTGGTGGAGGTGCAGGACGTGGTAGTTATGCCTTCGACCGTCTTTATCCTGAATTGAAAGAGAATGGTGCATACAGCGAATGGGCATGGGGCTTCAGTCGTCTGCTCGATGGCTTGCAGAAGTTGGGTCCCGAAGTGACCAAGATTGATATGGCGCACATCGGTGTGACGGGTTGTTCCTACGCAGGCAAGATGGCGCTTTTCTGTGGCGCTTTCGATGAGCGTGTTGCCCTCACCATCGCACAGGAACCAGGTGGTGGCGGTGCTGCTTCATGGCGCGTATCCCGTACATTGGGCAACGTGGAGAATCTTGATAAGACAGACTATAACTGGTTCAAAGAGAGCTTAAAAGAGAATTTTGGCGAAGAGAAGGTAAATCGTCTTCCCCACGATCGTCATGAGCTCGTTGCTATGTGTTGTCCACGTGCTGTGCTCTTGTTGGGTAACCCCGACTACGAATGGCTTTGTGACCCTTCCATGTATGTGTCTGCCAATGCTGCACAGAGAGTGTGGGAGCGCTTCGGAATTGCTGACCGCTTCGGCTATTCCATCGTTGCTGGCCACGGACATTGCCAGTTGCCCGAGGTGCAGTATCCAGAGGTGGAGGCTTTCATCGACAAGTTCCTTTTGGGTAAGGAAGCCAACACGGTGGTGCGCATTGCGCCTACGGACTACCCGACCAAATACGATCCTAAGCAATGGATTAAGTGGTAATACATAGATAAAAAACATGCCCGTCGATTGGCGGGCATGTTTGTTTATTCGTCCATCAGTTTTCGATAGCGTATGCGCTTCGGCTCTTCAAGTCCGAGGCGTTTTGCTTTATTTGCCTCATAGTCGGTGTAGGAACCCTCGAAGTAGAATACCTCTCCGTTACCTTCAAAGGCAAGGATGTGGGTGCAGATACGGTCGAGGAACCAACGGTCATGACTGATGATGACAGCACAGCCAGCAAAAGCTTCGAGACCTTCCTCGAGGGCACGGAGGGTGTTCACGTCGATGTCGTTGGTTGGCTCGTCGAGCAAGAGTACATTTCCTTCCTGCTTGAGAGCGAGTGCCAGTTGCAGACGGTTTCTTTCACCTCCAGAGAGCACTCCGCACTTCTTCTCTTGGTCTGCGCCATTAAAGTTGAAGCGGGAGAGGTAGGCACGTACATTCACGTCTCTGCCACCCATGCGGATGATTTCATTACCGCCGCTCACCGTCAGATACACCGACTTCTCGGGGTCGATATCCTTGTGTTGCTGATCCACGTAGCTTAGTTTCACCGTCTCTCCCACCTCAAAAGTACCTGCATCGGGTGTGTCTAATCCCATAATGAGGCGGAACAGCGTCGTCTTACCCACACCGTTGGGACCGATGACACCCACAATGCCGTTAGGTGGCAGGTTGAAGTTCAAGTCGGTGTAGAGGGTCTTCTCGCCAAAAGATTTAGCGACATGCTGTGCCTCGATGACTTTGTTGCCCAAACGTGGACCGTTCGGAATGAAGATTTCGAGCTTCTCCTCCTTCTGCTTCTGCTCCTCGTTCAGCATCTTGTCGTAGGAATTCAGACGAGCCTTTCCCTTTGCCTGACGAGCTTTGGGCGCCATGCGCACCCATTCCAACTCACGTTCGAGGGTCTTGCGGCGTTTCGAGGCGGTCTTCTCCTCCTGTTCCATACGCTTACTTTTTTGTTCTAGCCATGAGGAGTAGTTGCCCTTCCATGGGATGCCTTCACCGCGGTCGAGTTCGAGAATCCACTCTGATACATCGTCAAGGAAGTAGCGGTCGTGGGTGACGGCGATGACAGTGCCTTCGTATTGCTGCAGATGCTGTTCTAGCCAGTCGATGGATTCTGCGTCAAGATGGTTCGTCGGCTCGTCGAGCAGGAGCACGTCGGGTTTCTGGAGCAGGAGTCGGCAGAGGGCGACACGGCGACGTTCACCACCCGAGAGATTCTTGACGCTCCAGTCGCCAGGGGGACAACGGAGCGCATCCATCGCACGTTCCAGCTTAGAGTCCATGTTCCATGCGTCGGTGGCGTCGATGATGTCCTGCAGTTCAGCCTGACGGGTCATCAGTTTCTCCATCTTGTCGGGATCCTCGTAGTATTCTGGCAGACCGAACTTATCATTGATCTGGTCGTATTCGGCAAGAGTGTCATACACATGTTGAACACCTTCCATCACATTCTCCTTCACCGTTTTCTCTTCGTTCAATGGAGGTTCCTGTGGCAGGTAGCCTACCGTGTAGCCAGGGCTCCACACCACTTCGCCCTGAAACTGCTGATCCAGTCCGGCGATAATCTTCATCAGCGTTGATTTACCGGCACCATTCAGACCGATGATACCGATCTTCGCCCCGTAGAAGAATGAGAGGTAGATGTTCTTGAGCACTTGCTTCTGATTCTGCTGAATGGTCTTGCTCACTCCGACCATCGAGAATATCACTTTCTTGTCGTCAACTGTAGCCATGATGGGTTGAAAATTTTGGGTTGAGAGTTTCTTTATTATTCCATGTCTGCGAGCCAGTCGGCGCTGCTGGCGTCGCTTGGCATGCGCCAGTCGCCGCGAGGTGAGAGGCTAACGGAACCTACCTTAGGTCCGTCGGGCAGGCAGGAACGCTTGAACTGCTGGGTGAAGAAGCGACGGCAGAAGGTGCGGAGCCATTTCACGATGGTCTCTTCGTCGTAGGTGCCGACCTCCATGCCGAGTTCGTTGGTTTCGTCGTAGGTCTGCTCGATGAAGGCCTTCTTGGCGAGGTAAAGAATCTTGGCGGGACGGAATCCGAGGCGCAGGAAGTGATAGAGGAAGAAGTCGTGGAGCTCATAAGGTCCGACGAGGTCTTCGGTCTTCTGTAAGATGGTACCGTCGATGTCGGCAGGGATGAGTTCGGGTGAGATGGGTGTCTCGATGATGTCGAGCAGGGTCTCCTGGGATGCCTTATCTACACTGGTCATGGCTACCCACTTGACGAGATATTTCACTAAAGTCTTGGGGATGGAGGTGTTGACGCCGTACATGGACATGTGGTCGGCATTGTAGGTGCACCATCCGAGGGCAAGCTCGCTGAGGTCGCCGGTGCCGACTACGAATCCGTTGCATTGGTTGGCGACGTCCATGAGAATCTGGGTACGTTCACGTGCCTGGCAGTTTTCGTAGGTGACATCGTGGTTGTTGATGTCGTGGCCGATGTCGAGGAAGTGTCGAATGCAGGCTTCCTTGATACTGATCTCCTTGATGGTGATGTCGAGTGACTTCATCAGCGCCATAGCATTATGGTAGGTGCGGTCGGTAGTTCCGAAACCTGGCATGGTGATGCCGATGACCTCCTTGCGTGGTCGCTGGAGCAGATCCATGGTCTTGACGCAGACGAGTAGGGCGAGGGTGGAATCGAGTCCACCGCTGATGCCGACGACGATGCTACGGGCATCGGTATGGACAATACGCTTGGCGAGTGCAGAGGTTTGTATGGCGAAGATTTCTTCGCAACGTTCATTCAGTGCATTGCCGCCAGGCACGAACGGATGCGGATTGATCCAGCGGGTCAGTTCGAAATCGTAGGAAGGGTTGACGGTCTGGCTCTGCACATGCACAGTGGTGAGCTGAGGGTTGGCATTGGCAAGCTGTGCGCCGAGACGAGCGTTCTCACCAAAGGTGGTGTTATGGCGACGTTCGGTCAGAAGACGCTCGGTGTCAATCTCGCTGATGACCATCTGTTCTTCGAGGCAGAATCGCTTGCTGCGGGCAATGAGGGTGCCGTTTTCGTAGATGAGGGCATTCCCGGCGAAGACTACATCCTGAGTGCTCTCACCGAATCCGCAGGAGCTATATACATAGCCAGCGATGCAGCGTGCACTCTGCTGACTGATAAGGGAAAGTAGGTATTGGTTCTTGCCGATGAGCTCGTTGGATGCACTCAGGTTGAAGATGATTTCAGCCCCCTTCAATGCCAATTCGCTGCTTGGTGGAACGGGTGCCCAGAGGTCTTCGCAAATCTCTATGGCGAAGCAGGTTTTCTGGGTGTGGAAGAGGATGTTGCAGCCGAAAGGCACCGTCTGTGCACAGAGGTGAACTTGACGGGCATCGGCGGCAGTGGATGGGGCGAACCATCGTTGCTCGTAGAATTCCTTGTAGTTGGGAAGGAAGGTCTTGGGCACGATGCCGAGTATCTTGCCACCTTGCACGACCACAGCGCAGTTCATCAGCAGTCCGCCGACCATGATAGGCATGCCAACGATGGCGATGATTTGTAATGACCGCGTAAAGTCGAGCAACTTGAAGAGACTCTCCTCACACTTCTCGAGGAGGAGTTGCTGTCCGAAGAGGTCTTGACAGGTGTATCCACTGATGCAGAGCTCCGGAAACGCAATGATTTCAACACCCTTGCCTTCAGCCTGCACAATGAGGCTCTCTATCTGCTGGATGTTGTACGTGCAATCGGCAACCTTCAAAGAAGGAATGGCTGATGCAACTTTAACAAAACCGTAATTCATATTGTTTAGTTTTTTATGTGGCTAATGGGATGAATAGGATTATTGGGAATGGAGGGAAATCGTTGCGGGCTTAAGACCCTTGGCGCTCACTTTGATGGTGGTGTTTCCGACTTTTCCATTGCTTTGGATGCCGATGACGAGCTGACCATGGAAGGCTTTCATCGTGGGTTTGGTGAAGACTTCGAGGCTGGTGGCGTCGCCGTTGCAGATGCCTTTGAATCTGGCGGATCCGGTCACTTCCACGTTAATCTGATTGCTGGCATCAGGTACGAGGTTGCCATCCTTGTCGAGGATGTTGACGGTGATGAAGGTCATGTCTTCGCCGTCAGCCTTGAGGGGTTTGATGGGTGCACCGAGATCCCCCGTGAGTTGGATTTGCGACGCAGCTCCAGCGGTCTTGACCGTTTCTCTGCCGACTTCATTGCCCTCTTTGTCATAGACCACAACCTTGATTTCGCCTGGCTCGTACTTCACGTTGTTCCAGCGTAGACGGTAGCGGTCGATGGCGGGGTCGTTGATGTCGGAGATGCGTCCTTCCTTGCCAGTACCAGATGAGATTCCTTTTTGCTTGGTGATCTTTCCCTGTGACTTGCCATTGACAAAGAGTTCGGCAGTGGGGTAGTTGGTGTAGCAATAGACGGGCGTGACTTGACCTTCACGTCCAGGCCATGTCCAGTGGGGTAGGAGGTGAATGGTCGTCTCTTCGGTGTTCCATTTGGAACGATAGAGGTAGTATCTGTCTTTGGGCAAACCTGCCAAGTCGAAGATGCCGAAATAAGAAGAGCGACTGGGCCAGTACTCATCATAAGGAGTTGGCTCGCCGAGATAGTCGAAACCTGTCCACACGAACTCGCCAATCACCCAATCCTTGTCATCTTGCAGGAGCCAATCCTCTTCAGGCACGTTCGACCACCAGCATGCCTCCACGTCGTAGCTAGAGCATTGACCGTCGTCATAAGCCTTGCCGTCGAGACGCTCCACGGGAAACTTATACACACCTCGTGAGGAAACGGTGGATGCCGTCTCGCTGCCGAGGATAAACCCTTGCCGCAATCGCTCGTAAGCAGCTTGGTATCGATGGGTGCGGTAGTTGATGCCTGGAATATCGAGCACTTGTGCAAAACCTGTGGAGATGGCGTTGTCGATGCGATCCATGCCCGAAGTAACGGGACGTGTTGGATCCCAAAAGTGCATGACGTTCTGCATCTCGCGACTCATTCGGTTGCCCTCCTTAGAACCTTGCTCAGGAATCTCGTTGCCGATAGACCACATGACGATGGATGGATGCAACTGGTTGGCTTTCACCAGATTGATAAGGTCTGTCCTCCACCAATCGTCGTAGAATCTGGCATATCCGTTCTTGACTTTGGGGTACTTCCACATGTCGAACGATTCTGCCATGACCATAATGCCAAGGGAATCGCATAAATCCATTTGCCACTGAGACGGCATGTTGTGGGCTGTGCGAATAGCATTGCAGCCCATACTTTTCAACAATACAAGCTGACGTTCCAATGCCGCTTTGTTAACTGCTGCACCTAGCATGCCGAGGTCGTGATGCAGGCAGACTCCCTTGATTTTATATTTGCAGCCATTGACGGAGAACGATGGGTTTTGTCGTCCATAGCCCAGTCCATAATTGATAGTCCGGAAACCGTATTTGACAGTCTTTGAGTCAAGTACTTTACCCAGCCCGTTGTTATCGATAATGCTAAAGGTGATGTCGTATAGAGTGGGTCTGTGGTTCTCGTCTTCGTTGTCCGGATCTTCAGGAAACCATCCTTTCACATCTTTAACTGTAACAACAGCTTGGTTGATGCAGCCGCCGCCATGTATTTCCTTTTGAAGGGGAAAATCGAAGGTTTGACCAGCTACCGACATGCGCACCACCTCGTTTGTACCATGGCAATGGTCGCACAACACGGTGACTTTGACGGTTGCATCTACCCAATTATAGCGAGTCGTCTCAATGGAGATTCCCTGCGGACAGATATATTCGCGACCTGTGGTGATGAGGGTGACAGGACGATAAAGACCAGCTCCAGGATACCATCGGCTACTCTCCTCTACGTTTCTCAAATAAACTGCCAGTGTGTTGGGACTGCCGTCTTTGTTGATGTACCCCGTCACATCCACGTCGAAGGAGCTGTAACCATAATTCCACATGCCAGCCTCTTTGCCATTCACATAGACAATGGGCTCTGACATCGCTCCGTCGAAGTTCAGGTAGGCGTGGGGGCAGTTTTTATCCACCGTGAAAGTCGTGCGATACCAACCTTCGCCAATCCAAGGCAGAGAGCCCGAACGCCCTGTCTTCTCTGTAGCTTGCTTCTCACCGTTCTGCTCAATGGCAACGGTCTGTTTGTCAATTTCCTTATCGAAGGGACCATTGATTGCCCAGTCATGAGGAATTTGAACAGCTTGCCACTGGCTATCGTTGAAACCGACCAATGACGGTGCTATTGCGTTCATGGTGACAAACTGCTCGCCACGTGAGAACTTCCAACCATCACGCAAGACGGTCTCCTTGCGCTGGGCTGTGGTGGTGAGGGTTGTTGCTGTTAAAGCCATCAACAGCAGTATTTTCTGAATAGGTCGAATCATCGTCGTAATCGTTAGTTGTTAATGGATGCCTCTCTCATTGAGTGCCTTTGTGTAGCGAGCAGCATTGCGCAAGTGTTCTCCATAGGAGACAGCATAATTGTGCGTACCAGAAAAGTCCTCCTTGGCACACATATATATATAGTCGTTTTTGTCGTGATTCAACACCGCATCGATGCCTGCAATGCTGGGTACGCGGATGGGGCCTGGAGGTA
The DNA here is from genome assembly GCA_902801475.1 of uncultured Bacteroidales bacterium. Lineage (GTDB taxonomy): Bacteria > Bacteroidota > Bacteroidia > Bacteroidales > Bacteroidaceae > Minthosoma. The sequence continues at coordinate 16,529 of CADCIO010000023.1, forward strand.
AGCCCAAGTTGCGGTAGGTGTTGTAGGGCGACTCCACTTTTAGGTGCTCATGCAGTACTCGGCGGATGGAGAAATCGCCCACAGCGTAGATGACCGTCGGGTCACTTTGCAATGCCATTGGCCTACGCATACGGTTCATATAGAGAGCGGCAATAGTGGGCTTCTCTCCATTATTGGCAGTCTCGCTATCGACGATGGAGGCCAGCGTGATGACCTTCTCTTTCGTCATCTCCTCACCAGCATATTGGCTCACTTCTTTCAGTTTGCCCATGCGTTCCTCATTCCAAAACGCTGCATTCTCCTTTTTCATGCGCTCCATCAATTTCTCGATGCTCACGTCCCAATACACTTCGTAGGTGTTGGGAATGAACATGCCTGGCAGCGATTCCTTCGTGTAACCCAATGCCTTAATGTTCGTCTCGTCCCTGAGATATTGGGCAATGGAAGCGGAATCTGCCATCAACTGATTTGCCAGCTTTCCTGCCATTGCATCCATTGTGCGGGTAGAAGGAACAACCAACATGACGGGTTTCTCGTTGTGGTTGCGGATGTCTCGAATGAAGTTCAGCATTGTATGGTTGGGGCCAACTTCATAACGTCCCGTACGAATCTTGTCCTTTAGGTTCAGCAGTCCTGCATACAGATGGAACACTCTCATGCTTTCGGGGTTTGCCTGACGTTCTGTCTTCTGGGCAATAGAATCAACGTCATCGTCTGCATCGATGTATATGTAGGTGGGTTCATCCAATTGGAAGCCGCTCTGATACATCCACCATGCACCTATAGCAGCCACTATCACCACACATAGCCATACCCATAGCCATGCGCTCTTCTTTTTTCTTGCCATAATTTATTAAATATAATAATGTGGCAAAGGTATGAAATCCTGATGAAATGAAGAAGCGATTTGCAAAGTTTTCGGTGCTTCATGCCGAAAAACATTGTAAATAAAGAAAAAACATCGGATACTTGTCAATTATTTAAGATAAATTCTCTATCTTTGCAAACGTTACAATAAACAGCGAACTCAAGAAAAAGGAATTTATAACAATCATGGAAAATTTTAGAGAATTAGTGCAGAAGCGTCGTAGTGTGCGCAAGTTCACCGATGAGGATATTAAAGCCGAAGATTTACAGACCATTCTTCGTGCCGCATTGATGTCACCTACCAGTAAGGGTACCCGTGCTTGGCATTTTGTAGTGGTCGATGACAAGGCACTTTTAGAGAAGATTTCACTTTGTCGTCCGATGGGCAGTCAGTTTATCGCAGGTGCGAAGGTGGCAATTGTCGTGTTGGGTGATAGAGAAGTGACGGATGCGTGGTGCGAGGATGCTTCCTTGGCTGCAGTCACGATGCAGTATCAGGCAGCAGACCTCGGTTTGGGCTCTTGCTGGTGCCAGATCCGCAACCGTTTCATGGAGAATGGCGAATCATCTGACAATGTGCTTCGTTTTTTACTCCGTTACCCAGAGAATCTGACGGCAGAATGCGTCATTGGCATTGGTTATCCAGCCATTGAGCGTAAGCCACAGGACGAAGATAACCTTAAGTGGGAGAATGTGCATGTAGGACCATTTCCAGAAGAGAATTGAAGAATTGAAAAGTTGAAGGATTGAAATCATTTATGAAAGTCGTTTTTATCGGAGCGGGTAATCTTGCCACGAATTTGGGTAAAGCCCTATTTCGTGCGGGTCATGAAATCGTGCAAGTGTATAGTCGGACAGAGGAATCTGCCCGTGCTTTGGCGGATGTGTTGAAGTGCGTGTACACAACTGATTTATTGGAAGTTGTGAGGAGCGCTGACATATTCATCATTTCTGTAAAAGATTCTGCTTTACCTGCTGTAGCTTCCTCTTTGCAGACGGGGCGTGAGGGACAATTTTTTGTTCATACGGCAGGTAGTATGCCGATGGATACTTTGCCTTTCGAACGTTGTGGCGTGTTTTATCCCATGCAGACATTTTCTAAGAATAAGGAGGTGGATTTCAGTGTGATACCATGTTTTGTAGAGGCAAAAGATGATAATGATTTACAGCTTATGAAAACCCTTGCCTTGACCATCTCCGACACCGTTTACGAACTCGACAGCGAGAACCGAAAATACTTGCATTTGGCAGCTGTGTTCTGTTGTAACTTTGCCAATCATTGTTTTGGTTTGGGGGCTCGATTGTTGCAAGAGCATGGCAACGTTCCGTTTAGTGTGATGCTGCCGTTGATTGACGAGACGGCTGCCAAACTCTATTCGATGTCTCCTCGTGAAGCGCAGACGGGACCGGCTGTGCGTTGGGACACCAATGTGATGGACAAGCAACTGCAACTCTTGGCAGACGCTCCTGATATGCAGAAGATTTACGAACTATTTAGTAAAAGTATACACGATGATCAATTATGATTTGAAGAAGATACGTGCCGTCTTTTTCGATGTGGATGGCGTTCTCTCCTGTGAAACGATTCCTCAGCATCCTAATGGTGACCCCATGCGAACGGTCAACATCAAGGATGGTTATGCCATGCAGCATGCTGTGAAATGTGGACTTATTCTTGCCATTATTACTGGCGGCAGGACAGCGGCTGTGCGCATCCGTTACGAGAGCCTTGGCTTGAAGGATGTCGTGCTAGGTGCTGCTGTGAAAATTAAAGCATACAATGACTTGAAGATCAAGTATGGCTTGAAGAACGAGGAAATTGTTTATGTAGGCGATGATATCCCTGATTATGAGGTGCTGACCACGTGCGGTTTGCCTTGTTGTCCTGCAGATGCCGCCCCTGAAATCAAAGCAGTATGCACCTATATCTCCCACAAGAACGGAGGACAAGGGTGTGCACGTGACATTCTCGAACAAATCTTAAAAGCAAAAGACTTATGGATGCACAACAGCACGGCTTTCGGTTGGTAGAGGGTTACAAAGTGATTCTTGCCAGCAACTCACCCCGACGCAAAGAGTTGTTGGGTGGGCTTGGCATCGATTTTGAAGTGCGTACCCTTAGCGACATTGATGAGAGCTATCCAAATGCCCTTCGGGGCGAGAATATTCCCATGTTCATCTCTGGCAAGAAGGCGGAGGCTTACAAGCAAGGAATGGCTGACGACGAGATGATTATTACTGCTGACACTATCGTCTATGACAACGGACAGGTCTTGGGTAAGCCAAAGAATAGAGGAGAGGCAGTGCAGATGCTCAAGGGACTCTCCGGTCATGCTCATGAAGTCATCACGGGCGTATCTATCGTAACCAAGAAGAAGACCGTGCAGTTCGCTTCCACTTCCAAGGTGACGTTTGCTGCTTTGACCGACGAGGAGATTGCCTACTATGTGGACACCTACAAACCCTATGACAAAGCTGGTGCTTATGGCATTCAGGAGTGGATTGGCTACGTGGCTGTCACACGTATTGAAGGCTCCTATTTCAACGTCATGGGTCTTCCCATTCAAAAACTTTATTCGGAACTCAAAAAAATCTCATAAATTCTTTTAATAACCAATAACAATGGAAACTTACATTCACGAACTTGACGACATCGATTTGCAAATTCTTCGTATAGTACAAGATAACAGTCGCCTGACCACCAAAGAATTGGCACAAAAGATACATCTTTCTGTGACACCTACTTATGAACGTCAGCGCCGTCTCGAACGTATGGGCTACATCAAAGGCTATGTGGCTGTGCTCGATGCTAATAAGATGGAACGTGGTTTTATGGTCTTTTGCAATGTGTCCATGAAGCAGATTAACAAGCAGATTGCCAGTAGCTTCCGCGATACGGTTGCCACATGGAATGAAGTGACGGAGTGTTACAATATCTCAGGTGATGGCGACTACCTTCTGAAAGTCTGCGTGAGCAGCATGCAGAAATACCAGCAGTTCATTCTTGACAAATTGGGTGATTTCCCCTATATCTCACAAGTGCGTTCCTTCTTCGTGATGGACACGCTGAAGCTTACTTACGGTTTTCCCATGTAGTGCTGATAATGTCCTTTACGTCCTCGTAGCTTACACAAATGGTGCATGCGCCAGAGGCGTAGGGGGCAATGTCATATTCATTATAATGGAACTCGATGCTGTCCTCTCGTAGGGCAAAGTTGCTGCTGATGAACATGTCTGTCATCTCTAAGATTCCCTTCTGATGCAGTTCGTCTAATGACTGAACGTTCTGATCCTTCATCAGTTTGGCAAGCAGGATGTCCTGCAATCGGGTTTGGTTGAGGGTGGGAAACACGTCGTCGAGTGTGATGAACTCTCCTGTTTGTGTATTGAATCTCAGGATGGTCGTCAGTTTGCAAGGATGGGCGCCTCCAGTGAAGATATCCTCCAGCAATCGGTAGTTGATCACATTCTCCATTCCGTATTCAGCTCTTCCTGTCAAGTGGTCGTGATACACGTTGGCTACTTCGTCACCGTGAAATTCAGTCTTCACGTCCTCGATGTATTGGGCTATCGCATCGTCGATGCTCAGTTCGCTCGATTGTTTCAGTAACAGCTCGATCAGATGTCCGTTGATGAGGTTGCACACCTTTTCGTTGGCTACATTCTCCGACTTCATGAACTGCATGTCAACCTTCACATCCATCTCTCGACTTTCATCATCGTTGTGCAACTGTCCCAAACCAGCGGAATCCTCTTCCACATGGAGGGGCTTTTCCGTCAGTTGTTCCATTTTCTCCACATTATAAAACTCGATATTTTGCCATTCCTTGTTCGAAGTACATGCTGTAGCAAGCAAGGCAAAAAAAGTCCCTAAAAGCAAATCTCTGTAAAGTCTTATATGCCTTTTCATTGTTCAAATTTCAAAATCGGGTGCGAAGTTACGATTTTTCTCTTTATCATGAGTGTTATTTCGACAATAATCTCTAATTTTGCCAAAGAAAATAACAAAAAGGTTCATATATCACATCAATGCAACGCAGAAATTCCTATAGCGACTTAGGGTTAGTGGTGGCGGTCAGCATCTTCATCTGCATCCTCGTCAAAAGTTCCCTTTTCGGATTCACGTGGATTGGTATCATTTGGATGCTTATCTCTGGTGGCTATTTCTATGTTTCATGGCGAGAACCATCTGACAGTAGGATTGTCAAACATGCCACGACCTTTTATCTTGTGTTTTCTGCAGTCGCTCTATTGGGTGTCCTTCTTTTCGATAAGAATGCACGTCCTGAGATGCATGCCTTTGAAGGCACAGGCGACACGATTCAGGATGCCGTTATTGTGGAAGAAGACCCCATTGTACCTATCTATGTGATGGAGCCTGAAGACACTCTTGTATCTGACACCCTCTTGACCCATGAGACGCTCGACTCTCTCATCTTGGAGGAGGGAACGGAGGAAACCTCTGTAGACACGGTTATTATCAAGCAATAATTAAAACAATTAATATATGACACTCGACAACAACACTCCCAATCCGCCAGCGAAGAAACGTGCGACAGGCACCATTCTCATAATTTCACTTGTTATTCTTGCCTTTATGGGCGCCGCGGTGTGGTTTCTCTTCTTCCGCGGAGGCAGCGACGCCGATGAACGGACAGCTTACGACAATATCATTCGTTACGAGAACACGCATCAGTTAGATTCTCTCGGTGAGGCGCTCAATGATTACTTCGACACCTACAACTCCGACGCTTTTCACTATTCCCAGTTGAAAGATCTCCACGACCGCTTCTTTACAGAGCGTGATGACTGGCAGTCAACAGAAGCATCCATGTCTTTGGAGGCTGTTCGTCAGTTCTTGGGTGTCCATCCTGATGGATTCTATCTTGGCGATGCCACGCGCAAACTGGATTCCTTGTCTTATGTTGAGGCGTGTGCCGCTAACACGCGCGAAGCCTATGAGCACTATCTCGACCAATTTGCACAGGGCAAGTTCGCTGCTGAGGCCCGTAAGCAGATCTCGGAACTCGACAACGAAGAGCTGAGCATCGAGGAAAAGACCGCCGTGAAGGAAGCGCTGACCACTCATTTCGATGCCCTTGGGGACAATGATAAAGGTACGATTGCCTCTACCCTTGCCTCAGAAATCAGTTCCTACATCGGCAAGGCAAACCCCGAATTGGAAGATATCTATGCCTATATGTCCAATATGCATTCATCTGGTCGTATGATCGTTTTCAACGTCAAGAACACGACCATTACCAAAGTGAATGCGGGTGGCAGAAGCATGTATAATGTTCAGTTTTCCCTTGAAGAAGAGACTTACGCACGTGGTTCACACCCCACACTTGACACAGAAACGGGCAATCCTGACGAGGGAGATAAATCTGCTGCCAGCGATGTCAAGACATTCTCGGGCACAGCTGTTCTCAACGAAGGCATGAAAATCACCTCGCTGGTGCTGCGTAAGTAGAACGTTGCTGTATATTAACGAGAAATGTCTTGTCCTGAAGGGATGGATGGCAACCTTTTTGAGGTTGTCATCCTTTTTTTATATTATTAGTATTAATAAAAATTAATATGGGGTTTGTTTGGGAATAAAGTCGTAACTTTGCAGCGTAATTCGAATAAAGATATGGGATTGTTGAAGAAGAAAAATCCGAGAAATTGGCATGTGAAGAGCGGACAGCCGCTGACGGAGATGGACAGGAGAATTCTGTATTTCCAGAATAAGGGCTGTCTGGTGCCAAAGCGTGAATTGATTAAGACGCCGGAACAGATTGAGGGCATCCGCAAGGCGGGTGTGCTGAATACGGCAGTGCTGGACCTGGTGCAAGAGAAGATCCGTGAGGGTATGTCGACGCTGGAGATTGACCAGCTGGTGTATGACTTCACGACGAAGCATGGGGGCATTCCGGCGCCGCTGAATTATGAGGGTTTCCCGAAGAGCTGCTGCACGAGCATCAACGAGGTGGTGTGTCATGGCATCCCCTGCGAGGAGGACGTGCTGGAGGAGGGCGACATCATCAATGTGGACTGCACGACGATTCTGGATGGGTATTTTGCCGATGCGAGCCGCATGTTCATCATCGGCAAGACGACACCCGAGCGTGAGCGTCTGGTGCAGGTGGCGAAGGAGTGCATGGAGATCGGTGCGGAGGCTTGCAAGCCTTACACGTTTGTGGGCGATTCGGCTGCTGCGGTGACGAAGCATGCGCACAAGAACGGCTGTACGGTGGTTCGTGACCTGTGCGGACATGGTGTGGGGAATGCGTTCCACGAGGATCCCGACATGGAACACTGGGGGAAGAAGGGCACGGGCATGCTGCTGGTGCCGGGCATGGTGTTCACGATTGAGCCGATGATCAATGCCGGTGGCTGGCAGGTGTTTGTGGACAGCGATGACGACTGGACGGTGGTGACGGACGACTACAGCGACTCGGCGCAGTGGGAGCATACGTATGTGATGACGGAAGAAGGATTGGAGGCACTGACGTGGTAGATATGTATATACTTGCAATAGAGAGTTCGTGCGATGACACGAGTGCGGCGGTGCTGAAGGATGGCATCTTGCTGAGCAATGTGACGGCTTCGCAGGCTGTGCATGAGGAGTATGGTGGGGTGGTGCCGGAGTTGGCGAGCCGTGCCCATCAGCAGAACATTGTGCCGGTGGTGGATGCAGCCATCAAGCGGGCTGGCATCACGAAGGAGGATCTGAATGCGGTGGCGTTCACGCGGGGTCCGGGTCTGATGGGGAGCCTCTTGGTGGGTGTGAGCTTTGCCAAGGGTTTCGCGAGGAGTCTGGGCATCCCGATGATTGACGTGAATCACCTGCAGGGTCATGTGCTGGCGCATTTCATCAGGGAGAGCGAGGACGACCACGACCAGCCCGAGTTCCCATATCTGTGTCTGCTCGTGAGCGGCGGTAACAGCCAGATTGTGAAGGTGAATTCGTATAAGGACATGGAAATCCTGGGTCAGACCATCGACGATGCGGCTGGCGAGGCGATTGACAAGTGCTCGAAGGTGATGGGACTGGGCTATCCCGGTGGCCCGATCATCGACAAGCTGGCGCGTCAGGGCAATCCCGATGCGTTCGAGTTTTCGAAGCCCGACATTGCCGGCTACGACTACAGCTTCTCGGGACTGAAGACATCGTTCCTCTATCATCTGAGGGACTGGCTGAAGGAAGACCCCGACTTCATCGAGCATCACAAGGAGGATCTAGCGGCATCGCTGGAGAAGACCATCGTAGACATCCTGATGAAGAAGCTTCGCAAGGCGGTGAAGGACACGGGCATCAAGCAGGTGGCGGTGGCTGGAGGCGTGAGTGCCAACAACGGACTGCGCAATGCGTTCCGCGACCATGCCAAGCGCTATCATTGGAAGATCTTCATCCCGAAGTTCTCCTACACGACCGACAATGCGGCGATGATTGGCATCACCGGCTATTTCAAATATCTGGATAAGGATTTTGCATCGATTGATTTACCAGCTTACGCACGAGTATGAAAGAGGTACGATTCTTCTATGTCCCAAATGCTGACAGCGTGAATGAGTTGCCCGAAGAGGAGGCTCAGCACGCTGTTCGTGTGCTTCGCATGGAGATGGGCGACGAGATGATGCTGATGGACGGAGCGGGCACATTCTACCGTGCCATCGTGACGGAGGCGACGAAGAAGCGTTGTCTGTACCGCATCGAGGAGACCCTTCCGCAGGAGCGTCAATGGATGCCGCACCTGCATCTGGCGATGGCACCGACCAAGAACATGGACAGGACGGAATGGTTTGCCGAGAAGGCCACTGAGATAGGCTTCGATGAACTGACCTTCCTGAAGTGCCGATGGTCAGAAAGGACGGTCATCAAGACGGAACGCATCGAAAAGATACTCGTGTCGGCGATGAAGCAGAGCCACAAGGCATGGAAGCCCGTGCTGAACGAGATGACGGACTTTAAGGCTTTCTTGCAGGAGATCGAGCAGCGGGAGAAGGCGAGCGGAAAGACGATGCAGAAGTTCATCTGCCATTGCTACGACGATGCGGACCCCGCCATGGGAATCGCCAAGCATGTGGGCTTGCTGAAGGATGTCGTGAAGAGTGGGGAAGACGTGCTGGTGATGGTGGGACCAGAAGGGGATTTCTCCATCGACGAGGTGAAGCTGGCGGAGGCAAAGGGCTTTCAGGGCGTCAGTCTTGGAAAGAGCCGACTGCGGACGGAGACCGCTGCATTGGTGGCGGTGCACATCATGAATATCATTAATCAATAAATAAGCAATATGAAAAAGATTCAACTGATTTCGGCACTGGTGCTGGTTGTTATGGCATTGTGCTCTTGTACAAACACCGACTATCAAAAGGTTATTCCTGCGAATGCAACGGTGGTGGTGAAGGCGGACATGAAGTCCATCTCGGAAAAGGCAGACTTTAAGGACTCGAAGTATAAGCAGATGCTGGACGAGTCGCTGAGCGCTGTCGTGAAGGGCAAGGACATGGACGCTGTGAAGGCATACATAGACGACCCGATGAAGATGGGCATCGACCTCAGCATGCCATTGTACTTCTTCATGGCTGGCGAAGAGACAGTCGGATTGACCATGAAGGTAGGCAACGAGGACGATGTGAAGGACTTCCTGCAGCTGCTCAATAAGCAAGGTATGGCATCGAAACCGCAGGAGAAAGACGGACAGATGTGCGGCACGCTGTTGGACGACATCTATTATTCCTACGACAAGAACACTTTCCTGATGTTAGCATCGCTGAAGGGCTCGGGCACGTCTGCCACAAGCCGCATGGCACGCGAGCTGATGACCTTGAAGGAGGATGACAGCTTCATCAGCACAGACGCATTCGACCGCATGAACGACGAGGAGCAGGACGTGGTGTGCTACACCAACCTGAATGTGCTGCCGAAGAATATGCTGGATGGTTGGAAGGTATTATTGCCTGAGAACATCAGTGCGAACGACATCGACTTCATCTCTTCGTTGGATTTCGAGGATGGTGCCGCATCGCTCAAGCTGCGTGTGTGTGGCAAAACCGACGAGGCCAAGAAGGTCATCGAAGAAGAGGGTAAGAATTTCGGCAATATCAAGGGCAAGTTCTTGGAGCGCACATCGGACGACATGTTGCTTTGGCTGGGTGTGAACATGAAGGGCGAGTGGCTCATGAAGCAGCTGAAGAAGAGTCGCAATGTCAAGGAACTGCTCTTCATGATGGAGCGTGTGGTGGACATCGAGCAGATGATCAATGCAGTGGATGGCGATGTGGCCGTCGAGTACCCAATGGAAGGTCTTGGCTCTCACGGAAAGCCCGACTACAGAATGTATGCCGAGGTGAAGAACACTGACTTCCTGGCCGATGTAAAAGACTGGATGGCGACCTCAAAGGAGTATGGCATGACCTATCGCGAGGTGGGTAATAACAAATATGTAGCGGAGATGGATGGCGAGACTTTCACTTGGGGTGTGGAGGACAATGTGCTCTACAGCAGCAAGGGTCAAGTGGCTGCGCCAGCCAAAGGTTCGAATCCGTTGGAAGCCTACAAGAAGGACATCCAGAACAGTAGGTTCTTCATGTTTGTCAATCTGGAGAAGCTGCCATTGGAGCAGATGGGACGCTCTGCTGACATGCCTATAAGGGATGCCTTGAGCTCATTGAAGGCCATCGTGCTGAAGTCTGCTGATGTTGACGAGCTGACCTTGACTGTCGCCCTGAAGGATAAGAACGAGAACTTCTTGAAGCAATTACTTAAATGAACAAGATTCAACTGATTGATACATTGCCAAATGTGTTTCTGAATCGTACGGACATCGTGAGCGACATCTGGAACCAGAGGGTGGAGTTTGAGAAGGAGAAAGTGTATCTTGTGGAGGCCAATTCGGGTACGGGAAAATCGTCCCTATGCAGCTACATCTATGGCTACCGACATGACTATCAGGGACAGATTCTCTTCGATGGTGAAGACATACGCAAGTATTCGGTGACTCGCTGGACGGACATCCGTAAGCACCACTTTTCCTTGTTGTGGCAGGAACTCAGGATGTTCCCCGAACTGACGGCGTGGGAGAATGTGGACATCAAGAACAAGCTGACAGGACATCAGACGAAGGAGCAAATCCTGACTTGGTTTGAGATGCTGGGCATCAGCGATAAGCTCAATGCCAAGATGGGACGCATCTCCTTTGGTCAGCAACAACGTGTGGCGTTGATTCGTGCTTTGTGCCAACCTTTCGATTTCCTGTTTGTGGATGAGCCTATCAGTCACCTCGACGATGCCAACTCTGCCATCATGGGAGAAATCATGGTGGAAGAGGCAAGGAAGCAGGGTGCAGGCATCATCGCCACGAGCATCGGCAAGCATATCGAACTGGCATACGACCATGTGTTTAACCTCTAAATTGTGACGAAGATGAATTTGGTTTGGAAACTTTTACGTCAGCACATCAGCATTCCTCAGTTTGTGGGATTCTTCTTCGCCAACCTGGTGGGCGTGGTCATTATCCTCTTGGGTGTGCAATTCTATCAAGATTACAAGGCGCTCGACAACGAGGATAGCTTCATGAAGGCTGATTACCTGATTGTCAACAAGAAGATTGGGGCGCTGGCGGGACTAACTGGAGCGCAGAACACGTTCAGTACTGACGACATCGATGAGTTGAAGGCAGAGCCGTTTGTAGAACACATCGGTGCATTCACGCCCAGTTCCTACAATGTGCGGGCTAAGTTCAATGTGGAAGGCTTCGTGAGTTTCTCTACGGAGATGTTCTTCGAGAGCGTGCCCGACGATTTTGTGGATGTGGAGAGCGATGCATGGAATTATAAGGAGGGCAGCAGCGACATCCCCATCATCCTGCCTAAGAACTATCTTGACCTCTACAACTTCGGCTATGCCCAGGGCAAGGGACTTCCTAAGCTCAGCGAAGGCATCCTTGGGGCGATGAAGCTCCAGATTCAGATAGACGGCAATGGTCAGCACGGCGATTTTGATGGTCGCATCGTGGGCTTCTCTTCACGTTTGAACACGATTCTTGTGCCAGAGCAGTTCATGCGTTGGGCGAATCAGCAATATGCCAGTGGAAATGCCGCCAAGGAACCGACTCGTCTGATTGTCGAGGTGAGCAATCCGACGGACGACCGCATCACGAGTTTCTTGCAAGACCACGACTATGAGACGGATGAGGACAAGCTGGATGCATCGAAAACGACGTTCATCCTGCGTGTCATCGTCAGCATCGTCATGGTGGTGGGTGTGGTCATCAGTATCCTCTCATTCTACATCCTGATGCTCAGCGTATTCCTCCTCGTACAGAAGAACAGCACGAAACTGGAAAACCTCTTGCTCATCGGCTATTCTCCAGCTAAGGTGTCTTTCCCATATCAGGCATTGACCGTGGGACTGAATGTGCTGGTGCTCATCTTGGCGGTGGTCATCATGCTGATGGTTCGTGGTGTCTATCTGGAGATGTTTGAGAACTTCTTCCCTGACCTTGAGGTGCCAGGCATCGGACAAGCTCTTCTTGTAGGTGTGATGCTGCTGGTCATTGTCAGCATCTTCAACATCATCGCCGTAAGGAACAAGGTCATGAGCATTTGGAAACGAAAGGAATAAAGTAGAAGGATTGATGAATTGAACAATGGAAAGAATCTCAAAATTATATAAGAAACTGACAGGAAAGGAGCCGCAGAGTATCGTGCCTCTTGCAGGTGCCGGTAGCAATCGCCAGTACTTCCGTCTCGTGGGTGAAGAGGAAGAATTGTCAAATGTCAACTGTCAATTGTCATCTCTCATCGCTGTCATTGGCACCAATCAGGAGGAGAACGAGGCATTCATTGATTTGGCAAAGCGCTTCAAGGAGGGTGGCTTGCCTGTTCCTGCTGTGTTGGCAGTCTCTGATGACAGGATGGTTTATTTGCAGGAGGATTGTGGTGACACTTCTCTCTATGCGTTCATGGCGCAGCATCGTCAGGCAGATGGTACATTGGATGCTGAGGCGATGGAGGCTTTGAAAGCGACCATTCGTGAGTTGCCACGTTTCCAGTTCTTTCCCATCGTCAGCCACACTGCCGACAAGTTCTTCGACCATTGTTTCCCACAAAGGGAGATGGATAGGACGAGCATCATGTTCGACCTCAACTATTTCAAGTACTGCTTCCTCAAGCTCAAGAGTGTCGAGTTCAACGAGTACAAGCTCCAACAGGACTTCGAGCGCTTGACTGATGATTTGCTTGATGACCAGCAGGACACCTTCCTCTATCGTGACTTCCAATCGCGCAACGTCATGCTGAAGGATGGAAAACCATATTTCATTGACTTCCAAGGTGGTCGCCGAGGTCCTATCTATTATGATGTGGCATCTTTCCTTTGGCAATCTTCTGCCAAGTTCTCTGACGAGACACGAAACCTCCTCATTGACGAATACCTTAATGCCGTCGAATGTCAAATGGACAATGTCAAATTCAAGTGTCGTCTTCATCTCTTCGTCCTCTTCCGCATATTACAGGTGCTTGGTGCATACGGCTATCGTGGTCTGTGGGAAAAGAAGGCTTACTTCGCCAACAGCATCCCGCTTGCCATCCGCAACCTCCAGCAGGAACTTGCCCTTGGCACTTGTGATGCCTATCCTTATTTAAAAGAGGTGGCACAGTCGCTCATCGACCTCAATGCCGAAGAAGAGAAGTGCAGGGCAGGGGAAGACCATCTTGTTGTTGACGTCTTCTCCTTCTCCTTTAAGAAGGGTATCCCCGAGGACCAATCTGGCAATGGTGGCGGCTATGTGTTTGACTGCCGAAGCACCAACAATCCTGGTCGCTATGCTGAGTACAAGACCCTTACCGGACTTGACCAGTCCGTCATCGACTTTCTCGAGCAGGACGGCGAAATCCTTACCTTCCTCGAGAGTGTCTATCGACTCGTCGATTTTCATGTCGCCCGATTCCAGCAGCGTGGTTTCACCCACTTGCAAGTTTCCTTCGGATGCACCGGCGGACAGCATCGCTCTGTCTATAGTGCCCAGCATGTTGCCGAACACATCCACGAGAAATTTGGTGTAGAAGTCCGCATCTGTCATCGTGAACAGGGTATCACTCAACTCTTACCTCTTACCTCTCATCGCTAAAATAATGAATGCACTGATTTTCGCAGCCGGTCTCGGCACTCGTCTCAAACCCCTTACCGACACCATGCCCAAGGCGATGGTGCCCATCTGTGGCAAACCCCTCGTGCAGATACTTATCGAGAAACTGAAGGGTATCGGCGTCACAAAGATTGTCATCAATGTTCATCATTTCGCTCAGCAAATCATTGATTTCGTCGAGGCCAACAACCGTTTCGGTATCGACATCCGTTTCAGCGACGAAACCGACCAGCTCCTCGAGACGGGTGGGGGACTCAAGAAGGCAGCACGCCTCTTCTCCAACGATGAACCCGTTCTGGTTCACAACGTTGATATTCTCTCTAACGCAGACCTCCTCTCCCTCTACGATGAAGTCCTTGCCACAGGTACTACGACTCTTCTCGTCTCTCAGCGCCAAACTCAGCGCTACCTCCTTTTCGATGACACCAATCGCCTCGTCGGATGGACAAACATCGCCACAGGAGAAGTGCGTTCACCCTTCCCCGAAATCAAAGCGCTGGAAAAACAATCGCATGATTTGTGGCCCAACTTGCCCCTTACTTTTTGCCCCTCACTCTTTGCCTATTCCGGTATTCAGGTCTTCCATCCCTCTCTACTTCCGTTCATGGAATCGTGGCACGGCAAGTTCTCCATCATCGATTTCTATCTCTCCATCTGCGACAGTGTCCCCATCCGCTGCCACTTCGACCCCCATCTCAACCTTCTTGATGTAGGTAAACTCGACACCATCGCCAAGGCCGAGGAATTTTTGTCGGCGTAGGCAATATAGGGAACAGTTCGTGTTGATTTGATAATTATTGACGACTGTTGCCGACCTTCATGAGCAGGAGGCCGAGGGCTGTGAAGAAGAGTTCGCGAACTCGGCAGATGATGCTGATGAAGAGGCCGATGTCGGCGGTCATGCCCAGCTGGGCGACGGACATGGCGAATCCTCCTTCGCGGCCGCCCAGTTGAAGGGGCAGGAAGAAGAGGAGGTTGGCGAAGAGACTCGTGAAAGAGAGGATGAGGAAGGAGAGGAGGAAAATTGAAAGTTGAAAGTTGAAAGTTGAAAGTTGGGAGTCGGCGCCGACGTGGAAGAGGAGGAGCATGAAGTAGATTTCGAGGCTTTGCATGATGCGGCCAATGTATTCGAGGGCAAAACTGGCGTAGAAGCTGCGTTGGTTTTGCCCTTGCAGTTCGGAAATCTGGTGGTCGATTTTCTGGAGGTCTTCCTGGTGGTCGTCGGCGAAGCGTCGTGCCCATCGTTTCAGTCCGGGGATGTGGTTGAGGAATCGGACGAGGCGTACGACCATGCCGTTTTTGTAGCCGCGGATGAAGAGGTAGATGCCGGCTGCGCAGAAGCAGAGCATGAGGAGGAGGACGATGCCCATGCCGATGCCGAGGGGAAGGATGCCGCAGAGGGCGAGGAGGAGATAGACGAGGATGCTGGTGGTCCAGAACCAGAAGTGGGCGAAGATGTGCATCATGGCGAAGAGCAGCACGGAGGAAGTGGCGCGCTGGGTGCCGATGTAGGGTTTCAGCTCCATGATCTTGTAGGGTTCGCCGCCCATGAGTCCGGCTGGCGTGGCGTAGTTGAGCGCGAAGCCGGTGATGGTGAGCTTGAGGATGCGCCAGAAGGGAATGGGGCATGGACCTGAGCCGCGTATGATGATGCGCCAGGTCCATGCGTTCATGATGTATAGGATGATCCAGAGGATGAGGATGGCGATGAGCCAGTAGCCCGCGTGGAGGATGTCTGCCCAGAGCTGGGCAAACGAGACCTTGAAGGTGAACAGCATCACGATGACCGCGATGAGTCCGAAGGCGAAGAAGATGTTGCGGGTCTTATTCTTCATCCTCGATCTGGTCGAGCTTCAGCTTGTCGGAGTCGTCGCGCTTGGCAACGTACTGCTTCTGGAGGGGATTGACGCGCTCTCGGTCGAACCGGACGCGGTTGCGTGCCACGTCGATGGCAGTGTAGATGGCCTGACGGAACGACTGCTCGTCGTCAATCATGCACTTGCCTGCGATGTCGTAGCCGACGCCGATGGCTGGTGCGGTGCGGAGCAGGGGAAGTCCGGCGGTGAAGTTGATACCCTCGTTCTGGGCGATGGACTTGAAGGTTGATGCGCCCTGGTCGTAGTACATGGCGAGGACGGCGTCGAAGTGCTTGTAGTTCTCGGTGCCGAAGAACTCGTCAGCAGGGTAGGGACCCATGCAGCGGACACCACGCTTGAAGAGCTCGTCGATGACGGGGATGATGATGTCCTGCTCCTCCTTGCCGTTGGCGAGTGGATTGAGGGCGAGGACGGCGATGCGTGGATTGTCGATGAAGAAGTCGCGCTTGAGGGTGTTGTGGAGAATGACCAGACGCTCGGCGAGCAAGTCTTTGTTGATGCGGGCTGGAATCTCGGCAACTGGAATCTTGTCAGTGGCCAGCGCGATGCGCAGATTGTTTGCGATGAATATCTTGAGCGCCTTGCGTCCCTCGCCGATGGTCTCTTCGATGTAAGCGGTCTGGCTCTTGAATGGGAGACCGTCGATGCGCTTGATGGTGGCGTTGTTGAGCGGCATGGTCACGAGTGCGGCAATCTTCCCGTCGCGCAGGTCGGTCAGCGCCATGTCGAGCGAGGTGAGTGCCGCCTTGCCTGCCTCCTCTGTGGCCTGTCCGAAGTCAATCTTCTGCTCGTCCTCGCCAAAACAGTTGACCATGTTGAGCTGTCCGTCTCTGGCAGCATCGGCCGAGTCAACGACCTGGAAACTGGTCTGGCTGCCGATGGTCTTGCGGTGGTAGGTCGCCGCCTTCGGAGAGCCATAAATGATGGGCGTGCAGATGGATGCCATCTCTTCTGTTTCGAATGTATTCAGTATCAGCTCGTAGCCGATACCATTGATATCACCTTGTGTGATGCCGATTTTAATTCTTTCCATTTTCTTCTTTTATATTATCTTCTTCACTTGGAGTTTCTAAAGTATATAAGGCTGCTTCGAGCCTACGGAGCATGGTGCGCTTCATCTTATTAGGCGCATACACAAAACCTTCCACCACGATGACACGATTGTTCTTCTCGTCCAACCTGGTATGACTGATGAAGGGACCACCCATCGCATCGTTGCGCATTTCCCACAATCCACGTGTCTCCATTGCAAACTTGCCGTTCACAGTGATGTTCTTCGTCCACACATATTCAGGGTTGGTCTGCATCCACTGAGTCGGCTTTTCGCCAGGGATGTTGCGTTTCATGATGGTGTCGCGAAGGGCGATGTAAGGCTTCTTCGTGAACATCTTCTCACTCACGTAGGGGAGGGAGTAGATGCAAATGTTCTGGATGGAGGACAAACCGTCATCGCTTGCCCAGATGAAATCCTCACCCACCTTCATTTTCTTGATATCGACAGGAATGTAGAACTCGCAGTCAAACATCTCCTTCACCTGCTTGGCAAACTTCACATTGTGCTGGAAGTAGAGGTCGTTGGCTGTGCGATTGATTTCCTCGCTGGTGATCAGTCCCTCGATGCCCTTGGCGTGTTCCGTGATATAGACGGATGCCTCCACCTGATTGGGTGCATGGAGTGTGAGAATCATCTGAGGGGTGGAATGCACATCCTTCTCCACCGTCATCTTCGCCATTGTGTATTCCTTACCAATCTGAATGCGGAAGATATTGCGGAACAGGTTTGTGATATTATCGTAGTGTGCCTCTGTGACGTGACTCTTGTGGAACTGAGGCTCTTGTTGGGGAAGACCCAGCAGGGGCTTGTCGAGGATGCGTTGCAGCGCTGCACCTGCATAACCATTCCACACACTATCGTCAGCCACCACCATCACTTCGTAAGGATTGCCTGACGAAACGGGTGTGAGCAAGCTGGCACTTCTGCGACGGCGTCCGTTTTTGGTGGGGTTGTCACAAGCGGCAAAAGCACAAGCGATGAGTAAAAGTATTGCTATCAGTCTAAATTTCATATCGTTTGGTTTTCAGGTTATTACTGTTCTGGTGATGTTGAACTTCCTGCGAGTGAACGGGTGGATAATAAGCCACATGCAGCCCAGATGTCTTGTCCTCTTGAGGCTCGGATAGTGGCTGTGATGCCATGATTGTTCAGATAGTCGCGGAAGTGTTCCATCGTCTCCATCTCCACCTCGTTCAGTGGCACACCGGGTACACGATGCCAACGGATGAGGTTGACACGACAGAAGAGGTCGCGTAGCAATTTGGTCAGTTCCTTGGCGTGAAGGGGAGAGTCGTTGGTACCCCCGAACATTGTATATTCAAACGTGATGCGTCGCTGATGACTCCAGTCGTATTCCTTCAACAATGCCACGATGTCAGCAATGGGAAATTGCTTCTCGGCAGGCATCAGTTGCAGACGTTGTTCGTGAATGGGGGAGTGGAGCGACACAGCAACGTGGCATTCACTCTCATCCAGCAGTCGGCGCATGTTGTTCCTCAATCCCACCGTCGAGATGGTGATGCGTCTCGGACTCCAAGCCCAACCATAATCCGCTGTCAGGATTGCTGTCGATTTCAGCACATTGTCGAGATTGTCCAAAGGCTCCCCTTGTCCCATATAGACGATATTGGTCAGAGGCGTCAGACCTTCTTCTTCGATGAATTGGTCAACAGCGTAGATTTGGTTGAGGATGTCCCTCACGGTCAAGTTGCCCTGCCAACCCTGCTTTCCTGTCTGGCAGAAGAGGCAGTTCATCTTGCATCCCACCTGGCAACTCACGCACAAGGTGGCACGATCACCCTCTGGAATATAGACCGTCTCCACAAACTTCCCGTTCTCAGTGGGGAAGAGATACTTGATGGTTCCGTCCTTGCTCCTTTGGATTTCTGTGGGAGCAGCGCACCCCACACAATACAACGAATCCAACTTCTCGCGGTTCGCTTTTGAGAGGTTGGTCATTTCGTCGATGGTATGCACATGTTTGCCATAAATCCATTGTGCTATTTGCTTAGCGGTGAATTTAGGCATAGAGAGTTGCAGGCACACGTCCTGCAACTCTTCCAATGTCATACCTATGAGGGGGTTGGTTACCATGCAAAGAGTGGGTACTTCTTCATGGTCTCGTTCACCTCACCACGTACCTTTGCGATGACTGCCTCGTTTTCAGGATCGTTGAGCACCTCTTCAATCCATGCGGCAATTTGCACCATGAGGTCTTCCTTCGCACCACGCGTGGTGATGGCAGGTGTACCCAGACGGAAGCCTGAAGTCTGGAATGCTGAACGAGTATCGAATGGCACCATGTTCTTGTTGATGGTGATGTCGGCAGCCACGAGTGCATTCTCAGCCACCTTACCAGTCAGATCAGGATATTTCGTACGGAGGTCAACCAGCATAGAGTGGTTGTCAGTACCACCGCTCACGATAGCGAAACCACGCTTAACGAGTTCGTCAGCCAACACAGCAGCGTTCTTCTTCACCTGCTTTGCATACTCCTTGAACTCAGGCTTCAGCGCCTCGCCGAATGCTACAGCCTTCGCAGCAATCACGTGCTCCAGAGGACCACCCTGCTGACCTGGGAATACGGCAGAGTTGATGAGCTGAGACATCTTCTTCACCACACCCTTTGGAGTCGTGTAACCCCAAGGATTGTCGAAGTCCTTGCCCAAGAGAATCAAACCGCCACGAGGACCACGAAGCGTCTTGTGCGTTGTGGTCGTCACGATGTGTGCATACTTCACAGGGTTCTCCAGCAAGCCAGCAGCGATGAGGCCTGCAGGGTGAGCCATATCAATCATCAGGAGGGCACCCACCTCGTCAGCAATCTTGCGCATACGGGCATAATCCCATTCGCGGCTGTAAGCAGAGCCACCACCGATGATGAGCTTGGGCTTGTGTTCCTTTGCCAATACCTCCATCTCGTCGTAATCCACACGACCAGTCTCCTTGTTGAGGTTGTAACCTACAGGCTTATAGAGGATACCAGAAGTGTTCACCAATGAACCGTGAGAGAGGTGACCACCATGATCAAGGTTCAGACCCATGAACACATCGCCTGGCTTCAACACAGCCAACAGCACGGCAGCGTTAGCCTGTGCACCAGAGTGAGGCTGCACATTGGCATATTCAGCACCAAAGAGCTGGCAAGCACGGTCGATAGCCAACTGCTCAATTTCGTCCACCACTTGGCAACCGCCATAGTAGCGATGACCAGGATAACCCTCTGCATACTTGTTCGTGCAGTAGCTGCCCATAGCTTCCATCACTTGGTCGCTCACAAAGTTCTCAGATGCAATCAATTCGATGCCTTTCAGCTGGCGCTGATGTTCCTTCTCAATCAATGAGAAGATGACGTTGTCTCTTTCCATTTTATTTATTTATAGTGTTTATGATGATTATAATTATTCTTAGAGAGTGCAAAGGTAGTGATTTTTTAGTGAATAACGAAAAGTGAAAAGTGAAAAATCCTTATTACCTGCCATTCGGATTGTTGGTAACTTGGATTTTTCACTTTTGACTCTTCACTTTTCACTCCTTGTTCCTCTTATTTCTTACTTTTCACGGGCCTTATCGAATAGCCTTTATAGCGGGTGCCATTATTCCAGCCAATGAAATCATCGCCAAACATGACAGCATAAGCATAACAAGGGAAGTCTGCACAAAGGGTGGAAGTCCAATAGTAGCCCACGTCTTTCACATCGCTTCCCGCAAAACCAGCAGTAGGCAGGAAAATGGATTTTCCGTTGGGGCCTGTCACCTGATAACCGTTCTTCTTCCAAGCCCATTTGCACTTCTCGATGAGTTCGGCAAACTCCTTTTCTGTTGGTATATGCCATTGGGCATCCCAAATCGCCACTTGATGTGTTTTGGCATAGACAGCAGCAGCGTCGTCTTCAGGGTCGAGTTGCGTCTTGTCATCCTTCTTGCCATAGGCGCTGTCTGTGCAGTATTTGGTCAGAGCCTTCGCCCCTGATCCGTGTTTGTAACCTCTCCAGGAGGTCATCGAGCGTTGGTTGTGTTCTTCGTATGCGAGTGCCTCGTCATCAGCAACAACACTGCCCCAACTATAGAACTGACCAAAGTTGGTGGAGGCTTCGTTCTCTCTCATGTTGCGGTCAGCCCAAAGAGTGCCGCTGGGCAACCCGAGGTCAATCGCGATGGGAATGTAACGTTGCGTCTGAGCGGGAATCTTGTTTTGTGCCTGCATGTGTGTGAACGTGCAAGTCATGACCATCAGAAAGAAATATCGTAATTGTTTCATTGCTTCAAATGTTTATTGTATGCTTTTGGTTTTCACTTGCTTTAGGCCATTTTGTTCGCGTGGTACTCCATTTCCGTTTGTCTTCTTTCGAGCCTCGTCAATGGCAAGGTTGATGAGAGATTCCCATGATGGTTTCTCCTGAGTGAGTGTGCTGATTTGGTAGCGAAGGCATTCGATGAAACTGAGCAGGAAGAAGCCACCCTTCACGCTGCACCATGAAGCTTCTCCAGGACTTGCAGCCGTAGCCCAAACGTTACCAGCTTGTCCGAGGAAGAGGGTGTGCAGCTTGTCGGTGTCGAGGCTGTGTGAAGCACGTGAGAAGAGTGTGCTGATGCTAACGGCAGTAGGCGTTTCCTGACCCACCTTCGTGTTGCAGCAGTCGCTCAGTACGATGTTGAGTCTTGCTCCCTTATCCGTAATTGCCTTGTAGATGTCTGTCATTGTGGTGTAGTTCTCCACTGCCTTGTCGTATGCTGTGGGCGAGAGGTCGATGCAGGGGAAGTAGTCCTTTTGGTCTTGAAAACGGAACCCGTGTCCTGAATAGACAAACACCACGATATCCTGTTTGCCAGGCTTGAAGTTCTCAATGGCTTTGGCCACATTTGTCTTGCCGAAGTCATCCTCGCTCACGATGGTCTGCTCGTAAGGCAGTTCCAACACGCGGGCAATATTCTTGAACTCGTTTGTCACATTCTTGATGTCCTGCTGACAAGCCACACCGATGTCGTTCACCTCAGTGTTCGCCACCATCAGCAGACGCAGAGTGGGGGTGTCAGTTCCTCGGCTCACCACTTCCGTCTTGTTCTGTGCACCAACTTTTTTTGCGGCAGCAAGCAGGTTCTTGTATTCTGCATCCGTAGGTTTGTAGAACTTCTCCAGATAGGCTGCTGTCAGTTCCGAGAGTTGCTTCTCCTTGAAACTGGTGGCATCGAAGTAATTGCTGGGGTCAGTCAGGTCGTAGAAGATTTTGGGCTCTGGTTTCATGTCTTCTGCACGGAAGTCACGCCAATGCCAGAAAACAGTAGGCATTGAACGCCCATTGAGGGGTCTGTAGTACATGACACCAAATGTGTTTTCGGTCGTCACGGGCTCTCCTTCTTTTTCGTAGTCAGATTCCCATACCTTGCCCTTGGAACCCTCGTCAGCCCTCACAATGCGCATCTTACAGCGCTCATCGCTGAAGTAGGTCATCAAACCCAAATATTTCTTCCCGTCCAATGGGTGGGTGAACTGCAACTCGTAGAAAGTCTGTGCCTGTGTGGCGAGTGTTGTCAGCAACAGGGTGAATAGTAGAGTTATCTTTTTCATCATGAAATTCTATTTGAGATGAAAGTCGCCAAGCGCGTGGGCTTGTTAATTTCCGTAAAAGTCGTTGGCATCAACCTCGCCAAGACCGCTGGCAACACTTTTCTCGTTGTCCTTCTTGCTCTTCTTTTTGTCCTTCTTGCTTGGACTGTTGTTCGAAGAAGCAGTCAGATTGCCCAAGTCGATATAGCGGTCAATTGTGTTCGGCTTTAGAGTCACGTTGTCGCCCTTTATCTCCAAGTCGATGCTGCTCACGACAGCCGTGAGGATCGGACACCACTTGGTGTCGTTGTTTGCCTTGCTCACCATCACCAGCTGGTAGTCGTCGCCCGACAGGTTACTGGGCAGGATAGGACGGAACACCAATTGCTTGTAGGAGCGGGTAGGGGTGAGTGATGCATCCGTCAGATCCAATGTCTTCACCATCTCACCATTCTTGTAGAGTGCTACACCAAACTTGCCATTGAATTGTCCGATGGTGCAGTTGCTCACACGTTCCACATTCACTTGGACTGCAGCACCTTTCTTGCCGCTGGAAGCAAAGGTCAGACCTTTCATGCTCAGCACGCTCACCTTGTTGTTGGTGTTGGCAGAAGGAGGTTGGATGCCACCAATGAAGGTGACGTTCTCGTTATAGTTTTCCACCTTACCCGTGCGACTGCCTGGACGTGGAGGCGAAAGGTTCGTGATTTCGAAATAACCGTTGCTCTGTCCATTCCATCCCCAGTTGAAGTGGAACAGTCCGTTGGTGTCGTAGCCGTCGCACACGAAGCAATGTCCGTAGTCATCCTCATCTGTGCCACCCATTAACACAGGGCGACCCTCCGTCAATTCCTTTTTCAGGTAATAGACGAAGTCGGCAGGGGTGAAAGCGTCACGACGGAAATTCACCATGTTATTGCCATAGCCGAAATATTCCACCAACGCCAATGCCATGTCGATACGGCTCGCACTCGAACCTGTTGGAGAATACTCCATGTTGCAGGCAGCACCCGCATCGAACATCAATTTGCTGATGGCTGAGTTCTGAGTCTCTTCACCTTCCGTCTTGCTGTAGGTGGGCAACATGTTGTTCCAGTCGTATGGTGTGGTGAACGAGCAGCTTACCGTCTCTCCTTCATTGTCATAGCTATGGGTCTTCCCTGATGGCGTCTTGGGATACTCATAGAAACGCATGATCTGTACGGCACCTGTGGCAACACAACCCGTCAGACTCTTGTTGGGACACATAGCATTGTAGGGGAAAGTTTGTGCGTAGCAGATATTACCCAATAGGGGCTTCACCTCAGGAGCCAGCGTCGAGTCATCATTCACGGCCTTCATCAGCGGACCCGACTGCAACTGCGCCAGAAGTGAGTCAGGTGTCATTGCCAAATCGCTCAGGGCTTCCGTGTAGCCGCCCAGCCATGCTTTCATCTCAGGAGCCAGTGCCTCGATGTCGAAATGACCCTCGTTGGAATAAGCAAGAATCTTCTTTGTGCGGCTGTCTGCACTCACGATGATGAACCCCTGCTCGTTTCCACGATTGAAGATGTAGTAGTAAGGATGGTCACTCAGCGCATCCTTTTCCACGTGCGCCAGTTCTGGCGTCTTGTTCTCTCCGTCACGACGCAGAGGCAGGAACCCGACGGCGGATTTCAGCGCATCGTCCACATTCACTATGTGGTTATCTTGTGCGTGTACAGCAGTACACACCACCAAAGTCAGGAATGTAAAAAGAGTTAACTTTTTCATTGATGAAAGTTTTTAATGGATATTGAGTGCAAAGTTACGATTAAGTGAGCACATAAACAAAATAACAGTAATTATTATTGTTTTGTCGAGCGTGAGTAACATTGCTTTATTGGAAAAATTGTTAAAAACACCTTGTAAATGGTCTTTCTTTTTCGCCAACCTACCATAATATAAAGAAATGATTGTAACTTTGTGCTCGTAAATGGCGCAAAAAGACTACATGATGAGATGGACTGTATTATCAGATAACCGAAGCAATAATTGTCGTCTCTCCACAGAGCATGGACTATCTATCTTTTTGGAAACGGAGAAGTATAGGATTCTGCTTGATACCGGAGCAAGTGACTTGTTCATCAAAAATGCGGAAATGTTGAGCATTGACCTCGGCAGCGTTGATTATGTGTTCATCTCTCACGGGCATAGCGACCATGCCGGAGGCTTGTGCTGTTTCTTGGAGCAGAATCGTCGATCAAAGGTCATGGTTTCATCTGAGGCGATGAACGGGATCTTCTTTTCTAAACGAGGGAACCTGCACAGCATTACGACCGTGTGGCCAGAGATAAGTAAGGACCGACTCTGCACTGTGGATCAATCGTGTGAGATAGCTGATGGCATCTATGTGATTGCCCATATTCCTCAGAATCATCCGATGCCCAAAGGGAATCAGAATCTCTATGTTCAGGATGCCTGCGGTAATTATATCCACGATGATTTCCGTCATGAATTGGCTCTGTATGTTGACGGACTGCTTTTTACCGGCTGTGCTCATAGTGGATTGGAGAACATTCTGGCAGCATGTCCTTGGCCTGTCAATGCCGTTGTCGGCGGTTTCCATCTGCTCGACGGACAAGAGACGGATGATGAAATCAAAGCTTTGTCTCAAAGACTGAAGGACAATTATCCTAATACACAATTCTACACAAGCCACTGTACAGGAGATGGCGTGTTTCAGCTGATGCAGCGTGTGATGGGTGAGCAGCTACAGTCGTTTAGTTGTGGAACAATGATAGGATAGAAACGATATGGATCAGATAGCCATCCGATTACTTAACCAACTTATACAGATATATTTTTATGACACCACAAGAACAAAGAAACGAGTTGCTGGCTCAGAAGATGATCAAGAATCTGAACCGACGCAACATGGAAGCCTTCTATTGTCCGACATCAGAAGAGGCTGTAAGGAAAGTTTCAGAACTTATTGAAGACGGGAGCTATGTCACATGGGGAGGGTCAATGACTGTCCGGGACCTTGGCATTCCAGATGTCCTCAGGAAGCGTCGCACATTGGAAGTGCTCGACCGTGACATGGCAAAAGATCCAGAGGAAGCACAAGCCATGTATCTCAGGGCTTTCTCAGCAGACGTTTATCTGACCAGTGCCAATGCCATCTCCGAGGATGGTGTTATCGTGAACATCGACGGGAACGGAAATAGGGTGGCCGCCATCACATGGGGACCGAAGAAGGTCATCTTCATCATTGGACTGAACAAGGTGGCTCAGACCGTTGAGGCGGCTCTTGCAAGAGCAAGGGGAATAGCCTCGCCAATCAATGCCCAGCGGTTTGACATCAAGACACCATGTAGGGTAGATGGAGTTTGTCATAATTGCAATTCTCCCGAATGCATTTGCAGTTATGTCCATTTCCTGCGTAATTCAAGGAACAAAGGCCGCCATGTTGTTGTGCTTGTTGGAGAGGAGCTTGGATATTAGTATGAGCTTCATCAAATACATGCAAAAGTGAAGTTTTTTTTAGTTTTGTCAAAAAAAGAGGGGAATATGTTTGGCAGGGCACTGAAAAAGTCCTCCATTTGAAGAGGCAACCTTGATTATTCATTAAAAGCAGATTGCATATAACCGTTAGGTGCGGTTTTGCAATCTGCT
>CADCIO010000024.1 GCA_902801475.1 uncultured Bacteroidales bacterium
GTAGTTCTGTCTGACCGGCCAGGCTTTCCTGCTCCATTGTTCGTTTATAAGTCTGTGTAAAAAGGAATGACTTCTGCTTGTGCATGCACAACCATATATTATATATATAATGTGCACGCGCTGCTTGTCTTGTATTTCTGTTCGCAGTCTGTCAAAGATCGAGTTTCTGCTCTTCGAGAAGCGAGCAAAAAAATGCATCCGAGGATTTCACCTCGGTTGCTTCCCGAAAGCGAGTGCAAAGGTACGACCTTTTTTAATACTGACCAAATCTTTGAGAAACTTTTTTTGAAAAGAATCGAATTATTTTCATTTTCTCTCTCAAAAACATTGCAATCACCCATTTATTTTGTCAAGAACGAAAAAAGTCGTACCTTTGCATCCAACATGAAACATACAGAAGATTCATCCCGATGAAACAAGAAGAGAAATCTCCCGCATATGGTCGCGACGTGATGGAACTGGTCACGGTTGCCGTTGAGTATTGTGCCTTCCTCGAACAGACAGAGGGGAAGACACGCATGAGTTTTGTGGATACGTTAATGAAACTACTCCCCCTACTCTATCTGAAAGCAGCCCTGCTTCCCAAGTATGAAATCTTGGATGATGGCTACTATGCCGAAGACTACGTAACAGAGGATAATTATAATATAGTACGCGCGAACATTAGTATAATTATGGGCGAGAAGGATGACTATCTGGATGTATTTATGGAAGACATGAAATACAGCGAGTCACCCATCCTGACCACCGTCAGCGAGAATCTTTCGGATATCTACCAAGAGTTGAAGAACTTTGTGATGGCCTATAAGAATGCCAACAACGAGGAACTGATGATGAATGCTCTTGCCGACGTGAAGGAAGAGTTTCAGTTCAGCTGGGGGCAGAAGCTCGTGAATGTACAACGAGCCTTGCACGAAGTGCGCTATTCTGAGGAAGAGGTATATTAACCACGTGAGCATGAAAGTAATCTTAGACAAATACGACAAGAAGAAGATACAGACGTTGCCCTGCATACATTTCGATGGAAGAATCATCGTCATCTTCACGGAACGGGATGCAGACAAAGCTGTGGATTACCTGATGAAACAGACGGTGCTGGGATTCGACACAGAGACACGCCCCACATTCCAGAAAGGCAAAATGCATCAAGTCGCACTGTTGCAAGTATCCACGCACGATACCTGTTTCCTCTTCCGGCTCAACGAAATCGGACTGACAGATTCTATCATCCGACTGCTGGAAGACACCACCATCACCAAGGTGGGACTATCGCTGCAAGACGACATGAGGGGACTGAACCAGCGAAGGAATTTCACGCCAGGCACCTTTGTCGAGCTGCAGAAAGAAGTGAAGGACATCGGTATTGAGGACAACAGCCTACAAAAGATATACGCCAACCTTTTCGGAGGAAAGATAGCCAAGGGACAACAGCTGTCCAACTGGGAGGCAGACATCCTGACCGAGGCGCAGCAGCGGTATGCCGCCACCGACGCGTGGGCATGTATCCAGATACATGAAGAAGTGGCGAGGATGAAGAGAGACCGGGATTATGTGTTGGAAAAGACACCTGAGCCCATCACAATAATAAACGAAAACGAACAACAGACAAATCAACAGACATAGCCAATGAAAAGCATTTTCTTGAAACGAGGCAAAGACGAGTCACTGAGACGTTTCCATCCCTGGATCTTCTCCGGAGCCATCCAACGCATGAGCGAAGAGCCCGAGGAAGGCGAGAAAGTGATGGTCTTCACCAGCGATAACGAATACATCGCCACGGGCCACTTCCAGATTGGCAGCATCATGGTCAGGGTGTTGTCCTTCGACAACGAGGAGATTGACCAGCACTTCTACGAGCAGCGACTCGCCATCGCCAAGGATGTGCGTCAGCGCATCGGCCTGATGGACAGCGACAACAACACCTATCGTCTCGTGCACGGTGAGGGCGACAACCTGCCAGGGCTCGTCATCGACATCTACGGCAACACTGCTGTGATGCAGGCACATTCTGTCGGTATGCACATCGACCGCCACATCATCGCCAAAGCACTCAAAACCGTCATGGGCGACGAACTCAAAAACATATTCTACAAGTCCGAGACCACCCTACCCTACAAGGCCGAGCTCGGACAGGAGAACGGATTCCTCCTTGGTGGCGACACCGACGACGTGGCTATGGAGAACGGCCTCAAGTTTCACGTTGATTGGCTTCGCGGACAGAAGACAGGCTTCTTCGTCGATCAGCGCGACAACCGCAGCCTGCTCGAACGCTACTCCCGCGACAGGAAAGTCCTCAACATGTTCTGCTACACCGGCGGCTTCTCCTTCTACGCCATGCGAGGCGGCGCCGAGCTCGTCCATTCCGTCGATTCCTCCCAGAAAGCCATCGACCTGACGAAAGCCAACGTCGAGCTCAACTTCCCTGGTGACCAGCGGCACGAAGCCTATGCTGAAGATGCCTTCAAGTTCCTCGAGAAGATGCAGACCCCCTACGACCTCATCATCCTCGACCCGCCCGCCTTCGCAAAGCACAAGGACGCACTCCACAACGCACTGAAAGGCTACACCCGTCTGAACCGCAAGGCCTTCGAGAAGATACAGCCCGGCGGCATCCTCTTCACTTTTAGCTGCTCGCAGGCCGTCAACAAAGACCAGTTCCGCACAGCCGTCTTCACTGCAGCTGCATCCGCTCGGCGCAAGGTACGCATCCTCCACCAGCTCCACCAGCCCGCCGACCACCCCATCAACATCTATCACCCCGAGGGCGAATACCTCAAGGGTCTGGTGCTGTACGTGGAATAATCCCAGATTTCTTATTTTCGTAATTCCCGAAGGTCTGACGCGCGGAAATGCGCTATGTCCTTCGGCGGAACTCGGCGCAGACGATGGCGGTTGCGATGGCGACGTTGAGGGATTCGGAAGTGGGGCGTCCAGCGGGATGGTTGGGTATATAGAGACGCTCGGTGACGTAGGCTTCGACGTCGGGGGATATGCCCTTGCCTTCGTTGCCCATGAGGATGATGCCGCGGTTTTCGAGAGTTTTCTGATAGATGTTGTCGCCGTCGAGGAAGGTGCCATAGACGGGGATGCCAGTGGGGAGGGATGCGAGCATCTGGGGGAGATCAACGTAGTGGACCTGGACGCGGGCGATGCCTCCCATGGTGGCCTGGACGGTCTTGGGGTTGTAGATGTCGGCGCAGGCTGGGGAACAAAAGATGTGCTCGATACCGAACCAGTCAGCGAGCCGGACGATGGTGCCGAGGTTGCCGGGGTTCTGCACGTCGTCGAGGGCGAGGCAAAGTTGCTGGTTGGCAACCTCGTTGACATCGACAGAATACTCTGGCTGCCGGAAGACGGCAAGCACTTGCTGGGGAGTCTCCTGGAAACTGATACGGCGAAGTTCGTCGTCGGTGACTTCGTCAATGTCCAAACCATGCTGACGCTCCACCCATGGAGCATTGGCGGAGAGCCAGTCGGCTGTCGCCACGAGGTAGGTGCATTCGAAGACGTCGAGCAGATCGCCCACGAGCTTGCGGCCTTCTGCCACAAAGACATTGTCCGCCTTCCGATGCTTCTTCATCTCGAGCGAACGTACATACTTGAGCCTGTTCTTGCTGATCATTACATCTATTTTTGTACAAAGGTACGAAAAAACTCCTAACTCCTGTCTCCTAACTCCCAACTTTTCACTACCTTTGCAAAGATTTTGTAAAATTCGCCCGTGAAACCCCGTCTCCTATACATATATATATATATAATGACGCTGAGCATGGCCATAGTGTCGTGCTCGGTGGATAAGTACATTCCCGAGGGAGAGCACATGCTGACGGGCGTGGCAGTGACGTGCGACGACAAGGAGTTGATGAAGACCTACCTGCTGGGCGACTATGTGGTGCAGCAGACGAACTCGAAATGGTTCGGTGCGAGGGTGCCGCTGAAGATCTACATGCTCTCGGGCACTGACACGACGAAGCGCTCGTGCCGGTTCTGGCGCAGATTGGGCGAGGCACCCGTGCTCTACGACAGCACGAAGGCGAACCGCACGATGGAGGACATCGGGAAAGTGCTGAACAATGCGGGCTACATGAAGGCCGAGGTGGAGGAGTTCAAGATGATCAAGGGGAAGAAGATGAAGGTGCTTTACAATGTGCATCCGAGGGAACGCTACACGATGCGGAAGGTGGAACGCATCGTGGAGGACGAGGGGCTCAGGGACTTCATTCTGGTGGAAGACACCGCGAACTCACTGTTGAAGCCCGGACTACCGTTCGAGGTGACAGCCCTGAACGGAGAGCGAAACCGCATCGCCTCGCACTTGCGCAACAACGGATACTACAAATTCACGAAGGAGGACATCCGGTTCAGCGCCGACACCGCCCGGAACTCGACCGAGGTGGATGTGCTGATGCGGGTGAAGCGACAGCAGGACAACGGACGTACGGAGGCGACGCCCCACAGGCAATACACCATCGGAACGGTGAAGTTCCTGGCCGACGTGACCACCCCCGACGAGCCCATCGACAGCGTCCACTACAAGGGCTACGACTTCCTCTATCAGCAGGATATGCACTTCCGCAAGCGCCTGCTCATCAGCCACTCGATGGTCAAGCCCAACGAACTGTATAACGATAACCACTATCGACGCACCTACACCAACTACACACGCCTGGGAGCCATCGCCTTCTCCAACATCAACCTGACGGAACGCCCTGGCACAGACACGCTCGACTGCAGCATTGTGGTCAATCACGCCAAGCCCCACTCCTTCGGCTTCGATGTGGAGGCAACGAACTCGGCCGGCGACTTGGGTGCCGCACTCTCCACCTCCTATCAGAACAAGAACCTGTTCCGCG
This sequence comes from uncultured Bacteroidales bacterium, assembly GCA_902801475.1. GTDB lineage: Bacteria > Bacteroidota > Bacteroidia > Bacteroidales > Bacteroidaceae > Minthosoma. The sequence continues at coordinate 4,854 of CADCIO010000024.1, forward strand.
GTTCAGAATCGTTCATGTTCAAGATTCGTGGCGCCTACGAAGCCATCACGGGTCTGGAGGGATACGACGGCAACAACTACGTGGAAGTCGGTGCCGAGTCCACCTTGGGATTCCCTGGCTTCCTGTTCCCATACGTGAAGAGAGAATGGGGCACAGAGCATAACGCCACCTCGGAGATTGCCCTGCAATACAATCTGCAGAACCGTCCTGAATTCCAGCGTCGAGTGCTCACCGCTGCATGGCGATACCGTTGGAACAGCCTCAACCAGCACGAGCAGCACCGCTTCGACCTGCTCGAGGTCAACTACGTTTATATGCCCTGGATCTCAAGGACGTTCAAGGAACAGTATCTGGATTCGCTCGGCAAGACCAATGCCATCCTGAAATACAACTACGAGAATCTGCTCATCACCAAGATGGGCTACACCTACTCCTACAATTCCTTGGGAGCACGCGAACAGACCTACGGCAAGAACGCCTACACCATCCGTTTCAACATCGAGACATCGGGCAATGTCCTCGGTCTCGCCTGCAACGTGATGAATGGCGAGAAGAATTCCAGCGACCAATTCACGTTCTGCGACATCGCCTTTGCACAGTACGTACGCGGCGACTTCGACTTCTCCAAGAGTTTCCGCATCGACAAGAACAACTCAGTGGCTTTTCATGGCGCATTGGGCATTGCCTATCCCTATGGCAACTCCAACCAGCTGCCGTTCGAGAAGCGCTACTTCGCTGGTGGTGCCAACAGCGTGCGCGGATGGTCTGTGCGCTCACTCGGCCCTGGCGCCTACAACGGCAAGGACAAGGGCATCAACTTCATCAACCAGTCGGGCGACCTCAAACTTGATCTGAGCCTCGAATATCGTGCGCAACTCTTTTGGAAATTCAGTGGAGCCGCCTTTGTCGATGCCGGTAACATCTGGACAATCCGTACCTACAAAGACCAAACTGGCGGCGAGTTCCACTTCGGCAGATTCTGGAAACAAATCGCAGTGGGCTACGGCATCGGTCTCCGCATGGACGCCAACTTCTTCATCGTCCGCTTCGATGCCGGCATGAAAGCCATCGACCCCGCCTACACAGGCAGCGACCACTACCCCATCCTTCACCACGACTTCGACCGCGACTTTGCCTTCCACTTCGCCGTAGGACTGCCGTTCTAAGGAGGACATAAGCGGAAAACTGCTGATTATTGCTCAGGAATGGCTTCTATTTGAAAAATAATAACTATCTTTGCATTAGAAATAACATAACACATATATAATATGTATAGAACACATACCAATGGGGAGTTAAGACTCTCCGACGCTGGCAAGCAGGTGACGCTTGCTGGATGGGTGCAGCGCACGAGAAAGATGGGTGCGCTGACTTTTGTTGATTTGCGCGACCGCTATGGCATCACGCAGCTGGTGTTTAACGAAGAGACAAACGCGCCGCTGTGCGAACGTGCCAACAAGCTGGGACGTGAATTTGTGATTCAGGTGAATGGCACTGTGGCTGAGCGCTACAGCAAGAACAAGAACATTCCAACGGGTGACATCGAGATTGAAGTGAGCGAGCTGAATGTGCTGAACGAGTCCATCACCCCACCCTTCACGATTGAAGACAATTCCGATGGCGGCGATGACCTCCGCATGAAGTATCGCTACCTCGACCTGCGCCGCAATGCTGTGCGCAAGAATCTGGAACTGCGTCACAAGTTCTGCATCGCCGTTCGCAACTACCTCTCCAACCTCGGCTTCTTGGAGGTGGAAACTCCTATGCTCATCGGTTCTACGCCAGAAGGTGCACGTGACTTCATCGTACCTTCACGCATGAATCCAGGACAGTTCTACGCCCTTCCACAATCGCCTCAGACCTTGAAGCAACTGCTCATGGTGGCAGGCTTCGACCGCTACTTCCAGATTGTGAAGTGCTTCCGTGATGAAGACTTGCGCGCTGACCGTCAGCCAGAGTTCACACAGATTGACTGCGAGATGTCGTTTGTCACTCAGGAGGACATCATCCAGACCTTCGAGGGAATGGCAAAACACTTGTTCAAGGAGTTGCGCGGCGTGGAGATTGAAGGCGACTTCCTCCGTCTGCCTTGGATTGAATGTATGAAGCGTTTCGGTTCCGACAAGCCCGACATGCGTTTCGGCATGGAGTTTGTGGAACTGGACGACGTGTTGAAGAAGGGCACGTTTGCCGTGTTCGACGATGCTGCCTACATCGGTGGTATCTGCGCCACAGGCTGCGCTTCTTATACCCGCAAGGACATTGACAAGCTCACAGAATGGGTGAAGCGTCCACAGATTGGCGCGAAGGGCATGGTTTATGCCCGTGTGCTGGAAGATGGCAGTGTGAAGTCATCTGTAGATAAGTTCTATACCCCAGAAGATCTGCAGGCATTGAAGGAGAAGATGAATGCCAAGCCAGGCGACCTCATCCTCATCCTCTCAGGTGCTGATGCCATGAAGACCCGCAAGCAACTCTGCGAACTGCGTCTGGAGATGGGCGAGCGCCTCGGTCTGAGAGACAAGAACAAGTTTGCCCTGTTGTGGGTGACTGAGTTCCCGATGTTCGAATGGAGTGATGAGGAACAGCGTCTGATGGCGATGCACCATCCGTTCACACACCCGATGGACGAAGACATTCATTTGCTCGACACCGACCCTGCTGCTGTACGTGCTGATGCTTACGACATGGTGTGCAACGGTATCGAAGTGGGTGGTGGTTCCATCCGTATTCACGACCCCAAGCTGCAGGCCAAGATGTTCGAGATTCTGGGCTTCACACCCGAAAAGGCAGAGGAGCAGTTTGGCTTCCTGATGAACGCCTTCAAGTATGGTGCACCTCCTCATGGTGGCCTCGCATACGGACTCGACCGCTGGGTGAGCATCTTTGCAGGTCTCGACTCTATCCGCGACTGCATTGCCTTCCCAAAGAACAACAGCGGACGCGACGTGATGCTCGATGCACCATCATTCGTTGACCAGAAACAACTTGACGAAGATTTCATTGCACTTAATTTGCCACAAGAATAAACCGATGCCACTAACATTTTTTAGCCTTGGCAGCGGCAGTTGCGGCAATTGTTACTATCTTGCGACAGAATCTGACGCCATCATCATTGATTGTGGCGTCAGCATTCGTCGTTTCAAGAAGAATATGCAAGAATATGGGATGAAGATTGGCAAGGTGAAGGGCATGATCATCACCCACGACCACGCCGATCACATCAAAGCCGCTGGCAAACTCAGCAGGGAATACAACATCCCTGTCTTTGCCACACCGCTCATCCATGAGGGTATGGACAAGAACTGGCAGAACTCCGTAAAGATTCCTGTGGAGAATCGCCACAATATTGACAAGGAAGAGCCTTTCGAGATTGGCAGTTTCCGCATCACAGCCTTTCCCCTTCCCCACGATGCCTCTGAGAATGTCGGTTACTACATCGAGGTGGGCGATTACCGCTTCACCATCATGACCGATGTGGGCGATGTGACTGAACACGTGAAGGAGTACATCCTGAAAAGCACGCACCTCATCCTCGAAGCCAACTACGACGAGGAGATGCTGCGCCAGGGACGCTACCCTGAGATTCTGAAGGAGCGCATTGTCAGCGGACACGGGCATCTGTCGAACAAGAAAGCCGCATCGGCACTTGCCGAGAACTTCCACGAGGACATCAAGAACGTATGGCTTTGCCACTTGAGCGAAGAGAACAACCACCCCGAACTGGCACGCAAGACAGTGGAAACTGTGTTGCGCAGTTATGGCATCATTGCCGGTGTGGACTTCTCGCTCGATGTGTTGCGACGCAAGATTCCTACAGGGCCTTTCCAACTCGGAGAAGTGGCAAACCGCCAATACAGCCTTGCTTTTGAGGGATAAAATTCTTAATTAAACAAAAAATCGCCCAAATTCTCAAGAAAAATTCGTACCTTTGCATATCTTTTCGTACACTAACGGGAAGCAAACTAAAGCATGGAAGCCAAGAAAGTACTTTTTATTACCACAGAAATCGAGCCCTTCGTTCCAGAGAATAAAACCTCTCGGAAGGGTCGTCTTCTGCCACAATCCATTCAAGAACTCGGACACGAAATTAGAACATTCTCGCCAAAATGGGGCAACATCAATGAACGTCGCAACCAGTTGCATGAGGTAATCCGTTTGTCGGGCATGAACCTCATCATTGATGACACCGACCATCCTCTTATTATTAAGGTGGCCACCCTTACTGCGGCAAAGATGCAGGTTTATTTCATCGACAACGACGACTACTTCATGAAGCGTGGCATCCTCACTGACAAGGAAGGTAAGGAGTATGCCGACAACGGCGAACGTGCTATCTTCTATGCTCGTGGTGTGTTGGAAACTGTCAAGAAGCTTGGATGGCGTCCTGACATCATCCATTGCTACGGATGGGCTGCTGCTCTGGCACCCTTCTACATCAAGCAGGCATACTACGACGAGCCTTCTTTCCGTGATGCGAAAGTGGTGATGGAAGTGTCTCCCAAAGAATTTGAAAAAGACCTTGGTGTTGAAAACGCCAAGTTCGTGGAATATAAAGATGCGCACTATGCCGACGTCAAGGAACTCTGCAGCGAGGCTTACGGCCACACTGAAATGGAGAAGATTGGCGTGAAGTTTGCTGATGGCGTCATCATTGAGAACAACGACGTTGACCCATCCATCATCGAATATGCCAAGTCGTTAGGTCGTCCTATTCTCGACCCTGTTGAGGGAGATGACTTCAACGAGATTTACAACGCTTTCTATCGTAAAATAGCAGAAGAGTCAAACAACTGATTTCATGTCTAAGTTCACACATCTCTTTGCTTGGGTCATCACCCTGCTTGTGCTGGTTGCTTGCGATGACAACACCGCCACCCTTGGTGTGGACATGATGCCGTCACAAGACCTCGTCACCAAGAACTATCAAGTGTATGATGTCACCACAGAATCCTATGCTGTAGGCGACTCCGTGCTGGCTCGAACCACCAAGTCCTATCTGGGACGTTTTACCGACCCTGAGACCAACACCACCGTCATGAGCGACTTCATGGCACAGTTCCACAGCGATGAAGGATTCACTATCCAACCCTCTGTGTTCAACGACTCCTGCACACGCTTTGACCTCAGACTCTTCATCGATGATTTTGTGGGCGATTCCCTTCAGCGATTTAAGATCAGCGTCTATGAGTTGGACAAGACGCTTGACCCCAATGCCGACTACTACACCGACATTGACCCGACCGATTACTACGACACCAACTCGGAGCCCATCGCCACCAAGTGGTTCACCATCAGCGACCGCACCATTGAGGATGCTGACCGATGGACTTCTTCCTATACCAACAACATACGCATCAGTCTGCCCAACAGCCTTGGCACACAAATCATCCGTGATTTCAAGGCAAATCCTGAGCATTTCGCCAATACTGCTGCTTGGCAGAAGAGTGGCAACCCATGCAGTAAGGGTCTCTATTTCAAGTTGGAATACGGCGATGGCGCAATGGCATACATCAACCTCGTACAGCTCAACATCTTCTATCGCTACCACGACGACTACATCGATCGCGACACTGTTGGCATGGCATCTTTTGCAGCCACCGACGCTGTGGTGCAGGCCACCCATTTCAAGAACTACAACCTCGACAAACTGCTCGACGACAAGAGTGTCACTTACCTGAAGAGCCCAGCCGGCATCTTCACCCTTGCCACCTTGCCAGCCGACCAGATTGACGTGAACGATACCATCAATTCAGCCAAACTCACATTCACACGCTACAACGATGTGGTGGAGAGCCCCTTCAAGCTCAACATCCCCAACACCGTGCTCATGGTGCGTTTGGACGATTATCTGGACGGATTCTTCGAGAACTACCAAGTCAATGATGGTAAGGAATCCTACCTTGCCACCTTCAACAGCAGCACCAACACTTACCAGTTCAGCAACATCGCTCGTCTCATCACACGCATGGCGAGGGAGAAGAAGAACGGCACAGCCTCAGAGAACTGGAACAAGGTGCTCATCATTCCTGTGGAGCCTACCAAAGACTCCAACGGAAACATCGTGAAGCTCAACCACGACTTCAGCATGAACTGTGCCAAACTCATGGGAGGAACTGCCAACAAGGTAAAGCTCGAAGTGATCTACACGAACTTCAAATAAGAATGGCAGAATTCTTCAATCTTTCAATTCTTTAATCTCTCAATTTTTCAATCAAGGGAATCACCACCTTCTTGATCACCTTCTCCGTCAACTGATGTTCCCCATCAAAGCGGATGACGTGGTCTGCAAGGTAATTCTTCTTGAAGAGCGCTTCTGCGTTCGTCACCTTGGTGTCGTGCAGTCCCACCAGACACCAGCACCCTTCCTTATCCTCTGGCGTGATGTCCTTGAACTGCTGACGTTCCATCTGGTTGAAATGCAGGATGATGTCCCTCGTGATCTTGAAGGTCTTCGCGCCGTCATGCCTTCCGTTGAAGAAATGGTATTCACCCGTCTTCAACACCTTCGAGTTCGTTGACATCGTGAAGGCAGGGTTCACCAGAATACGTCTGAATCCACGCATCTGCTGAGCATACATACCTCCCATACTCGTACCTACGATCATGTCGGGCTGCTCCTGCTCACACAACTCCTTCAGATAAGGCAACGCCTCCGCAGGGTCAACTGGGATGTCGGGAGCCACCACCTCATCGTTCGGCAGTTCCCTGCGCAAAGTCTCTACGGTTCCGCTGGCATGCGATGAACCAAATCCATGAAAGTAAATCAGTTTCATACTATCTTCTTTAAATAAATTTCGTGGTCAATGTTCTTTGGATATTCCTCCCGATAATGCGTCACCATCAGCATCGTCTTGTGAGGGCGTTGGCAGAACACCTCGATGATGTCCTTCACCAAGCGTCGGTTCTTCAGATCCAGCCCATGCAGCGGCTCGTCCAGAATCAGCAACGCTGGATCCTTCACGAATGCCCTTGCCAGCAACACGAGCCTTTGTTCGCCGCTGCTCAGCTTCAGGAACGTCGTGTCGGCATATTGCTTCACGCCAAAGATGTCCATCCAGAACTCGCACACAGCTCGTTGCTCAGGCTTCGGCTTCCTGTACAGTCCTGACACGTCACTCAGTCCGCTTGCCACGATGTCGATGGCAGGAATGTCCTTCATATAGGCGCGATGCATCTCTGGCGAGATATAACCGATATGTCGCTTGATGTCCCAGATGCTCTCGCCCTTGCCTCGCTGATGACCGAACAGCACGATGTCATTCGCATAACTCTGCGGATTGTCGGCACACACGATGCTCAGCAACGTCGATTTCCCTGCTCCATTTTCACCATTCAGTGCCCAATGCTCACCTTCCTTCACCGTCAGGTTCAAGTCCTTCAAGATGGTGCGTTCCCCATAACGGATGTTCACGTTCCTGAACTCGATGACAGTCTCCTCACCATCTTCCATCTGACTTCTTCCATCAGCCATCAGACTTCTTCCTTCTTCCATCTTCCATCTTCCTTCTTCCATCTCCAATATCGCCTTTGCCTTCGCCTCCGTCAGCATCCTCGCTGGCACAGGTTCGCTGCTCTCCTTAAACTCCTGCTGCGTCATCTTCCTGCCCACCTTCAAGTCCTTCACCGTCACCACATGCGTGATGAAATCAGGGATGTCGTCCGTCTTCGACAGCACCAGCACCACCGACACATTCGTCTCCCTCGTCAACAAGGTCAGGAACTCTGCCAGCTGCGCGCGCGCCGTCACATCCAGTCCGATGAACGGATTGTCCATAATCAGCACCCTCGGATTCGTCAGCAGCGTCTTCGTCAACTGAAACTTCCTCAGTTCCCCGCTGCTCAGCAGGATGATATGCTTGTCCAGCAACTGCTCCAGATGGAAAATCTCATACAGATGCTTCCTCACCTTCTCCAGCTCCGCATGCATCAGCCGCTTATCCTCTGCCTCCTGGCGCAAGCGCTCCTGCTCCTGCTCAGGCGTCTCGTCCCTCACCAGGAACTTGTCGAACACGGTCTTCCTCGTCAACCCCTCCTCAGCCATGCGGAACGACTCCGCCAGCAAATCCCTCACCAGCGGCGTCTCCTCGATGTCATTCTGGTTCCAGCGCTGCTGATAGTAATACACCCCCTCCGTCGTCCCATACGAATCCCTGAACGTCAGGTACTTGATGTTGTCGCTCACCATCTTTGCCCTGCTCGGCGCAAAGTCATACTTCACCTCCTGCATCGGCATCAGCGCGCACTTTCCAGTCAGCACATCCACCAGCCGCGTCTTTCCACTGCCGTTGTCACCCACAATCGCCAGCTGCTCCCCTGCAAGCAACTCAAAGTCAATCGGCGCACCCATCCTCATCTGCGGATGACGCACCACTCCGCCTTTCACTTCAATGATTTTCTGCATATCTCTTTCTAATTATGGTGCAAAGTTACAACATTTTACTAAGATATACCTGTTGGATGAATTAAAATAATGCCATCATGCAATTTTTCTAAAGTCACAAAGTCACTTTTCCAAATGTTGATGCGTAAGGGTGAAACAGATAAAAATTGGAGTTTTTGTCATAATTAAAGAAAATTATACTCATGCCCTAAAGACCTCTGCGAATGGCTTAAAAACAAAGAAAAGTGTCCCGTCGACAACTATTGAAATTGCTAACGGCAAAGCATCAAAGAGGTGACGGCAAAAAGGTGGATTGCTGACGGCAAATTTGGAATCATAGAATCGGGTTGAAAACGAATACAAATTGAACGGATCGGGCAAGATTCAGAAAGTACAGAAGGTACAGAAAAATTATCTGCGTAATTCGTTTAATCTACCGCTAGCGGTGATGTTTCAAAGAACAGCTCCCTTATGGGGAAATTACGGGAATTATGGGAATAAAAGTTATCATTAAGATTTGTGTTCTGCTTTGTCCTGTTTTGAAGGTGCCTCCATGTGGGGCGCCTTATTTTTTGTCATGAAACGGGCATTTTCCGCTGTTTTCTTATTAAATATTGTGTATATGTCGGAAAAATGTTGTACCTTTGTGCCCGTTTTTAGTGGTTTAGTGAAGCAAAATGGACGTAGCAATCGTAAAATATAATGCTGGTAACATCGGTTCGGTGGAGAATGCGGTGCGCCGATTGGGTCTTGTGCCTATGGTGACGGACGATGTGGAGAGGATTCAGAAGGCTGACCGTGTGATCTTCCCAGGACAGGGTGAGGCGCACAGTACGATGGCGTATCTGAAGGAGCGCCGTCTGGATGAGGTGATCGTGGGACTGAAGCAGCCTGTGCTGGGCATCTGCATCGGTATGCAGCTGTTGTGCCGTCACAGCGAGGAACATGACACGGATTGTCTTGGTGTGTTTGATGTGGACGTGAAGCGTTTCATTCCTCAGCGGCACGAGGACAAGGTGCCTCAGATGGGTTGGAACACGGTGGAGGACACGAAGTCGGAGCTGTTCGCAGGGTTCGAGAAGCCTGAGTTTGTGTATTTCATCCACAGTTTCTATGTGCCCAAGTGCGACTGGACCATTGCGACGACTGACTACATACAGCCCTACTCTTCTGCGCTGCACAAGGACAATTTCTTTGCCACGCAGTTCCATCCGGAGAAGAGCGGACGAGTGGGTGAACAGATTTTGAAGAACTTTATTGAATTGAAAATTGAGAATTGAAAGTTGAAAATTGGATATAGAGGGGTTGATAAATTGATGTATTGAACTATGATTGAGATCATTCCTGCAATAGACATTATTGATGGCAAATGTGTGCGTCTGACTCAGGGCGACTACGGCACGAAGAAGGTGTATAACGAAGATCCTTTGGAGGTGGCGAAGATGTTTGAGGCTCATGGCGTCAGACGCTTGCACACGGTGGATTTGGACGGTGCGCGTTCTGCCCACATCGTGAACTATAAGACCATTGAGCGCATTGCTGACCACACGAGTCTGGTGATTGACTTTGGTGGCGGCATCAAGAGCGACGAGGACATTGACATCGCTTTTGCCAGCGGTGCGACGATGGTGACCATCGGCAGTGTGGCGGTGAAGAACCCTACCCTGTTTGAGACTTGGCTCGAGAAGTACAACGACAATAAGATTATCCTGGGTGCAGACGTGAAGCACGGGCGCATCAGCATCAACGGCTGGAAGGAAGAGGGAGAGGACGAGCTGCTGCCGTTCCTGCATCGCTATGTGGCGAAGGGTGTTGACAATGTGCTCTGCACGGACATCAGCAAGGACGGTATGCTGGAAGGACCCGCCTTGAAGCTGTATGAGGACGTGATGGCGGAGTTCCCAGAACTGCACCTGATTGCCAGTGGTGGCGTGAGCTGCATTGAAGACATCGACCTGCTGAACTCGGCTGGCATCCCTGCTGTGGTGTTTGGCAAGGCGATTTATGAGGGCAGGATTAAGATGGAGGAACTGGAGAAGTATTTGGGGTAATAGAGAGGTTAGAGGTTAGAGTTGAGAGTTGACAGTTAAAATTAGGAAGATGTTAGCAAAAAGAATCATACCTTGTCTGGACATCAAGGACGGACAGACGGTGAAGGGCACGAATTTCGTGAACCTGCGTCAGGCTGGCGATCCCATTGAATTGGGTAAGCTGTACAGCGAGCAGGGTGCCGACGAATTGGTGTATCTGGACATCACGGCTTCGCACGAGGGACGCAAGACGTTCACGGAACTGGTGAAGCGGATTGCGCAGGAGATCAACATCCCCTTCACAGTGGGAGGCGGCATCAACGAACTGAGCGATGTGGACAGGCTCCTGAATGCCGGTGCAGACAAGGTGAGCATCAATTCGGCAGCCTTGAGACGCCCTGAGTTGATTGACGAGATTGCCAAGAACTTTGGCAGTCAGGTGTGTGTGGTGGCGATTGACGCAAAGTGTGAGGATGATACGGTGCATGAGAATGGTGACCCGCAGATTGATGGTGACTGGGTGTGCTACGTGAATGGCGGACGTGTGCCCACAACCTACAAGCTCTTCGACTGGGCGAAGGAGGTGAATGAGAGAGGTGCCGGAGAGATTCTGTTCACATCAATGAATCACGATGGTGTGAAGCGCGGCTTTGCAGATGTGGCGCTCAGGAAACTGGCTGACACGCTGACCATCCCTGTGATTGCCTCTGGCGGTGCAGGATGCAGGGAGCACTTCCGTGACACCTTTATCAATGGACACAGCGATGCAGCATTGGCAGCAAGCGTGTTCCACTTTGGAGAGATCCCTATTCCTGAACTGAAACAGTATTTGAGGGAAGAGGGAGTGAATGTGAGATTATAAACAACGAAATATAATGGAAATCGATTTTAAGAAAATGGACGGCCTTGTTCCTGCCATCGTGCAGGACGCCAAGACCTTGAAGGTGCTGATGCTCGGCTTCATGAACGAGGAGGCATATAAGAAGACAGTGGAGACGGGTAAAGTGACTTTCTATAGCCGTACACGTCAGACGCTCTGGACAAAGGGTGAGACAAGCGGCAATTTCCTCAACGTGGTGGAGATTCTGAACGACTGCGATCAGGACACGCTGCTCATCAAGGCAAACCCTGTGGGTCCCGTGTGCCACACGGGTGCCGACACCTGCTGGAACGAGAAGAACGACAACCCCATCATGTTCCTGGTGGAGTTGCAGCGTTTCATCGAGAAGCGTCATGAGGAGATGCCAGAAGGCAGCTACACCACTTCCCTCTTCAAGGACGGCTGTCACCGTATGGCACAGAAAGTGGGTGAAGAGGCTTTGGAAGCTGTCATCGAAGCTGTTGCCAACAACAACGAGCGCCTGGTGTATGAGGCATCGGACATGCTCTACCACCTCATCGTGCTGCTCACCTCGAAGGGTCTGACCATTGAGGATTTGGCAAGTGAGTTGGCAGAACGCCACGATCCCAATTGGCATAAACACTAAAGAGATGAATCTGATTGAATACAAGGACGTCAACGTCTATCAGGAATCGCAACTGGTGCTGCAGGATGTGAACGTGGAGATTGGCGAAGGAGAATTCGTCTATGTCACGGGCAAGGTGGGCACCGGTAAGAGTTCCTTCCTCAAGACCCTCTATGGCGAAATACCCGTCAAGGAAGGTGAAGCGAAGGTGATGGACTACGACATGGTGGAACTGAGACGTCGTCATCTGCCTGACCTCAGAAAGAAGCTGGGTATTATCTTTCAGGATTTCCAACTGCTGACCGATCGCACGGTGGATGCCAATCTGCGATTTGTGTTGAAGGCGACAGGATGGAAGAACAAGGTGGACATCAACCAGCGCATCAGCGATGTGTTGGAGTTGGTGGGTATGGCGACAAAGGGCTACAAGATGCCATCTGAGCTGTCAGGTGGAGAGCAGCAGCGCATCGTGATTGCACGTGCCATCCTGAACAGTCCCAAACTCATCCTTGCCGACGAACCTACGGGCAACCTCGACGCAGAGACGAGCCGTCAGATTGTGGAACTCTTGCGGCAGATCTGCAAGGCAGGAAGTACGGTCGTGATGATCACCCACAACCTGAACCTGATTGAGCAGTTCCCCGGACGTCAGTTGCTGTGCGAGAATCACCAATTGACCGACGTGACGCTACAGGAACCCGCAGAAGATGCAACCATAGACGAAATAGATTAAAAACAATACACATATATATTATATTATGAAAGTACTTAAGTTTGGCGGAACATCCGTAGGCACCCCTCAGCGAATGAAGGATGTCGTAAAACTCATCACCGACGGCGAGCAAAAGATTGTTGTACTCTCAGCCATGTCGGGCACGACGAACTCACTGGTAGAAATCTCTGACTACCTCTACAAGAAGAATCCAGAAGGTGCGAACGAAACCATCAACACCCTCGAGAAGAAATACAAGAAGCATGTAGAAGAACTCTACACGACCGATGCCATGAAGCAGAAGACGCTCAACTTCCTGAAGGAGGAGTTTGACTACCTGCGCTCATTCACCAAGGGCATCTTCACGATGTTTGAAGAGAAAATCATCGTTGCTCAGGGCGAAATCATGTCCACCAATATGGTGACAAACTACCTCATCGAACAGGGCTACAACGCGATACTCATCCCTGCGTTGGAGTTCATGCGTACAGACAAGAACGCTGAACCTGACCTTGAGTATATCCGCGAGAAAATCAAGGTGCAGCTCGACGAGAATCCTGGCAAGGAAATCTACATCACCCAGGGCTTCATCTGCCGCAATGCTTACGGCGAGGTGGACAACCTGCAACGTGGTGGCTCAGACTACACAGCTTCCCTCATCGGCGCTGCTGTAGATGCTTCAGAAATCCAGATCTGGACAGACATCGACGGTATGCACAACAACGACCCACGCTTTGTGGAACACACTTCACCCGTCAACCACCTGCACTTTGAAGAGGCAGCAGAGTTGGCCTATTTTGGTGCGAAGATCCTGCACCCAACCTGTGTGCAGCCAGCGAAGTATGCAGGCATCCCTGTGAAGCTGCTCAACACGATGGATCCAACAGCCCCAGGCACTGTGATCAGCAATGAGACAGAGCGCGGCAAGATCAAGGCTGTGGCAGCAAAGGACAACATCACCGCCATCAAGATCACCTCGTCTCGCATGTTGCTGGCGTATGGTTTCCTGCGCAAGGTGTTCGAGATTTTCGAGTCGTACAAGACTTCCATCGACATGATTGCCACTTCAGAGGTGGGTGTGAGCGTGTCCATCGACAATGCCACACATCTCGATGCCATCGTGAACGAATTGAAGAAGTTCGGTCATGTGCATGTTGATAAGGATATGTGCATCATCTGCGTGGTAGGCGACCTCGAAGCAGAAAACGTAGGTTTCGAAAGCAAGGCAACGGAGGCTCTCAAGGAGATTCCTGTCCGCATGATTTCCTACGGAGGTTCCAACCACAACATCTCTTTCCTCATCTCAGCTGAGGACAAGAAGAAGGCATTGCAATCACTTTCAGACCACCTCTTTAACGAATAAAAATATGGGCATAGACATGAATGTGGAAAGGTTTGCGGGCATCCGCACGCCTTTCTACTATTATGACACAAACATCCTGCGCCAGACGCTCGACGCCATCAACGCAGAAACAAAGAAACACAATAACTACTTCGTTCACTACGCCGTGAAGGCCAATGCCAACCTCAAGGTGCTCAAAGTCATCAATGAGGCAGGGTTGGGTATCGACTGCGTGTCTGGTGGCGAAATTGAACAAGTGCTCAAAGCAGGTTTTCCAGCCAACAAGATCGTCTTTGCTGGTGTGGGAAAAAGCGACTGGGAAATAGAGCTGGGTCTTGACAAGGACATCTTCTGCTTCAACGTCGAGAGCATCCCAGAACTGGAAGTCATCAATGAGATTGCAGCATCGAAGGGAAAGGTGGCAACCATCTGTTTCCGCATCAACCCCAATGTAGGTGCTCACACGCATGCTCACATCACTACAGGCTTGGCTGAAAACAAGTTTGGCATCGCGATGGAGGATATGGAAAAGGTGATCCGCTTGGCACAAGGCATGAAGAATGTGCAGTTCAAGGGACTCCACTTCCACATCGGTTCCCAGATTCTCCAGATGGATGATTTCATCGCTCTTGCCAATCGTGTGAACGAATTGCAAGACCGCTTGGAGGCACAAGGCATTCAGCTGGAAATCATCAATGTAGGCGGTGGATTGGGTGTTGACTACGAAGACCCACAGGGTAATCCTATTCCTAACTTCAAAGACTACTTCGCTGTCTATGAGAAGTATCTGAAGGTGCGACCAGGACAGACGGTACACTTCGAGCTTGGACGTGCAGTAGTCGCCCAGTGTGGTGCCCTCATCACCAAGGTCAACTACGTGAAGCAAGGCTCTGTGAAGCAGTTCGCCATTGTGGATGCAGGTTTCACTGACCTCATTCGTCCTGCCCTCTACGATGCCCATCACAAGATCATCAACCTCAACAGCAATGAGCCTGAGGAGAAGTATGATGTGGTAGGTCCTATCTGCGAGTCGAGCGATACCTTCGACAAGGGCATCATGTTGTCCAAGACGCATCGTGGCGACCTCCTTGCCCTTCTCTCTGCAGGTGCCTATGGAGAAATCATGGCATCCGGTTACAACTGCCGTCGCCTGCCTGATGGATATACCAGCGAGGAGCTGAACTGATTGTAAGGATAAGTGACACAATGTCATATAAATGCCAGAGTTTCATGCGCTGGCATCTTTTTTGTTGATTTCAAGGAATCGAAAAAATCATTGCATTATGAAAAAAGATATTAAGAACGAAGAGCTGAACGAGGAAATCGTTAATGAGGAGCAGGAGAAGGCTGCTGAAGAGCAGACAGCATCTGCTGACGCTGCGAATGAGGCAGAAGCTCCCAAGGAATTGACTCCAGAGGAGAGAATCGCAGAGCTGGAGAAGCAGGTGGAAGATTTGAAGAATCAGCAACTGTACAAGGTGGCAGAGTTCGACAACTTCCGCAAGCGTGTGATGCAGGAGAAAGCCGACCTCATCAAGAATGGTGGCGCAAAGGTCATCACTACCCTATTGCCCGTCATCGACGACTTGGAACGTGCCCAGCAGAACATGGACAAGTATGAAGATGTGAATGCTGTGAAGGAAGGACTGAATCTGATTATCGACAAGTTCTTCAAGCTCATGGCTCAGGAAGGGCTGAAGAAGATGGACGTAGTAGGTCAACCCTTTGACAGCGACCTGCATGAAGCAATTGCTATGGTGCCAGGACAGCCTGACGACAAGAAGGGAAAGGTGATGGACTGCATGATGGCAGGATATACATTGAACGATAAAGTAATCCGCTACGCAAAAGTGGCAGTAGCTGAATAACCAGCCCATGTGCTGGGCGCAAGCCCACGCATTGGGCGATTTCTATAGAAAAGACAGTGGCGAAAAGAGATTATTACGAGGTGCTGGGAGTGTCGAAGACGGCTTCCGACGACGAAATCAAGAAGGCCTATAAGAAAATGGCCATCAAGTATCACCCTGACCGCAATCCGGGTGACAAACAGGCTGAGGAGAAATTCAAGGAAGCGGCTGAGGCATATGATGTGCTTCGTGATCCGCAGAAACGTCAGCGTTATGACCAGTTCGGTCCTGATGCCTTTAGTCCTGGTGCTGGAGGCTTCGGAGGCGGACAGGGCATGTCGATGGACGACATCTTCAGCATGATGAGCGATGTGTTTGGCGGAGGCTTCGGAGGCGGTTTCAGCGGCTTTGGAAGTGGCTTTGGCGGCGGCGGTCAGCGCAGAAAGCCTGTCTATAAGGGACAAGACTTGCGGATGCGTATTGAACTGGATCTGAATGACATCGTGAATGGTGTGACGAAGAAGTTCAATGTACGCACAGACATCACTTGTCCTCATTGCAACGGTTCTGGTTCAGAGGACGGACAGGAATCGACTTGCGGCACTTGTAACGGACAAGGTGTTGTGTACAAGACACGTCAAACGATGCTGGGCATCATGCAGACCCAGACGGTTTGCGACACCTGTCATGGTGAAGGTACTGTCATCAAGAACAAATGTAAGCATTGTAATGGCGAGGGCATCGTGAAAGGTGAGAAACAAGTGGAAGTGGAACTGCCTGCCGGTCTTGTGGAGGGATATGCGTATAACTTCCAGGGTAAAGGTGGAGCTGGTCGCAGAAACGGCGTGAATGGTGATCTGCAGATACTCGTGCATGAGAAGCCACATCCAGAACTGATGCGCGATGGAGTGGATCTGGTGTATAACCTCTTGCTGACTATTCCACAGGCAGTATTGGGCACGTCGCTTGAAGTTCCCACACACGACGGTAAGGCGAAAATCACGATTCCTGCAGGTACACAGCCAGGTACTGTACTGAGGTTGAAGAATAAGGGTATTCCTGACATCAACAGCTATGGTGGACAGCGAGGCGATGAAATCATCAACATCTCTGTCTATATGCCTGAAACGCTGTCGAAGGAAGAACGTCAAGCCATTGAAACGTTGGCTGGAGGTGACAACATCAAGCCTTCAACAAGCATCAAAGACAAGATTTTCAGCCACTTCAGGGCTTATTTCAAGAAGTAATAGACAGAAATCACATATTTTAGGTATTGCGTAATGTTGAGAAAGTGCGTACCTTTGCACCAGATTTGAAAAGTCATACAGCAAACGGCTTCGAATCTTTACTCATAATAATAAACCCGTGTCGTGAGACACCACCATCAGAATTACGTAAACCATAAAATGTTAGAGGCTAAAAGACCGCTTCTCTTGTTCGCGAAGAACATGGGAAGCGGTTTCTCTTTTGTGGCAATAATCGCCCAGCGCGTGGGCTGGTTATCGATATTGAATATCCCGGATGTCGTGCCGGCCAACAAACCTGCTCATATCAACATTCCCTCGGATGCCACGTACGGAACCTGTGGCTGAATACTGCCAGAGAACATAGTCGTTGTCGTCGTAGAGGTCTGGCTCGATGAAGGAGTAAGCAGCAATGAAGAACTTGTAGGTACGCAGACGCGAGTTGTGGTGTATGTGCTTGTTGTAGAAGTTCTTACCTGTATAGATGATAGGTTTCTTGCCAAATTCCTTTTCAAGAAGTTCGCAGAATTCAAGCAGTCGTGTCTGCAAGACAGCATCGGACACTCCGTTGGTGGTCTCAATATCGACCACAGGCAGGAGGTCTTGCCGGCGAGTCTCCACACGAGACATGAAGTTGTCAAACTGACTTTTGGCTGAGAGTTGTGGACGGAAGAAGTGATAGCTGCCCACTTTGAGCCCGACACGCTTGCATTCATTGAAATTATAGGAATAGGTGTCATCCACATTGCCCGTACCTTCTGTGGCTTTCAGATAGACATAAGTGACTTTGCTGTCACGTGCCACTTCATCCCAATTGATGCGTCCCTGATAGTGGCTCACATCAATGCCATGTGCCCCACTACCACCTGTGCCTTTTCCACGAGTTGATGGCTGATTGGCGAAAACAGGCATCTCCAATGGCTTCGGATGACGGTCTGGGCGAGACTTGGATGCAATGGGATCAGGCTGAATATCCGTCAATGCAGTCTCTACGTGCTTTGGTTTCTTAGGCTTGTCCTTTTTCTGTGCATAGAGTGTAGTCACACACAAAGATGCAAGGACTGTCAATAATATATATATGTACGCGCGATGAACGTTTGTCATAAGTTTTAGTCGAATTTGAGTACAAATGTAGTCTTTTTCGTTCTAATTCGCAACTATTCGTGGAAGTCTTAACTTTTTTAATGATTTTAAAGACAAAAAATGGCATACATGTCATGAATAATGACTAATTTTGACGCAAATTTGTAAGATAGAACATGGAAGGGCAAGTAACATATTGGTTTGTGTTCATCGGCAACTCGATATTGCTGGAACATGATGACAGCGGATATCATGTGCCATGTAGGGTTGAACCACCATTTCCCATGAAGGAATGGACTCCCCGACAGGAATTGCCACCACTGGATGACGTTCCCTGTATGGCATACAGCCTCAATACGCCCCCTACCGACATGAAGGGACTTGTGACTGTAGGACTGAGGGAATCGTGGGCATTACTGCCCAGAGACTTTTACAACACAGCAGGCAAGGCGTCGGAATTGTTGTATTGGGATTCGAACACACGATATTGCGGTGTGTGTGGTGCCCCCATGAAACGTGCCACAACCATCAGCAAACAATGCACCAACTGCGGCAAGGAAGTGTGGCCACAGGTAAGTCCAGCCATCATCGTGAGAATCAGGCGTGGAGATGACATTCTGTTGGTGCACGCAAAGAATTTCAGACGAAGCGAGATGTATGGGTTGGTGGCAGGATTTGTGGAAACAGGTGAGACGCTGGAAGAATGTGTGAAGCGGGAAGTGGCAGAAGAAGTAGGATTGGAAATTACGAACATACGATATTTTGGGAGCCAGCCCTGGCCTTATCCTTGTGGCATCATGATTGGCTTCACTGCAGATTATGTAAGTGGCAAGGTGCATGTGCAGGAGGAAGAGCTGAGCAATGCAGGTTGGTTCAACCGTAACCAATTGCCTCCCATTCCAGACAAGATGTCGATAGCCAGAAGATTGATTGACGACTATATAGCAGAAGAGAGACCAGACCAAGAAAAAGAAAGTTCAACAATCAACTAAAACCACAAAGCAATGAAAAAGAATCAAATCACATGTTTGACGTTGGCTACTGCCCTGCTGGTAAGTAGTTGCACGAGTTCTTATCAGGCAGCAGGCGGAGCGACTGGTGCTATGATTGGCAGTCATGTAGGTGGCGCAATAGGCGCTTTGTCTGGTCATGGTCACTTCCGCGGCGAGAGTGCTGCATTAGGCAGTCTCATAGGTATGGGCATCGGCGCCATTCTGGGTGTGGGCATCACATCGCAAATAGAAGAACAAGAACGAGCCGAAGCGCGTCGATATGAAGGCTATGGTCAAGTCAACACGCGCAACGATGGCGGATACTACGACAACAATGTTGGTTATCAAACCAGCGGTGGTTATCAGGGTGGTCAAAATGTGCAGAGTAACCACAATTATCAAATTGGTAATGGCTCTTACGATGGTGCTATTGCTTCCACAGTACTGAGCATTTCAGAACTTTCCTATATGGATGCAGATGGTGACGGTTATATCTCTAAAGATGAGACAATTGAAGTGGAAGGTTTCATCACCAACACCTCTAATTCCGTGTTGCGCGACATCGTGATCTATCTGAATGTAAGCGAACCCAAATCGTTCAGTGTGTCACCCTCGCTGACCACGACGCTGCAACCAGGTCAGAAGATTCGCTACACAGGGCGCGTGCATGGTAATCGCACTCGTGGTCACACTTCGTTGGGCATCAATCTGAGTACAGAATATGCCGGGAAAACCTACACGAGCAACACGCTTTTTGTAGGAGTAAAATAACGTTCAATTACACATCGGTGGTGGACAAATTGAGGAAGGATAGTCTGCCATTACGAATAGGGAAGGTGATGTCAACGCGACCTCTCACCTTCTTTTTTCCTGATGTGGCAGGCTTGAATGTCATTTTCTTGCACACTCTGACAGCTTCTGCATCAAGACTCTTCGTCAACGAACGGACAATCTGCGCATTCTCCACGTTGCCTTTGACATTGACAATCACTGCGACAACAATTCTGCCATCCACTTTCTCTCTCAACTTAGGTTGCTTGAAGTTCTTCAGAAGGAATGCTTCTACCGCCTCTTCCCCACCCTTATATTCAGGTGGAGTCACCTTTTCCCTCCTTTGCTCGGTTTGTTGGCGAGGTGAAAAATCAAAGAAAAATTGAGCCTTTGCTGATGCTGTCAAAAGCAAAAATAACAGCAGGGTGAAATGTCGCATAATCGTTTCGTATTGATGTTTACGGGTTCAAAATTAGTGGAAAGTTTTCGTTCTGGCAAGAATTTTATTCGGAAAGATGGAAAAATTTTAATTTCTTTAATAATGTGTCAGAAGAAATGCCTAACTTTGCATTTCGTAAGGCAAAAGGAAACGCTTTGTTGTGTGCGCACACAAGCACCTTGGCGACCAGAGATAATTGAATGAAATGGGCGAATTGCTTACACAAAGAATCAATAAGTTTACAACCAATAAAATTTAGGACAAAACAATGGCTGACGCAAAGAAGATTAAGACAGCGCTCGTGTCTGTGTTCCACAAGGACGGATTGGACGAGTTGCTCGCAGAACTGAACAAAAACGGGGTAAAATTCCTTTCAACAGGAGGTACACAAGCATTTATTGAAAGTCTTGGCTATCCTTGCCAGAAAGTCGAGGACTTGACAACATATCCATCCATCTTGGGAGGTCGTGTGAAGACATTGCATCCTAAAGTGTTTGGTGGCATTTTGGGTCGTCGCGAATTGGAAAGCGACCAGCAGGAAATGGCTAAATATGAGATTCCTGAAATTGACCTTGTCATTGTTGACCTCTATCCATTCGAGGAGACTGTGGCTTCAACCAATGACGAGCCTACTATCATCGAGAAGATTGACATTGGCGGCATCTCACTCATCCGTGCAGCAGCCAAGAACTTCAACGATGTTGTCATTGTGCCCAGCAAGGCTGAATATAAGCCATTGCTCGACATTGTCAAGGCACAGGGTGCTGAAACCACAAAGGCACAGCGCAAGCAATTTGCAGAACGTGCATTTGCCACATCAAGCCACTACGACACAGCCATTCACGCATATTTCGCAAAATAAAAACAAATCGTAAACAACTGTCAATTTGTAAATGAGATTATGGGATTTTTCTCTTTGACACAAGATATAGCGATGGACCTTGGTACCGCTAACACCATCATCACCATCAACGGTAAAGTGGTAGTGGACGAGCCATCGGTTGTTGCTCTCGACAAGAAGAACAACAAAATGATTGCCGTAGGTCATAAGGCAAAGATGATGTACGGAAAGGAGCACGAAGGCATCCGCACCTGTCGTCCTTTGCGCGACGGCGTGATTGCCGACTTCTATGCCTGTGAGCAGATGATGCGCGGCCTCATCAAGATGGTTAAGACAGGACACCACCTCTTCACTCCATCACTCCGTATGGTGATTGGTGTTCCTTCTGGCTCTACTGAAGTGGAATTGCGTGCTGTACGCGATAGCGCCGAACACTCTGGCGGTCGTGATGTTTATCTGATTTTTGAACCTATGGCTGCAGCTATTGGTTGCGGTATTGACGTAGAAGCTCCAGAAGGTCAGATGATTGTCGATATCGGTGGTGGATCTACGGAAATTGCAGTCATCTCTTTGGGTGGTATTGTGAGCAACAATTCCATCCGTGTGGCAGGTGATGAACTGACAGCAGACATTCAGGAATATATGGCGCGTCAGCACAACGTGAAGGTGTCTGAGCGTATGGCTGAACGCATTAAGATTAATGTAGGTTCGGCACTGACAGACTTGGGTGACGAGGCTCCAGAAGATTTCGTCGTGCATGGTCCTAACCGTATCACAGCTCTGCCTCTCGAAATCGCCGTATGCTATCAGGAGATTGCACATTGCATCGACAAGACCATTGCAAAGATTGAAACAGCTGTGCTTCAAGCACTTGAGGCCACTCCACCAGAATTGTATGCCGACATCGTGAAGAACGGTATTTGGTTGACTGGTGGTGGTGCATTGCTTCGTGGTCTCGACAAGCGTTTGAGCGACAAGATCCAGATTCCTTTCCATGTGGACGATGACCCATTGCACTCTGTGGCTAAGGGTACTGGCATTGCATTGAAGAACGTCAACAATTTCCAATTCTTGATGAGATAAACGCACATCATGCGTGCACTGATTGACTTAATCATACACAACAAGCACTGGTTTGTATTCTTGTTGCTGGAAGTGATAAGCCTTGTCTTTCTTTTCAGTCACAACGGATACCAAAAAAGTGTGTATTTCACGACTGCTAATGACGTGGTAGGTTCGGCCTACAACGTCATTAGTGGCATTACGTCATATCTCCATCTGAAGGAGGAAAACAATGGATTAGAAGCTGTCAACGAGCAACTGCGCAAAGAAGTGTATGAGATGCGTCAACAGATGAAGGCGATGCAGAAGGACAGCATAAAACGCATGCCTGCCCTGTCTCTAAAATACGATGTGGTGAGTGCTCAAGTGGTCAATATGACGATTCATAAACCCAACAACCTCATCACCATCAACAAAGGCGAAGCGGATGGCATTCGTCCAGAGATGGGAGTCATCTGCTCTCGCGGTGTGGTTGGTATTGTATATATGACCAGCCGCCATTATAGCATTGTAATGCCTCTGTTGAATGTCAACAGCAAGATTAGTTGCCGACTGCGTAATTCAGAGTATTTCGGGTCACTCGTTTGGCAACGTGGATATGCTGACATCGCTTATGTAACGAGTGTGCCAAGACATGCTCCTGTGAAAACGAAGGAAATTGTTGAGACCAATGGCTATTCGGACATTTTCCCTCCAGGTCTTCCAATTGGTGTGGTACAGCACGTCGGCGATTCACCTGATGGTATATCCTACTTCCTTAGGGTGAAACTATTTGCAAACTTCCCAACTCTCCGAGAGGTTTCTGTCATTACTAATTACAGTTCTTCAGAACGTCGCGAACTGGAAGAAATGGCTACAGACCCTATCCGTCAAGACAGCGTCCTTAATAAACAGGACAAGCAGGACAAGCAGGTAATACAAGAGAAACAAAAGGATTTGGAAGAGAAGAACCCAATAAACACCGATACTATCAGATGAACTCCATATTTTTCACACGTCTTTTCAGACTTCTCATTCTGCTACTCGTTCAGGTGTTGGTGTTCAACAACATTCACTTGTTAGGCTATATCACTCCACTTGTGATTGGCTACATGGTGGTGTGCATGCATCGTGGAACACCTCGTGTCGGTGTGTTATTATGGGGATTTGTAGTGGGCCTTTTGTTCGACATGTTTAGCAATACAGCAGGCATGGCATCTGCCTCATGCACCCTGATTGCCATGATTCAACCAGTCCTCCTCGAAAGACTTGTCCCTCGAGATTCTGCAGAGAATCTGACTCCGTCCTTTGCTTCATTAGGATTCGGGAATTATGTCTTTTACGTATTTCTTTTGATGGCTGTGTTACACAGTTGCTTCTATTTGTTGGATGCTTTTACGCTGACCGATTGGCCTTTGACACTTCTCTCCATTTTAGGAGGTTCCGTGCTCACTACACTCATTATCATCTGCATTGAGCTGTTGATACGTACAAGACAAGAAACGACGCATCACTCCTAAGAAGCCATGAGAAGCCACTTTTACGAATATCGTAAGTTTGTACTTGCCGGTATAGCATTGGTGATTGTTCTTTGCTATATCGTCCGTTTGGCTTTTCTACAACTTTCTGATGGTGAATACAAGACCCGTGCTGATGACAATGCATTCTTCAACAATGTCATTTTCCCTGCACGTGGTGTCATCTTCGACCGCAATGGCGAGTTGCTTGTTTTCAACCAGCCTGCCTACGACATCATGGTCATCATGCGTGAAGTGAGCAACCTCGACACGCTCGACTTCTGCAAAACCATTGGCATCACACAGAAGCAGTTTGACGAACGTATGGCACTTATCAAGGATCGCAACAAGAATCCTGGTTATTCCACTTATACCCAACAGCTTTTCATGCCACAGATTTCCGCACAGGAGTATGGTGTCTTTCAAGAGAAGTTGTTCCGTTTTCATGGCTTTTACATTCGCGAACGCACGATTCGTCGTTATGCTACAGACCATTGCGCACATATTCTTGGCGATGTAGCAGAAGTGTCGCAAAAGGAAGTGGACAACGATGATTATTACGACCCAGGCGATTATATCGGCAAGCAAGGTGTGGAGCGCAGTTATGAAAAAGAGTTGCGAGGAATAAAAGGAGTACAAATCTTATTGCGTGATGCTCGTGGACGCATTCAAGGCCACTATCGTAATGGAGAGTTCGACCGAAAGCCCGTTCCAGGCAAGAATCTCACGCTTTCCATAGATGCCAAGCTACAGGCTCTTGGCGAGCGACTGATGGAGGGAAAGATGGGAGCGATTGTTGCCATTGAACCTAAGACTGGAGAGATTCTCTGCATGGTCAGTGCGCCAAGTTACGATCCTCACCGCATGGAGGGAAAGCAACGTAGCTCACAGATGATGGAAATGCAACGTGACCCGATGAAGCCAATGCTCAATCGAGCCATCTCCGGTACATATCCTCCTGGTTCGACCTTCAAGACCTCGCAGGGATTGACTTTTTTGCAAGAGGGCATCATCACTTCTTCCACCGCTTATCCCTGCTATCGCGGCTTTGTCACTAAAGGTATGCGAGTGGGTTGTCACGGACATGGTTCTCCCCTACCTCTTATTCCCGCCATTGCGACTTCTTGCAACGGATACTTCTGTTGGGGACTTTACCACATGTTGAGCAACAGAAAGCAATACAAGAACATCCAGGAAGCCTTGACGACATGGAAAGATTATATGGTGTCAATGGGATTTGGCTATAAGTTGGGCGTCGACCTCCCTGGTGAAGTGCGTGGCATGATTCCTAATGCCGATTACTACGACCGCCGACTAGGTCAGTGGAATGCGCTTAGCGTCATCTCCATTGCCATCGGACAGGGAGAGGTGACACTCACGCCACTCCAGATAGCCAATCTGGGCGCAACCATTGCGAATCGCGGATATTATGTCACACCTCACATCGTCAAGAAGATAGAAGGTGGACACATCGCCGACAGTCTCACGGTAAAGCACAAGACCAAGGTGGAGAAAAAGTACTACGACATGGTGGTAGAAGGAATGCGCAAGGCGGTGTTGGGAGGAACTTGCCGTAGTGCCAACACGTCCATGTATGAAGTGTGTGGTAAGACTGGTACGGCGCAGAACCGAGGAAAAGACCACTCGGCTTTCATGGGGTTCGCACCCAAGGAAAATCCCAAGATTGCCATCGCCGTCTATGTTGAGAACGGCGGTTTCGGCGCCACATTCGGAGTGCCAATTGGCGCACTGATGATGGAACAATACATCAATGGCAAGCTCTCGCCAGCCAGTGAGGCAAAGGCAACATCTTTCCAGAACCGTCATATCGATTATGGAACAAGAGAAAGGTAAACGACAACAATGGTAGGACAAGAACAAAGTAGTAAAGGCATATTCCTCAGCATCGACTGGGTGACCATTCTGCTCTACGTGATACTCATCGTGTGGGGTTGGTTCAGCGTGTGTGGTGCTTGCTACGACTATAACAATCCCGATCTCTTCAGTTGGGAGACCAATTCAGGCAAGCAGATTGTCTGGGGAGGCACATCCTTAGTGCTGGCTGCCATACTGATGCTCATCGAGAAACGCTTTTACGACACTGCCGCTTACGTCATTTATGGGGCGATGATGTTCCTGCTTCTGATCACCATATTCATTGCGCCCGACACAAAAGGTTCCCGTTCTTGGTTGCCCATTGGAGGCTCGGTGAAGATACAACCTGCTGAGTTTGCGAAGTTTGCTGTGGCACTGGCATTGGGAAAATTGATGGACAAGTATGGCTTCACCATTCGCAAGACCAAGGACATTGGCATTGCGATAGCCTTAATTATTCTCCCGATGTTGCTCATCATCGCTCAGAAGGAAACTGGTTCCGCGCTCGTCTATTTCGCTTTTTTCCTGATGCTTTATCGTGAGGGAATGACTGGTTCTTTGCTGTTCACAGGATTTGCTTGCGTCGTCTATTTTGTGGTGGGTATGAAATTCAGCGAAGATTATATTGCCAACATGCCCGTGTCCATCGGTGAGTTTACGGTTTTGCTGCTGGCAATGATTTTCACTATCGGCATGGTTTGGGTGTACTGCAAAAACCTTTTTGCCGTGAAGTTGATGGCATACATATGCTTCGGCGGCACTTTGCTGGCCATGATTTTCTCGCTTTATGTCATCCCGTTCAATGTCTGTTACGTGATGCTCGTCCTCTGCATTCTTATGATTGGCTACATCGTCGGTTTAGCATTCTATACCCGTCTCGTGCGTTATTCGCTTATCGCCCTATTCGCTATCGGTTCTACAGCTTTCTATTATATCACCGATACGCTTTTCGAACATCTTGGTGACCATCAGCGCATCCGTATCGAGGTGCTGCTGGGCATGAAGGACGATCCGCGTGGAGCTGGCTACAACGTCAATCAGGCAAAAATTGCCATTGGTTCAGGCGGATTGTTTGGTAAGGGATTCCTCAATGGCACACAGACCAAACTCCGCTATGTGCCAGAACAACATACCGACTTCATCTTCTGCACCGTCGGTGAGGAGGAGGGTTTCATCGGCTCGGCTGGTGTGCTCATCGTTTATCTGTTCTTCATCTGGCGACTCATTGCCGTAGCGGAACGACAAACTGACACAATGGGACGAGTCTATGGGTATTGCGTGCTCTGCATCTTCCTCTTCCACCTGTTCATCAACGTGGGCATGGTGCTGGGTCTCACACCCGTCATCGGCATTCCCCTCCCCTTCTTTTCCTACGGAGGCTCATCGCTGTGGGGATTCACGCTGTTGCTTTTCATTTTCCTTCGCATGGACGCAGAAAGAAACTTGAAACAGCGCTAACCAAAGGCTTCGAAAATGTTCTTGCAGAGTGTAGGGACATTCCAAAGCAATATAATAACTAAAAACTCAAAAAAAATGAAAAAAGCATTCAATCAGAAAACAAAAGCTATCGTTTGGCACCATTTCACACGTCACGGCGATGCCATTTTCCTTTCTTTGAAGAGAGAAATCCGCATCAGCGTGCTCAGCGTTGCCACCTTGGCTGTAACATGTCCCGACTCATCAGCAGCCATCATGGCCATGAGTATGGAACACAACAATGAAGAGGAGCAGGAAATGACGGCTCCTGACCGAGAAGACGGACTGCTGCTCGGCGAAGTGGAAGTGGCTGCCACCCGTGCGCCGCTCCCTGCCGACAAATCCGTTCGCCTCGTACAAGTGATTAACCGACAGGACATCGAAGCCTCCAGTGCCCAATCTGTCAACGACCTGCTGAAACTCGCTGCAGGAGTTGACGTCAGGCAACGTGGAGGCTTCGGCATTCAGACCGACATCGGCGTGAACGGAGGTACGGAAGACCAGCTCACTGTCCTGCTCAACGGTATCAATATCAGCAATCCTCACACGGGACATCTGACCGTTGACCTTCCTGTCAACGTCGATGACATTGAGCGGATAGAAATCATCGAAGGAGGAGCCAGCCGCATCTATGGCAGTCAAGCCTTCGCCGGAGCCATCAACATTGTCACACGGACTGAATCCGAAAGCAGTTTGGGTGTCCATTTGCAAGGAGGCTCATACGGAACCTTTGGAACCAACGCCTTTCTGGCTATGAAAACAAATTGCTTCAATCATCGCATCAGCGGCGGCTATGCCCGCAGCGATGGTGGCACATCAAACGACGACTTCAACAAGGGCAATGTCTATTGGAACGGAAAATTCCAAAGCGAAATCTTCGATGCGACACTTCAAGCGGGATTGAGCACGATGAACTACGGAGCCAACACGTTCTACGGCACAGGCTCAGACACACAATATGAGGAAGACCGCCGCTATCTCATTGCTGCACGAGCCGAATACAAGGGACGAGTTCATGTACCCATGCAGCTATACTGGAACCGTTCCCTCGACCATTATGTCTGGCGACGAGCCAATCCCCAAGCCTATCAGAATTTCCATCAGACCAATGTCTATGGTGCCAACGCCAATGCCTACACCACATGGGCACTCGGCAAGACCGCTATTGGCATTGAGTTCCGTCGTGAGAACATCCTCTCCACACGTCTCGGAAAAGAAATCCCGGAAGCAGACCGACACAAATACAAAGTGCCTGGTCACGACACATATTATATATATAAGGACGGGCGCAGCAATCTCAGCCTCTATTTTGAGCACGATGTCTTGCTGGAGCATCTCACCATCTCCATCGGCATGCTCGCCAACCACAACACCGCCGTAGAAGGAAGCATGAACGTCTATCCTGGCATCGATCTATCATGGTGCCCCACCTGTCAATGGAAACTCTTTGCATCCTTCAACAAGAGTCTTAGAACCCCAACATACACAGACATTTACTACAATGGTCCAGGGCTGCAAGGTAATCTCCAACTGAAACCCGAAAAAAGCACAGACTGGCATCTCGGAACTTCCTATACAGGCTCCTTCTATCAACTGCAAGCCAAAAGCTTCTATCGGCACGGTACTGACATGATTGACTGGGTGAAATACGGCGATGACACCTTCTATACTACTGCGAACAGCGACATCGACAACATCGGCGCAGAAGTATTGACCGCATTCGATTTCACCAATCGCTGGGGTGAAAACTTCTTCTTGCAGAGACTTACCCTCAGCTACTGCTACAACTATAAATACCGCGTCCATAAAGAACATGACGCCAACTATGTTTCACGCATGACATTCCTGCGTCACAAGTTCGTTGCCTCACTCAATCATCGTATCTTCAATCAACTTACAGCGCAATGGGATTTCACCATCAAAAACCGTGAAGGAGATTTCGAGAACGCCCTGACAGGCGAACATCAGAGCTATGGCACCTACGCTACACTCGACCTCAAAGTGCAATGGACAAAACCTCACTACACTCTCTATCTCCAAGCAAACAATCTCACCAACCACCCATACTACGATTATGCCAATGTGAAGCAACCAGGTGTGTGGGTTATGGCTGGAGCCAAGTTCCGTTTGGGGCTATAGTGAAGTGTACAGCTAAAGAACAGAGACAAAAAGAGCTGTTTCTGTTAAAAACTGACAAAAAGTCATTGTCGTCTGGAAAATAATCACTAATTTTGTCACGTTTTTCCAAAAGATGGTTAGAAGTACAACTTCAAAAACCAAAAGAGAACTCTTATGGACGAGAAAATCATACAACAGGTGAAGCAGCGGTATGGCATTGTGGGCAACTATGAGGGGCTGAACCGAAGCATCGACGTAGCCATTCAGGTTGCGCCGACAGAATTGTCTGTGCTGATTTATGGCGAAAGCGGTGTCGGTAAGGAGGTGCTGCCAAGGGTGATTCACGACAATTCGACACGAAAGCATAACAAATACTTTGCCATCAATTGCGGTTCGTTACCGGAGGGCACGATTGACTCGGAATTGTTCGGGCACAAGAAAGGCTCGTTCACGGGTGCTTTGGATGACCGAGAAGGCTATTTCAGTGTGGCAAACAAGGGAACGCTCTTTCTGGATGAAGTAGGTGAACTGCCATTAGCAACTCAGGCACGATTGCTACGTGTGCTGGAAACTGGCGAATACATCCGTGTGGGTGAAAGTGAAGTGAGGAAGACGGACGTAAGGATTGTAGCTGCTACAAACGTAAATATGCAAAAGGCCATTCGTGAAGGCAAGTTCAGAGAAGATCTTTATTACCGACTGAACACAATCCCCATCAATATGCCTCCACTCAGAGAGAGAGGCAGGGATATAGAATTGCTCTTCAGAAAGTTTGCCTACGACATCTCACAGAAATACCGCATCGAACCTGTACGCCTGACAGAAGACGCTCGCGTCTTATTATTAAGGTATAAGTGGCCCGGAAACATTCGTCAATTACGCAATCTGGTTGAACAAATCAGCATCATTAGCCAGGAACGGGAAATCACACCCGAAATTCTGAGGAGTTATGGCGTGACAGACGATTCTCTCGGCGAAACAGGATTGGTGTTGCATGGCGCCAACCGCATGGAGCACGCAGCCGAAGCCCACAGCTACGAGAAGGAACGTGACATGCTCTTCCAATTGTTGTCAAGCATCGGCAAGGAAGTGAAAGACTTGAAGGAGTTGGTACACAGCAACATGGAAACAATACGTGAACCACAACCTTACATCGTCAACGAGCAGCGCTATGCTCCCACCAGCAGCATACCATACGAGAGCCATCATATTCAGGATGTGGAAGACATTGAAACAATAGAGGAAGCACCCATGTCGAACAAGGAACTGATGAAGAAGAACATCATCGAGTCTCTTCAACGCAACAATGGCAATCGCAAGAAGACGGCACAAGAACTGGACATCTCAGAACGCACGCTGTATAGAAAAATCAAAGACTACGGGCTGGAAATATGATGAGATGTAAATTGTCTAAGGGAATGAAAAGATTCACCATCATATTGAGCGTGATGCTGGTCGGCGTTTTGACTGCATGTACTGTGAGCTACAAGTTCACGGGTACAAGCATTGACTACACCAAGATCAAGAGCATCAGCCTCGACAAATTCCCCATTCGTGCCAACTATGTATGGAGCCCGATGGAGTCCATGTTTTACAACACCATTAGCGATATCTATGCACAAAAGACCAAGCTAAAAGTGTTGAAACGAGACGGCGACCTACAGTTATCGGGTGAAATAGTTGAATATAGCCAAACCAATAAAAGTATTGGCTCCGACGGATATTCCACGCAAGTGCAGTTGAAAATTGTCGTGAACGTACGGTTTGTCAACACCAAGAAGCATGATCAAGACTTCGAACAACGTTTCAGTGCCACCACTGAATACGACTCCTCCAAGCAACTTGCAGCTGTACAAGAAGAACTGGTGCAGGAAATGATTGACAACATCGTTGATCAAATATTCAACGCGACTGTAGCTATCTGGTAAACAGACAATAGACACAATCTATTTAAATAGAATAATGAACATAAAAGAACTGATAGAAGACCCTTCAAAACTCAATGCGGAAACCTTGCCTAAGTTGAAAGCGCTGGTGGAAAAGTACCCCTTCTTCCAAGTGGTGCGTCTGCTCTACATCTCCAACCTCTACAAGCTGCACTCACAGGATTTTGGTGCCGAGTTAAGGAAGGCAAGTTCTTTCGTTCCCGACCGTACTGCCCTCTTCATGCTGACGGAAGGTGTCAATTATACACTACCGACCCACAGCAACGACATCAGCATCGAAACGGAGGATGAGGGTACGAGAACCATCTCACTCATTGATCGCTTCCTAAACAAAGGAGGCATCGAGACCGACGAGGATCATGGTCCCCAAAGAGAGCAACCCTCATTGATTGATTTGACCAAGGATTATGCCTCATACTTGATGCAACAGGAAGATCATGCCTCTGAGCCATCGGAAGAAGAAAAAGAAGATGGGACCCCAAAATTGAAGGGATCAGAACTCATTGACAACTTCATCGAAGAGACGAAGGGAAAACAACGAGTGGACATTCCCGACATGGATGACAACGAGTTCTCTTCGCCCGAATTTTCTGTGGAAGAAGAGGAGGTTTATACCGAAAGTATGGTCAACATTTATATAAAACAGGGCAGATATCAGCAAGCTTTGGAAATATTACGCAAGATTTCTTTGAATAATCCGAAAAAAAGTTCTAACTTTGCAGCGCAAATTTATCTGCTGGAAGCACTCCTGAAGCAAAATCGGTGATTTTCAGTCGTTAATTTTAATCAAAAACAAACAGTAAATTAACAAAAACAAACAAATAAAATGTACTACTTAATTATCGTACTCGTCATTCTCGCATCTATCTTGATGTGTGGAATTGTTCTTATTCAGGAATCAAAGGGCGGTGGTCTCGCATCCAGCTTCGCCTCTTCAAATCAGATTATGGGTGTTCGCAAAACAACGGACTTCCTCGAGAAGGCAACTTGGGGCTTAGCTGTTGCTATGGTTGTGCTCAGCATCGTTTCTGCAGCTTTCATCACAAAGCAGACTGTAGAAGAGGCTCCTATCAACATCGCTGCTCCCGCTCAGTCAACTGATGCAGAAAATGTACCAACATTCCCTGCAACAGGTACACAGGCTCCTGCTGAATAAAGAACAGGAAAAAAGAGAAAGAATTTGGGCTGCATGGTTTCATGCGGCTCTTTTTCATGCATAAAACAATAGCAAATGAGGAAAAAACGAACATTTTTATAAAAAAATGCCGTAAAATTTGCAAAAGTTCCAAAAAATTGCCCTATCTTTGTCACATGATTTCTTTAGCGAGACATATTGAATTATTGCTGCTCGAACACGACTGCGTGATTGTGCCAGGACTTGGTGGGTTCATAGCCAACCATGCCGATGCGCGATACACAGGAGGAGAGGAGCATCTTTTTTTGCCACCTTATCGCACGATAGGTTTTAATCAGCAGCTGCAAGTCAACGACGGCCTACTCGTACAGTCGTACATGACTGCTTACGACACATCCTATCCTTCTGCTAACTTGCAAATGGAAAAGGATTTGGGGAAGATGATGTACGAACTGGAGATGAAGGGCGAATATGAATTGGAGAACATAGGTACCCTCAAGAAGGGACTCAACCAGAACATCTCTTTCGTTGCACCAGAAACAGGCGCACTCACACCTTCTCTCTATGGACTCTATTCTTATGAGATGAAGTCGCTGCAGAACGTCATCAAGGAGAAAGACATCCAGCGCACCCTGCAAGCCGCTGCTTCGATGCATATAGCCAAGAAGGACAACGAACAAGAGACAAGAGACAACAGACAACGGAAGGATGTGGTCATCCACCTCAACCGCCGCTGGCTCGATTTCGGCATCTCTGCTGCAGCAGCCGTGCTTTTGTTCTTCTGTTTCTCCTATCTGACGATGAATGGTGTGAACAACGGATCCGACACCGTGATGGCAGCATTCCCGACGATGGACAAAGTGACCACTAAAACCCATCCTGCCACTCCTGTTGCACAGCCAACGCAGCCAAAGGTGGAGACAAAGGTGGAAGCAAAGGTCGATACAAAAGTGGAAACAAAGGAGGATACAAAGGCAGAAACAAAGGAGATCGCAAAAACGGAAGCTCCTGCAAAGGCTGACGAAGCCAAGTTCACCATTGTCCTCGCCACCTACGTGAGCCAAGATAATGCAGAGCGCTACATCAAGACCCTCGCTAAGGACGGCTTTGACCAGGCACGCTATGTGAAGAATGGCAAAGTCAGTCGCATCCTCTACTCCAACTACGCCGACGAAGCTACGGCACAGCAAGCCTTAACGTCACTGCGCAAGGAGAGTTCTGAATTTGCCGAGGCATGGATCCTCGAGCTTTAATCCTTCACTTCATCAGTAAAACTAAAGAAGGATGGTATGAAGAGAGTCAGATGCCCAAAATGTGATCACTACATCGTCTTTGACGAAACCCAATACACCGACGGCCAGTCCTTAGTCTTTGTGTGCCAGCATTGCAAGAAGGAATTCGGCATCCGCATCGGAAAGTCCAAGCTCGCCAACCGCCATGAGGAAAAGACCCTCGACGAGCATGCATACAATGAAGACTACGGTAGCATCGTGGTGGTGGAGAATCGCTTCGCTTACAAGCAGGTCATCCCTCTGGATTTGGGCGAAAACGAGTTTGGCAGATATGTGAAGGGCACCAACATCAACAAGCCCATCGACACCCGCGACCCCAGCATCGACACCTTCCATTGTGTCATCACGGTGAAAAAGAATAAACAAGGGAAACTGCAGTATATCCTGCGCGACGCTCCCAGTGACACAGGCACCTTCTACATGAACGACATCTTGCGTGATGTCGACCGCATCAACCTTGAAGACGGAGCCATCATCACCATCGGAGCCACCACATTGATACTGCGTGCAGCCCAAAACGACTCATAGACTAATGATACTAGACTCATAGACTAATGATATTAAAAGGAGACCTTATTACTAAAGCGGATGCACAAAGTGCGTATTTCTCTTCCTATGACGGGAAATACACCATCATGGATAATCTCGACCAAAGAGAGGATCCTGTCATCCATGCCCGTGAAGAGATCTACAATTCCGAGTACGTTTATGTCACGGTTGTACTCCGAGGCACACTCCGCCTGATTGTGTCGGGCACTCGCATCGAGATGAAGGCCAACGAATACCTCGCAGTCATGCCTTGCATGAGCGTGACTGTCGAAGAGTCCCGATGCACCTTCTTCACCTTCCTCACCAGCAGCTACTTGATGGCAGACATCTACAAGCGCACCAACGTGCTCAACAGGCTTCATTATCAAGCCTTCAAGTTCCGCCATGTCCGTTTCACCCCAGAGAAAACTGCCATCATGCTCGAATGCTACAAGCGCATCAAACGAGAGCACCAGCAAGAAGACTACCCCAGGAAGGAAGTCGTCCTCAGAGCTTATTTGGGAGCCTACGTGGCGAAATTCTTCTCTTTACTTGGTGGCACAGAGCCCGTCAACTATGTGAAAAACAGCCGACAGTTTGCGTTCTTCAACGAGTTTCTCAAACTGCTCAACCAGTATCACAAGGAAGAGCGCGCCGTGCAGTTCTATGCCAAAACACTTGGCATCACACCCAAGTACCTGTCCACCATCGTTCATAAATACACCAACCTGACCGCATCTCAGGCCATCGACCAGTACGTGGTGTATGCCATTAAACAGACACTTTACAACAACGAGTATAACATCAAGAAAGTCAGCCTGGAATACAATTTCCAGAGCCAGAGTTTCTTCGGACGCTACTTCAAGCGCATCACGGGCATGTCGCCCAATGCATATCTCAAGCAGAACAACATCAGGTCCATCAGTTTCATACAACAGAACAAGGAGAAATAAGCCATGACCGATTCAACATTCAACAAGACCATGCGCCACACCCCCCGATTCGTGGAATACGTGGACATCTTCTCACGCGAAGACATCATCCCTTCAGCGGGAACCAAGGACAATATGCTCCTGTTCGACACGTTCAACGAGAGCAATCCCCTCGCACAGCTGCACGATGCTCCTTCCACCAGAATTTACCAGAGCATCAACTTCTATCTGATGGAAGGGGAAGTAGCCATCGTGATCAACGGCAAGGAAAAGACTGTGACACATAGCACCGTCGTCAACATCATGCCTGAGAACACGTTCAAGCTCAAGTTCGTCAATCCAAACTCACGCTACTTCATGGTGGTCACCTACCCCAAGCTCACCAACCAAATCTTTAAAGAGGTAGGACTCACCTACAGCAATGCGCGCCTGTCCCTTCAGCACTTCATCACACCCGTATCCGCCCTGCAGATGCAGGACATGCTGCGCATCTACACCGACATCAAGCGCGACCTCCGTGGCCCCGACTACGTGTACAAGGCTGAATACGTTCGATGCCTGCTCAACGCCATGATGGTCAAGAACATCAACATACACAAATACGACCCGCTGCCGCTCGAGGGCAACAGCAATTCCCGCCAGTACGACGTCTATTGCCGATTCCTCTCCCTGCTCAACAAGCACGCCGTCGAGCACCGCACCGTGCTGTTCTACGCCAACACCCTCGGCATCTCCAGCAAATACCTCTCCTACGTCTGCACATGCTACAGCAGGAAGAACGCCTCCGCATGGATCGACGAGGCAGTCATCCAGAAAGCCAAGGCGATGATACTGGTCCACCACTACAGCCTGAGCGAAACCAGCGATGCCCTCCACTTCCCCACCGTGAGCAGTTTCAGCCGCTTCTTCAAGCGCGTCACCAACGAAACGCCCAAGATGTACCTCCAGAAGGAACAAAAATAATAAAGGTAAGATATAAAAAAAGATTGTTTTTATGCGACTTATTCCATTGTACACATGGACTAAGGGGCTTCACTCCATGAAGCTCTCTCAGACCAATTTCCAGAAACAACCATGGGCAGGCGGCGTCACGCTGCTCGTGTGCGTCATCA
Source organism: uncultured Bacteroidales bacterium (assembly GCA_902801475.1). Classification (GTDB taxonomy): domain Bacteria; phylum Bacteroidota; class Bacteroidia; order Bacteroidales; family Bacteroidaceae; genus Minthosoma. The sequence continues at coordinate 40,976 of CADCIO010000024.1, forward strand.
TCGCCATGCTCCTGGCCAACCTGCCAGCCACGGCGCACTTCTATCACGAGTTCCTCGAGACCAGCCTCTCCATGACCATCTCCAACGAGACATTCACCATCAGCTTCCCCCAGGACATGACCGTCGAGAAATTCATCAACGACATCCTCATGGTCATCTTCTTCTTCACCGTCGGACTCGAAATCAAGCGCGAAGTCGTCTGCGGCGAGCTCTCCAGCGTGAAGAAAGCCCTGCTGCCCGTCATCGCGGCCGCAGGCGGAATGGCAGTCCCAGCCCTCTTCTACACACTCTTTAATATCGGCACCACCACCGCCGGCGGATGGGGAATCCCCACAGCCACCGACATCGCCTTCGCCGTCGGCATCATGTCCATCCTCGGCAACAAAGTGCCCGTCTCCCTCAAGATATTCCTCACCGCCCTCGCCATCGCCGACGACCTCGGAGCCATCCTCGTCGTCGCCATCTTCTACGGCGGCAACATCAACCTCCCCCTCCTCATCATCGCCATCCTCCTCATCATCGCCATCCGCATCATGAACCGCCTCGGCGAAAAGCGCATGATGTTCTACCTCATCCCCGCCATCGTCGTCTGGTTCCTCTTCTACTACTCAGGCATCCACTCCACCATGTCCGGCGTCGTCATGGCATTCATGATCCCCATGGACGCACGCTTCAGCCGATCCTACCTCGACCGCAGCAACCGCAAATACCTCAACCGCATCACCCGCTACGACGACGACCCCCTCGAGCAGGGCGTGCCCTTCCCCAACGGTCCACAGCGCCACTGCCTGCGCCGCATCAGCTACATCACCAACAACTCCATCGGCATGTCCTACCGACTTGAGCACGTGCTCAACCCCTGGGTCAACTTCCTCATCATGCCCATCTTCGCCCTCGCCAACGCCGGCGTCGTCATCCCCGACATCAGCTTCTTCAACATCTTCCAGGCCCTCCCACTCGAAGGCGTAGGACTCGTCGGCATGGGCATCTTCTTCGGACTCCTCCTCGGGAAACCCATCGGCATCACCCTCGCCTCCTTCATCGCCATCAAGTGCAAAGTTGGCGCCATGCCCGAAGGAGCCACCTGGAAAATGCTCTTCGCCGTAGCCTGCCTCGGCGGCATCGGCTTCACCATGGCCATCTTCGTCGACACCCTCTCCTTCGGCGAACTCACCCCCGAAGCCACCGACATGCTCCGCTCCTCCGGCAAGATCGCCGTCCTGCTCGGCTCCCTCTCAGCCGGCATCCTCGGCTCCCTGCTCATCATGCTCTTCGACAAGATGGAGAAGAAATAACGACTCTGCTCGCGACACCTGCGGGTGTCTCGAAAACACGAACGACTCTGCTCGCGACACCTGCGGGTGTCTCGAAAAACAAAAATTACCAATAATTGCCAATAATTTTGTCCAATAATTTTCACGAATCACATGTTTATTATTGGAACCAATTATTGGCAATTATTGGTAATTATTGTTTATCCCAGCCTCAGCAGGAGGCGCAG